>NZ_JAOWGS010000037.1:0-92946 GCF_030333035.1 Citrobacter sp. Cpo015 | reverse complement strand
GTCAGTGGAGGCGCATTATAGGGAGTTATTTCAGGCTGACAAGGGGAAATTTAAAATAATCTTCCGAGTGCGTATTTTTTATTCTTTGCGCTTATTTTAACAACGCTTTGTTGGTTAATTGGGCTATTTCCCGCGCGAATCTCGCAACCTGTTCCCAATCGGTATACACCACTTCTTTATTCGTATCCGTTTCACCACCTGACATCTTCATTATCAGTTGGATCATAACGCGGTCATACCAGCGATAGCGTGGATACAGCAAAGCACCCGCAATAACTGCACTGTGGTCTGGTCGCCACGGCGAACTCATCAGGAACTTACGCGCATAGCTGTTGGTTTGCGGCGTACGTTTCTCCGGCTTACGGGCTACGAGGTTTACGGAGTAGAACGCGCTCGGCATCGAATTCAGCCGTGTGGCATGCTTTTTCACAAACTCCTGAAAAGCAGCATGGTAATGACCGTAGCGAATCGAGGCGCCAATTACCACGCTGTCATAATTTTGCCAGTCCGGCTCCGCGGTACGATGCAAATTAACAACATCTGCCCAAACGCCCAGCTCTTTGAGTTCAGAAGCCAGATATTCAGCGATTTCACGCGTTTGTCCGTCCCGGGAAGAAAAAAGAATCAGTGTTTTCACGTGTTACTCCATTATTCACGCCAGAAGGTAGGGGTAAAGAGCACCAGCAGAGTAAAGACCTCCAGACGACCAAACAGCATATTGGCAATCAGGATCCACTTCGCCACAGGGTTCATACTGGCAAAGTTGTCGGCGACAACCCCCAGTCCAGGCCCCAGGTTATTCAACGTTGCCACTACGGAGGCAAACGCGGAGAAGTCATCAACACCGGTCGCAATAATCGCCAGCATACTGATAATAAAGACCAGCGCATAGGCAGAGAAGAATCCCCATACGGCTTCAAGAATTCGCTCCGGCAACGCACGGTTACCCAGTTTGATACTGTAAACCGCATTCGGATGGACCAGTCGTTTCAATTCGCGGTTACCCTGCTTAAACAGCAGCAGGATACGAATCACCTTCAAGCCACCGCCCGTCGACCCGGCACAGCCGCCGATAAAAGCAGAACACAGCAACAGCACTGGCAGAAACAGCGGCCAGCGGGCAATACTGTCCGTAGTAAACCCGGCGGTCGTCGCCATCGATACCACCTGGAAAAAGGCCTGGTTGATCGTCGTGAGCGCCGAGCCATAGGTATTGTGTATCCATAGCACCAGCGTACAGACTGCCACCAGCGTCAACTGCACGCCGATAAACATGCGGAATTCCGGATCCCGCCAGTAGACCTTCAGACTACGCCCACTTAATAAAGAGAAGTGCAGACCATAGTTACAACCGGAGATCAGCAAGAAGATAGCAATGATGGTGTTAATCGTGGGACTGTCGAAATACCCCACACTGGCATCGTGTGTGGAAAAACCACCGATGGCGATTGTGGCAAAACTGTGCCCAATGGCGTCAAACGCGGGCATCCCGGCAAACCATAGCGCCAGCGCGCACGCCACCGTCAGTAATACATAGATTAGCCATAGCGTTTTCGCCGTTTCGGCAATACGCGGGCGCATTTTATTATCTTTCAGCGGCCCCGGCATTTCTGCACGATAGAGCTGCATCCCACCAACGCCAAGAATAGGCAGGATAGCCACCGCCAGCACGATGATCCCCATCCCGCCGAACCATTGCAGCATCTGGCGATAAAAGAGAATCGCGTGTGGCAATGAATCCAGCCCCACCAGCGTCGTCGCACCTGTAGTGGTTAATCCGGAAAAGGATTCAAAAAAAGCGTCGGTTATCGTTAGGTTAGGGCTTTCCGCAAAGATGAACGGTAGCGCACCCACACTGCCCAGAACGGTCCAGAACAAAACGACAATCAGAAATCCTTCGCGCGATTTCAGTTCACCCTTCTCTTTACGGTTTGGCCACCACAGCATGGAGCCGATCGCCAGAGCAACGAAGAAAGTTTGGGTGAATGCACGCCCTGCCCCATCGCGGTAGATGAGCGCTACCAGTCCGGGGATAATCATTGTCCCCGAGAATAAGATGACCAGTAGTCCAACGATTCGGGTGATGGCGCGAAAATGCATCTCTGCCGCTTCCTTAGTTCTTTAAAATGAGGTGGGGATTATTCTTCAATCGCTAACAATTGCAATGAACCACGACTAAAATCCGCCAGTTTTGCCGAAAACTCATCCACTTTGGCAAAAGGAAGCGCCACCCTGAGCCGAACAAAAGCCTGGTAATCACTGGCAACGACTTTACCGTCAAACTGCCCCAGCAAGGCTTCAATGCCTGCCAGCTGACCGTACTCACACTGCAAAGTATATTCGGTTAATGGCGTCTTGCGCTGTGTCGTTAACTGGCGCAACGCCTGATTCACACCACCACCGTAGGCTTTTACCAACCCTCCAGTACCGAGAAGGATACCGCCGTAGTAGCGCACGACTACAGCGGTAATCTCGCCGACACCGCTCCCCATCAGCTGCGCAAGCATCGGTTTACCTGCCGTACCCGCCGGTTCGCCATCGTCTGAAAACCCTAGCTGCTGCGAGTCATTGGGCGCACCCGCCACCCACGCCACACAATGGTGGCGGGCGTCCGGGTGTTCCGCTTTGACTGACTCAACAAACGCCTTTGCCGCTTCTACGCCGTCCGTATGGGCGAGCAGCGTAATGAAGCGGCTTTTTTTGATCTCTTCGACGACGCTAACCGGCGCCGCAGGGATTAACCAACTGTCCATTACGCCAGTTTCAAATCCCGCGTCATGTTTTCGATATTGTTTTCGTGGACCACCACGTTGTCTTCAATACGAATACCGCCGAACGGTTTCAGTGCTTCAATTTTCTGCCAGTTGAAGTGCTTGCTGAACTGTCCTTCACGCCACGGTGCCAACAGAGATTCAATGAAGTAAATGCCCGGTTCGATGGTCAGAACCATGCCTGGTTGCAGTACGCGGGTGCAACGCAGGTAAGGATACTTCGACGGCGCGGCCAGATGAGTACCGCTGTCATCCTGCATAAAGCCTGCGACATCATGCACCTGCAGACCCAGCGGGTGACCAATACCGTGCGGCATAAACGGCCCGGTAAGATCGTTTTCCACCATCGCTTCTTCACTCATACCGGTGATGATTTGATGCTTACGCAGCAGCTTCGCGATACGCTGATGGAACTGAATGTGATAATCCACGTAGCTGGTGCCTGCTTTCATGGTGGCAATCAGCGCCAGCTCTTCGTCGTTAACGTCTTTCACCAGATGCGCATAGTCGTTGTCGTTTTTCGCCGACCAGGTACGCGTCAGGTCTGCCGCATAGCCGTTGTATTCCGCACCAGCGTCGAGCAGGAAGCTGCGGATTTCAGACGGTGCCTGATGATCCAGCTTGGTATAATGAAGAACCGAAGCATGCTCGTTAAGCGCCACGATGTTGCTGTATGGCACGTCGGTGTCGCGGTGACCGGTGGCAGTCAGGTAAGCGAGGTTGATGTCAAACTCGCTCATTCCGGAACGGAACGCTTCTTCTGCGGCACGGTGTCCATTTACCGCCATTTTCTGCGCTTCGCGCATACAGGCCAGTTCGTATTCCGTTTTATAGGCGCGGTAATAATGCAGGTAGTCGATCACCCCTTTCGGGTTGATGTTGCTGGCCGCGATGTCCAGTTGCAGCGCACGTTCCGGAACCGGGCCGATATAACCAATATTGCCTCGAGCAGCAGGCAGTTGGCTACCGATACCATCCGCTTTCGGCAGCGCGATGATCTCGATTTCTTCCGTCCAGAAAGAGGTTGGTAGCGGCTCAACGTTGTGCCAGTAATCGACCGGCAGGTAGAACCACAGTTTCGGCTTGTTTACGCCATCCACCAGCAACCAGCAGTTAGGAACCTGTGTTACAGGCACCCAGGCTTTAAATTGTGGATTGACCTTAAACGGATATGGATGATCGTCGAGAAAGACGTTAACAAGTTCGCCAGAGTGAATAAGTAACGCATCCAGTTTGAAGCGATCCAGCGCGTCGCGCGTCCGTTCCTGTAAGGTAACGATATGATTTTTATAGAGTGCGGCCAGCGATTCCATTTTCTATCCTTCTGTTTTTTGACCTCAAGTCTCCGCATCTTAGCACATCGCTTTGTGAGTGCGTGATTTCTGCCGAGCGTGATCGAATCGTCATTTCTTTAATCATTCATTTGCATTTTATTAACATAAAACACACACTTCGATTTATCTGGTATGACCAGATCACCTTGCGGATTCAGGAGACTGACATGCTTTACAAAGGCGACACCCTGTACCTCGACTGGCTGGAAGATGGCATCGCCGAACTGGTGTTCGATGCCCCTGGTTCGGTCAATAAACTCGACACGGCCACCGTTGCCAGCCTGGGCCATGCGCTTGATGTGCTGGAAAAACAACCGAATTTAAAAGGGCTGCTGCTGCGTTCTAACAAAGCAGCCTTTATTGTTGGTGCCGATATCACCGAATTCCTTTCACTGTTCCTCGTGCCTGAAGAACAACTGAGCCAGTGGCTGCATTTTGCCAACAGCGTCTTTAATCGCCTCGAAGATCTGCCTGTTCCGACCCTGTCAGCAGTAAACGGCTACGCGCTGGGTGGCGGCTGCGAGTGTGTTCTGGCAACCGATTATCGTCTGGCAACGCCGGACCTGCGCATTGGCCTGCCGGAAACCAAGCTGGGCATTATGCCGGGCTTTGGCGGCTCCGTGCGTATGCCACGTATGCTGGGTGCGGACAGCGCGCTGGAAATTATTGCGGCAGGTAAGGATGTTGGTGCTGAGCAGGCGCTAAAAATCGGCCTGGTCGATGGCGTAGTGAAGCAAGACAAACTGCTTGATGGCGCGATCACAGTATTACGTCAGGCGATTAACGGCGACCTCGACTGGAAGGCCAAACGTCAGCCGAAGCTGGAGCCGTTGAAACTCAGCAAAATTGAAGCGGCTATGAGCTTTACCATCGCTAAAGGCATGGTGGCACAGACGGCAGGGAAGCATTATCCCGCGCCGATTACCGCGGTAAAAACCATTGAAGCAGCGGCCCGTTTTGGCCGCGAAGAAGCGCTGAATCTGGAAAATAAAAGCTTTGTTCCACTGGCGCACACCAGTGAAGCTCGCGCGCTGGTTGGGATCTTCCTTAACGATCAGTTCGTCAAAGCCAAAGCCAAAAAACTCACCAAAAATATTGAAGCACCGAAGCAAGCTGCGGTGCTGGGCGCGGGCATTATGGGCGGCGGCATCGCTTACCAGTCAGCCTGGAAAGGCGTGCCGGTTGTCATGAAAGATATCAACGACAAATCATTAACGCTGGGCATGACCGAAGCGGCCAAGCTGCTGAACAAACAGCTTGAGCGCGGCAAAATTGACGGTCTGAAAATGGCGGGTGTGATTTCCACTATTCATCCAACCCTCGACTATAGCGGTTTTGAGCGTGTGGACGTGGTGGTTGAAGCTGTCGTGGAAAACCCGAAAGTGAAAAAAGCGGTACTGGCAGAAACCGAAGATCAGGTACGCCCGGACACCGTACTGGCTTCAAATACCTCCACCATCCCAATCAACGAGCTGGCCAGCGCGCTCAAGCGCCCGGAAAACTTCTGTGGGATGCACTTCTTTAACCCAGTACACCGCATGCCACTGGTTGAGATTATTCGCGGCGAGAAAAGCTCGGATGAAACCATCGCCAAAGTTGTCGCTTGGGCAAGCCAGATGGGCAAAACCCCAATTGTGGTCAACGACTGCCCCGGTTTCTTCGTGAACCGCGTGCTGTTCCCGTATTTTGCCGGTTTCAGCCAGCTGCTGCGCGATGGGGCGGATTTCCGCAAAGTCGACAAAGTCATGGAAAAACAGTTTGGCTGGCCGATGGGCCCGGCTTATCTGCTGGACGTGGTGGGAATTGATACCGCACATCACGCGCAGGCAGTGATGTCCGCAGGCTTCCCTCAGCGTATGCAGAAAGATTATCGCGACGCGATAGACGCCCTGTTTGATGCGAACCGTTTCGGACAGAAAAACGGTCTTGGATTCTGGCGTTATAAAGAAGACAACAAGGGCAAGCCGAAGAAAGAAGAGGATGCCACCGTTGACGATCTGCTGGCAGAAGTCAGCCAGCCGAAACGCGACTTCAGTGATGAAGAGATTATCGCTCGCATGATGATCCCAATGGTCAACGAAGTGGTGCGTTGTCTGGAAGAAGGCATTATCGCCAGCCCGGCAGAAGCCGACATGGCGCTGGTGTATGGCCTGGGCTTCCCTCCGTTCCACGGCGGCGCGTTCCGCTGGCTGGATACGCTCGGCAGCGCGAAGTATCTCGATATGGCCCAGCAGTATCAGCACCTCGGAGCGCTGTATGAAGTTCCGGCTGGTCTGCGTGATAAGGCGCGCCATAACGAACCGTATTATCCCCAGGTTGAGCCTGCCCGCCCGGTTGGCAGCCTGAAAACGGCTTAAGGAGTCACAATGGAACAGGTTGTAATTGTTGATGCGATCCGTACCCCGATGGGCCGTTCGAAAGGGGGCGCGTTTCGTAACGTGCGGGCAGAAGATCTCTCCGCACACTTAATGCGTAGCCTGCTGGCGCGAAATCCTGCGCTGGAGCCATCCGCGCTTGATGATATTTACTGGGGCTGTGTGCAGCAAACGCTGGAGCAGGGTTTCAACATCGCCCGTAACGCCGCGCTGCTGGCGGAAGTTCCGCACTCCGTTCCAGCCGTCACGGTCAACCGCCTGTGCGGTTCATCAATGCAGGCGCTGCACGACGCGGCACGCATGATCATGACCGGCGATGCTCAGGCGTGCTTGATTGGCGGCGTGGAGCATATGGGCCATGTACCAATGAGCCACGGCGTTGATTTCCATCCTGGCATGAGCCGCAACGTGGCAAAAGCCGCGGGAATGATGGGTCTGACTGCGGAAATGCTCTCTCGCATGCACGGCATCAGCCGTGAAATGCAGGATGCTTTCGCCGCACGTTCACATGCTCGCGCCTGGGCTGCAACACAGTCTGGCGCATTTAAAAACGAAATCATCCCGACCGGCGGCCATGATGCCGACGGCGTACTGAAGCAGTTTAACTACGATGAGGTTATCCGTCCGGAGACAACCGTTGAAGCGCTCTCCACCCTGCGCCCGGCGTTCGATCCGGTTAGCGGAACGGTCACTGCCGGTACCTCCTCCGCGCTCTCCGACGGCGCAGCGGCGATGCTGGTCATGAGCGAAAGCCGCGCCCGTGAGCTGGGTCTGACGCCGCGTGCCCGTATTCGTTCGATGGCTGTTGTTGGTTGCGACCCTTCAATTATGGGTTATGGTCCGGTTCCGGCCTCAAAACTGGCGCTGAAAAAAGCGGGACTCTCCACCAGCGATATCGGTTTGTTTGAGATGAACGAAGCCTTTGCCGCTCAGATCCTGCCGTGCATTAAAGATCTGGGGCTGATGGAGCAGATCGATGAGAAGATCAACCTCAACGGCGGGGCGATCGCTTTGGGCCATCCGTTGGGTTGCTCTGGGGCGCGTATCAGCACCACCCTGCTCAATCTGATGGAACGTAAAGACGTACAGTTTGGCCTGGCGACAATGTGTATCGGGTTAGGCCAGGGCATCGCGACGGTATTTGAGCGAGTTTAATCAAAGCATGTGACTTATTGTAGGCCGGGCAAGCGAAGCGCCCCCGGCGACTATGCCGGATGGCGACGCTGATACGTCTTATCCGGCCTACAACACAAATGCCATTGTATAACAATTTAGTTGCCGTTCTTCCCGCCTGTCAGGGGCGGGTTTTTTATTTCTCTGAACTACCACGTACCACTAACTGCACCGGCAACAGCAGATTCTCTTCCTGATTTTCTTCCAGCAATAAACGCAGCGCTTCACGCCCCAATTGTTGTTTATCAACCGCAATGGTGGTGAGTGGTGGATGTGACCAGGCCGCAGCATCGATATCATCAAACCCAACCAGCGCAAGATCTTCCGGGATACGTATACCCTGCTGCGCACACACCCGTTGAACAACCAGCGCTGCCGCATCGTTATAGGCAAAAATAGCGTCGGGCGGCTCTGGCAGACTGAGCAATTCATTCACCGCCTCCCCCAAAGATTGCTCGGTATCCAGCAGCGGCGGCGCAATGGCTTCATACTCTGGCGGCATCAGCAAACGGGCCTCATACAATGCCTGACGGTAACCCTTCTCGCGCTGACGGATGCTGTAGTGCGCAAGCGTGCTGGCAAGAAAAGCAATACGGCTGCGACCTTGTGCAATCAAATGTTGTGTAGCCAGATAACCGCCCTGGGTGTTGTCCGGATTCACGCAAGGCAGGCCCGGCGCCCAGAGATCCACCAGCACCAACGGCAGCTTCATCTGTTGCAGCAAGCCAAGTAATTCAGGCTCAAAAAATCCGGCACAGATCAGCGCATCAGGCTGGTGCAGCAGCACCTGTTCACTCACTGCATCGCCTGGACCAATGGAGAGAAAGCTCAGCGCAATACCATGGTCACGACAGTTATCTTCTATGCCCAGCAGCAGTTGAGAGTAAAACGGCAATGCCCGGCTGATATTGTGCTGGCGGTGAAGCAAAAACAGGACGCGTTTGATCTTGTCAGTGCGCAGACGGGAAAAATCATAACCCTGCTGCTGCGCCACAGAAATAATGCGCAGCCGGGTGTCTTCACGCAGCCCCGGCTGCCCTTTTAGGGCGCGGGAAACTGCACCAACTGAAACACCACAAGCTTCGGCAATATCTCTGATACGTACAGGTTTCGTCATTTCACTCTCATTGATTCTACTATGGCTTGTTGCGCCCCCAGCCAGGCCGCGCCGCGTACGCCGCTGCTGTCGCCGTGACGGGCCCGAACTATCGGTGTGCGGCACTGCTTACCAAATACGTACTGCGCCACTCGCGCCTGTAAACCCGAATACAGTAAATCGATATTAGATACCCCGCCCCCCAACACAATGACATCGGGATCGAGCGTATTCACCACGCTTGCCAACGCACGCGCCAGTTGATCGCAATAGCGTTCCCATAACAAACAGGCATCTGCATCACCCGATTCTACCTGTCGCATAATTTGTGGCACACCCGCATGTTGCGCGGTGTGATTCAAATACTGGCGTTCCAGGCCGCTGCCAGAAATAAAGCTCTCGATGCAGTTCAACTGCCCACAATAGCATGTCACTGCGGCCCCATCCCGGGATTCATGATAACGCGGCAAGGCATTATGCCCCCACTCTCCTGCGCAGGCGTTAGGTCCAGAGATCAAGCGGTTATCGATGCATAGTCCACCGCCGCAACCGGTACCGAGGATGACGCCAAAAACGACGCTGTGTCCATACCCGCTGCCGTCCATCGCCTCTGACAGCGTAAAGCAGTTAGCATCGTTGGTGACGGGCACAGCCATCCCTAACGCTTGCTCAAGATCTTGCGCAAAGGCCTGCTGATTCAGCACCAGAATGTTGGAGTTTTTGATTAACCTTTCGCTATCCACCGCACCGGGCACCCCAACGCCAACCGATAAAGGCTGATTAACGGCCAGTCTGGCCTTAGCAATCATCTCCGTCACGGCCTGGAAAAAATCACCGTAACTCTGCTTTGGTGTCGCGCATCGCTCGCGGTAAACAATTTCACCCGCGTTATCAATCACCACCGCTTCGATTTTAGTCCCGCCAATATCCAGTCCGAGTCTCATGGTCTTCCTCGTTTGCGCCTTGCAATTTGATTGCGTCTAGTTTGCCAATTTTGTTTACTAAACAAAAAGAGACCTGTCACAAAAGCTAAGTTTTGTGATTAATAGATAGGAAAAACATGTTTACTAAAAAACGTGGTGAAAAAGAGAAACAACGAGACCGGGCTTGCACCCTGTTAGAAGAAGTAAGGTTGGTGAGGAATGCGCCGGAAGGACTCCGGCGCACAGCGCTTAAATGAACGCGAAAGCGTCGCCAAACAGGCGATCTTCACGCGCACTGCGTTCATTACAGAACAGATCGCGCGCGATTTTGGCCATTTCGAAACGACCAGCGATGTAGATATCATGCTCCGCCAGGGTACCGTAATCCTGCAATACTGCCGTTAACACGGTTCCCGTACGACCACGCCAGCCGTCTTCAGGCTGTTCCACCACCGGCTCAACGCGCAGATTCGGGTGGTTCACAGACAGCGCTTCCAGCTCGGAGAGATCGTAGAGATGCTTCTCCTCGCGACCACCCCAGTAAATGGTGATATCGCGATTTGGATTACGCGCCAGCGCGGTAAGCAGAATAGAACGCACGTAAGAGAAACCTGTACCACCGGCAATCAGGATCAGCGGGCGCTCGTCTTCATCTCGCAGCCAGGCTTCGCCATGCGGAATGTCGACCTTGATTTCCCGGTCTTTCAGAATACGGTCCATCACAGCCATGGCGTAAAGATTTAGCTCAGAGGCGCCAACATGCAGCTCAATGAATCCTTGCTCGTCCGGCGTTGATGCCATGGAGAACGGACGCTTATCCCTTTCATCCATCACGACCATTAAATACTGGCCAGCACGAAAGGAAAATGCCGCGTCTGGCACTAAACGAACGCGATATACGGTGTCAGTGATAGCTTCTACCGAGGTCACTTTACAGCTTAAGGTTGTCATGCGCTCTCTCTGTCGGATCAATAGGCAAAACGATCGCGCCTCAGGCGCTTTTGCCGTCATTAAAGATGGCCAGTTCATCCCAAATTGCGTCAATGCGCGCAGTCACTTCAGGATCCTTTTTAATCGGACGTCCCCATTCGCGTTGGGTTTCGCCCGGCCATTTATTTGTGGCATCCAGCCCCATTTTTGAACCAAGGCCGGAAACCGGCGAGGCAAAGTCCAGGTAATCAATTGGCGTATTCTCTACCAGTACCGTATCCCGGGCCGGGTCCATACGGGTAGTAATTGCCCAAATCACATCATTCCAGTCGCGTGCGTTGACGTCATCATCGCAAACAATAACAAATTTGGTGTACATAAACTGACGCAAAAACGACCAAACGCCCATCATGACGCGTTTGGCATGACCAGCGTACTGTTTTTTCATCGTCACGACGGCCAGGCGATAAGAACAGCCTTCCGGAGGTAGATAAAAATCGACGATTTCCGGGAACTGCTTTTGCAGAATAGGCACGAAGACTTCGTTCAGCGCCACGCCGAGCACCGCGGGTTCATCTGGCGGGCGTCCGGTATAGGTAGAGTGATAAATTGCATCTTCACGCTGGGTAATGTGCGTGACGGTAAAGACCGGGAAGCTATCTACTTCGTTGTAGTAGCCGGTATGATCGCCATACGGCCCTTCCGGAGCCAGCTCGCCCGGTTCAATATACCCTTCCAGCACGATTTCAGCGCTGGCAGGCACTTCCAGGTCGTTGGAAATACATTTAACCACTTCGGTCTTGGTTCCGCGCAACAGCCCGGCAAATGCGTACTCGGATAATGTATCAGGGACCGGCGTCACGGCCCCCAGAATGGTCGCAGGATCTGCTCCTAACGCCACAGAAACCGGGAAGCGTTCACCCGGATGCGCTGCGCACCACTCCTGGTAATCAAGCGCGCCGCCGCGATGGGACAGCCAGCGCATAATGAGCTTGTTTTTGCCAATCAGCTGCTGACGATAGATGCCCAGATTCTGCCGCTCTTTATGCGGACCACGCGTTACGGTGAGCCCCCAGGTAATCAGCGGCGCGGCATCTTCCGGCCAGCAGGTCATAATCGGAATGCGGTTTAAATCAACGTCATCGCCCGAGTAGATTTTTTGCTGACAAGGCGCACCGCGCAACCGCTTAGTCGGCATGTTCAACACCTGCTTAAACTGCGGCAGCTTATCAAACAGATCGCGGAATCCTTTCGGTGGCTCTGGCTCTTTCAAAAACGCCAACAGTTTACCGACTTCTCGTAGCGCCGAGACATCTTCTTGTCCCATCCCCATCGCAACACGCTTTGGTGTGCCAAACAGGTTACACAGCACCGGCATTGAATAGCCTTTCGGATTCTCAAACAGTAACGCAGGCCCACCGGCACGCAGAGTGCGATCGGCAATTTCAGTAATTTCCAGATGGGGATCCACCTCAAGCGAAATGCGTTTGAGCTCGCCCTGCTGTTCAAGCAGCGTCAGGAAGTCGCGTAAATCGTGATATTTCATGGCGTCCATTGTGGCCTCTTCGTAAGCGCTTCATTATACGGCGTTCATCATTGTGATGCTGTATTTTTGTTAAATTAGCGTGAACTCTGGCGATACATATAAGCCCCGGGCGTATATACCCATTGGGTTTCAGCCTGCGTTGAGGTGGGTATAATTAACTTAACGCATGGCTTTTGCTATGCTTGCGCTCAGAACAAGCGGATAAGAGTTATTATGCAATCCTGGTATTTACTGTACTGCAAACGTGGGCAACTTCAGAGAGCCCAGGAACACCTGGAAAGACAGGCGGTGAACTGTCTGACGCCTATGATCACCCTGGAAAAAATAGTGCGCGGTAAACGTACCACAGTCAGTGAACCACTATTCCCTAATTACATGTTTGTCGAGTTCGACCCGGAAGTGATCCACACCACCACTATCAATGCCACGCGTGGTGTCAGCCATTTCGTCCGTTTTGGCGCGACGCCTGCGACCGTCCCTTCTCCCGTTATTCACCAGCTTTCTATCTACAAGCCTGAAGGTATTGTGGACCCGCAAACTCCTCAGCCAGGGGACAGCGTGATTATTACTGAAGGGGCATTTGAGGGGCTAAAAGCGATCTTCACCGAACCGGATGGCGAAGCGCGTTCCATGCTACTGCTTAACCTGTTGAATAAAGAAGTTAAGCAGAGCGTGAAAAATACCGGTTTTCGAAAAATTTAAGCCGTTTAGAAGGTCACTTCGAACAACGTTCGGACGTTAGCATCAATGGTTGCTGACAGCCATTGAGGATCTTCTCCGCGCCAGTGGGCAATACGCTCAAGAATATGTGGCAGGTGCGCCGGTTCATTGCGCCGTGACGTCGGTTTAGGCGTTAAGTCGCGAGGAAGTAGGTAAGGCGCATCGGTTTCGATCAGTAGTCTTTCTACCGGAATAAACGGCAGCAGTTCCCGCAGTTCCATCCCACGGCGCTCATCACAGACCCAGCCGGTAATACCAATATAAAGCCCTCGGTCCACACAATCCTGCATCTCCTGCCGCGTTCCGGTAAAACAGTGCAGCACCGCGCCCGGGAGACTATCCAGCCACGGCTCCAGCAACGTCAGAAAACGCTCATGGGCATCCCGACAATGCATGAAAACCGGCATCTGCAGTTCAGCGGCAATGCGCAGTTGTGCCTCAAAAGCACGTTCCTGCTCCTGTGGCGTGGAGAAATTGCGATTGAAATCCAGACCGCACTCGCCAATAGCGACCACCTCAGACTGGTTTGCCAGCGCGATAATCTCGTCTTCCGTTGAGGATTGCCATTGGCTACTGTCATGCGGGTGCACGCCAGCCGTGGACCAGCAATGCGGATAATGTTGCGCCAACTTCAGCGCCTGCTGGCTTTCGTGCAGGTTTGTTCCGGTCAGAAGCATACCGTTTACGCCCGCAGCAAAGGCGCGCGCCACAACATCATCCCTGTCTTTCGCAAATTGTGAACTGGTTAAATTAACGCCAATATCAAACATGCTACCTCCCATATGACAACCGCCCTGACGGGCGGTTGAATTTACTCTTCTGTTTTCTCGGTGGCTTCGGCTTCTTTTGCTTCTTCAGCCTCGTTGTCCTCATCTCGCGTACGTCGCTTACCGACATAGAAACGAGAGAAGAAAACGCCCACTTCAAACAGGCAGTACATCGGTATCGCCAACAACGTTTGCGAGAAGACATCTGGCGGGGTCAGTAACATCCCGACGACGAATGCTCCCACCACAACGTAAGGTCGTTTCTTACGTAAATCTTCAGGTGTCGTAATGCCCATCCAGCATAGCAGCACAATGGCGACAGGGACCTCAAAAGAGACACCGAAAGCCATAAATAGCGCCATTACGAAGCTGAGATAGCTGGCAATGTCCGTCGATACCTGCACGCCTTGCGGAGCCGTGTTAGCCAGAAAACCAAACGCCAACGGGAAGACGACAAAATAGGCGAATGCCATGCCGATGTAGAACAACAACGAGCTGGAGACCAGCAGCGGCACAACCAGGCGACGTTCATGTTTGTACAAAGCAGGCGCAATAAATGCCCATACCTGGTAGAGGATCACTGGCGCTGACAGGATCAGCGACACCATGAAGGTTAACTTTATAGGGGTAAAGAACGGTGAGGCCACATCGGTGGCGATCATCGTTGCACCCTGCGGCATCTGTTTAATCAGCGGTGCCGCAACCATATGGTAAATGTCGTTGGCAAAGTAAACCAACGCCAGAAAGATCACGATAACCGCAATAATGCAGTTCAGGAGTCGCTTACGCAGCTCGATAAGATGCGTAATGAGCGGTTGGGTATCTTCTACAGCCATGTTTACGGTTTATCACTCGACGAGGGGGAGGATTCGACAACAGGTGCGGCAGCTTTCTTTTCTGCATCCATCAACGTGGCGGAAGTGTTTTCCGTCTGCTCTGGCGTTTTAGCACCCGTGGATTCCGGTTTTTGCTCCGGCGAACTGGCCTGGTTTTCAGCGGCGGCAGGGGTTACCCCTTCTCGCTGCGCTTCACCTTCTTTCACCACCGGATTATGGATAGTGTGCGCTTCATCGCTCGCTTTCTCAGGATCGTGCACGCTGTAAGAACGCTTCATCGATTCCGCCGCTTCACGCAGCTCATCCATTGACGCTTTCAGCTCCGGGGTCAGATTTGTCAGGCTTGCTTTCTCTACTTTCTTCAGGCTGTCCTGAAACTCCTGAAGCTTAAGCTCCTGGGTCAGTTCATTCTGAACAGTAGTTGCAAGGGAACGCAAAGCGCGAACCCAGCCAGCAACCGTTTTTACCGCTACAGGTAATCGTTGCGGCCCCAGAACAATGAGGCCGATCACGAACACCAATAACAGTTCGCTAAAACCGATATCAAACACGGATTATACCTGCTCTTTATCTTGGCTTTTGGCGTCTTCCTTTTTCACTTCACCCTGCTTATCGGTGATGGATTTAGCAGTAAAATCAGCGTCCTGGCTGGTTTTATCTTGCTTAGGCTCATCATCACCCATCGCTTTTTTGAAGCCTTTGATCGACGCGCCAAGATCGGAACCGATGGAGCCGAGTTTCTTGGTGCCAAATAGCAGTACAACGATGACGGCAATGATCAACAACTGCCAAATACTGATACCACCCATACATGTTCCTCTGTCATAGATGATGAATTAATAAGGCCGTAGTATACGTTACACGACCTGCCTTGGGCGATGAAAAATTCAGCGCATTTTGCGCCAGCCGATCAACCAGGCTATGACGCCTCCCGCCATTAACCAGCCCGGCATAAGCCCCCACTCAGGGCGGCTTACCAGCAGGAATGTTCCACTTAGCAACAATGTTGCGCCAATGCCCAATAAATAACGGGATTGTCCCTGGCGTACATGATTCGCGTGAAGCTCGCGGGCAATCTTATCAACACTGTGCTGTAAATATTTGCCCTGGCGCAAACTGTCATACACCAGTTCAGGTATTTCTGGCATTTTTTCGACCCAGAACGGTGCTTTTTCTTTAAATGCCCTAACGAGCGCCGGAATACCGACCTGATCTTTAATCCAGGATTCGAGGAATGGCTTAGCCGTTTTCCACAAATCTAACTGAGGGTAGAGTTGTCGTCCGACACCTTCAACGTACAGTAGCGTCTTCTGGAGCAATACCAGTTGAGGCTGAACTTCCATATTGAAGCGGCGCGCAGTGTTGAACAGATTCAACAGCACGTGACCAAAGGAAATCTCCGCCAGCGGCTTTTCAAAAATCGGCTCGCACACGGTACGAATGGCAAATTCAAACTCTTCTACGTTGGTATCCGGCGGAACCCAACCAGAATCCACGTGCAGTTCAGCAACTTTGCGGTAATCGCGGTTAAAGAACGCAATGAAGTTTTCAGCCAGGTAGCGCTTATCTTCTTTGTTTAAAGAGCCCACAATCCCACAATCAATACCAATGTATTTCGGGTTTTCAGGGTGCTCATAACTGACAAAAATGTTCCCGGGGTGCATATCCGCATGGAAAAAGCTGTCGCGGAATACCTGAGTAAAGAAGACCTGAACACCACGCTCGGCCAACAGTTTCATATTGGTGCCGTTCTTCTCAAGCGTGGTGACATCTGAAACCGGGATACCGTAAATGCGCTCCATCACCATCATGTTCTGACTGCAATAGTCGGAATACACTTCCGGGATGTACAGCATCGGACTATCTTCAAAATTACGTCGTAGCTGAATGGCGTTCGCCGATTCGCGCAGCAGATTCAGTTCATCGATCAACGTTTTTTCATATTCACGGACGACTTCTGTTGGTCGCAGGCGACGTCCATCTGGCAGCAGACGAGGAACCCAACGAGCCAGGCGGTAGATCAGTTTTAAATCCGCTTTGATGACCGGGAGTATGTCCGGGCGAATAACTTTGATCACCACCTCTTTGCCATTCGATTTCAATCGCGCAGTGTGGACCTGAGCAACAGACGCAGATGCCAGTGGCGTGATTTCAAAATCATCAAACCATTCCTCAACGGACAGCCCGCCCATGGCCTCTTCGATTTGTTTTTTCGCTCTAAGCCCATCGAACGGGGCAACCCGATCCTGCAATAGCGCAAGCTGATCGGCGATGTGCGGAGGGAAAAGGTCACGACGGGTAGAGAGCATTTGCCCAAACTTGATCCACACCGGGCCGAGTTCCTGTAAAGCCAGTCTCAGCCTTTCTCCCAGCGGTTTGTCTTTATGTCGGTTGGGCATCCAGAACAACGAGTAACGCCACAACCGAAGCGGCAGCGTGATTCGCATTTTGGGGATGAGTTCATCAAGACCGTAGCTTAAAAAAGTGCGAATGATGAAATAAAGGCGCCGTACTTCACCTGGCGTCATTTGGCCTCCAGTTTTTCCAGCCGTTTGGCCAGAGATTCAACCGCGCGCTCAACGGCTGCCGTTTCTTCAGCAAACCATGCAACCTCTAGTGGACCAGGAGCCATGCGCCACTCTTCAGTGATCGCTTCGGCGACATAGCGCTGCTGGCGCTGAAAGTTATGGCACAGGAACTTCGCTCCACCACGCAAGACTTTGCTGACCCCTTCCGCGACGATATCGCCGGTATAGGGTGCTAACAGTTCTGCAGGATCCAACTCCGCCAGATCGGCCAGCGCAACAAAGTTCTGTACTACCTGGATATCGCCCTGGACTTCCAGCTCACCGCTGCGGATAAGCGTGGTGAGTTGCTGTCGGTCACGCAATTTCGGTAACACACTGGCATATGTGATTACGGTGCAATCGGCTTCGCCTTCCCATGCCCCCAGCACATCGACCTGGCGCTCGCTAAATACCAGGACTAACGGTGTTGAAAATCCTTTGAGATCAACACGCAGCACCTTACCCTGTAAACGCGTTCGGGCTGACTTCAGCGCAGGAGAACGGTACAGAAAGGTGTTGAGCAGATTTTCAACGCCTGCGGTTACTAAGGGTTTTAAAGGCATCCCCACTCTCCTGTCAGAACTTGTAACCACGATGCAGCGCAACGACACCTGCTGTCAGGTTGTAGTAATCAACGCTTTCGAACCCGGCATCTTGCATCATTGCTTTTAAGGTGTCCTGATCGGGATGCATACGGATGGACTCCGCCAAATAACGGTAGCTGTCCGCATCGCTTGCTACCATTGAACCTATGCGCGGCAGAACATGGAAAGAGTATGCGTCGTAGGCTTTGCTCAACGGTTCGATGATGGGTTTGGAGAATTCCAGCACCAGTAGACGTCCGCCCGGCTTCAATACGCGGTACATGGAGCGTAATGCCTTGTCTTTATCCGTTACGTTGCGCAGACCGAAAGAGATGGTGATGCAGTCAAACGTGTTGTCAGGGAAAGGTAATGCTTCCGCATTCGCCTGAACGTACTCAACGTTACCTACCACGCCAATATTACGCAGCTTTTCGCGACCCATTTTGAGCATTGAGTCATTGATATCCGCCAGCACAACTTTGCCGGTTTCACCAACCATGCGAGAGAATTTCGCCGTCAGATCGCCGGTACCGCCTGCTAAATCGAGAACGGTTTGCCCGCGACGCACGCCACTGCAATCAATGGTGAAGCGCTTCCACAAACGATGAATGCCAAATGACATTAAGTCATTCATAACGTCATATTTAGACGCCACAGAATGAAAAACGTGGGCCACCATGTCAGCTTTCTGCTCTTTAGCGACGGTCTGAAAGCCAAAGTGCGTCGTTTCTTGTGAATTATCCACCATCTCAGTGCCTGCTCATCCAAAAAATGTTCGAGAAGTGTAACAGATTGGGCCAATTTGCCCTACCCTTCTGCCGGGTTCAACTACCCCAAATGGACTAGTTTGATTGCTGATTTACCGCTTCATCATCGGGGTAAGATGCATCTTGTTGCGTCTCAGGGACCGAGCGCAAGCGGTATTCTTCATCCTGTGTAGTAGCTTGTTCAGCCAGCTCAGGATTAATCTCGCGCTTAATTTCCACGCCTAAACTACGAAACGCTTCTGCCTGCGACAGGACGTTTCCACGACCGGAAGAGAGTTTTTTCATCGCCTGTCGGTAGTTGTCCTGGGCTTTGTCCAGGCTTTGACCTATTGCCGACATATCATCCACAAACAACCGCATCTTGTCATAAAGTTTGCTGGCCCGATCGGCAATTTGTTGCGCATTACGACTCTGATGCTCGTAGCGCCACAGGTTGGCGATCGTGCGCAATGCCACCAACAGCGTGGTAGGGCTCACCAGCATAATGTTATTTCTAAGCGCTTCGGTAATCAGTTCGGGCTGTCTGTCGAGCGCCAGCAAAAAAGCGGGCTCAACGGGGATAAACATCAACACATAGTCAAGCGTACGCAGCCCAGGAAGCTGCTGATAATCTTTGCGCCCCAGTAGTCGAATATGGTTGCGCACCGAGGCGATGTGCTCCTGCAATGCACTTTCGCGGGTGTATTCATCTTCTGCGTTAAAATAGCGCTCATAGGCGACCAGCGTCATTTTCGCATCGATCACCACATCTTTACCCTGCGGTAGCCGAACGATGACATCAGGCTGCATTCGCGAACGGGCGTCGTTTTCGATGCTGACCTGGGTTTCATATTCATAACCCTCACGCAGACCAGAGGCTTCGAGTACCCGCGTAAGTACGACCTCTCCCCAGTTACCCTGCGTTTTGTTATCGCCTTTTAATGCCCGCGTCAGATTTACCGCTTCCTGCGCCATCTGCGCATTCAGTTGTTGGAGATTACGAATTTCGTGTGCCAGGGTATGGCGTTCTTGTGCCTCTTTACCAAAGCTATCCTGAACCTGGCGACGAAAACCGTCCAGTTGTTCACGAAGCGGCGCAAGCAGGCTGTTCAGACTTTGGCGATTTTGCTCATCAACACGGCGGTTGCTGTGCTCAAAAATACGATTCGCCAGATTTTCAAACTGTTCACTCAGACGCTGTTCGCTGTTGATCATCTGGCGGATTTTATCTTCCGCATGCTGTTGCGTTGCTTCCAGCCGGGTAGAGACTTCACGGAGATCGGCTTCCAGAGAGGTGTTGATACTGTGCAGACTGCGTAATTCGTTATTGAGGAGTTCGCACTCATCACGCCAGTGTGCTTCCTGCGAGAGCTGCTGGCGAGCGGCGCTTAGCGCAATATCCAGTTCACGTCGCTCTTCGATGAGGTCGGCGCGGATTTGATCGGCGCGTGCTTTTGTCGCCAGCCACCCTACCAGTAGCCCTGCGGCTAACGCCAACACGGCACTCATCATAATTGAAATATCCACAACGCCCCCTTACAGCAACGACTTACCCGCACAAAATAGAATTGTGCTGTATAAACGTCCAGTTTAAAAGGAATTTCCTGCGAGGCACTACGCAAAATAAAAAGGCCGAACGCGTCGGCCTTTTTGAATAGACGGGAGAATTACAGTAAACGACGCGCGGCTTCCACCACGATTTTCACCGCGTGGCTTTCCGTTTGTTTCATCGTTTCCGCATTAGGGATCTCTTGCTGAGTACGGTTCACGATAACACCCGCGACCATACCGGCACGCAGACCCTGGCTTGCGCACATGGTCAGCAGCGTAGCAGATTCCATTTCGTAGTTCATGACGCCCATAGACTGCCACTCTTCCATTGAGCCTTTGAAACGGCTCACGACGCGACCAGAGAAAGTGTCATAACGCTCCTGGCCCGGGTAGAAGGTGTCAGAAGACGCGGTAACCCCCACGTGAGTGGTGGCGCCGATAGATTTCGCCGCTTCCACCAGCGCGGTGGTGCACTCGAAGTCCGCAACGGCCGGGAATTCCATTGGTGCGAAGTGCAGGCTTGCACCGTCCAGACGAACAGATGCAGTGGTAACCAGTACATCACCCACGTTGATATGCGGCTGGATAGCGCCAGTCGTACCGATACGCAGGAAGGTACGAATGCCCAGCTGAGCCAGTTCTTCTACGGCAATAGAGGTGGACGGGCCGCCGATACCGGTAGAGCAAACGATCACGGCTTTACCATCCAGCTCAGCACGCCAGGTGGTGAACTCGCGATGAGATGCCAGCTTAACCGGCTTATCCATCAGCGCGGCGATCTTTTCCACACGCTCCGGGTCGCCAGGGACGATAGCAAGCGTAGCCCCTTGTAAATCGTTCTTAGTGAGGCCGAGATGAAAAACATCAGACTTAGACATAAAAACTCCTCTGTGAATCGGTTTTGTCAGAAGAAGCAAAAACACACTTTACCGAAGGCATAAACATATTTTCGTGACAGTCATCACTATGATGTAAATCAATTGCATTCAATTACCATTAAATAGTGATCTTTATCACATAAATGATGCGATATAAGGAAGCCCTGCACAAAAGATAGCCCGTTTAAGGCAATGTGGTTCGTTGCATGTGTCTATAGTTAACAATGCGCTTTTTTGCTGAATATTTAAGGGTACGGAGAATACCATGACAACACGACAATCTGGCTTTGCACCTGCTGTATCTCCACCGACGTCTACCACGGTTCACACCCCGGATAATGCAATTATCGCCGGTGTAACGTCCATACCTTCACAAGGCGATGATATGCCAGCGTATCACGCACGACCAAAACAGACTGATGGCCTGCTGCCCGTAGTCATTGTCGTGCAGGAGATTTTTGGTATTCATGAGCACATTCGTGACGTTTGCCGTCGTCTGGCACTGGAAGGGTATTTGGCTATCGCACCAGAACTCTATTTTCGCGAAGGCGATCCCAATGACTTTGCCGATATCCCTACGCTGCTTAGTGGCCTTGTCGCCAAAGTGCCTGACTCTCAGGTACTGGCCGATCTGGACCACGTCGCCAGCTGGGCCTCCCGCAACGGAGGAGATGCGCACCAGTTGATGATCACCGGATTTTGCTGGGGTGGGCGCATCACCTGGCTGTATGCCGCACATAATCCGCAGTTAAAAGCGGCCGTGGCGTGGTATGGCAAACTGGTGGGTGATAAAACCCTCAACTCGCCAAAACATCCCGTTGATATCGCAACCGATCTTAACGCCCCCGTTTTGGGGCTTTATGGCGGCCAGGACACCAGCATTCCGCAAGATACCGTTGAAACAATGCGCCAGGCGCTACGCGCCGCCAATGCTAAAGCGGAAATCGTGGTCTATCCCGATGCCGGACATGCGTTCAACGCCGATTATCGCCCGAGCTATCACGAAGAGTCCGCGAAAGACGGTTGGCAGAGAATGCTGGAGTGGTTCGTGCAATACGGTGGGAAGAAATAAACGTTAATTGCCCGGTGGTGGCGACGCCTTACCGGGCCTACAACTATTGCGATTTCCTGTACCCCGGGTAAGCGCAAGCGTTTCCCGGGCAATGAATTACGCCTGACGCAGATTCTGCGCCGCTTTGACCATGTTCGCCAGCGCGGCACGGGTTTCCGGCCAGCCGCGGGTTTTCAGGCCGCAGTCCGGGTTCACCCACAGACGTTCTGCTGGAATGCGCTGCTCGGCTTTCTTCAACAGGGCTTCAATCCACTCCACGCTCGGAACGTTCGGCGAGTGAATATCGTATACGCCCGGCCCGATTTCGTTCGGATAGTCGAACTCTTCAAACGATTCCAGCAACTCCATATCAGAGCGCGAGGTTTCAATGGTGATCACGTCCGCATCCAGCGCCGCAATGGAGTCCATGATGTCGTTGAACTCGCAATAACACATGTGGGTGTGGATCTGGGTTTCATCCTTCGCTACCGCCGCGTTAATGCGGAAGGCTTCCACGCCCCACTCCAGATACGCCGCCCAGTCGCTGCGACGTAGTGGTAAACCTTCGCGCAGTGCCGGTTCATCAATCTGGATGATGCCGATACCCGCCGCTTCCAGATCCGCCACTTCATCACGCAGCGCCAGCGCGATCTGCTTTGCGATGGTTTCACGCGTCACGTCTTCACGCGGGAATGACCAGCAGAGAATGGTCACCGGACCGGTCAGCATGCCTTTTACCGGTTTGTCGGTCAGCGACTGGGCATATTTCGCCCACTCCACGGTGATCGCTTCCGGGCGGCTGACGTCGCCAATCACCACCGGCGGTTTCACGCAGCGAGAGCCGTAGCTCTGCACCCAACCGTTCTGGGTAAAGACGAAGCCGTCCAGGTGTTCACCAAAGTATTCGACCATGTCATTACGCTCGGCTTCACCGTGTACCAGCACGTCGAGACCCAGACGTTCCTGTTCAACAATCGCCTGTTTAATATGTTCCGCAATTCCGGTGCGATAGTTACCAGCATCCAGGTTGCCCTTTTTGAAATCCAGGCGCAGGCCGCGAATTTCTGTGGTTTGCGGGAATGAACCGATAGTCGTAGTCGGCCATGCCGGCAGATTAAAGCGGGCACGTTGCGCCTCGGCACGAACCGGGTAAGCGTTAGCGCGCTGGCTGTCCTGGGCGGTGATTGCCGCCAGACGTTTTTCCACTGCGGCGTTGTGTACGCGGGTAGAGTGACGACGAGCCTGAATCGGTGCACTCCACTCGACAATTGCCGCCGTATCTCCGCTATTCAATGCATCGCGCAGCAGCGCCAGCTCGCCGCACTTTTGCAGGGCGAAGGCAAACCAGCTCTTCACTTCTGCATCAAGGCGGGTTTCCACACTGAGATCGATTGGGCTATGCAGCAGGGAGCAGGAAGAAGCCACCCACAGGTTACGTTTCCCGACGATATCTTTGATTTGTGCGTATTTTTCGCTGAGATCGGCACGCCAGACGTTGCGGCCGTTCACCAGCCCCGCTGACAGCAGCCAGTCGGCTGGCAGACGCGTGTGCAGCTCGGTTGCATCATCTTTGCCGTGCACGAAGTCAACGTGCAGCCCCTGTACCGGCAGGGCGGTAATGGTATCCAGGTTTGGCGTTACGCCTTCGAAGTAGGTGGTCAGTAGCAACTTCACCTGACCCGTCAGCGCGTCATAAGCAGGTTTGAAGGCGTCCAGCCACACTTGCGGCAGCTCCAGTACCAGCGCGGGTTCGTCAATCTGCACCCACTCAATACCGCGTTTCGCCAGCTCGGCCAGTACCTGCTGGTAAACCGGCAGAATGTCGTTCAACAGGCTCAGGCGGTCAAACTGTTCGCCTTTCACTTTACCCAACCACAGGTAGGTTACCGGCCCCAGCAGCACAGGCTTCACCTTGTGGCCGAGCGCCAGCGCTTCGTCTACCTCATCCAGCAGTTGGGTCCAGGTCAGTTTGAACTGCTGACCTTTAGTGAACTCTGGCACCATGTAGTGATAGTTGGTGTTAAACCATTTGGTCATTTCTGCCGCTGCCGCGGGTTCACCCGTTGGTGCGCGGCCACGGCCAATGCGGAATAAGGTATCGATATCGACCGAGCCGTCTTTATTTTGATGGCGAGCCGGAACGTTGCCGAGCAGCAGGCTGGTGGTCAGCACGTGATCGTACCAGGCAAAATCACCCACCGGCAGCAGGTCAACACCCGCCTGCTTCTGCTGATCCCAGTGGCGGGCACGCAGCTCGCGGCCAACGGTCAGCAAATCTTCACGGGAAGAATTTCCCGCCCAGTAGCTTTCTTGCGCTTTCTTCAACTCGCGACGCAGGCCAACGCGAGGGAAACCGAGGGTGTGATTCAATATTGTCATTTTTCTTCCTCTAATTATATGTAAATCCTATGGATTTTGAATTTAGGGAAGGCGGCAAGTTTACTCATCCCCAGGAGCTTACTGAAGTAAGTGACTGGGGTGGGGAAACGAAGCCAACGCACCATAAATTTAAAAGACGAAGGATTTTAGCCGTCCAGATGTTTACACATCCATAATTGGCGGTTACTGTATATTCCTCAAGCGCAATTTGTTCATGCCGAAGTGAAGGACTTTCATGATCGAGATTAAACACCTGAAAACGCTCCAGGCGTTGCGGAATAGTGGTTCTCTGGCAGCCGCAGCGGCGACGTTGCATCAGACCCAATCCGCCCTTTCTCACCAGTTCAGCGATCTGGAGCAGCGCCTTGGCTTTCGACTTTTTATCCGTAAAAGCCAGCCTCTGCGCTTTACGCCGCAGGGAGAAATCCTGCTGCAGTTAGCCAATCAGGTGTTGCCGCAAATTGGTCGTGCGCTGCAGGCCTGCAACGAACCGCAGCAAACCCGGCTGCGAATCGCGATTGAATGTCACAGTTGTATTCAATGGCTGACGCCCGCGCTGGAGAATTTTCGTGCCAACTGGCCGCAGGTGGAGATGGACTTTAAATCCGGCGTGACGTTCGATCCGCAACCAGCGCTACAGCAGGATGAGCTGGATCTTGTGTTAACCTCCGACATCCTGCCGCGCAGCGGATTGCACTACTCACCGATGTTTGATTTTGAAGTCCGCCTGGTACTGGCGCCTGACCATCCGTTGGCCAGCAAAACACAAATCACACCGGAAGATTTGGCCAGCGAGACGCTGCTGATTTACCCGGTACAGCGGAGTCGACTGGATGTATGGCGGCATTTTCTGCAGCCTGCAGGCGTTAGTCCGTCGCTGAAAAGCGTGGATAACACCTTGCTGCTGATTCAGATGGTTGCAGCCAGAATGGGTATCGCGGCATTACCGCACTGGGTGGTGGAGAGTTTTGAACGCCAGGGCCTGGTTGTGACCAAAACCCTGGGTGATGGATTGTGGAGCCGACTGTACGCCGCCGTGCGTGATGGCGAGCAGCGACAGCCGGTCACAGAAGCGTTTATTCGCTCAGCGCGGAATCACGCCTGCGATCACCTACCGTTTGTACGGAGTGCGGAACGACCCACTTTCGATGTACCCACAATGAAGCCACTATCACAGCCGCACCAATGATGAAGCTTGGCCAGTGAGGTTGTTGATGCCAGATAGCCAGGTTAACCAGCAGTCCGGCAGGGACATGCATATTGTTCATGATGCCCAGCGTGCCCGCATCCACCTGGGTCGCGCCGTAGTTCCACATAAAGTAACCAATGCCGGACGCCGCCACGCCAAGAAAGACCAGAATTCCCCACTGTAGCGTGGTTGCAGGCATTTTCTGCGCATTGCCCAGCATGAACCAGGCCACGACAGCCACCATAAAGGCGCCCATATAAAACCAGGCAAAGGCGTTGTGCTGCGGCATTGGCCGCGTCTCCATCAGACGTTTATAGCCCACCATACCAATGGCAAAGCTGATATTGGACAACTGCACCAGCAGCAGACCGGTCCAGAAGTGGCTGGTCACCTGATCGTAACGAATGATCCCCGCGCCAATCACCGCCAGTAACGCACTAAAGGCGTAACTCCAGCGCAGACGACGTCCGCTCATCAGATCATAAATCAGCGTAATGTAGAGCGGCGTCAGCACGGTAAAGAGCAGCAGTTCTGAAACCGTCAGGTACAGATAGGCGTGAAAACTCAGCATGTACATAATGCCAAGCTGCATGGCACCCACCAGCATATACAGCCCGATCGTTTTTACGCTGTGCCCACGAGTACGTAGAAACGGCAGGAACACCAGCGCCGCCAGCCCAACGCGCACCAGCACCGCAAAATAGCTATCGACATGACCGGCAAGGTACTCGCCAAACAGGCTAAAGGAAAAGGCCCACAGAATTGTGGTAATGATGAGTAACGCCACAATGGATGTCTCTTAACAAAAGGTACCCCCATTGTAGCGAAGTTTTTAGTTGACAACTGGTCAACTAACGAACAGAAGGTTACTGCAAAAACAGTTCACGCAGATAGTGTGGCACGGCATCGTCGGCATTAAGACCAATGACTTCCAGTTCCGGGTGCAGATCCTTCAGGCGCTGGTGGGCGTTGCCCATGATGCAGCCTTTACCTGCCATGGAGAGCATTTCCGCATCGTTCATCCCGTCGCCAAAGGCGATGCAGTCTTTCAGACTGTAGCCCATCGCTTTTGCTACCGCTTCCAGCGCATGACCTTTCGATACGCCGCCAGCCATGACTTCCAGACAGGTAAGCGTAGAGAAGCTGACGTTGACGCGATCGCCCCAGCGGGCGTTAATCGCCTGCTCCAGCGGCAGTAGCCTTTCGTGAGAGTCGGTGGTGAAGAACACTTTGCTGACGCCCTCAGGCTCCAGTAATGCAGGTTCAAACAGTGAATAGTTAAACACCGCTTCTTTGAAGAAACGCATTTCGTCCGGACGATGGCGATTCATAAACCACTCATCATCACGATATACGTTGGTCACGATGTCCGGGTTTGCATTCACTACGCCAAACAGGTCGCTGGCAATATCGCGATCCAGGTTATGGGAAAACACCAGATTCCCGTCAGAATCATGCACGCGCGCGCCGTTGGACGTGATCATGTAGGTTTTAATGCCGAGGTTATCGCGAATTTGCCCCACATCAACATGATGACGGCCAGTCGCAAACACGAAGTTAACGCCGCGAGCGGTCAATAACTTCAGCGTCTCTTTGGCATAAGGGGACAGAGTATGGTCGGGAGAAAGCAGCGTACCGTCTAAATCAGACGCAACAACCTGATACATAAGAAAATTCAACCTCTAGGCAAAGCGGGTTCCGCTGGATGAGTTATGCTTGTCGAAAAATTCGACAATAGCGTTAAGCGCGACTGAGCGCATGGCGTCCTTTTCAAAAAGGATCTCATGGTACGCGCCTTTGATGACAAGCGGCTGCCCCCCTTCTACAGGATGGCCTGCTGCGGCGCGGAGTTCACAAAAACGATCGTGCATGCGGTTATCTACCACACGCTCTTCTTCAGCCTGAATCAGCAGCGTCGGCGTCGCATCATCCCCGGCGCCAGCCAAAACCTGTTCGCCAGCCAGAATCCCTTCACGTACCCAGTGATAGGTGGGACCACCAACGCGCAACCGCGGCTCATCAGCATAAAAGCGCAGATTGCGCCGATAGCGCTGTCGACTATGGGTTAACGCATTCATACCGAACGGCAGCGCCCGCCAGCGCCCGGTTCCCATCGCATAGCCTTCGCGGATCCGCGGATGCCCTTCGGCCCAGTCCAGTATATGGCGCACCATCCAGTCGGGAAAGCGCATCACAATACCAAACATCGGTGCGCAAAGCGCGATGGCATCACACTGATTCGGGTGGCGTTGCAGGAATAACGTGGCAATCGCCCCGCCCATTGAATGCGCCAGGATATAGCGTTTTCTCCACGGGCCGGGTAGCACTTCCTGCTGCCAGAAGGCGGTTAGATCGTCGACATAATCATTAAAGTTATCGACATGACCGCGGTGCGGATCCGAAAGCATACGCCCGGAACGCCCCTGGCCACGGTGATCGATAATGAGAACGTCAAAACCAGAATGAAACAGGTCATACGCCAGTTCAGCGTATTTCACGTAGCTTTCAATGCGTCCAGGACAGACGACGATGACGCGATCGTTTTTTTCTGCATGAAAACGAACAAAATGTACGGGAATATCATCCACGCCCGTAAATTCCGCTTCTTCCCGCTGACGCCAGAAATCTGTCAGTGGCCCCATGGAAAAAGCAGCAAACGCGTTTTCTCTTGTTTCCCAGTCTTTTTGCTGCTGAAACATCGGGTATCCAGCCTCGCTGACCAAGTAAAATCGTTTTTTTCGCCGTCACTGACACAACCTAACGGCAGTAGCGTATTGTGGCATAAAAATAGACAATCCGGGAGTTTCTCATGACCTTTGAATGGTGGTTCGCCTACCTGCTGACCTCTATTATTTTGAGCTTGTCCCCAGGCTCTGGCGCAATCAATACCATGACCACCGCCATCAGCCACGGATATCGCGGTGCCAGCGCGTCGATTGCGGGTTTGCAGACCGGCTTGGGTATTCATATCGTTCTGGTTGGCGTAGGACTGGGAACGCTATTTTCACGTTCGGTGATCGCATTTGAGGTGCTGAAGTGGGCGGGAGCGGCCTATCTGATTTGGCTGGGTATTCAGCAATGGCGCGCGGCGGGTGCTATCGATCTGAATACCATGGCGAATACGCAATCGCGCAGCCGGCTGTTCAAACGCGCGGTCTTTGTTAATCTGACCAATCCCAAGAGCATAGTTTTTCTTGCCGCTCTGTTCCCGCAGTTCATCCTGCCGCAGGAACCGCAGTTGATGCAGTACGTGGTGCTTGGCGTCACGACCATCGTGGTCGATATCATTGTGATGATCGGTTACGCGACGTTGGCCACGCGCATTGCTGGCTGGATTAAAGGGCCAAAGCAAATGAAGGCGCTCAACAAAGTGTTTGGCTCGCTGTTTATGCTGATAGGCGCCCTGCTGGCATCGGCAAGGCATGCTTAGCAAATGGAACGGCACTCGCAAAGAAATGCTAACAGTATGAGCGCCTGAACATGACTTTCCGTACTTTGCCGCAAAGGGATAAAAGCCTTATATTCTGCACTGTTAGACGTTGATTGCTAATGCCAGAATGCTGCCATATTCACCACTCACGGATGATTAACGATGGCGGAAGTAGCAACACCACATGACGCAGTATTTAAAACCTTCCTCTCCCGCGTGGAAACCGCGCGGGACTTTATCGAACTTCATCTTCCTCCCTCGTTAATCAAAATATGCAAACTGGAAACGCTCCGTCTGGAATCAGGCAGTTTTGTGGAGGACGATCTGCGCCCCTATTTCAGCGATATTCTCTACTCACTGGAAACCACCAGCGGACATGGCTATGTACATGTGCTCATTGAGCATCAAAGCTCACCGGATAAGCACATGTCATTTCGCCTGATGCGCTACGCTATCGCAGCGATGCAGCGTCATCTTGAGGCTGGAAACGACACTCTGCCGCTGGTTATTCCAGTGCTCTTTTACCATGGCAAGCAAAGCCCATGGCAAGGCTCAATGAACTGGCTGGATCACTTTGAGGATTCTGGAACCGCCCTTCAACTTTACAGCACACCATTTCCGTTGGTGGATGTGACGGTTATTCCAGATGATGAGATCATGCAGCATCGCAGTATGGCAGCGCTGACATTAGTACAAAAACACATTCGCCAGCGCGACATGGCGCAGTTGCTGGATAAACTTACCCGCCTGTTTATGCTGGAGAAGATGAGCGGACAACAAATAACCGTGCTGGTAAACTACATGGTGCAAGCAGGGAATACACAAGATGTTCAGACATTATTGTATAAGCTGGCACAGCGGGTGCCGCAGCATGGAGAAAAACTGATGACAATGGCGGATCAACTAAAGCAGATAGGCCGTGAAGAAGGGAGGCGCATTGCCCTTACTGATGTAGCAAAAGCGATGCTCAAGCGAGGTCTTGATACCGACGCGATTATGGAAATGACCGGCCTTTCGAAGGACGAATTACAGAAGCTTGCGCAATAAACCGCATACCGCCTGGGACTCCCAGGCGGGCAACAAACTTAGCGCGAAATAATCAGATGGATACCGAAGCCTGCGAACAGCGCGCCGGCAAAACCATCAATCCACTTCGCCAAACGCTGATAGCCACGACGCATTTTCGGGAGCGCAAACAGGCTGGCGACCACGGTAAACCACGCCAGCGTTTCCACGATAATCAGAGCAAAGATCCCCCAGCGCGCGCCCGTTCCCACGTTGTCGCCAACGAACAATGAGAAGACGGAGCCAAAATAGATAATGGCTTTAGGGTTCGCCAGGTTGGTCAGCAGACCTTTCAAAAAGCTGCGTCCGCTCTGCGCCAGCTCCACCTGCGGAGTGGGCGCTGCAACATCCTGTTTTTTAAACGCGCCGCGCAGCATCTGATAACCCATCCAGCACAGATACAGCCCCCCGCCGACCATAATAATGGTATGCAGCCAGGCCATTTTTTCGATAATCAGATGCAGGCCGAGCAGTGCCACGCCAGCCCAGACCATGACGCCGCAGGTAATGCCCAGCACGCCCATCATAGCTTCTTTGCGCGAACGGCTAACCGCAGTTTGAGAAACAAAAAAGAAATCGGGACCGGGGCTCATCAGCGCAACGATATGCACCAACGCAACGGTGAAAAATAGCGTTAACATAAAAATGACTCGCGGGGGAATAGTTCAGTGAGTCACCATCCTGGCACTTTTTTGCCCGGCTGACTACTCTTCGTCGTCACCATCAACGTGTGTGCGAATAAGCGCCATAAACTCTTTACCGAAACGCTCCAGTTTACGCATCCCCACACCGTTGACGCTTAGCATTTCACTCGGTGAAACCGGCATCTGCTCCGCCATTTCAATCAGCGTGGCGTCGTTGAACACCACGTACGGCGGAATGTTCTCTTCGTCGGCAATGGCTTTACGCAGCTTACGCAATTTGGCGAACAGTTTGCGGTCGTAGTTACCACCGAAGGATTTCTGCATCGCACGCGGTTTCAGCGCTACAATACGTGGTACAGCAAGCTGTAACGCAACGTCACCGCGCAACACCGGACGCGCGGCTTCGGTTAGCTGTAACGCGGAGTGATGAGCAATATTCTGCGTCACCAGGCCCAGGTGAATAAGCTGGCGAATAACGCTCACCCAGTGTTCGTGGCTTTGCTCGCGACCAATGCCATAGACCGGCAGTTTGTCATGAGCCAGTTCGCGAATACGCTGGTTATTCGCTCCGCGCAGCACTTCCACGACGTATCCCATGCCGAAGCGTTGGTTAACACGGTAAATCGTCGACAGCGCTTTGCGCGCATCCATAAGTCCGTCGTACTGTTTTGGCGGGTCGAGACAGATATCGCAGTTGCCACACGGCTCCTGGCGCCCTTCGCCAAAATAGTTCAGCAACACCAGACGACGACAGGTCTGCGCCTCGGCAAACGCCCCCATCGCATTGAGCTTATGACGTTCGATATCCAGCAGTTGCCCGGCGGGTTTCTCTTCGAGGCAACGGCGTAGCCATGCCATATCAGCCGGATCGTAAAACAGCATCGCTTCCGCCGGCAGGCCATCACGCCCGGCGCGGCCGGTTTCCTGGTAATAGGATTCGATGTTACGCGGAATATCGAAATGCACCACGAAGCGTACGTTAGGTTTGTTGATCCCCATACCGAACGCCACGGTCGCCACTACGATTTGCAGGTCATCACGCTGGAATTTCTCCTGCACCTCGGCGCGTACGGCATTTTCCAGCCCGGCATGATAAGCCCCGGCGCTGATGCCACGGCTTTGCAGACGCGCGGCGGTGTCTTCGACTTTGGCGCGACTGTTACAATAGATAATGCCAGACTTACCGCGCTGCTCTTGCACGTAGCGCATCAGCTGATCGAGCGGCTTAAACTTCTCCATCAGCATGTAGCGAATGTTCGGGCGGTCAAAGCTGCTGATCTGAATTAACGGATCGTTGAGTCCCAGCAGACGCACAATGTCCAGCCTGGTTGTCTCATCCGCGGTCGCGGTCAGCGCCACAAACGGCAGAGTCGGGAAACGCTGGCGCAGCTGGCCCAGCGCAGCGTACTCGGGGCGGAAATCATGCCCCCACTGCGAAATACAGTGCGCTTCATCAACCGCCAGCAGCACCGGATTCCAGTGCGCCAGATGCTCAAGGAAGTTATCCAGCATCAGGCGTTCGGGCGCAATGTACAGTAAGCGAATCTGCCCGCTGCGACAGCCCGCCATCACCTCAAGCTGCTGTTCACGACTTTGAGTAGAATTCAGGCACGCCGCCGCCACGCCGTTGGCTAGCAGTTGATCGACCTGATCTTTCATCAGGGAAATCAGCGGGGAAACAACAACGGTGAGTCCGTTTAGCAATAATGCGGGAATTTGATAGCACAGGGATTTACCGCCGCCGGTCGGCATAACGACCAGGCAGTCGCGACCAGAGAGCACGGTATCAATGATTTCTTCCTGACCGGGGCGAAACTGTTGGTAGCCAAAGGTTTCCTGCAAAACCTGTTTAGCGCCCATTTCCAGATTCAACACTTCCGCCTGCGCCACATTAACCCCATTAGCCTGAAATAAAAACAGGCGCTATTTTCAGCGCCTGAGAGAGAAACTGCAATGATTAAAATACTCTCAATACTTATCAGAAGATATCGTTGAGCATCACGCCCACACCAACACGCGTCTGATTGAAGTTGTAGTCAATCAGCGATTCGCCGTAACCACTGTAGACCTGAGTGTATAGACGCACATGCTTCGTGATGGGATAGCTGGCCCCCAGCTCTGCGCCGCCGTAGCCGGTATTCCAGTTGTACTGGCCTTTCACGCTGATAACCGCGTCACCCAGGTGATACCCCATTTTCAGCTGATAGTAGCCCATGTATTTAGTGATATCAGGGTTATCGTCGGTGCTACCAATCACGTACCACGGCTTAACTTCCACCAGCCAGTTACCATTTTCAGCCATCAGACGGGTATAAAGACGGTTCCAGCTACGTGACGTGGGATCGGATCGGCCGTTGGAGTCATGGTTATAACCCATTTCGACATCACGAAGCGTCCAACCGGCAAAGCGATAGTCGGTGGCGAAACCGAGGAACAATTGCGGTTCGTAGTTGGTTTCGCGAAACGGTGAAGACTCTTCACTGTTCGAAAGCTGCCACCAGGACTTCTGGGTATAGGAACCGCCAAGTACCGAGTTTGGGCCTAATATCCCGCGCCAGAGCGGAAACGCCAGGCTTAACTGAAACTTAACTTCATCTTTGCGCGCATTTTCGGACCAGCTATAACTGCTGATCGCCTCTTTGTTCATGTCGCTGGTATTGGTGTAAATAAGATAGTTGGTGTCATAAGGATAAAGCGTGAAAGGGTTGTCATGTTCCTGCAGCATATTAGCGATAATACTGCCACGAACCGCCGGTGCATCATGAATCTCTTTCACTGTCGCTTCCTGCGCATACGCGGTCAACGGCAGCATAATTGCTGGTAGTAACCATCCCAGAATCGCCCGCATCGGTAATGTTCTCCTGAACCAAAATATTGATGAATTGTATAATTATCTGGCAAGCATTCTACATACTTAGCTAATTCCTCGTTAGTTATCCCGTCCTAAAGTAGAAAACAACAAATAATAAGCATAATATCAACATTTCATTAACCATAGAGATGTAGGGATCGTATGTCTGCCGTACTTACTGCTGAGGAAGCGCTGAAGTTAGTGGGTGAAATGTTTGTCTATCATATGCCGTTTAACCGGGCGCTGGGACTGGAGCTCGAACGCTATGAGAAAGAATTTGCTCAATTAGCCTTTAATAACCAACCGATGATGGTCGGCAACTGGGCGCAAAGCATTCTGCATGGCGGCGTGATCGCCTCGGCGCTGGACGTCGCCGCCGGGCTGGTATGCGTTGGGAGTACGCTGACCCGCCATGAAACGATCAGCGAGGACGAACTACGTCAGCGGATGTCACGCATGGGTACAATCGATTTGCGTGTTGATTATCTGCGCCCCGGAAGAGGGAATCGCTTTACCGCCACCAGTAGCCTGCTGCGGGCGGGTAATAAAGTCGCTGTTGCGCGCGTGGAATTGCATAACGAAGAACAGCTTTATATTGCCAGCGCAACCGCCACTTATATGGTGGGGTAAGTGCCTAAAAAAAGGTAAACTGCTGTTACATTTCTGCAATGAGTTTTCCCGATGGATGCTAAACAAACGCGGCAGGGCGTGCTACTCGCTCTTGCTGCTTATTTTATTTGGGGTATCGCTCCCGCCTACTTCAAGCTGATTTACTATGTCCCGGCGGATGAGATCCTGACGCACCGCGTCATCTGGTCATTTTTCTTTATGGTGGTACTGATGAGCATCAGCCGCCAGTGGTCAGGCGTTAAAACGCTGCTACAAACGCCAAAGAAGATCTTCCTGCTGGCGCTCTCTGCAGTGCTCATCGGCGGAAACTGGCTGCTGTTCATTTGGGCGGTCAATAATCACCATATGCTGGAAGCCAGCCTCGGCTATTTTATTAACCCACTGGTGAATATTGTGCTGGGAATGCTATTCCTCGGTGAGCGCTTTCGTCGCATGCAGTGGCTGGCGGTACTGTTAGCCGCCTGCGGCGTGCTGGTACAGCTGTGGACCTTCGGATCGCTGCCAATAATCGCGCTGGGACTGGCGTTCAGCTTTGCGTTCTATGGGCTGGTGCGCAAGAAGATTGCCGTCGAAGCACAAACCGGCATGCTGATCGAAACCCTGTGGCTTTTACCTGTCGCCGCCATCTATCTGTTTGGCATTGCGGACAGCTCAACCAGCCATATGGGGCAAAACCCCATGTCGCTCAACCTGCTGCTGATTGCCGCGGGTGTCGTGACCACCATTCCGCTGCTGTGCTTTACCGGCGCGGCAACCCGCCTGCGTCTGTCCACGCTGGGATTCTTCCAGTATATCGGGCCTACGCTGATGTTCCTGCTGGCCGTCACCTTCTATGGTGAAGTTCCGGGAACGGATAAAATGGTCACGTTTGCGTTTATCTGGGTGGCACTGGCGATTTTCGTGATGGATGCGATTTATACGCAACGACGGGTTCGTCGGAGCTAGGGGAGTGCCGGATGGCGCTTCGCTTATCCGGCCTACAAAAGCACATCGCCGTAGGCCGGATAAAGTACAGTGATTACAGCCAGTTCTTGCGCTTAAAGTACAGATACGGCGCCAGTCCCGCGAGCATCATAAAGACAATCGCGCCCGGGTAACCGAAGCTCCAGTGCAATTCCGGCATAAACTCAAAGTTCATCCCGTAGCTGGAAGCCACCAGCGTCGGCGGCAGGAATACCACAGAAACCACCGAGAAGATCTTGATGATGCGGTTCTGCTCGATGTTGATAAAACCCATCGCCGCCTGCATCAGGAAGTTAACCTTCTGGAACAGCGATTCATTATGCGGCAGCAGTGACTCGATATCGCGCAGGATCTCACGCGCCTGCTCCAGCTGACTGCCCGGCAAACGCGCTTTACGTACCAGGAAGTTCAGCGCGCGCTGGGTATCCATCAGACACAGACGTACTTTCCAGCCGATATCTTCCAGTTCCGCCAACGTCGACAGCGCTTCGTCATACTCATCGCCCTGACGCCCTTCCATGATCACACGGCTGAGTTTTTCCAGGTCGCTGTAGATGTTTTCGATCTCATCCGCCAGCTGTTCAATTTTGGTTTCGAACAGGTCGAGCAACAGCTCGTAGGCGTTGCCATCCACCATCGCCTGGTTACGCGCACGCATGCGGTACAGGCGGAAGGCCGGCAGTTCGCGCTCGCGCAGAGTAAACAGGCGGCCTTCGCGAATGGTAAATGCGACGGTTGAGTTACCCGCGTGATCGTCGGCGTCTTCGTAAAAGAAGAAGGAGTGGATGTGCAGACCGTCTTCGTCTTCAAAAAAACGTGCGGATGCTTCGATGTCTTCCAGTTCAGGGCGCGTAGCCAGATTCTGGCCCAAGTCCTTTTGCACACGGTTTCGTTCTTCGTCATCCGGCTCGACTAAATCGACCCAAACCGAACTGGCCAGGTGCTCGATCTCGTCTGCCTCAAGGCGAGTTAAACGATTGTTTTCCAGTTGAAATGCGCTCAGCATGACCGGGACTCCCAATGCAAAAAATTATCGGACAGTTCGGAGGGCACACAGAAACAAATTGGGTTTCAGACCATTAAACAGCCTGACTCAGCGCGACGGGAAAAAACAGAAGGTCGCTGACAACCGCGAAGGCTATCAGCAAAAAGGGATAGCCTTAGGAGTTGATCCTGGATGACAGGATAATGAGCCAGTATCTACTGGGTGTGTCCAAGGCGAATGTCCTCTTAGCGTAATCGTGCGCGCATGTTACGCCAGCAAAATTTTGACGTCAACACGCAACGGATGGCGAAAAAGTAATAATTTCCCCTTATACAGAAAGGTTAGCAGAGGGGAATTATTTATCTATGATTTCAGAATATTAACCGACAGATAGCCGGATGGCGGCTTCGCCTTATCCGGCCTACAAATCAAAATATTACGTTCCGCGTAGGCCTGATAAGCGCAGCGACATCAGGCGATCATACCGTTTCCAGTCTGGCGTAGGCGGCAACCAGCCATTTGATCCCCTGCCCCTGGAACGCGACCTGCAAACGACTGTGTTCGCCGCTTCCTTCCAGGTTGACGATGGTGCCCTCGCCAAATTTAGCGTGGCGCACGCGCTGGCCGAGCTTATAGCCGGTATCATTTTCCGCCATTGGCGTGCCCATCCGCTGATGGCTCACCGGGCGGCTGACAGTGGCGCGCAGGCGAACCTCTTCAACGCACGCTTCCGGCAGTTCGCCGATAAAGCGCGACGGACGATGGTAAACCTCTTTGCCGTACAGACGACGCGTTTCGGCGTAGGTCAGGGTCAGCTTTTGCATTGCGCGGGTCACGCCTACGTAAGCCAGGCGGCGCTCTTCTTCGAGGCGACCGCCTTCGTCCAGCGACATCTGGCTGGGGAACATGCCTTCTTCCATCCCGACGATAAACACCTGCGGGAACTCCAGACCTTTCGCCGAGTGCAGCGTCATCAGTTGTACCGCGTCCTGCCAGGTATCCGCCTGCCCTTCGCCCGCTTCCAGCGCAGCGTGAGACAGGAATGCCTGCAGCGGCATTAAGTCTTCGTCTTCTTCGTTGTAGCTGAACTGGCGCGTTGCCGTCACCAGTTCGTCTAAGTTTTCGATACGCGTCTGGCCTTTCTCGCCTTTTTCCTGCTCGTACATCATGCGCAGGCCGGAGTCTTTAATCACCCGGTCAGTCTGCACGTGCAGCGGCATATCGGCGGTCTCCTGCGCCAGTGCGTCAATCAGCTCCATAAAGCGCTGTAAGGCGCTGGCGGCGCGACCCGCGAGGGCTTTTTCCTGCAACAGCTCACGACAGGCCTGCCACAACGTTAGCTGGCGGTCACGGGAGGTCTGACGCACCACATCCAAAGTACGATCGCCAATCCCGCGGGTGGGCGTATTCACCACGCGCTCAAATGCGGCGTCGTCATTGCGGTTGGCGATCAGACGCAGGTAGGAAAGTGCATCTTTGATTTCCTGGCGTTCGAAGAAGCGCATCCCGCCATAAATCCGATACGGCATGCTGGCCTGTAACAACGCCTCTTCCAGTACGCGCGACTGGGCGTTGCTGCGATAAAGAATAGCGCATTGCTCCAGCGCACCACCGTTGTCCTGCCAGGTCTTGATACGATTGACCACAAAGCGCGCTTCATCGAGTTCGTTGAACGCGCAGTACAGCGAGATCGGTTCGCCGTCGACGCCATCGGTCCACAGCTTTTTACCCAGACGCCCATTATTGTTTTCAATCAGGGCGTTAGCCGCGCTGAGGATATTGTTGGTCGAACGGTAGTTCTGCTCCAGGCGAATAGTTTCTGCGCCGGGGAAATCCGTGAGAAAGCGCTGGATGTTCTCCACCTGCGCTCCGCGCCAGCCGTAGATTGACTGATCGTCATCACCGACGATCATTACCTTGCCGGTATCGCCCGCCAGCAGGCGGATCCACGCGTACTGAATGTTGTTGGTATCCTGAAATTCGTCCACCAGGATATTGGTAAAACGTTCGCGGTAGTGCTGCAGGATATGCGGTTTGTTGAGCCACAGCTCGTGGGCGCGCAGCAGCAGCTCGGCGAAATCCACCAGCCCCGCGCGGTCACACGCTTCCTGGTAAGCCTGATACACTTTCTGCCAGGTTTGCTCAACCGGGTTGCCGTAGCTTTGCAGATGATGCGGACGCAGCCCTTCGTCTTTCTGGCTGTTGATGAACCACATCGCCTGACGCGGCGGCCACTGCTTCTCATCAAGGTTCATCGCCTTGATCAGACGCTTGAGCAAACGCAGTTGGTCTTCGCTGTCGAGGATCTGAAAATCCTGCGGCAGGTTCGCATCCATATGGTGCGCGCGCAGCAGACGGTGGGCCAGACCGTGGAATGTACCTACCCACATACCGCCCTGGCTGGTTCCCATTATCTGGCCGATACGGTGGCGCATTTCCGCCGCCGCTTTGTTGGTAAAGGTCACCGCCATAATGGAGTACGGCGAGTTGTTCTCAACCGTCAGTAACCAGGCGATACGGTGCACCAGCACGCGCGTTTTACCACTCCCCGCGCCTGCCAGAACCAGCATGTTGCTGCGTGGCGCGGCCACCGCTTCACGCTGTTTATCATTAAGGCTGTCGAGCAGGTAAGAAACGTCCATTGGCACCGCCGCGTAAAAGTAGGTAAGGCGGATAAGCGTAGCGCCATCCGCCAAAAAGCTGGGTATATATACAGAGTTCTGCTGGTGATTATATCAGCGAGGTCAGAGATGCCAACTGTGAAATTTCGATATGCGGAAGCAAACGGCTGTCTGCAGTTTGCATCAGGTCGGCATTTTCCGGTTTGATCCAGCAGGCCTGCATACCACAACGGATGGCGCCCGCGACATCCGTCGTCAGGTCATCACCCACGTGCAGAATCTCACCCACAGGCATTTTCAGTTTTTCCGCCGCCAAGGTGTACATGTCGCTAAAGGGTTTTGATCGCCCGTCGGGACCGGCGCGCAGCACAAACTCAAAGTAATCACCCAGGCCAAACAGTTCCGGCTGCGCGTTACCGTTGGTGATCGCCACCAGCGGCCATTTGCGGGCCAGCGCCTTCAGCGTGTCATGCGTCGTCTGCGGGACTTCAATGCGGCTACGCCATTTGGCAAAATTCATCATCGCCGCATTCGCCCCCATTCTGGCTTCTGCCGCTGACAACCCCGCCTCCAGCATAGCGCGCTCTACGGCACGGTGACGCCATTGGGTAACATCGTGGTAGATTTCCGGCTCGGCGTCGCGAACGGCCTGACGTAAGCGCTGTAGGTCGCTATTTTGCAGCGAATTCAACGCCGGATGGTAATTCTGTACAAACGCGAGCGCTTCCTGCTCGGTGCGTGTGATAACGGGACGGTTATCGTAAAGGGTGTCATCAAGGTCAAAGGTGAGCGCAGAAATGCGCCCCAAAGGCCGGTAAAAACGCATTATTTCCCCCGTTTGGCGCGCGGATGCGCCGCATCGTACACTGAAGCCAGGTGTTGAAAATCAAGATGGGTATAGATTTGAGTCGTGGAGAGATTGGCATGACCCAATAACTCCTGCACTCCGCGCAGATCGCCGCTCGACTCCAGCATATGCGTCGCAAAGGAGTGACGCAATTTGTGGGGATGTACGTGGCTGTTCAGCCCCTGCTTGATACCCCATTCAGCAAAGCGTTTCTGCACATTACGCGCCGAGATGCGTTTGCCCAGTTTGGACAGAAATAGCGCATCGTCATCGCTGCCAAATAGCCCGCGTAGATCCAGCCAGTGCTCAATCCACGCCACCGCGTTGCGGCCAATCGGCAGGCGACGCTCTTTACTGCCCTTACCCATCACCCACACTTCGCCGGTGTCGAGGTCGAGATGTTTAATATCCAGCCCAACCAACTCAGATAAACGCAGACCCGCGCCGTACATCACTTCCAGCATTGCTCTATCGCGCACAGCAAGGGGATCGTTGAGATCGATATCCAGCAGACGATTAACATCGTCGACATCGATATTTTTAGGGAGATGACGCGGTGCTTTAGGCGCGGAAACGCTTTTTGCCGGATTGGCTTTCAGCTCGCCCTGATTAACCAGCCAATCGAAGAAACTGCGTAACGCGGAGAGACGCAGTGCCAGACTCGCCGGCCCCAGTCCTTTACGACGGCTGCGAACAGCAAAACTACGTACCATCGCAGCATCACATTGTTGCCAGCTTTGCAGACCGGTCTCTCCGGCTAACGCAATGATGGCATCAAGCTGACGCTGATAATTAAGCAATGTGACCGGGCTAAGCTGACGCTCAACGCCCAGATAGCGCAAAAAGCGCGCCACATCCTGAGAAAGGGGTGAATCGGTCATACGCGTTCAATCCAGCGCTCCAGCAGTTCCGGCAACATCAGCGAGATTTCCTGCAGCAATTGCGTGCCTTGCCCCTGCTGGTAATGATTAACGTCACGGCTGCTGAACAGCATCACGCCCAGAGAGCCATCTTGCCCGAGCATCGACATCGCCACCGAACCTATGGCTTTCGCCTCCGGCATCATGACCAGCAATTCCGGACCATTGAGCGGCCCAAGATAGTGCTGTGACTGACCCAGACGCTGGATACGCAGCGGTTCAAAAGCCTGACGGCTTAATGCCAGATGGGTGAATTTTGATGGCGCGCCAAGTCGCCAGCGATCCGGGAACAGACGAACCGTCGCTCCGGCCAGCCCTAACTCACGCGCCCAGCGATGAAATCGCATCAGCATGTCGTCAAGACTGCTGGCCGACACCAGCCGTCCTTGCAGATTTAACAGACGATAGAACAGGCTTTCATTGGCGTTGGCTTGTTCCATCAACAACGCCATGTTCTCTTCCAGCACGTTAATATGATTACGTGCCCGCGCCATATGCCATTCCACTAAAGAGACCGTGCCCCGCACTGGGTGCGGAACTCGCATCGCTTCAACGGCCTGGGCATTACGGATAAAAAACTCAGGATTACGTTGCAGGTAATCGACGACCGCCCGGTCGTCCAGCTCCATGAGCGTTTCCTGTAGTTCTTCCCCTGGTTGCTTCATAAGTGAATAAATCCGTCGTAGACATGTGCCGCCGGGCCAGTCATATACAGCGGATGACCCGGACCTTTCCAGGCGATATCAAGTCGACCGCCCGGTAATTCCACCCTCACTTCTTCTGCCAGCAGACCCTGCTGGATACCGACCGCAACGGCAGCGCACGCACCGCTGCCGCAGGCCTGCGTTTCACCCGCGCCGCGCTCATAGACGCGCAGTCGGATATGCTCGCGTTTTACCACCTGCATAAATCCGATATTGGCGCGCTCAGGGAAGCGTTCGTGGCTTTCCAGAACCGGTCCCAGTGTTTCTACCGTGGCCGTATCAACATCATCAACCTGAATCACGCAGTGCGGGTTCCCCATTGAAACCACGCCGCACAATACTGTCTGTTCAGCCGCGCGCATAATATAGGTCTTCTCTGCTTTGTTAGCGCGAAAAGGAACCTGCGAGGGTTCAAAATTGGGTTCGCCCATATTCACCCGCACCAGCTCGTCGTCAGTGACGGTTAATACCATACGACCATTCGCGGTACTGACGCGAATATCACGTTTATTGGTCAGCCCTTTCAGGCGAACAAAACGGGCAAAACAACGGGCGCCATTGCCACACTGTGACACTTCACTGCCGTCGGCATTAAAAATACGGTAGTGGAAATCCAGCTCCGGATCATACGGAGGCTCAACCACCAGCAGCTGATCAAATCCAACGCCGAGATGTCTGTCGGCCAGGCGGCGGATCAGCTCTGGTGAGAAAAAGACATTCTGCGTTACCGCGTCGACGACCATAAAATCGTTGCCAAGGCCATGCATTTTAGAGAATTGCATCATTCACTCCGTTCACGCGGGTACAGAAATGTAAAATCTATTCCTGCCGTTAGTAATTCACCTGAGAAGGCCCATCACTAATCCCACGATCGTTTTTCTCAGGCGTGGTGGATTGCGATTGCGGCTGAACGCTCTTGGTCGGAGGCGGCGCGGTTTTATCAGCTGGCGGGAAATAGAGCGGGCCTTTTAGCCCACAGCCCGTAAGGCTGAACAGAGTAAAAATGACAGCGAGTGGCTTTAACACGTTTTTCATTATGGATTGCCTGTAAAGTTCATGCTTTCTGTTTTCTATCATCGCAGGAGAAGGCGTAAAAGCAAGAGTTTGGCTAAAAACTGCATCGCGATTTATTCCACGTTATACTGCGGGCATCACGAAAAATAGGATAAGAAAATGAACGACAGTGAATTTCATCGCCTTGCTGACACCCTGTGGATGACCATTGAAGAACGTCTGGATGACTGGGATGGCGACAGCGATATCGATTGTGAGATCAACGGCGGCGTGCTGACCATCAGCTTCGAAAACGGCAGCAAAATTATTATTAACCGTCAGGAGCCGCTGCACCAGGTGTGGCTGGCGACCAAACAGGGCGGCTACCACTTTGACCTGAAAGGCGACGAATGGATCTGCGACCGAAGCGGCGAAACGTTCTGGGATCTGTTGGAACAAGCGGCAACGCAGCAGGCGGGTGAAGAGGTGAGCTTCCGCTAAGCTTTAGTGCCGGATGCGCTTTGCTTATCCGGCCTACTTTAGCCCGGTAAGCGTCGCGCCACCGGGCAAGTTAACTCACGAGAAATACTGCTGTAACAGCGGCGTGTCGTTGTCCTGACTGGCTGGCGGAACGGCGCTAATCGGCTGGGTGCGGAACGGAATCACCTGCGCGCGCCCGTCGGTTTTCACAATCTGATAGAACTGCGGCAGGTTAAAGTTGATGAAGCTGGAGCCGTAGGTAAAACGATCGTGCGACGATGAATAGAAACGGCTGACGTCGCGTACCAGCTCCTCTTTACTACCTTCGCAGTGGTGATACACCTCAGCCCGATTGCTTTCGTCCAGAATGTAGATATTAAAGCCCTGCTCATCACCCGTTTCTTCGAAAAAGAACTGAATAATCCCTTCGCTGGCAAAACCGTCGACCACCGACGGCAGTTTCACATGGTTGGTCTCAACCTGGACGGAAAGCCCGTGCAGTTTGTTATGTGAAATCGCGCCATAGAATTCAATTGCGTTTTCCAGCTTCTGTACCGAAACGTTCAGGCGCTCGAAGAACAATCCCCACGTCTGGCCGGAAACACGCAGCGCTTTGAAACGTCCGGTTTCCTGACGGGTGCTGGAGAGGCGTAATTCGATGCACTCAGACACCAGTTGCTGGACGCGGGTGCGAATTAAACCGCGCAGATGCTGGCTATAGCAGAAGACCTCGACGCTATCTGGCGGCGCGGCATCCTGGTGCATTTTGCCCAGAATCGTTTTTAACGCTTCAATCATCGCCTGCTCGCCGTTGAAGTGCAGCGTACGCACCTCATTCCACGAGTTGCGGTACAGCAGGTCGACGCTTCCTACCAGGCAATTTTGCTCTTCGCCAAAGCTGAAGACGTCCAGCTTACGGAAATCAAAATGTACCACCTGATTGCGAAACGCTGCCGTTGGGTCATATTCGAGGTTAACGATAATCGCCAGATGGCGAATTTCGCACGGGCTATACAGCGCTTTCGGCGTTGGTGCAGGCAGCCGCAGCGGGAAGTGGTGCGATACGTCGGCGACCATTTCCTGCAGCTTCGGCAAATCAACAATGCCGTTGCCCTTAATAAACAAATGCGTACGCGAGGTCAGCAGGCCGTTGAACCAGGCCCACGCCACCAGCTTGTTTAGATAGCGGTTATATTCCAGCGGCTGATGGCTGATGATCGAGTCCATGTTCGGCGCGCGGTTGTAGAGATACCAACCTGAACGGTTGGCACGACCCGGCGGTACATGGATAAAGGTCAGATTCGGTTCCGAGAGATCCGGAGATATCTGTGGGTTCACCAGCGTGACTTTACCCGGTAACGCTTCAAACGCGGCATACAGCTTACGGGTCAGCACGCCGATATCCTGCGGGCTGGCGCTGACGCTGAGGTTATTGCGCCGCGCAAAGCGGATCAGGTTACGATAGCTCTGCATCATCGCATCGAGCAGTTCGTTATGTGCTTCGCGTACCTGGTCAATCTTCCAGTTAGCACGGTTATCCAGCATGGTCAGACGGGCGTCATCCCAGCCCCACTCTTTCACTAACTGACTTAATACTTCACGACGCCAGCCCACGCAGGCGCGCTCACGGCTCAGTTTCTCACACACTTTTAAGTAGAAACATCGACGCACTAAATCCAGGCGTGTCGGATCTTCGATCGCCGTGAGGTACTCGGTAACGCGCTCCAGCATCATGCAGTAAGGATCGAGACCAAAAGAGACGATCTCGCCGTCATGCAGGCGCTGTTTAATATCTTTCGCCAACAGGCGTGGATTTGGGTATTCCCAGGAATAGGCTTCCAGCAGCAGCGTTTTCAGCACCGCTTTGTACGGGGAGTCGATACTCTTGTACAACTGCCAGAGGCTGGCGCCAAAGTACTCTTCGGCGGAAAGCGAACTGAGCCCGCCGAGATCCAGCCATTCGTTTGGCGTTAACACCCCCTGTGCGTAGAGCGTCATGACGTAATCGTCGTAATGCTCTTCTTCGTCGCCCGGCACCATATTCCACAGAATACGTTTACCCGCGAGGCGCACAGCGGTGCGATAGAATTCATCAAGCAACAGGATATGCTGCGTCGAGCCACAGTCTTCACCACCAAGACTGCCGCTTTCATTGTGACGGAAACGGTTTTCATCAATCAGGAAGAAACTGACTTCTACGCCCAGCGAGGCGGCCCAGCTTTCCAGCAGGCTACATTTTCGCTGCAGCAGCTGGCGCTCTTCGCTATCAAGCCAGGATTGATGGCAGACCCAGATATCAAGGTCAGAGGAACAGCTTTGCCCTACCGAAGAGGTGCTGCCCATTGAGTAAACACCGGTGATCGGCAGTTCGCCCTTGGGAGGATCCTGCGGCGACATACCGCGGTACAGTTCCAGTTCGTTCAGGTAGTGGCGTTGGGTTTCATCAGGCGTGTAAAAGCATATGCCTTTGGGAACGTTACCATCGAGGTAACCCGGCATCAGCGGATGGTGGTAGTGCAATAATGTCGGCAGCAGACTGTATACCTGCTGGAAGGCAGGTCCCATGGCAGCAAGCGCGCGATCCACACGCAGTTGATTTATGGCATCCAGTCTCTGTTTCAGAGTCTCAATATAGAGGTACAAGACGTATCGCCTGATGTTGCTATCCGTCATGTTGTCGATTGCCGCGGCGCAAGCGCTCACAATAATCGCCATCAATTCGGATAAACCGTATGTCAAAAATAACCGTTACCTGTTTTTCGCCCATATTTTTTTATGCTGTTCAGCCGAAAAAATGGTCTAAAACGTGATCAATTTAACACCTTGCTCATTGACCGTAAAGAAAGATGCGCTACATACAAGTGTAGCACCGTTCGTTACGTGTAAATTCCTTCATACGGTCGGGAGGTTTCTCGTCATTATTCACTGCCAGTGATGATGCAGCGCCTTTTCCTCTCACTTACGTTTGAGCGTAACGCTGACATCCCTTTGATAAGGATGTTAGGATGGTCAATGATTGATAATGACGGTAACAAGCATGTTAGACAATGTTTTGAGAATTGCCACACGCCAAAGCCCCCTTGCGCTCTGGCAGGCACATTATGTCAAAGACGCCTTAATGGCAAACCACCCCGGTCTGATCGTGGAACTGGTTCCTATGGTAACCCGTGGCGATGTGATCCTTGATACCCCGCTGGCGAAGGTCGGGGGGAAAGGGTTGTTTGTTAAAGAGCTGGAAGTCGCGCTGCTGGAAAAACGCGCCGATATCGCTGTGCATTCCATGAAGGATGTGCCGGTTGAATTCCCTGACGGTCTTGGGCTGGTCACCATTTGTGAGCGAGAGGATCCGCGTGATGCTTTCGTATCAAATAAGTACAACTCGCTGGATGAACTCCCCGCAGGCAGCATCGTCGGGACATCCAGTTTGCGCCGCCAGTGCCAGTTGGCGAAGCGTCGCCCGGATCTCGTCATCCGTTCGCTGCGCGGCAACGTAGGCACGCGCCTCAGCAAACTGGATAACGGCGATTATGACGCCATTATTCTGGCGGTCGCCGGATTAAAACGTTTAGGTCTTGAGTCGCGAGTCCGCACCGCTCTGCCGCCGGAAGTCTCCCTGCCCGCTGTCGGGCAAGGCGCAGTAGGCATAGAATGTCGACTGGATGATATGCGCACTCAGGCACTGTTAGCGCCGCTCAACCATGAAGAGACCGCGCTACGCGTCAAAGCAGAACGCGCCATGAACACCCGCCTGGAAGGGGGATGTCAGGTACCTATTGGCAGCTATGCCGAAATCATCGACGGTGAGATTTGGCTACGTGCGCTGGTCGGCGCGCCAGACGGTTCACAGATGGTATGCGGAGAACGTCGCGGCGCTACACAAGATGCCGAACAGATGGGCATCTCTCTGGCAGAAGAACTGCTGGAGAACGGTGCGCGCGCCATTCTGGCGGAAGTTTATAACGGAGAAGCCCCCGCATGAGTATTCTGGTCACCCGCCCGTCTCCCGCAGGGGAAGAGTTAGTGAGCCGACTGCGCACACTGGGGCAGGTGGCCTGGAGTTTTCCGCTCATCGAGTTTTCACCTGGTCGGGAGCTGGCAACGGTTGCTTCCCGACTGTCGGCGCTGACGGAGAACGATCTGGTCTTCGCCCTCTCGCAGCACGCCGTTACCTTTGCAGATGCCGAGCTTCAGCAGCAAGAGAAAAGCTGGCCATCTCTTCCACGTTATTTTGCCATTGGCCGTACAACGGCGCTGGCGCTGCATACTGTTAGCGACTTCAATATTCACTACCCTCTGGATCGGGAAATTAGCGAAGTCTTGCTACAATTACCTGAATTACAAAATATTGCGGGAAAACGCGCGCTTATATTACGCGGCAACGGTGGCCGGGAGCTGATAGGTGAAACCCTGACGGCACGCGGAGCCGATGTCGATTTTTGTGAATGTTATCAACGCAGTGCAAAACATTACGATGGTGCGGAAGAAGCGATGCGCTGGCAATCCCGTGGCGTAACCACGGTGGTTGTCACCAGCGGAGAGATGCTACAACAGCTCTGGTCGCTCATTCCGCAGTGGTATCGTGAGCACTGGTTACTACGCTGTCGGCTGTTGGTCGTCAGTGAGCGTCTGGCGCACCTCGCCCGGGAACTGGGCTGGCAAGATATTAAGGTCGCTGATAACGCCGACAACGATGCGCTACTACGCGCATTACAATAACTCTCATAATGGGATGCCATAATGACGGAACAAGAAAAATCCTCCGCCGTGGTTGAAGAGACCAGGGAGGCCGTGGAAACCACGTCACAGCCAGTCAATACTGAAAAAAAGAGTAAGAACAGCACGGCGCTGATTCTGAGCGCTGTGGCGATTGCTATTGCGCTGGCTGCAGGCGTTGGGCTGTACGGCTGGGGGAAACAACAGGCAACAACACAAACGGCAACCAGCGATGCGCTGGCGAACCAGCTGACGGCGCTGCAAAAAGCGCAGGAAAGCCAAAAAGCTGAGCTGGAAGGTATTATTAAACAGCAGGCAACACAGCTGGATGAAGCCACTCGCCAGCAGGCCACGCTGGTCAAACAGCTTGATGAAGTCCAGCAAAAAGTCGCCACCATCTCCGGCAGCGATGCGGGCACATGGCTGCTGGCGCAGGCTGATTTTCTGGTGAAACTGGCCGGTCGTAAATTATGGAGCGATCAGGACGTCACCACCGCCGCTGCGCTGTTGAAAAGCGCCGACGCCAGTCTGGCGGATATGAACGACCCGAGCTTAATTACCGCGCGACGTGCGATTACTGACGACATCGCGAGCCTGTCCGCGGTGACTCAGGTCGACTATGACGGCATTATCCTGAAAGTGAATCAGCTCTCTAATCAGATTGATAACCTGCGTCTGGCCGACAACGACACCGACGATTCTCCAATGGACTCTGACAGCAGCGAGCTTTCCAGTTCGATTAGCGAATGGCGCGTCAATCTGCAAAAAAGCTGGCAGAACTTTATGGACAGCTTTATCACTATTCGCCGTCGTGATGAAACCGCCGTCCCGCTGCTGGCACCGAACCAGGACGTGTACTTACGTGAGAACATCCGTTCTCGTCTGTTAGTAGCCGCCCAGGCCGTGCCGCGTCATCAGGAAGAAACATATCGCCAGGCGCTGGAAAATGTCTCCACATGGGTGCGTGCTTACTACGACACCGACGATGCAGCGACCAAAGCGTTCCTTGAAGAAGTAGACCAGCTGAGCCAGCAAAGCATCAGTATGGATGTTCCGGAAACGCTGCAGAGCCAGGCTATTCTCGACAAGTTAATGCAGACCCGCGTACGTAATTTACTGGCGCAGCCTGCCACAGCACCGGTAGCAGCAGCGCCTGCGCCAGCGCCTTCGACAGACGCTCCGGCAACCGCGCCGCAAGGAGAATAATGATGCTAAAAGTATTGTTGCTCTTTGTGCTGTTGATCGCCGGGATCGTCGTCGGTCCGATGATAGCCGGTCATCAGGGTTACGTGCTGATCCAGACGGATAACTACAATATCGAAACCAGCGTGACGGGCCTGGTGATCATCCTGATCGTCGCCATGGTCGTCCTGTTTGCGATTGAATGGCTGTTGCGCCGAATTTTCCGCACCGGCGCACATACCCGTGGGTGGTTTGTGGGTCGTAAGCGTCGTCGCGCCCGTAAACAGACCGAACAGGCCCTACTCAAACTGGCGGAAGGTGACTATCAGCAGGTTGAGAAGCTGATGTCGAAAAATGCCGATCATGCAGAACAGCCGGTAGTGAATTACCTGCTGGCGGCAGAAGCGGCTCAGCAGCGCGGTGACGAAGCGCGCGCCAACCAACACCTTGAGCGTGCTACCGAACTGGCCGGAAATGATACGATCCCGGTAGAAATCGCTCGCGTTCGCCTGCAACTGGCGCGTAATGAAAATCACGCTGCACGCCACAGCGTAGACAAACTGCTGGAAGTGACGCCACGTCATCCGGAAGTGCTGCGTCTGGCTGAGCAGGCCTACATTCGCACCGGCGCATGGAGTTCCTTGCTGGATATCATCCCATCCATGGCAAAAGCGCATGTGGGTGATGACGAGCACCGCGCCATGCTGGAACAACAGGCATGGGTTGGCTTGATGGATCAAGTCCGCGCCGATCAGGGCAGCGAGGGGCTGCGTGCATGGTGGAAAAACCAGAGCCGTAAAACCCGTCATCAGGTTGCCCTGCAGGTGGCGATGGCTGAACATCTGATTGAGTGTGACGATCACGATACGGCGCAGCAGGTCATCATTGATGGTTTGAAACGTCAGTACGATGACCGCCTGGTGCTGCCGATCCCGCGTCTGAAAACCAATAATCCGGAACAGATAGAAAAAGTGCTGCGCCAGCAGATTAAAGCCGTGGGCGATCGCCCGTTGCTGTGGAGTACGCTGGGTCAGTCGTTAATGAAGCATGGGGAATGGCAGGAAGCTACGCTCGCCTTCCGTGCTGCTCTCAAACAGCGCCCGGATGCCTATGACTACGCCTGGCTTGCTGACGCGCTGGACAGACTGCACCAGCCGGAAGAAGCCGCCACCATGCGCCGTGATGGCCTGATGTTGACGCTGCAGAACAACAATCCCCCGCAGTAATTCCCTCTTGCCCGGTGGCGCCTCGCTTACCGGGCCTACATATTTTTCAATCGCATAAACAAAATCCTTCGAGAAGTCACTTGAAGGATTTTGTTTATGCATAAAAAAACGCCCGCTCGGTAAGGAGCAGGCGTTAAACAGGTCTGTATGACAACATAAATGGGTGCTTCACTCAACGTTATGTCCATGGTGTTTGATGAGGCCTGAGCGACATCTGTCTGTGGACGATAAGCACCGTAAACGGCTCTGCATCATTCCTGAGTTTATGAGGCCAGATGGCGAACATAAGAGATGGAATGAGCATCTACCCGCATATTATTGCACAACGCATGCCACGATTGCACTGCAAAAACCAGGTATTCGGACTTTTTAAGACTTCAGGAAATTCGCAGATGCGCAGGCTAAGAAGGGAAAATCTGAAAACAAAAAACCCCGCCGAAGCGGGGTTCAAAATTGGTCGGCGAGAGAGGATTCGAACCTCCGACCCACTGGTCCCAAACCAGTTGCGCTACCAAGCTGCGCTACTCGCCGTTTTACTGCTTTTTGAATTTTTAGTTCAATTCTTTAAGTCGTGGTGCGAGGGGGGGGACTCGAACCCCCACATCCTAAGGACACTAACACCTGAAGCTAGCGCGTCTACCAATTCCGCCACCTTCGCATTTCACAACTTTAAATTAATGGGGTGGCTAATGGGATTCGAACCCACGACAACTGGAATCACAATCCAGGGCTCTACCAACTGAGCTATAGCCACCACTGCAAATCTTTTACGCGGTATTAAAACCACCGCAGCTCTGGCACCCTACTAAATGGTGCGCCCGACAGGATTCGAACCTGAGACCTCTGCCTCCGGAGGGCAGCGCTCTATCCAGCTGAGCTACGGGCGCTTAGCGCCGTTGCGGGGCTGGATATTACGGAGGTCTCGGTCTTCTGTCTAGTGCTTTTTTAAAATAAATTATCGTTTGGTCATGGTTTGTGCGTTTTGTCGCTTATTCCCGCAATTTATGGGCTGTGCCATGACGATTCAGACCAAAAACCTTATAAATGAGCGTCACGGCCAGTAAGAAACCCATGCCAACAAAAAGCGACATTCGGGTATCTTCATTAAAGTACATGCCAATTAATACGCAAATCAGGAACGCCATCGTCAAATAATTCGCCCACGGGAACAGAATGGAGCGGAATGGATGACTGGCAATCGCCGCTTTATGCGCCTGACGGAAACGCAACTGGCTTATCAGGATCACAAACCACGGCACCATCCCCGGCAACACGCTGGCACTATAGACATAAACAAACACGCGCTGCGGGTTAGGAATGATGTAGTTCAGGCATGAGCCAATCAGCAGGATCGCGATAGAAATAGCCACTCCGGCAACCGGCACGCCATGGCGTGATACTTTTCCAACAACGGCAGGAAGCTGGCGATTCTTTGCCAGCGCGTAGAGCATACGCCCACAGCTGTACATGCCGCTGTTACAGCCAGACAGCGCCGCCGTCAGCACCACAAAGTTAATAATCCCTGCCGCAGCAGTAATACCAATCTTGGCAAAGGTGAGAACAAACGGGCTGCCGTTGCTGCCAATCTCATTCCACGGGAAAATAGTGACGATGACAAAAATCGCACCAACGTAGAAAATCAGAATGCGCCACAGCACTTTACCCACCGCGCTACGCAGCGTGACCTGTGGATTCTTCGCTTCCCCTGCAGTGATACCGATCAACTCCACGCCCTGGTAAGACGCCACAACAATACACAATGCCGTCAGGAAGCCCTTCCAGCCCCCAGCAAAGAAGCCGCCGTGCTCGGTCAGGTTGCCAAAACCAATCGCCTGGCCGCCATTGCCAAAGCCGAAGAAAATCACCCCAACCCCAATGACGATCATCACAATGATGGTGGTCACTTTGATCATGGCAAACCAGAACTCAATTTCACCATACAGGCGAACCGCAGCGAGGTTTGCCAACGCAACCAGTCCTACCGCGATCAGTGCGGGTATCCATTGCGCCATTTCCGGGAACCAGAACTGCACATACACCCCGATGGCGGTAATCTCTGAGATCCCCACCGCCATCCACATAAACCAGTATGACCAGGCGGTGAGATAGCCAAAGAAGGGGCTCATATAACGGTGAGCGTAAACAGCGAATGAACCTGCAACCGGCTCGAGGAATAACATCTCCCCCATAGAACGCATAATGAAAAACACGAACAGCCCGGCGACGATATACGCCAGCAGAACCGAAGGTCCCGCCCATTTAAGGGTACTGGCGGCCCCCATAAATAGCCCAACGCCAATAGTGCCCCCAAGGGCAATTAATTCGATGTGACGAGCCTCCAGCCCACGCTGTAGCTCAGGTTTGTTCTCAGCCATAAATCCTCTTGATGTGTTTGCATGCTGTCCGGTATTACCGGTTCTCGTTATGGGTACATCTTGTTATGCCATAACAGGCCATGCGGCACCGACCGCTTTACGGTTGGCGCCAAAAACACCACGGCACTGCAATGATTGTTGCGAATGGTTTCCTAAAATCGCTTAAATGGCAATTAAAGCATTCAAAAAATGAATAGATTGTGCGATAAAGCAGCGATTATGTTGTGAATAAGTAGCGTAATTAGCAGATCACGCTACTTATCAGAGGAGAGAGGGCGTCAGAGGTTGCCGGTATAGTGCCAGCGGAGATAGCGTAATAAGCGAAGTTGTCGAGTAATACGGCTCGGCTGCGACAATAAGCGATACAGCCACTCCAGCCCCAGATTTTGCCAGATTTTAGGCGCACGCTTAACGTGACCGGTAAAGACGTCGTAGGTGCCCCCGACGCCCATATACAGCGCGTCGGGGTGAGTCTTGCGGCAATCACGCATAAAGATCTCTTGTTTTGGCGAGCCCATCGCCACCGTCACAATTTGCGCACCGCTGGCGTGAATACGCTCAAACAACGCCTGACGCTGCTCTGGGGTAAAATAACCGTCCTGACTACCCACAATGTTCACGCGCCACTGTGCACGTAGTTTTGCTTCTGTTTGTGCCAGAACTTCAGGCTTGCCGCCAACCAGGAAAACTGGCGTTCCGTTTTGCCCAGCTCGCGCCATCAGCGCTTCCCAAAGGTCAGCTCCGGCCACGCGTGAAACCTGCGCCTGTGGGAATTTTTTGCGCACCGAACGCACCACGCTAATCCCATCCGCATACTTGAACTCCGCGGCGTTGATCAGCTCCCTCACTTCAGGGTTATCTTCTGCTGTCAGCATCTTCTCAGCGTTAATAGCCACCAGCGTTCCTGACCTGAGGTGTCCTTCGGCAAACAGGTAATTCAGCGCATGTTGCATATCGCGCCAGCCAATCAGTTGTAATCCGCGCAGCGAATACAGCGGCGCAGTTGTGTTATCTGTCATTACGATCCTTCAATCTGTGTCCGGGGCAGCGATTTGATTCGTTTATGAATGAGTCCCGCGCTATCAAACAGCCAGAACAGCAGTTTTGCCACCAGTAGGCAAACGCCGAAAATCACGAGGAAAAAGACCACTCGTGAGACAAACGAATCCAGCCCTTCACGTGCCAAAACGATCATATTGAAAATGGCGCCAAAACAGAAACTGTGCAAAATCGCCGCCTTATAGCGATTGGTTTCGCGATTGCCAAGCTCATACAGCCAGTCGAACCACTTGATAATGAGCCCAACAACAATCGCGCCTAATGGTATAAACAGCGCCCCGCCCATCACCACCAGTGAACCAATTAACGTCGGCGAAATCGCCAGTCCTGAGTGGTTGTTCAACACTTCCCAGGTAAAGTAGTTCGCTGAATTGAGTACAATACTCGGCCGCCCAGGCCACAGCCAGGAGGGAATAAAGACGTAGAAGTCACGGACGATCGGCGCCAGCCCCTGGAACTCAATATTGTGGTAATTCTGCAGCAATAGCGCCAGGTTCTCCCACGGTGAGAAGGTGTCGCGCGTAAGGTACAGGAACGTATAGAACGCCTCATCGCCGCTAACGCTCATTCCGTAGCGCTTCAACGCCAGCCAGAACATCCCGACAATGCCCAACACGCCTGCAGCGGCCAACATCCACAGCGAAATCCAGCCGCGAATAATGCCGATAAACAAGAAGATGGCAAACGCGATAATGATATTGGCGCGCGTCCCACCCACAATCATATAGGTCAGCAAACCAAACGCGACGGTACTCACGAGGAAGAACACCCACGCTTTGCTGTCCTGACGCAGGAAATAAACCACCAGCATTGCCGGAATGAAGAAGTAGAAGAAACGCTTCAGAGCGACGCCAGAGACTTCACTGGAAAAAATCTGGCTATAGGATTGCAGTCTGAACAGCAGGAATCCGTTGTGCATAAAGAAGATGCCCACGCTCACCAGCGCAATCGCCATCAGGATAACCCAGGTCAAATGGGCTTCAACGCGATTGATGGTAAACAGCGGCCTGCGCGGCTTATCATCTACTCGTTTGCGCAAGCGCGTTTTATACGTCACGTAGTAGACGGCATAGAAACAGGCGGCTGACAGCAAGGCCTGTAGAAGGATCTCCGGCGGAGCCACTGCCACATCAAAGCGGAACACCAGGATGCTGGTTAACGGGAATCCGAAGAAGAACGTCAGCAAGAACAACAATGAGAAGAAAACATTGAAGTTAAAACGCACGCGGCGGAACTCAAACCAGGTCAGTGTGGCGATAAACAAGGTGGAGAGCAGCCAGACCACCAGAAGACCGCTGAATTGCATCAGGCTCATACGGTTTCTCCTGAAGCAATGCGCAGCGCGTTGTGCCACGGCTGCAGATAATTCGGGCTAAAGAAGGTAATAGTATTTTTATCTACCGATGCCAACTGGCGCTGCGCTTCACGTACGACGCCTTCATTGAGATCATCAGTGGTAAATAACACCGGAAGATTTTGTTCCACCATATCCTGCCAGAAGGGATTTTCACGGTTGAGCACGCATGGGATACCCGCCTGGATCAGTAAACACAGTGTACCGATTCCCTGTTGACGGGCAAAAATAAAGTAACCCAAATCGCATTGACGCAATAACGCGAGATAAGCGTCAAATTCCAGCTTTTCACTCAAAATTTGCAGATTATCAGCGCTAAATAACGCCAGGCCGGCCTGGCGAACCTCGTCGATATAGGCCGCATTATTGGCGGGATAACCCATCGGCACAATCACATTCACCGTGTCGCCAAACTGCTGATGGACGGCGCGAAGCGCGGCAACATGCTCATTGCTGCGATCGCCAGAGTTGCCAACCAGCACCGTCATCTTGCCGCTGCGCTGGCAATCATTGCTCATGTTATTGAGTGAAGGATCCATTCGCGTTGGGAAATAGAGCAACTCACCCCGCACACGGGGATGTTGCTCGGCGAAATAACGTAAATCGCCCCGTGTGGCAAACACGCAGCCCACACGATTCTGCGCCATGCGGCGAATCGGGTAAAACAGGCGGAATTTCAGCCCACTGGAGACTTCGTATAAATCAGCGCCCCAGATATGCCAGTAAAACTGCGCCGGTTTAATCCCGCCACTCAGCAGCGCCAGCCACAGGCTGGTGTTGAACTGGCCGTGGAAGAAGAAACGCTGTTGGCGATCCGCTTTTGCTTTCGCGATCACAGCGTCAGCAAGCGCCTTTTTCCCGCTGTAGAAGCTTAGCGATAACGCCGGGCAGCTCTCACTGAGTCCCGCATCCTGACCGGCAACCATAAACGTGCGCGCATGCTCGCTCGTCGCGGCCAGCGAGTCGTTGAAAAACCGCAGCACGGTTTGGTTATGGTGAGGGATATCCGATCCCAGAACGTGAATCAGTACAGTCATGCCCGCCTACGCCAGAGTAAAAACACGCCACAACAAAGAGAAAAATAGACGATGTACGTTGCCATATAAGCCTGTGCCGCTCCCAGCGCACCGTGTGCAGGGATCAGCCAGTGAGCAAACACCGTCAATAACATGAACTGGCTAATTTCAGCCAAAATATAAAACCGCAGCGATGCTTTCGCGATCACCAGATACCCAAAGACATACGCCCCAACTTTCAGTACATCGCCGACCAGTTGCCAGGCAAACAGATCGCGCATGGCGGTGAATTTTGCGGAGAAAAGCAGCCAGATCGCAAAATCACGCAGCAACCAAACAGTAAAGCTCGCAGCGGCAACCGCCGGTAACACGAACTTCAGCGACTTAACCACCTCGCGCGTAATGTCGCGCTTTTCGGTCAGTCGAGACAACGTCGGAAGCAAGTAAACGCTGAATGAGGCGGTAATGAATTGCAGATAAGCATCAGAGATACTGCTTACTCCCTGCCAAATCCCTACATCATCCCAACTGTACTGCGCCGCCAGCAGGTTTCGCATCATCACGTATGCCACAGGCAGCGTTACGGAGGTAATCAGCGCCATCAGGGTAAACTTGCTTAGCTGTCCAGCCAGACCGTTATCCCACGAGGGTTTCAGGTAATGCAGGGGAATCGCCCCACGCTTAATCAGCATAATAGCGGCGGGGATAACGACCAACGCGGGCACTAGCGCCAGACCCAGCAAAGCGCCTTCATACCCTCCCAGGCGATAACAGCCATAATAAGCCACTACGCCCACCAGGCTACCCACAATCAGCGACAGCGCGTTACCCGCCGCATCGCGAAAGCCCTTCATCAACGCCAGCAGCAGGTTCGCCCAGGCAATACCCATTTGCACCAGCGCAACCAGTCTTACCAGCCCCTGATAATGAGTATGGCCAAACAATCCCTGACTGATTGGCGCGGCCGCCAGCAGAAAAATCACCGCCATCAGCGTAGAGAATCCCAGCACCATCGCGGAAGATGTACCGACTACCTTACGGAGCCGGGTCGGATCGTCATGGTGCTGCGCAACATATTTCGTGACGCCGTTGAAAATGCCGGCCCCCGCCAGAACACCAAGCACGGTGACCATCTGGCGGAAGTTACCCGCCTGCCCCACGCCTGCCGGGCCAAACGACACCGCCAGCAGCTTCACGACCAGCAAACCTGCACCAATTTTTACCAGCGTACTGGCTGCCGTCCATAAGGACGCTTTAGCAAGCGACATATCAGGCGAAGTAGTTGAGTAAGGTCGAAATGACCGTTCGCTGGTTTACTTGCGACAGGTTGTAAAACAGCGGCAAGCGCAGCAGACGCTCGCTCTCTTTAGTGGTGAAACGATCAACACCGGCAAATACGCCGAATTTATCGCCAGCCGGACAATCATGTAGCGGGATATAGTGGAACACCGCCATAATTTCAGCTTCTTTCAAGAAGTTAATCAACGCCGTGCGATCGTCGATATCGCGCAGCTTGATATAAAACATATGGGCATTCTGCACGCAGTTTTCCGGGACAGAAGGCAGATCAATGCGTCCGGCACGCGCCAGCGGTTCGAGAGCATCATAGTAGTTCTGCCACAGCGCCAGACGCTGCTGGTTAATACGGTCAGCCGCTTCCAGTTGTGCCCACAGATAGGCAGCCTGCAGATCGGACATCAGATAGCTGGAGCCAATATCACGCCAGGTATACTTATCCACCTGACCGCGGAAAAACTGGCTGCGGTTAGTTCCTTTTTCACGGATGATCTCTGCACGTTCCACTAATTTTTTATCATTAATCAGCGTCGCACCACCTTCACCGCCTGCGGTATAGTTTTTGGTCTCATGGAAGCTAAAGCAACCGATGTGACCAATCGTCCCCAGCGCCCGACCTTTGTAAGTCGACATGACGCCCTGGGCCGCATCTTCCACGACAAACAGGTTATGTTTGGTCGCCAGCGCCATGATGGTATCCATTTCACAGGCTACGCCCGCGTAATGCACCGGCACGATAGCGCGGGTCTTGTCGGTGATCGCCGCTTCAATCAGCGTTTCGTCAATGTTCATGGTATCCGGGCGGATATCAACAAAGACAATTTTCGCACCGCGCAGCACGAAAGCATTGGCCGTGGAGACAAACGTATAGCTCGGCATAATGACTTCATCGCCAGGCTGGATATCCAGCAGCAATGCCGCCATCTCAAGCGATGCGGTGCAGGAAGGCGTCAGCAATACTTTCTCGCTGCCAAAATGCTGTTCCAGCCACTGTTGGCAGCGACGGGTAAAACCACCGTCGCCACACAGTTTGCCGCTGTTCATCGCAGACTGCATGTAATCGAGTTCAGTGCCCACCACCGGCGGTGCGTTAAATGGAATCATCGTGTCACCTGTATAACCAATACGCGGTGCTTTCCACATTCGCACCACTGTGTATATAACGTTTAAGCGCGGCGGTATTGCCCATTTGGGTCGCCACGCGTAATGTTGTTTTACCGCGAGCCTGCGCCCAGCAAAGGGCAGCCTGCATCAGTTCTGCTCCCGCCCCACGCCCGGCCAGCAGGCCAATTCGCGCATCGGTCGCATTCAGTTCACGCAGCGAGACATAGCCACGAATATCACCTGCCGGTGTACGAAAAACGAGGCATTGATGATCGAACGTCCCCAGCACTGCGTTTTCAATCCACTGCGCATAAAAACGCGTGCTGGCATCTGCTGCATACCATGGGGCGCGAAAACGACTTTGCGCGAACGCCTGTCCTGCCAGTTGGCGTAATGCAGGGATATCCGTAGTTTGTGCGACCTGCGCACCGGGGTCGCCATGCGCACACATCACCGGCAGCACAAAATCCACTTCACCTTCAACCAGTGAGAAGCCCAACTGTTGCAGGGCGTCTAATTCATGGGTATTGGCGGCAGGAATTTTTGCCTGTACCCGCGACCAGGGCTGCAACATATCCGCAGTCAGAACCGGCGCGTGTTGGTCAAAACGCACAATGGCGCTATTCACGCCAAAGAACGTATTTTCCCAGCTAAGCGGCTCAATACTGGCGCGGACGAGCACGGAGCAGCTCCAGCAGGTATTGACCATAACCCGTTTTGGCCAGTGAACTGGCAGCACGCTTCACGCCTTCGTCATCCAGCCAACCGTTACGCCAGGCGATTTCTTCCAGACAGGCTATTTTAAAGCCCTGGCGTTTTTCCACCGTCTGCACAAAAGTACTCGCTTCGATAAGACTGTCGTGCGTACCGGTATCCAGCCAGGCAAAGCCACGCCCGAGCAATTCTACCGTCAGATGTCCGTCATCAAGATACATCTGGTTGATAGACGTAATCTCCAGCTCCCCACGCTCAGAAGGTTTTACGCGTTTTGCATATTCCACCACCTTGCTGTCATAGAAATAGAGACCAGTCACTGCCCAGTTGGATTTTGGTGCTTTCGGCTTCTCTTCCAGCGAAATAGCTCGAAAATTGTCGTCAAACTCCACGACACCAAAACGTTCAGGATCCATCACCTGGTAACCAAACACCGTCGCGCCTTGCGTTCTGGCGGCTACGTGACGCAGTTTTGGACTGAATCCCTGACCAAAGAAGATATTGTCTCCTAACACCAGACATGATGGTTCACCGTTAAGGAACGTTTCACCAATGATAAACGCCTGTGCTAATCCATCCGGACTGGGTTGCTCAGCATAGTGCAATTCAATGCCGAACTCAGATCCATCGCCCAGTAAGCGCTGGAAATAGCCTTTATCTTCCGGTGTAGTGATAATCAGGATTTCGCGAATTCCCGCCAGCATCAATACTGATAACGGGTAGTAAATCATCGGCTTATCGTAAATAGGCAATAGCTGCTTCGATACGCCACGCGTAATGGGATACAGGCGAGTACCTGAGCCACCCGCCAGAATGATACCTTTCATGCGTTGTCTCCTCCGGGAGCCAAAACCAGGCTGTTAGCCCTTCAGACCTAAACGTTCGCCCTGGTAACTGCCGTCCTGCACGGGTTTCCACCATGCCTGATTAGCCAGATACCATTGCACGGTTTTGCGCATTCCGCTTTCAAACGTTTCTTGCGGCATCCAGCCTAGTTCACGCGCAATTTTCGACGCGTCAATGGCATAACGCAAATCATGACCCGGGCGATCGTCCACAAAAGCGATCAAGTCGCGGTACTGCGCGATACCCTGCGGCTTTTGCGGTGCCAGCTCTTCCAACAGGCTGCAAACCGTTTCGACAACTTCCAGGTTTTTACGCTCGTTATGGCCACCGATATTATAGGTTTCTCCCACCGCGCCCGTTGTCGCCACACAATAGAGCGCCCTGGCGTGATCTTCTACATACAACCAATCACGGATCTGTTGCCCATTGCCGTAAACCGGCAACGGCTTCCCCGCCAATGCGTTGAGGATCATCAGCGGAATCAGTTTTTCCGGAAAATGGTACGGACCATAGTTGTTAGAACAGTTGGTTATCAGCGTTGGCAGACCGTAGGTACGCAGCCAGGCGCGAACCAGATGATCGCTGCTGGCTTTCGACGCGGAATAAGGGCTGCTCGGTGCATACGGTGTGGTTTCAGTGAAGAAATCATCCGTAGAATGCAGGTCGCCATACACCTCGTCAGTCGAGATATGGTGGAAACGAAACGCTGATTTTTTCTCGCTGGTTAAATCACCCCAGTAAGCGCGCGCCGCTTCCAACAGCGTGTAGGTTCCCACGATGTTAGTTTCGATGAAGGCGGCCGGACCATCAATTGAGCGATCGACGTGGCTTTCTGCCGCCAGATGCATCACGCAGTCCGGCTGATAGTGTTGAAACACCCTGTCGAGCGAAGCTCGATCGCAGATATCGACTTTCTCAAAGGTAAAACGAGGATTCTGTGCAACCGGCTCCAGCGACATCAGATTTCCGGCATAGGTCAGTTTATCGACCACAACTACCGCATCCTGAGTCTCATGAATGATATGCCGAACAACCGCAGAGCCGATGAATCCCGCTCCACCGGTAACCAGAATTCGTTTCATTAGCGCCAAACCCCTTTGGTATCAACGACATATTGCTGATGAACCGCATCGCCTTTAATGGCTTTAAATTCATTATGGTCGACCAGCAAGACCAGCACATCGGCGCTTGCCAGGGCATCGTCCAGCGTTGCCAGTTGGCACAGACCGTCCAGTTTTTTCGGCAGTTGATGGATGTTCGGTTCCACCACCAATGTTTCGCCTTTGTGCCAATGCGCGATGCTTTGCGCAATCCCCATCGCCGGGCTTTCACGTAAATCATCAATATTCGGTTTAAATGCCAGACCAAAGCAGGCAATTTTCACTTCGCTGGCCCGTTTATTGGTATCCGCCAGACAGTCGGCCACGGCAGCTTTTACCCGCTCGACCACCCAATGAGGCTTACCGTCGTTTACCTCACGCGCGGTGCGAATCAATTTCGCCTGCTGCGGGTTCTGCGCCACGATAAACCACGGATCAACTGCGATACAGTGCCCGCCAACACCCGGACCCGGTTGCAAAATATTCACGCGCGGATGGCGATTTGCCAGGCGAATCAGTTCCCAGACGTTGATCCCCTGATCGGCGCAAATCAGCGACAGCTCATTGGCAAAGGCGATATTGACGTCGCGGAAGCTATTTTCAGTCAGCTTGCACATTTCCGCAGTGCGGGCGTTAGTCACGACACATTCACCCTCAAGGAAGATGTTGTACAGTTCGCTAGCACGCGCGGAACAGACAGAGGTCATTCCCCCAATCACGCGGTCGTTTTTAATCAGTTCAACCATCACCTGGCCCGGCAGCACGCGCTCTGGACAATAAGCAATGTTAACGTCAGCCTGTTCACCGACCTGTTGCGGGAAAGTCAGATCAGGACGCATTTCAGCCAGCCATGTGCCCATCTGTTCGGTAGCCCCGACAGGCGACGTCGATTCAAGGATCACCAACGCGCCTTTTTTCAGCACCGGCGCAAGAGACTTCGCCGCAGCTTCCACATAAACCATATCGGGTTCGTGCTCCCCCTTAAACGGAGTAGGCACAGCAATCAGATAGGCATCCGCATCTACAGGGGTTGTGGTCGCACACAGAAATCCATTTGCGACCGCCGTTTTCACCACGGCGCCCAAATCTGGCTCAACGATATGAATTTCACCGCGATTAATGGTATCCACCGCGTGTTGATTTACATCTACGCCAATCACATGCTTTTGACGGGAAGCAAAGGCAGCCGCCGTCGGCAGTCCGATATAACCCAGCCCAATGACAGAAATGGTCGTAAAACTCATAGCGATATCCGATTATTTTTTAACGCGTGTAAAATGCGGCCACATGCCTGCCCGTCACCATACGGATTATGGGCGCGGCTCATGGTCTGATATTCATTGTCGTCATGCAGCAAACGCGTGACTTCTTCGACAATACGCTGCGGGTCTGTCCCTACCAGACGTACTGTGCCCGCAGTAATCGCTTCCGGACGTTCCGTCGTTTCGCGCATCACCAGTACCGGTTTCCCCAGAGATGGGGCTTCTTCCTGAATCCCACCAGAGTCGGTAAGGATCAGCCAGGCGTGATTCATCAGCCAGACAAACGGCATGTAATCCTGCGGTTCAATCAGGATGACGTTTTCAACGTGACCCAGAATACGATTAACCGGTTCGCTGACGTTAGGATTCAGGTGCACTGGATAGACAATCTGTACGTTCTGATTGGCCGCGGCAATTTCCGCCAGCGCGTGGCAAATGCGTTCAAAACCGCGACCAAAGCTTTCCCGACGATGACCGGTCACCAGAATCATTTTTTTATCAGCGGCCAGGAAAGGATAACGTTCTGCCAGATCGGTACGCAGCACCTCGTTTCCCAGTACACGGTCACGAACCCAGATCAACGCATCAATAACCGTATTACCTGTTACGAAGATACGGCTATCAGAAATGTTTTCCCGTAGCAGGTTTTGGCGCGAGTTTTCTGTTGGCGCAAAATGATACATCGCCAGATGCCCGGTCAGCGTACGGTTCGCCTCTTCCGGCCAGGGAGAGTAGAGATCGCCTGTACGTAAACCCGCCTCCACATGCCCTACCGGAATGCGTTGATAGAACGCGGCCAGGCTAGTGGCAATGGTGGTCGTGGTATCGCCGTGAACCAACACAACGTCGGGTTTAAAATCAGCCAGAATAGGCTTTAATCCTTCAAGGATTCGGCAGGTAATTTCTGTTAGTCCCTGACCTGGCTGCATAATATTGAGATCGTAGTCAGGTACAATGGAAAAAAGGTTCAACACCTGATCGAGCATCTCCCGATGCTGTGCCGTGACGCAAACTTTTGCCTCAAAATCAGGATCTTTTGCCAGCGCATGAACCAGAGGTGCCATTTTTATGGCCTCCGGTCGCGTGCCAAATACAGTCAGTACTTTCACATCGATTCTCTTCGGATTGGCAGTGAGGGCCCAGCCCCTCACTGCAACGATATTGCTAAATCGTGCGGCGACGGGTTAACGCGACACCAGCACCGATCAGAGCCCCAACGATGCCCCACATAATCATCAGGAAGGCACGACGAGGGCTGTCACGTTTTACCGGTTCCTCCGGCGTACGCAAATAACGATAGGTCTGAAAACGCGGATCCAGAGTTGGCCCAACGTTCAGTGTGTTAAGCATGGCTCGGTTTTGGAAGTAGTCCAGATCGAAATCGGGACCAACAGATTGCAGGTTTTCGAGTCGCGCCTGCAGCATAGGACGTCCAAGCAAAAACAGTTCAGAATCGGGTAGCTCTTCAGCCGGAACGTCAGTGGAAGTACGCGAAATATTATGCTGTTCAGCAATTTTGAGAGCCTGCTCAATATTATGAACACGGCGAGAGAAAATCGATTTCGCCACTTCTTCCTGGCGTTTAACCTGTGCTTTCATCTGCACGGTGCGCGCAGCCCAGGCTCCCTTTAACTCGTCGTTCAGATGACGCGCTGCACGCTGACTGGCAAACGCGACGTACTGTCGCAGCAGATTGTTGGCATCAGGTGCCGTCTCGGCAATCAGTTTCACGCTGTCATTGGTATTACGAACCGCATCGCCGGGCATAAACTGAATGTTATTGATCAGTTCATCCAGCATCGCCGCATCGGCTTTACTGTTACCCACCATACGTTGCTTGTAGTAATCAGTCTGCAGCCAGAATTCACGGCGCGTATCCCATGAGGCAAGCTGCATAATAAATTCTTTATAGGCTTCATCCATCACTGACGGTTGATCCGCAGATGCAAGACTGGCCTTGATGTCCAGGTTACGCAAGAACTGCTGCTGAGAATAATAGCCGCCCAACATATTGACCGTTGGCCTGTCTGAAATCGCCGTTGCACTCCACTCCTGACGAGCAAAAAACGTATACGCGAGAGCGACTATCGCGAAGGCGAGAGCCATGCCGACAATCCACACTTTCCCTGCCCATAAGGCACGAAACAACCCACGGATATCCAGTTCATTTTCTGCGCTCACGGCGTGTTCCCCCGGTAATGGTTGTGTCATCGCATCCTCAATTCACTTGGTTAAGTTTGGTTTGCCTTCGCGGTGCCTTCGTAGCCTGCGCTTAACACGCTTAATAAATCTCGCGACCTTCCATGCCCGCTTAATACAGTAACCGTAAAGACCGAATGCCAGTAAAAAGAGCACCAACATGGCCCATTCAGGAACTAAACGAAAATATTCAGCCAGTGCACCGATAGAGGCCAGAATCGCTGCAGCCAACGTGATCAGAACAAATGCCTGTCGGGAAGTAAACCCGGCGCGCATCACTAAATGATGAATATGCTGGCGATCGGCAGAGAAAGGACTCATGCCTTTACGTAAACGACGATACATGATCGCCACCATATCCATTAACGGAATGGCGATAATCCACAGTGCAGTGACCGGGCTAATAGGATGCGTTTTACCTTGAGTGGTCTCCAGCAGGATCCAGATTACCGTAAAGCCAATCAGCGTACTCCCCGCATCGCCCATAAAGACCTTATAGCGGCGTCCAAGAATACCCAGGTTCAGCATGATGTAAGGCAGGATGGCGGCAATCATGGCAAAACACCAGATAGCCAGGCTTGTCTGACCATCGAACCACAGGATAAACCCCATCGCTGCGAATGAGACGCTGGATAGCCCGCCTAACAAGCCATCAATGCCATCAACCATATTAAAGGCGTTAATCGCCGCCCAGACGGCAAAAAGGGTGAGAAAATAACCAAAGGGACCCAACAACAACTCCCACGGGCCAAAAATATATCCTAGGCTACTTAGATAAAGCTCACCTTTTACCATCATCAAAATAGCAATCACCGCCTGAACAACTGCTCGTACTTTTACGCTGATGTCAAAACGATCGTCAAGCGCACCAACAAACACCAGCACACCTGCACAGAAGAGGTATAACGAGGCATGGGGAATGTAATAATCCGAAAGGCCAAACATGAAATTGATTCCTGCAAACACAGAAATCCCGCCCACTAACGGAATAATCCCTTGGTGACGTTTGCGGAAGTTTGGCTTATCCACTAAACCTATTTTTATGGCTACTTTTCGTGCCAAAAAAATAAAAATGGTTGTGAATAAAAAAATACTAACTAGCTCAGAGAAAGCAGCGAGTAGATTCACAGTGTATGTGTTCTCAGCATATATCATTTCCTTAAAGTATAATGCGTTAAGACGCCCCCTTGAAGAGAGCAGCTAAAACATTACACTTCCTACCTCTTGTCGGTCATGCCACTCATTGTGACAATCCATGACGCCGATAATAATGACAATTTTATCTGACCAAACATTAGGATGAATCGTAAAAGCAAAACGCCACGTAAAAACGTGGCGTTTTCAGATGATGCCCGAATCAGGAACGCTTCATCATATCGAAGAAATCGTCGTTGGTCTTGGTCATCGCCAGTTTGTTAATGAGGAATTCCATTGCATCGATTTCACCCATCGGATGGATGATTTTGCGCAGGATCCACATTTTCTGCAGCTCTTCCTGAGTAGTGAGCAGCTCTTCTTTACGGGTACCGGAACGGTTGTAGTCGATAGCCGGGAAGACGCGTTTTTCAGCAATCTTACGAGAGAGATGCAGTTCCATGTTGCCGGTACCTTTAAACTCTTCGTAGATAACTTCATCCATTTTAGAGCCGGTATCAATCAGCGCAGTCGCGATGATGGTCAGGCTACCGCCCTCTTCCACGTTACGTGCAGCACCAAAGAAACGCTTAGGACGATGCAGGGCGTTGGCGTCCACACCACCGGTCAGTACTTTACCGGAAGCCGGAACCACGGTGTTATATGCACGCGCCAGACGGGTGATGGAGTCAAGCAGAATGATAACGTCTTTCTTGTGTTCAACCAGACGTTTCGCCTTCTCGATAACCATTTCCGCAACCTGAACGTGGCGGGAGGCTGGTTCGTCAAAGGTAGAGGCAACCACTTCACCTTTCACCAGACGCTGCATCTCGGTAACTTCTTCCGGACGTTCGTCAATCAGCAGCACCATCAGCACGCAGTCAGGATGATTGTATGCAATGCTCTGCGCGATATTCTGCAGCAGCATGGTTTTACCCGCTTTCGGCGGAGCAACAATCAGACCACGTTGGCCACGACCGATCGGCGATGCCAGATCCAGTACACGCGCCGTTAAGTCTTCAGTAGAACCGTTACCACGTTCCATACGCAGACGAGAGTTTGCGTGCAGCGGCGTTAAGTTCTCAAAGAGGATTTTGTTACGGGCGTTTTCTGGTTTGTCGTAGTTAACTTCGTTAACTTTCAACAGCGCAAAGTAGCGTTCACCTTCTTTCGGCGGGCGAATCTTACCAGAAATGGTATCACCAGTGCGGAGGTTGAAACGGCGGATTTGGCTGGGAGAAACGTAGATGTCATCAGGACCGGCGAGGTAGGAGCTGTCTGCAGAGCGGAGGAAACCAAATCCATCCTGCAATATCTCCAGCACACCGTCACCAAAGATATCTTCGCCACTCTTTGCGTGCTGCTTCAGGATGGCAAAAATAATGTCCTGCTTGCGCATACGAGCCAGGTTTTCAAGGCCCATATTTTCGCCGAGAGTGATCAGCTCAGAAACCGGCGTATTCTTTAATTCGGTAAGATTCATAATGGTGTGAGTTCTTAAACTTGGGGTAAATCTCGAACTTAATGTTGTGAATGGTATGGCAGGGTCATCCATGCCTGTTTACGGCCATCAACTCATGTCTGTTCGCTGTCTGGTCACAGGAAAGTACGCAGAACTGAAACGACAAGACGGATTGAGTGACAAGCCAGGAATCTGTCCACTCCTCGCGCGAGAAACAACGGGAAGTATTGGATATAACTAGATTCAAACTTAATAAGGTATGCTTAATACGAAGTCAACACTAACTTAGCACGACTCAAGTCGGGCGTCCAGTCATCCGAATCATTTCGAAGTAGGGTCGCCCGATCATGAGACTTCCTTACGCTAAATTAGCGTCGAGGAATTCTTTCAACTGACCTTTGGACAGCGCGCCGACTTTCGTCGCCGCAACTTCGCCGTTTTTAAACAGCAGCAGGGTCGGGATGCCACGGATACCATACTTCGGCGCGGTGCCTGGGTTTTGGTCAATGTTCAGTTTAGCAACCGTCAGTTTGCCCTGATATTCGTCAGCGATTTCATCCAGAATCGGAGCGATCATTTTGCACGGACCGCACCACTCTGCCCAGAAATCAACGAGGATTGCTCCGTCCGCTTTGAGTACATCCGTGTCAAAACTGTCGTCAGTCAGGTGAATAATTTTATCGCTCATAATAACTCCACAGGAATAAGCCTGGTGCATTGGTGTAGCATTAATCAACGACGTGTTGATGTAGCATTAACCAACTAAAGGTTGACTTTATTTCACCGGATACGCTTTCGTAAAGCAATAGTAAGCTGATATTCTACCACACTATGAGCAAAACACATTTAACAGAACAGAAGTTTTCCGACTTCGCCCTGCACCCAAAGGTGATAGAAGCCCTTGAAAATAAAGGCTTTCATAACTGTACGCCCATTCAGGCCCTCGCGCTGCCGCTAACGCTGGCTGGTCGTGATGTTGCCGGGCAGGCGCAAACCGGTACCGGAAAAACGATGGCGTTCCTGACGTCAACGTTTCATTATCTTCTCTCTCATCCCGCGATTGCCGATCGCAAGGTGAACCAACCGCGTGCGTTAATTATGGCGCCAACGCGTGAGTTAGCCGTGCAGATCCACGCCGATGCCGAGCCGCTGGCACAGACTACTGGTCTAAAATTAGGCCTGGCGTATGGCGGCGACGGTTACGATAAACAGCTGAAAGTGCTGGAAAGCGGCGTCGATATTCTTATCGGCACGACCGGTCGTCTCATCGACTATGCAAAACAGAACCACATTAATCTGGGCGCGATTCAGGTCGTGGTGCTGGATGAAGCCGATCGTATGTACGATCTGGGCTTTATTAAAGATATCCGTTGGCTGTTCCGTCGTATGCCGCCAACCACCCAACGTTTGAACATGCTGTTTTCTGCAACCCTCTCTTACCGCGTTCGCGAACTGGCGTTCGAACAGATGAATAACGCTGAGTACGTTGAAGTCGAACCGGAACAGAAAACTGGCCACCGCATTAAAGAAGAGCTCTTCTACCCTTCCAACGAAGAGAAAATGCGTTTGCTGCAAACGCTGATTGAAGAAGAGTGGCCAGATCGCGCCATTGTTTTTGCTAACACCAAGCATCGTTGTGAAGATATCTGGGGCAGCCTTGCTGCGGACGGTCATCGCGTCGGTCTGCTGACCGGTGACGTAGCACAGAAAAAACGTCTGCGTATTCTTGATGAGTTCACCCGTGGCGATCTCGACATTCTCGTTGCGACGGATGTCGCTGCGCGTGGCCTGCATATCCCAGCAGTAACGCACGTATTTAACTATGACCTGCCGGATGACTGTGAAGATTACGTTCACCGAATCGGTCGTACCGGACGTGCTGGCGCAAGCGGTCACTCTATCAGCCTGGCCTGTGAAGAGTACGCGCTGAATTTACCCGCAATCGAGACCTATATCGGCCACTCGATTCCGGTCAGCAAATATAACCCGGATGCGCTGATGACCGATCTGCCGAAGCCGTTGCGCTTAACGCGCCCGCGTACAGGCAATGGCCCACGCCGTACCGGTGGTGCTCCGCGTAATCGTCGTCGTTCAGGTTAAGAAAAGTTATGCCATACACAAAATCATTCAGCCTGTATCAAGGCGGCAAGAAAACGAATCCCGATGAGCTTATTTTAGTAAATGATTCGGGTGAGAAAACGCAGCCAACACAGATACAGGTTGAAGGATGAAGTGTATGAATTCTACTTCGCTGTATGCAGCAATCGATCTCGGCTCGAATAGTTTTCATATGCTGGTTGTACGCGAGGTGGCAGGAAGCATCCAGACGCTCACGCGTATCAAACGCAAAGTGCGTCTGGCCGCTGGACTCAACGGTGACAACGAGCTCTCTGTTGAAGCGATGGAGCGCGGTTGGCAATGCTTGCGCTTGTTTGCAGAACGTCTGCAGGATATTCCGCATCCTCAAATCCGCGTGGTCGCCACCGCAACATTACGCATCGCCGTAAATGCCGATGTGTTTATTGCTAAAGCGCAAGAGATCCTTGGCTGCCCTGTCCAGGTAATTAGCGGTGAAGAAGAAGCGCGACTGATTTATCAAGGTGTAGCCCATACAACCGGCGGTGCCGATCAGCGTCTGGTTGTGGATATTGGTGGCGCCAGCACTGAATTAGTCACTGGTTCCGGCGCACAAACCACCTCTCTGTTCAGCCTGTCGATGGGCTGCGTCACCTGGCTCGAACGCTATTTTACCGATCGTAATCTGGCACAGGAAAACTTTGACGAGGCAGAGAAGGCCGCACGTGAAGTTCTGCGCCCGGTCGCCGACAAACTGCGTTTTCATGGCTGGAAAGTTTGCGTTGGTGCCTCTGGTACCGTCCAGGCGTTGCAGGAAATCATGATGGCGCAGGGTATGGATGAGCGTATTACGTTGGCCAAACTGCAGCAGCTTAAGCAGCGCGCCATTCACTGCGGTCGTCTGGAAGAGCTGGAAATCGAAGGGTTAACGCTGGAACGTGCGCTGGTTTTCCCCAGCGGGCTGGCCATTCTGATTGCTATTTTCACCGAACTGAACATTCAATGCATGACCCTGGCCGGCGGCGCATTACGTGAAGGTCTGGTCTACGGTATGCTGCACCTGGCGGTGGATCAGGATATTCGTAGCCGCACATTACGCAATATCCAGCGTCGCTTTATGGTCGATACAGAGCAAGCACATCGCGTTGCCAATTTAGCGACTAAATTTCTCGATCAGGTAGAAAAAAAGTGGCATCTTGAACCGATTAGCCGCGAACTACTGATTAGTGCCTGTCAGCTGCATGAAATTGGCCTGAGCGTTGATTTTAAACAGGCACCACAGCATGCCGCTTATCTGGTGCGCAATCTCGATCTTCCGGGTTTTACCCCTGCGCAAAAGAAACTGCTAGCAACGCTGTTACTCAACCAGACCAATCCCGTCGACCTCTCTTCGCTCCACCAGCAAAACGCAGTGCCACCGCGCATCGCGGAGCATCTTTGCCGTTTGCTACGTTTGGCGATCATCTTCGCCAGCCGCCGCCGTGACGATCTTGTGCCGGAAATTCAAATGGATGCAAGAAACGAGCACCTGACGGTCACGCTACCAGAAGGCTGGCTGGAACATCATCCGCTGGGTAAAGAGTTAATCGATCAGGAAAGTCAGTGGCAAAGCTATGTCCACTGGCCGCTGGACGTTCATTAGATGTTGGTTGCCGGATAGCGCTTACACGTATCCGGCCTACAAAATATCTACTTCGCTTTAGCTTTCGCCATCATCGCCCGAATATTAGCGATGCTGGCCTGCCCTTTTTGCATCCGCTCCTCGGCGCTCACCACTTTTCGCTCTTGCTCCCAGATAACGTCATCCTGTGGCAGTTCCAACAGGAAGCGACTCGGTTCCGGGCGCACCAGTTCACCGTACTGACGACGCTCTTTGCATAGCGTGAAGATGAGCTCTTTTTGTGCACGCGTAATCCCTACGTAAGCCAGACGACGTTCTTCGTCGATATTGTCTTCATCGATGCTGCTCTGGTGCGGCAAAAATCCTTCTTCCATTCCCACCATAAACACGTACGGGAACTCCAGCCCTTTTGAGGCATGCAGCGTCATCAATTGCACCTGATCCAGCTCTTCTTCGCTCTCTCCACGCTCCATCATGTCGCGCAGGGTAAAGCGGGTAACGACCTGGGTCAGGGTCATCGGCTCTTCCAGCTCACTGCCTTCCAGCATCTCCGTCATCCAGCTGAACAGCGTATTGACGTTTTTCATACGCATTTCAGCCGCTTTCGGGCTCGGCGAGGTTTCATACAGCCAGGATTCGTAATCAATACCGTGAATCAGATCGCGTACAGCGGCAACCGGTTCGCGCTCCGCCAGGCGCTGAATTTCACCCAGCCAGTGCGTAAAGCGGGTCAGAGAATCATACCCGCGCCCGGTCAGTGTCTGGCTAAGCCCCATATCAAAGCTGGCGGTAAACAGGCTTTTATTACGCGTCATCGCCCATTCACCCAACTTTTGCAGCGTGGCCGGACCGATTTCACGCTTTGGCGTGTTTACGATGCGCAAAAATGCGCTGTCGTCATCCGGGTTGCTCAGCACACGCAGGTAGGCCAGCAAATCTTTAATCTCCGGACGCGAGAAGAACGATGTTCCGCCGGAAATTTTGTACGGGATACGGTTCTGCATCAGAAACTTTTCGAACACGCGCGACTGATGATTACCGCGATAAAGGATGGCGTAGTCTTTATATTGCGTCTTGTTCACAAAGTGATGGGCAATTAATTCCCCGGTCACACGTTCGGCTTCATGCTCTTCATTATTTGCGCTCAGCACCTTCAGCTCAGCGCCGTAGCCCAGCTCAGAAAAGAGCCGCTTTTCAAAGACGTGTGGATTGTTCGCAATGAGGATGTTCGCCGCTTTCAGGATGCGACCTGATGAACGGTAGTTTTGCTCCAGCTTCACCACCTGCAAAGCCGGAAAATCTTTGCTCAACAGTACCAGGTTCTGCGGACGGGCGCCGCGCCAGGAGTAGATCGACTGATCGTCATCGCCCACGACGGTAAAGCGCGCACGTTTCCCTACCAGCAACTTCACCAGCTCGTACTGGCTGGTGTTGGTATCCTGATATTCATCCACCAGCAGGTAGCGGATTCTGTTTTGCCAGCGCTCACGTACTTCTTCATTGCGCTGTAGCAGCAGCGTGGGAAGCAGGATCAGATCGTCAAAATCGAGGACGTTACACGCCTTCATATGCGCGTCATACAGACCATAGCAGTGGGCAAAAATACGATCGCGCTCGCCCTTTGCGCTGGCTGCCGCCTGCGCCGGAGTCATCAGATCGTTTTTCCAGTTGGAGATCGTCGAGATCAGCTGCTGGAGAATAAGCTTATCGTCTTCGATTAGCCCTTCGGTCAGTTCCTTAAGCAAGGCCACCTGGTCAGTATCGTCAAACAACGAGAAGTTAGATTTCATCCCCAGCGCCACGTATTCACGCTTAATGATATCCAGTCCCAGGGTGTGGAAGGTGGAGATCATCAACCCACGCGCCTCTTTACGACCCAGCGTTTGCGCCACGCGCTCTTTCATCTCGCGCGCAGCCTTATTGGTAAAGGTCACTGCCGCAATATGTCGTGCCTGATAGCCACATTCACGGATCAGATGGGCTATTTTGTTGGTGATAACACGCGTCTTGCCGGAACCCGCTCCCGCCAGCACCAGGCAAGGTCCGGTGACGAATTCGACGGCTTGTTGTTGTCCGGGGTTCAAACGCATAAGGGATTGCTCAATCTGTAAACACGGGGGAGGTGGATTGTAGCAGAAAGAGGGAGAAAAAGAGTATCTGGCTACCCCTGTGAGTAGCCAGAAAATCGGGTCAATCAGGAAACCGTCGCGGCAAGCGGTGTGTAACCGTTGCGCTGTGCGCTCTTGATCCAGCTGTAGGATCCCATCACCGCGATTGCCGTCAGCAGGACATATTCGAGCGACATAGCGTAGACGCCCTGCACCGCGTAAATAACCACACTAATCACGTCGATGAGAACCCAAAGCAGCCAGTTTTCGACATATTTACGCGTCATCAGAATCATGGCCGCAATCGACAACACCAGCATGGTGGAATCCCAGAACGGGAAGGCATCGGGCTGAAGGTCAGGCATCGCGACCGGTATACCTATCATTTGTAGCAGTGCAATCATAATGCGGGTAAGCGCTGCAAACACCGGATCGATAAACAGCGTCATCAAAACTATCGCCACCGCGCAAACGCCGCCCAGTACCAGGGTTTGCTGGCGGGAAAGCCAACGTACCTTGAGCGCAGCTTCCTGCGCCTCGTTTTGTCGGCTCCAAGCATACCAACCGTAAATGTTAGCGGCGAAGAAAAACACCTGTAGCAACAAGCTGGCATAGAGCTGAATCTGGAAAAAGATTGCCGCAAACAGCGTGACGTTAATCAGGCCAAACAGGTAATTGATGATTTTTTCCCGGCTGGCACACCAGATACATAACAGACCAAATACGGTACCAATGGCTTCAATCCAAGATAGTGCATAGCCGCCTTCGCCGAGAGGAATGTTGACCATTACATTGTTAATGCTAAAAAAGTCCATCACTGACCTCCTTGCTGACTATCGGAATGAATGGCGCGTAGCACCAGAGTAATTTGCCGTTCTTCGCCCTGTTGGCACAACGTTTCCTGCTGGACATAATCATTGATACTGCTATCCAGACAACCGTTGTGGGCAACCACCACATTGAGTAATGACGCCGTACGTAACCCGCGCAGCGCACCGATGGTCATCAAAGCGGCACTTTCCATATCCGCACCCAGAACGCCGAGTGCCGACCACTGCGCATCCAGTTCCGCTTCCCGGTCGGTATAAAAACTATCGTGGCTGCGCACCAAGCCACATGTGGCGGGAATATTCATCTGCCGCGCCTGCGCCATCAGTTCCCAGGTTAACTGCGGGTCGGCGCAGGCCGGATAGCCCGCAGGCGCATAGGTACGGCTGGTCCCGTCATCCGTTACCGCGGCATGGGCGATAATCACGTCACCAAGCGCAAGATTATCCTGCAATGCCCCGCAGCTGCCGATACGAATCAGGGTCTTTACACCGATTTGACGCAGTTCTTCAATGGCAATAGCCGTAGACGGTCCACCGATTCCGGTAGAGAGCACTAAAATCTCGATCCCCTGATACCAACCTCGCGCGGCGCGAAACTCACGGTTTTGACCAAGCGATTCTGGGTTATTAAGAAAATTGGCGATGCGATCGACCCGCAGCGGATCACCCGGAAGTAGCGCATAGCGTGCGCCGGTCATCTCCTTGCTTAACTGGATATGGGGTTGCAGCGACATTCTCCCGCCTCCTTCACTCTTACGGTTATCCGATATCAGCCTCCCGCTTTAATTTTTCAGGGGCTGACAACACAATACTTTCACCATCGGTATCAATAATCTGTAGCGCTTTCAGGTCATGTAAAATACGGTTAATACTGCGTGTCGTCGCCGCCAGTTCCTGACTGAGGTTTAGCTTATCCAGCAAAATTTCATTCGTGCCATCTTGTTGATAACGCAGCCATAACGCCTGGCACACTCGCTGATAAAGCGAGTAAAGATTGTCGCTGCTGGCCTTTTTCGACAGCTGGTAATATTGCTGACTAAAGAAGCGCAGCATCCGCTGGTTAAAATGGTTATCTAACGCCAGCCAGCGGCTGAAGTATTCCTGCGATAAGCTCAGAAGCTGCACATGTCCTACCGCCACTACCGAACAGATGTAATGGCGCGACTCAAAAATCTCGAGTTCGCCCAGCATATCGCCTTTCCGGTAGCGGGCTTGACGATAACGACGTCCATCTTCAGCCTCATAGAAAACATCGACTTCACCGGCAATAATCAGCGAAAAACGCTGACATATTTCTCCCTGCCGACAGATAAAGGCACCGCGCTGGATCTCTTCAAAACGCCAGCGCTGCATGATGTCCAGAGGGCAATATTTCAATAATTCATAGAGCTGTGGATCGCGAACAATATCACCCAGCCCGGTAAGCCATCCGACTGAAAATTCAGTTTTTTTCATTGTATCCATGATATCTCGCTCCATGGCTGTAGGGACAGGACGGAGGTCCCCGGCAAAAGGGAATGCGGCAGAGAAAATGTCGCTCATCTCCCGTTTCCATACATCAGGCGAGACATCTGTCCCGCGATGGCGAAGAGTATATGTCCACGACTAAGACGGGTGATAAAGTAATGGGACATCTTTGAGACATGAGAACAAAATAATGGCTAAGAGCGCGGCAGCCCTACATATCCTGGTAAAAGAAGAGAAATTAGCTCTGGAGATCCTGAGCAAGCTGGATCGCGGTATTAGCTTCGATCATTTGGCAAAACGCTATTCTCGCTGCCCCTCTGGGCGCAACGGAGGCGATCTGGGCGAGTTCAAACAGGGGATGATGGTGGGACCATTTGATGCCGCTGTGTTTAGCTGCCCACTGCTTAAACCTTACGGGCCTGTAAAAACCAAATTTGGCTACCACATCATCAAAGTGCTGTATCGACGGTAAGCCATGCTAAAATCGCGAGCCTTACAGACCCCCTTTTGAAGGCACGATCATGGCAAAAACAGCAGCAGCAGTGCATATCCTTGTTAAAGAAGAGAAACTGGCACTGGATCTTCTGGAACAGATTAAAAACGGCGCCGACTTCGGCAAACTGGCGAAGAAACACTCCATCTGCCCATCAGGCAAACGCGGCGGTGATTTAGGCGAATTCCGTCAGGGCCAGATGGTTCCGGCGTTCGATAAAGTGGTCTTTTCCTGCCCTGTGCTGGAGCCAACCGGCCCGCTGCACACTCAGTTCGGTTACCACATCATTAAAGTGCTGTACCGTAACTAATAGAAAGCCCGGTGTTTAAACACCGGGCTTTTTTTGCCGGATAGCGCTTCGCTTATCCGGCCTACGAAGCGCTGTTGATATGCTATTCCTCTATGAGGAATTATCCTGCGACCGCAATGCGCTTCATATCGGTCATGTAGCCACGCAGTTTCTGGCCCACTTTCTCGATAGCATGGCCGCGAATCGCATCGTTCACGTCACGCAGCTGCGCGTTGTCTACCGCGCCTTCAGCAATCGCTTTGCCCAGGTCGCCGGTCTGCAGGGTGGTCATGAACTCTTTCAGCAGCGGTACGCAAGCGTAAGAGAACAGGTAGTTGCCGTATTCTGCGGTATCAGAGATAACCACGTTCATTTCGTACAGACGCTTACGGGCAATAGTGTTGGCGATCAGCGGCAGTTCGTGCAGTGATTCGTAGTAAGCAGATTCTTCGATGATGCCGGAATCCACCATGGTTTCGAACGCCAGCTCAACGCCCGCTTTCACCATCGCAATCATCAGAACGCCTTTATCAAAGTATTCCTGCTCGCCGATTTTACCGTCGAACTGGGCAGCGGTTTCGAACGCGGTTTTGCCGGTCTCTTCACGCCAGGTCAGCAGTTTCTTATCGTCGTTGGCCCAGTCAGCCATCATGCCGGAAGAGAATTCACCGGAGATGATGTCGTCCATGTGTTTCTGGAACAGCGGCGCCATGATCTCTTTCAGCTGTTCGGACAGCGCGTAAGCACGCAGTTTCGCCGGGTTAGACAGACGGTCCATCATCAGAGTGATGCCGCCCTGCTTCAGCGCTTCGGTGATGGTTTCCCAGCCGAACTGAATCAGTTTTTCAGCATATGCCGGGTCAGTACCCTCTTCCACCAGCTTATCGAAGCACAGCAGAGAACCGGCCTGCAGCATACCGCACAGGATAGTCTGCTCACCCATCAGGTCAGATTTCACTTCCGCAACGAAGGAGGACTCCAGCACACCCGCACGGTGACCGCCAGTAGCCGCAGCCCAGGCTTTAGCAATCGCCATACCTTCGCCTTTCGGATCGTTTTCCGGGTGAACGGCGATCAGCGTAGGTACGCCGAAACCACGTTTGTACTCTTCACGAACTTCAGTACCCGGGCACTTCGGTGCCACCATCACAACGGTGATGTCTTTACGGATCTGCTCGCCGACTTCCACGATGTTGAAGCCGTGGGAGTAACCCAGCGCTGCGCCGTCTTTCATCAGCGGCTGTACAGAACGCACAACGTCGGAGTGCTGCTTGTCCGGAGTCAGGTTAACCACCAGATCAGCCTGCGGGATCAGCTCTTCGTAGGTACCCACTTTGAAGCCGTTTTCTGTCGCTTTACGCCAGGAAGCACGCTTCTCAGCAATGGCTTCTTTACGCAGTGCGTAGGAGATATCCAGCCCGGAGTCACGCATGTTCAGGCCCTGGTTCAGACCCTGGGCGCCACAGCCGACGATGACCACTTTTTTACCCTGAAGGTAGCTCGCACCATCGGCGAATTCGTCGCGACCCATAAAGCGACATTTACCCAGCTGTGCCAGCTGCTGGCGCAGGTTCAGTGTATTAAAGTAGTTAGCCATGATGGTGTACTCCGTGATGTTGTGTTGTGGTGCTTATTATTCGGTTCGCAGATTTGTATTTGCGAGATTGAATCCACATTACAACAGGAAATTTATTGCGGAAATTGATATATTCACAACGTCACATTGCAATTTATGCAACGTAGAAAATCGGAGGCTCGTCTGTGGATTTACGCGATCTGAAAATGTTCCTGCATTTGGCTGAAAGTCGTCACTTTGGCCGCAGCGCGCGGGCAATGCACGTCAGCCCATCCACGCTTTCCCGGCAGATTCAGCGCCTCGAAGAAGACCTCGGCCAGCCGCTGTTTATGCGCGATAACCGTACGGTTACGCTGACCGAAGCAGGTGAAGAGCTGCGCGTGTTTGCCCAACAGACGCTGTTGCAGTACCAGCAGTTACGCCACACCCTAGATCAACAAGGGCCGTCGCTATCGGGCGAACTGCATATCTTCTGTTCGGTAACTGCCGCCTACAGCCATCTGCCGCCAATCCTTGACCGTTTCCGCGCCGAGCATCCGTCAGTAGAAATTAAGCTCACCACCGGCGACGCCGCCGATGCGATGGATAAAGTGGTCACTGGTGAAGCCGATCTGGCAATTGCCGGTAAGCCCGAAACGCTGCCTGGCGCGGTGGCGTTCTCGATGCTGGAGAATCTGACGGTTGTGTTGATCGCTCCGGCGCTGCCCTGCCCGGTGCGAAATCAGGTATCGGTCGATAAGCCGGACTGGTCGACGGTGCCGTTTATCATGGCCGATCAGGGTCCGGTACGCCGCCGTATCGAGCTGTGGTTCCGCCGTCACAAAATCAGCAACCCATCAATTTACGCCACGGTGGGTGGCCACGAAGCGATGGTCTCAATGGTGGCGCTGGGCTGCGGCGTAGCTCTGCTGCCGGAAGTGGTGCTAGAAAACAGCCCGGAGCCGGTGCGTAATCGCGTGATGATTTTAGAGCGCAGTGACGAAAAAACACCGTTCGAGCTTGGCGTCTGCGCGCCGAAAAAGCGGCTGCATGAACCGCTGATCGACGCGTTTTGGAAGATTGTTCTGGAACGTAAATCCGCAGAGTAGCGCCAGCGTCAGGTCTAAAATCAGTGGTAGATTCAGTATTGGCGCTCCTTTTCTGTATAATGTCGTGATCCATTGTAGTGGGGGGCTTGTTAACCATCGCGTTAAGCAGGCCAGAACAGACGGTGTCATTGCGCACTTGACAGCGAAAATACAAACTTAATTAGCCATCATTATGATAATCAAACCAAAAATTCGTGGATTCATCTGTACAACGACCCATCCGACTGGCTGCAAAGTCAACGTGGAAAAGCAGATCGAGTATGTTAAGCAGAACGGGAAAATCGAGAACGGCCCGTCTCGCGTGCTGGTGATCGGTGCTTCCACCGGTTACGGTCTGGCTTCCAGAATTTCCGCCGCCTTTGGTAGCGGTGCCGCCACTATCGGCGTATTTTTCGAAAAACCGGGCACGGATACCAAACCAGGTTCCGCAGGCTGGTATAACTCTGCAGCTTTCGACGAAGCGGCCAAGCGTGAAGGTCTGTACTCCAAAAGCATCAACGGCGATGCGTTCTCTGACGAATGCCGTGATGAAGTGATCAAACTGATCAAAGAAGACCTGGGTCAGATTGACCTGGTGGTTTACTCACTGGCTTCCCCAGTGCGTAAAATGCCGAAAACCGGTGAAATCGTCCGTTCAGCGCTGAAGCCAATCGGTGAGGTTTACACCTCTAAAGCGATCGATACCAACAAAGATCAGATCATCACCGCCAGCATTGAGCCGGCAACCGAAGAAGAAGTTCAGAACACCGTCACCGTCATGGGCGGCGAAGACTGGGAACTGTGGATGGGCGCGCTGAGCGAAGCGGGCGTGCTGGCTGATGGCGTGAAAACCGTAGCCTACTCCTACATCGGTACCGACCTGACCTGGCCAATCTACTGGCACGGCGCGCTGGGCAAAGCGAAAGAAGACCTCGATCGCGCGGCGGGAGAACTGCGTAACCAGCTGGCACCGCTGAACGGTTCCGCTAACGTTGCCGTACTGAAGTCCGTCATCACCCAGGCATCTTCTGCGATTCCGGTAATGCCACTGTACATCTCCATGGTCTTCAAGCTGATGAAAGCGCAGGGGATTCACGAAGGTTGTATTGAGCAGATCAACCGTCTGATGACCACCAGCCTGTACGGCGATAAAGTGGCGCTTGATGACAACCAGCGTATCCGTATGGATGACTGGGAACTGCGTGACGACATTCAGCAGGCATGTCGCGATCTGTGGCCGCTGATCACTACCGAAAACCTGGCGCAAGAAACTGACTATGCAGGATACAAGCAGGAATTCCTGAACCTGTTCGGTTTTGCCCTCGACGGTGTGGATTACGATGCTGACGTGAATACCGAAGTCGAATTCGACGTTATCACGCTGTAATCTGCTGATACAGTAGCAAAAAGGGTTCATGTTTTTACATGAACCCTTTTTTAATGGCTGTCGTTAACCCGCCAGGAAGAACCTGAACGCCGGGTTATGTGTTTCATCATGACAGTCATAACCCAGTTCATTCAGCCGCGTTTCGAAATCAGGCTCGTGTTCACCCAACTCAAACGCCGCCAGCACACGACCATAGTCAGTGCCGTGACTGCGATAGTGGAACAATGAAATATTCCAGTGCGTCCCCAGGGTATGCAGGAATTTGAGCAACGCCCCCGGCGACTCCGGAAATTCGAAGCTATAAAGACGTTCCTGTAAGGGTTTCGACGGACGTCCACCGACCATATAGCGCACGTGTAGCTTCGCCATCTCGTCATCAGACAGATCCACCACGCTATAGCCGCCCTCATTGAGCAGTTGCAGGATTTCCTTACGCTCTTCCAGCCCACGGCTCAGACGTACGCCGACAAAAATGCAGGCGTCTTTCGCATCAGCAAAGCGGTAGTTAAACTCGGTCACCGAGCGCCCGCCCAGCAGTTGGCAAAACTTCAGGAAGCTGCCTTTTTCTTCCGGGATGGTCACGGCCAGCAAGGCTTCGCGCTGTTCCCCCAGCTCGCAACGTTCGGAAACGTAGCGCAGGCCGTGGAAGTTAACGTTAGCGCCGGAAAGAACATGCGCCAGACGCTCACCGCGAATATTATGCTGGGCGATGTATTTTTTCATCCCCGCCAGCGCCAGCGCCCCGGAAGGCTCCGCCACCGCGCGTACATCTTCGAACAGGTCTTTCATTGCTGCGCAAATAGCATCGCTATCCACGGTAATAATATCATCGAGGTATTCCTGGCACAGACGGAAGGTTTCATCGCCAATACGTTTCACCGCCACACCTTCGGCAAAGAGACCCACTCGCGGCAGATCCACCGGATGACCGGCATCCAGCGCCGCTTTCAGACAGGCCGAATCTTCCGCTTCCACGGCAATCACTTTGATTTGCGGCATCAGCTGTTTAATTAGCACCGCAACACCTGCCGCCAGACCGCCACCACCAACTGGTACGAATACGCGATCGAGATGCGCGTCCTGCTGGAGCAGCTCCAGCGCCAGCGTGCCCTGCCCGGCAATCACCATCGGATGATCGAACGGCGGCACCCAGGTAAAACCCTGCTGCTGCGACAATTCAATCGCTTTGGCTTTGGCTTCATCAAAGTTCGCGCCGTGCAGCAGCACTTCTCCGCCGAAGCCGCGAACGGCGTCGACTTTGATATCGGCGGTAGCCGTTGGCATGACAATCAGCGCCTTCACGCCTAATCGCGCAGAAGAGAACGCGACGCCCTGAGCATGATTACCAGCCGATGCGGTAATGACGCCATGCGCTTTTTGCTCTTCGGTCAAGCCCGCCATCATGGCATAGGCACCGCGTAACTTGAAGCTGTGAACGGGTTGACGGTCTTCGCGCTTCACCAGAATGACGTTGTCGAGGCGCGAAGAGAGTTTTTCCATTTTCTGTAGCGGCGTTACCTGTGCCGCTTCGTATACCGGCGCACGCAGTACCGCTCTGAGATACTCGGCGCCCTCAGGAGCGCCGGATAGAGGTTGTGAATCCGCCATGGTCATTATCCCCCGAGCTTCGACTTATCGCGCACCGCACCTTTGTCGGCACTGGTTGCCAGGCTGGCGTAGGCGCGCAGTGCAAAGGAGACCTGACGCTGACGATCTTTTGGCGTCCAGGCTTTGTCACCGCGAGCTTCCTGCGCTTCACGGCGCGCAGCGATTTCCGCATCACTCAGTTGAAGTTGAATACCACGATTCGGGATATCGATGGCAATCATGTCACCATCTTCGATAATCGCGATATTACCGCCGCTGGCCGCTTCCGGAGAAACGTGACCAATGGAAAGCCCCGAAGTACCGCCGGAGAAACGACCGTCGGTAATCAGCGCGCAAGCCTTACCGAGGCCCATCGATTTCAGGAAGGTGGTGGGGTAGAGCATTTCCTGCATGCCAGGCCCGCCTTTCGGCCCTTCGTAGCGAATGACAACCACGTCGCCAGCCACCACTTTACCGCCGAGGATGGCTTCAACCGCATCGTCCTGGCTTTCATACACTTTTGCCGGGCCGGTGAATTTCAGGATGCTGTCATCCACGCCTGCGGTTTTTACAATACAGCCGTTTTCTGCGAAGTTACCGTACAGAACTGCTAGACCGCCGTCTTTGCTGTAAGCATGCTCCAGCGAGCGAATGCAGCCTTCAGCGCGATCGTCATCAAGCGTATCCCAACGGCAATCCTGTGAGAACGCCTGGGTAGTACGAATGCCGGCCGGGCCTGCACGGAACATTTTTTTCACCGCGTCGTCTTTGGTCAACATCACGTCATACCGATCGAGCGTTTGCGGCAGAGTCAGCCCCAGCACGTTTTTCACGTCGCGGTTCAGCAGTCCAGCACGATCCAGTTCGCCTAAAATACCCAGTACGCCGCCTGCGCGGTGCACGTCTTCCATATGGTATTTCTGCGTACTCGGCGCCACTTTACACAGCTGCGGGACTTTGCGGGACAGCTTGTCGATATCACTCATGGTGAAGTCGATTTCCGCTTCCTGCGCGGCCGCCAGTAAGTGCAGAACGGTATTGGTGGAGCCGCCCATGGCGATATCCAGCGTCATGGCGTTCTCAAACGCTGCCTTGCTGGCAATGTTGCGCGGCAGGGCGGAGGCATCATCCTGCTCATAATAACGTTTGGTCAGCTCGACGATGCGCTGGCCTGCGGTGAGGAACAGTTCTTTACGGTCGGCGTGAGTCGCCAACAGCGAACCGTTACCTGGCTGCGACAAGCCCAGCGCTTCGGTCAGGCAGTTCATCGAGTTAGCGGTGAACATACCGGAACAGGAGCCGCAGGTTGGGCAAGCGGAACGTTCAACCTGCTCGCTTTGTGAGTCGGAAACTTTCGGGTCAGCGCCCTGAATCATCGCATCAACCAGGTCGAGCTTGATGATTTGGTCAGAGAGCTTGGTTTTCCCGGCTTCCATCGGACCGCCGGAAACAAAGATCACAGGAATATTCAGGCGCAAAGAGGCCATTAACATCCCGGGGGTGATTTTGTCGCAGTTGGAGATACAGACCATCGCATCGGCGCAGTGGGCGTTAACCATGTACTCAACGGAGTCAGCGATCAGCTCACGCGACGGCAGTGAATACAGCATGCCGCCATGACCCATGGCGATACCATCATCCACAGCAATGGTGTTGAACTCTTTCGCCACGCCGCCTGAGGCTTCGATTTGTTCGGCAACCAGCTTACCGAGATCGCGCAGGTGGACGTGACCCGGCACAAACTGGGTAAAGGAGTTCACCACAGCGATAATCGGTTTACCGAAGTCATCATCGGTCATCCCGGTGGCGCGCCACAATGCGCGGGCACCCGCCATATTGCGGCCGTGGGTGGTGGTAGCAGAACGATACTTAGGCATGCTTGATTAACTCCCGTCTGTCTTTCCCCTGCATACTTCACGCCGCAGGTGCGTTGGCCGCCTCGCTCACCCCAGTCACTTACTACAGTAAGTTCCTGGGACTTGCTGCGTTGCCGTCTTCCTGCAACGTGAATTATTTTGGGGAAATATTAATTTTGTTATTGGTTTACTGAATCCAACCAGCCGTATTTATCTTCCGTTTCACCGGTGAAGAGGCCAAAGAAGGCCTGCTGGATGCGTTTGGTGACCGGACCGCAGCGGCCTTCGCCCACCTGGATACCATCGACACTGCGTACTGGGGTGATTTCGGCCGCGGTACCGGACATGAACACTTCGTCGGCCAGGTACAGTGATTCACGAGACAGCACCTGCTCACGCACTTCGATATCGAGATCTTTCGCCAGCTTAATGATCGCGTCACGAGTGATACCCGGCAGCGCGGAAGAGGTAAACGGCGGGGTAAACAGAATGCCGTCTTTTACTTCAAACAGGTTTTCGCCCGCACCTTCGGAGATGTAGCCATTCACGTCCAGCGCAATGCCTTCCTGATAGCCATGACGACGCGCTTCGCTACCCACCAGTAGCGAAGACAGATAGTTACCGCCAGCTTTAGCAGCAGTAGGGATGGTGTTCGGCGCAACGCGGTTCCAGGAAGAAACCATCGCGTCGATCCCCTGCTCCAGCGCTTCTGCACCAAGGTAAGCACCCCACGGGAACGCGGCGATGATCACGTCAGTGGTGTATCCCGCTGGCGGGTTAACGCCCATCCCCACGTCGCCAACAAACACCAGCGGACGAATATAGGCGCTGGTCAGATTGTTTTTACGAATCACCTCGCGGCAAGCTTCCATCAGCTCATCAACGCTCTGAGAAACCGGAAAACGATAGATCTTGGCTGAATCACGCAGACGCTGCATATGTTCGCGATGACGGAACACCACCGGCCCTTTGTGAGAATCGTAGCAACGGATGCCTTCAAATACAGAAGTACCGTAGTGCAGCGCGTGGGACATCACGTGAACCTTCGCGTCTTCCCAACGAATCATCTCGCCATTAGACCAAATGTAATCAGCTTTTTTCGTCGTCATTTTTCTTCCTTTTGCGCTCAGGCGCGGATTTGTTGTGATGTGGTTGTGCTCTGGCAGATAGCAACGTGTGCAACGTCTACCAGTTTACTTAACTGACTAAACAGTAAGTCGACCGACCGGGGGCTGGCAACGGTCAATTCGATATTTATATTTTGCGCATCGCTGGCGGCTTCCATATTCATGGAGCACACCTGAAAACCGCGATGGCGTACCACGCGTAAAACACGTTCTAACGTTTCCGGATTGAAACGAGCCTCAACGGCGACCTGATGTTGCATCATGATAATTTCTCCAGCATTTCTGAGTTACTGGCACCTGGCGGTACCAGAGGCCAGACATTCTCAAGTTCGTCGATTGAGACATGAAGCAGGTATGGCCCCTCGCTGTTCAGCATGGTGTCGAGTGCCGCTTCAACCTGGTCTTTACGGGTGATGTGTTGACCTGGTATGCCGAAGGCGCTGGCCAACATGAGGAAATCGGGGTTATCGGTAAGGGTGGTTTCGCTATAACGTTCCTGGAAAAACAGCTGCTGCCATTGTCGCACCATGCCTAACCGCTGGTTGTCGAGTAAGACTATTTTCAGCGGCAACTGCTTGCGTTTTACGGTGCCCAGTTCCTGTACATTCATCATGAAGGAACCGTCGCCGGAGATACAGATTACCGTATCGTTCGGGCGAGCAACCTGCGCGCCAACCGCTGCTGGCAGGCCAAAGCCCATCGTACCCAGGCCGCTCGAGGTGATGAAATTTTCCGGGCGGGTGTAGGTCATATGCTGCGCCGACCACATCTGATGCTGACCAACATCCGTTGTCACTACGCTGTCCGCAGGCTTGCGATCGGACAACTGCTTCAACAACAGTGGCGCGTAGATAGCCTCACCGGGATGATCATAGCGCCAGGTATGCTCTGTGCGCAGTTCAGCGCTATGCTGACGCCATGCGTCAATCTTCAGAGATTGCTGCAATGCCGGCAGCAGAGAATTTAAATCACCCTGCAGGGCGACGTGCGCCTGGCGCAGCTTGTTCATTTCCGCAGGGTCGATATCCATGTGGATCACGCTGGCGTTCGGTGCGAAGGTATTCAGCTTGCCGGTCACCCGGTCATCAAAACGCGCGCCCACTGCAATCAATAAATCACATTCTTGCACTGCGAAATTTGCCGCTTTAGTGCCGTGCATCCCCAACATGCCCAAATAGTATGGGTAGTCAGCCTCTACTGCACCCAGCCCCTTCAACGTGCAGGCGACCGGCATCTGGGTTACCGCGATAAATTCACGCAGGGCCGGGACCGCCTGCGCCATACCAACGCCGCCACCAACGTACAGGATCGGCTTTTGCGCCTGCGCCAGCATTTTACGCGCCTGCTCAACGTCAGCGTGCGGGAAAACCTCTACGTTTTCGACGGTCGTAAAATACGGCTCCAGCGTACCGCTGGCCAGCTGGATGTCTTTCGGGATATCAACCAGAACCGGACCCGGACGACCGGAGTTCGCCACAGCGAAAGCCTCTGCCATGATGCGCGGCAGCTCTTCCAGTGACTGCACCAGGAAACTGTGTTTGGTGCAGGACAAAGACATACCCAGAACGTCCACTTCCTGGAACGCATCCGTTCCGATGAAAGGTGAGGCCACCTGACCGGTGATCGCCACCACAGGAACAGAATCTAACAGCGCATCGGCAAGTCCGGTGATCAGGTTGGTAGCGCCAGGACCTGAAGTGGCGATACACACGCCGGTTTTACCGGTCGCACGGGCATAGCCAATTGCCGCCATTGCCGCGCCCTGCTCGTGTCGGCACAACAGGTGTTCTACGCCGCCGTCATACAACGCATCGTAAACCGGCATAATTGCGCCACCAGGATAACCAAAGACGGTTTGAACCCCTTGTGCACGCAACGCATGTACCACCCACTGTGCCCCATTCATAGTTACATCCCCGCCGTAAATCTTGAGAAACAGAATTTTATGCTACCGTTCACTTTCTGCTCCTCGTGTATGTTTTTAAGGTCAAAAAAAACCCCCGGACCTTTCGGTGCGGGGGTCTTAGTTCGTTAAGGCTTGTTTTCTAAGCCTTTCCTCGTCCAAGTGCAGCCCCGCACGGTGGGATAATAATCACCACCACGCTAATCACGACCAGGCTAATCACTCGTAGAAGGGCTGTCATTTTTGTATTTTCTTGCATCTTGTTCGAAGGAATACCTAAAGAGTTACCATAGAATTTGCAAATGACACAAGATATTTTTTTATTCGTTTTTCTGACGCCGTTAACGGTTTAGATAAATATCGTTGTTTTTTATACAAAAAATCAAAAGTGAAAATATTTCACGTTTCAGGTGATTCTCGGCAACCCGTTCCCTACTAAAAACGTTATTCAAAAGCGTTTGCGAGCGCTATTCCAGGCTTTATGCAAGCAGTATTGAGCTACATAAAAACACGGGAATAAGCCTCTAAAAACCGTAATTATGTGAAATCTTGCCGCGATGTATTGCGACATAATGCTTTCATCAGGAGGGCTTATGTCACTATCGATTGTTCACACACGCGCTGCGCTGGGCGTGAATGCGCCAGCCATTACCATCGAGGTACATATCAGTAATGGTTTGCCTGGTTTAACCATGGTGGGATTACCCGAAACAACGGTAAAAGAGGCTCGCGATCGAGTTCGCAGTGCGATTATTAATAGCGGTTATGAATTCCCGGCGAAGAAGATAACCATAAACCTCGCTCCGGCCGATCTCCCGAAAGAAGGGGGACGATATGATTTACCTATCGCAGTTGCGCTTCTGGCAGCGTCTGAGCAGCTTACAACCCATAACCTCGATACATATGAGCTGGTAGGCGAATTAGCGCTTACAGGCGCGTTACGCGGCGTTCCCGGTGCGATATCAAGTGCAACTGAAGCTATTCGCGCAGGCAGGAGAATTATTGTCGCAAAAGAGAATGCAGCTGAAGTGGGACTGATACACGGTGAAGGGTGCCTGATAGCCGATCATCTACAGGCCGTATGCGCATTTCTCGAAGGTAAGCATGATTTAGACAGACCATCATCGGCAGATTTTACCCCCTGCGCATTAGCAGATGATCTGAGCGATGTTATCGGCCAGGAACAGGGTAAACGCGGGCTGGAGCTTACCGCAGCTGGCGGTCATAACCTCTTACTCATCGGGCCGCCGGGAACGGGTAAGACCATGCTGGCCAGTCGCCTGAGAGGATTGCTTCCGCCACTGAGCAATGATGAAGCACTGGAAAGCGCCGCGATTCTAAGTCTGGTCAATTCCGACACGCTACAAAAACAGTGGAAACAACGCCCTTTTCGTTCGCCGCATCACAGTGCTTCATTAACCGCCATGGTCGGTGGAGGCTCTATTCCTGCGCCAGGCGAGATATCTCTGGCGCATAACGGCATACTGTTTCTGGATGAACTTCCCGAGTTTGAGCGGCGCACGCTGGATGCACTGCGAGAGCCCATTGAGTCCGGGCAGATTCATTTATCCCGCACTCGGGCAAAAATAACTTACCCCGCGCGTTTTCAGCTTATTGCTGCCATGAATCCCAGCCCAACAGGACATTATCAGGGGAACCATAACCGCTGTACCCCAGAGCAGACGCTACGCTACCTCAATCGATTATCAGGTCCATTTCTTGACCGCTTCGATCTCTCCCTCGAAATCCCCTTACCGCCGCCCGGCATACTCAGCCAGAGCCAGGTAAAAGGGGAAGATAGCGCAACGGTGAAGCAACGCGTTATGGCAGCACGAGAGCGTCAGTATCAGCGGCAGAATAAGTTAAATGCGCACCTGGACAGTCAGGATATCCATAAATACTGTCCACTGCGTAGCGACGATGCGCAGTGGCTTGAAGAAACGCTCGCGCATCTCGGATTATCCATCCGCGCATGGTTACGCCTGATAAAGGTCGCTCGAACGATCGCGGATATAGAACAATCTGACCATATCTCTCGCCAGCACTTACAGGAAGCTGTTGGGTATCGGGCGATAGACAGATTACTCATTCATTTGCAGAAACTACTGGCATAAAAAAAGGGCTTTCGCCCTTTTTTATTAATCATCAGATTCGGTGTAGTCTTCCGCACCTTCCACCTGAGGTTTCCCGCCAGACAGCGTGTGGAAGCGTTTTGGACGCTTAATGCGCGTCATGTATTTGGACCACACACGTTCAGCTTCGGTAACCGGTTCGCGCTCACCACGGCATACCGCAACAAACAGTTTTTCTTCTTCCGTTACCGGCTCACGCTTGCCCAGATCCAGCTCGTTGAAAGCATAACCGTGACGCTCAAGCAGTTGTGCTTCTTTAATGGTGAAATCACCATGACGGGAGAATCCGCGGGGATAATATTTATTATCGAAATATCGATTAGTCGTCGTAAAGCTTTCCGCCATCCTGCACGCTCCTAATTCTTTGGCCGAGCTATTTATGGCGCGGAGTATTAGTTACGCTTGACAGAGCGTCAAACAAAAGATTTAAATCATAACGACAAATAATTTTATGGAGCGAGTTGTGGATACGGAATTGTTAAAAACTTTCCTGGAAGTTAGCCGGACACGCCACTTTGGCAGGGCTGCTGAAGCGCTCTATCTGACCCAATCAGCGGTTAGTTTTCGGATCAGACAACTGGAAAATCAATTGGGTGTAAACCTGTTCACCCGACACAGAAACAATATCCGTTTAACCGCTGCAGGTGAAAAATTATTACCTTACGCTGAAACGCTGATGAATACGTGGCAAGCAGCACGTAAGGAGGTTGCGAATACCTCGCGGCATAACGAGTTTTCTATTGGTGCCAGCGCATCCCTCTGGGAATGCATGCTTAATGGCTGGCTGGGGCGTTTGTACCAATCCCAGGAGCCACAATCCAGCCTGCAATTTGAAGCGAGGATCGCGCAGCGACAGTCGTTAGTAAAACAGCTTCATGAACGACAGCTTGATCTATTGATTACTACCGAAACGCCCAAAATGGACGAATTTAGCAGCCAACTGTTGGGATATTTCACGCTGGCGCTGTATTGCAGCTCTCCTTCACAAACCAAAGATGAACTGAATTATCTGCGTCTGGAATGGGGACCTGACTTTCAGCAACACGAGGCTGGATTGATTGCGGGAGATGAAGTGCCGGTACTTACCACCAGTTCGGCAGAATTAGCCAGGCAGCAACTTTCAGTCCTCAAAGGTTTTAGCTGGCTACCGGTCAGCTGGGCTAAAGGTAAAAGCGATCTCCATACGGTTACCGACAGTACAACGCTTTCACGCCCGTTATATGCAGTTTGGCTGCAAAATAGCGATAAACATGCGCTGATTTGCGATCTGCTGAGAACGAATATTCTGGAAGATTAAGGAAAACGCTGGCAAGGATGCCGGGAGTAAAATAGAAAGAAGGAAAAACTCAAATTACAGGTAAAAAAAAATCCTTAGCAATAATGCTAAGGATTGTTTCTGGCAGGGGCGGAGAGACTCGAACTCGCGACACCCGGTTTTGGAGACCGGTGCTCTACCAACTGAGCTACGCCCCTAAATCTTCTTATCATTAAGCCTGCTTAGTAGCAGGCTTAATTTTCTAATAAGTGGCGGAACGGACGGGACTCGAACCCGCGACCCCCTGCGTGACAGGCAGGTATTCTAACCAACTGAACTACCGCTCCACCGAATTTCTTTGTCACCACCCGGATTTTCATCCCGGTTTACTGCAATTTGATGCCTGGCAGTTCCCTACTCTCGCATGGGGAGACCCCACACTACCATCGGCGCTACGGCGTTTCACTTCTGAGTTCGGCATGGGGTCAGGTGGGACCACCGCGCTACAGCCGCCAGGCAAATTCTGTTTATCAACACACCTCCTGGGCATGTCGATGTCATCTGTAATCAAACTGAATCTTGTGTCTGTCTTTCGCCAAAACATCTTCGGCGTTGTAAGGTTAAGCCTCACGGTTCATTAGTATCGGTTAGCTCAATGTATCGCTACACTTACACACCCGACCTATCAACGTCATCGTCTTTAACGTTCCTTCAGGACCCTTAAAGGGTCAGGGAGAACTCATCTCGGGGCAAGTTTCGTGCTTAGATGCTTTCAGCACTTATCTCTTCCGCATTTAGCTACCGGGCAATGCCATTGGCATGACAACCCGAACACCAGTGATGCGTCCACTCCGGTCCTCTCGTACTAGGAGCAGCCCCCCTCAATTCTCCAGCGCCCACGGCAGATAGGGACCGAACTGTCTCACGACGTTCTAAACCCAGCTCGCGTACCACTTTAAATGGCGAACAGCCATACCCTTGGGACCTACTTCAGCCCCAGGATGTGATGAGCCGACATCGAGGTGCCAAACACCGCCGTCGATATGAACTCTTGGGCGGTATCAGCCTGTTATCCCCGGAGTACCTTTTATCCGTTGAGCGATGGCCCTTCCATTCAGAACCACCGGATCACTAAGACCTGCTTTCGCACCTGCTCGAGCCGTCACTCTCGCAGTCAAGCTAGCTTATGCCTTTGCACTAACCTCCTGATGTCCGACCAGGATTAGCTAACCTTCGTGCTCCTCCGTTACTCTTTAGGAGGAGACCGCCCCAGTCAAACTACCCACCAGACACTGTCCGCAACCCGGATTACGGGTCTACGTTAGAACACCAGCCATTAAAGGGTGGTATTTCAAGGATGGCTCCATGCAGACTGGCGTCCACACTTCAAAGCCTCCCACCTATCCTACACATCAAGGACCAGTGTTCAGTGTCAAGCTATAGTAAAGGTTCACGGGGTCTTTCCGTCTTGCCGCGGGTACACTGCATCTTCACAGCGAGTTCAATTTCACTGAGTCTCGGGTGGAGACAGCCTGGCCATCATTACGCCATTCGTGCAGGTCGGAACTTACCCGACAAGGAATTTCGCTACCTTAGGACCGTTATAGTTACGGCCGCCGTTTACCGGGGCTTCGATCAAGAGCTTCTCCTTACGGATAACCCCATCAATTAACCTTCCGGCACCGGGCAGGCGTCACACCGTATACGTCCACTTTCGTGTTTGCACAGTGCTGTGTTTTTAATAAACAGTTGCAGCCAGCTGGTATCTTCGACTGATTTCAGCTCCATGGGTAAACCACTTCACCTACATATCAGCGTGCCTTCTCCCGAAGTTACGGCACCATTTTGCCTAGTTCCTTCACCCGAGTTCTCTCAAGCGCCTTGGTATTCTCTACCTGACCACCTGTGTCGGTTTGGGGTACGATTTCGTGTTACCTGATGCTTAGAGGCTTTTCCTGGAAGCAGGGCATTTGTTACTTCAGCACCGTAGTGCCTCGTCATCACACCTCAGCGTTAAAAGGTACCGGATTTACCTGGAACCTCCGCCTACATGCTTAAACCGGGACAACCGTCGCCCGGCTAACATAGCCTTCTCCGTCCCCCCTTCGCAGTAACACCAAGTACAGGAATATTAACCTGTTTCCCATCGACTACGCCTTTCGGCCTCGCCTTAGGGGTCGACTCACCCTGCCCCGATTAACGTTGGACAGGAACCCTTGGTCTTCCGGCGTGCGGGTTTTTCACCCGCATTATCGTTACTTATGTCAGCATTCGCACTTCTGATACCTCCAGCATACCTCACAGTACACCTTCAACGGCTTACAGAACGCTCCCCTACCCAACAACACATAGTGTCGCTGCCGCAGCTTCGGTGCATGGTTTAGCCCCGTTACATCTTCCGCGCAGGCCGACTCGACCAGTGAGCTATTACGCTTTCTTTAAATGATGGCTGCTTCTAAGCCAACATCCTGGCTGTCTGTGCCTTCCCACATCGTTTCCCACTTAACCATGACTTTGGGACCTTAGCTGGCGGTCTGGGTTGTTTCCCTCTTCACGACGGACGTTAGCACCCGCCGTGTGTCTCCCGTGATAACATTCTTCGGTATTCGCAGTTTGCATCGGGTTGGTAAGTCGGGATGACCCCCTAGCCGAAACAGTGCTCTACCCCCGAAGATGAATTCACGAGGCGCTACCTAAATAGCTTTCGGGGAGAACCAGCTATCTCCCGGTTTGATTGGCCTTTCACCCCCAGCCACAAGTCATCCGCTAATTTTTCAACATTAGTCGGTTCGGTCCTCCAGTTAGTGTTACCCAACCTTCAACCTGCCCATGGCTAGATCACCGGGTTTCGGGTCTATACCCTGCAACTTAACGCCCAGTTAAGACTCGGTTTCCCTTCGGCTCCCCTATTCGGTTAACCTTGCTACAGAATATAAGTCGCTGACCCATTATACAAAAGGTACGCAGTCACACCCCGAAGGGTGCTCCCACTGCTTGTACGTACACGGTTTCAGGTTCTTTTTCACTCCCCTCGCCGGGGTTCTTTTCGCCTTTCCCTCACGGTACTGGTTCACTATCGGTCAGTCAGGAGTATTTAGCCTTGGAGGATGGTCCCCCCATATTCAGACAGGATACCACGTGTCCCGCCCTACTCTTCGAGTTCACAACACATGCACTTTTGTGTACGGGACTTTCACCCTGTATCGTGCGACTTTCCAGACGCTTCCACTAACACACATGCTGATTCAGACTCTGGGCTGCTCCCCGTTCGCTCGCCGCTACTGGGGGAATCTCGGTTGATTTCTTTTCCTCGGGGTACTTAGATGTTTCAGTTCCCCCGGTTCGCTTCATTACGCTATGTATTCACGTAATGATAGTGTGACGAATCACACTGGGTTTCCCCATTCGGAAATCGCCGGTTATAACGGTTCATATCACCTTACCGACGCTTATCGCAGATTAGCACGTCCTTCATCGCCTCTGACTGCCAGGGCATCCACCGTGTACGCTTAGTCGCTTAACCTCACAACCCGAAGATGTTTCTTTCGATTCATCATCGACTTGCAAAAATTTGAGAGACT
>NZ_JAOWGS010000006.1:0-342 GCF_030333035.1 Citrobacter sp. Cpo015 | reverse complement strand
TCAGGCACAACGGTTGCCGGATGCGGCGCAAGCACCTTATCCGGCCTACAGGCTTTATACCTGATCTGTAGTTTCGTAGGCCTGATAAGCGCAGCGCCATCAGGCACAACCGTTGCCGGATGCGGCGCAAGCACCTTATCCGGCCTACAGGCTTTATACCTGGTCTGTAGTTTCGTAGGCCTGATAAGCGCAGCGCCATCAGGCACAATGGTTGCCGGATGCGGCGCAAGCGCCTTATCCGGCCTACAGGCTTTATATCTGATCTGTAGTTTCGTAGGCCTGATAAGCGTAGCGCCATCAGGCACAACGGTTGCCGGATGCGGCGCAAGCACCTTATCCGGC
>NZ_JAOWGS010000036.1:63850-144926 GCF_030333035.1 Citrobacter sp. Cpo015 | reverse complement strand
TGGAGGCGCATTATAGGGAGTTTCCTGCGGCCCGCAACCCTTAAATGACAGAAAAATGACTGACTGCTGCATTCCACAGCAAAACCCCGCCTTATACCCATTTACGCACAGAGTTATCCACAATCGTAAGGAAATTATCTGTAAGCGTCCCTAAAAAGGGAGAGAATCGGTATGAAAACCTCTATATAGAAAGAAATTCACTCTACGCTATATAAAGAAGAAGGACTGACAACTTAAGCGCCATAATCCCTACCACCTTTGAATTACGCACCCCATCAGGCAATAATACCCGCACAAACCGTGATTTCAGGACCGTGATGAGATACTCCCTGCAACGTACTGCTATACGTAAACGCCCGATGAAGCTTGGCACCACCGTGATCCTCATGGTTAGTGCAGTACTCTTCTCCGTGCTGCTTGTCGTTCATCTGATTTATTTCTCGCAGATCAGCAACATGACGCGCGATGCATTAGCGAGTAAAGCTCTTGCGGTCGCGCGAACGCTAGCCAACTCTCCGGAGATCCGCCAGGGACTAATGAAAAAGCCCGAGGAAAGCGGCATTCAGGCGATTGCCCAGGCGGTGAATAAGAGCAACGACTTTTTGTTTATCGTCGTCACTGATATGCAAAGCATTCGTTACTCCCATCCCGAAGCGCAGCGAATCGGTCAGCCATTTAAAGGTGATGACATATTGCTGGCCCTGCAGGGTAAAGAGAATGTCGCCATTAATCGCGGATTCCTGGCTAAAGCTCTACGTGTATTTACTCCTATCTATGACGAACATCATCGGCAGATTGGCGTGGTGTCGATCGGCCTTGAGCTAAGCCGGGTGACTGAGCAGATCAATAACAGCCGCGGCAGCATCATCTGGTCAATCTTATTTGGCGTGCTGGTTGGACTGCTCGGCACATGGGTATTTGTCAAAGTCCTCAAGCGCATTCTGTTTGGCCTGGAGCCTTATGAAATCTCCAATCTGTTCGAACAACGCCAGGCGATGCTGCACTCTATAAAGGAAGGTGTTATTGCCGTTGACGAATGCGGTGAAGTGACCCTGATTAACCAGGCGGCGCAGGAGCTGCTGGATTATCACAAATCACAAGATGATGCCCAGCTCTCCACACTCAGCCATGCGTGGTCACAGGTGGTCGATTTTTCACAGGTACTACATGACGGTACGCCGCGCCGCGATGAAGAGATCATGGTGAAGGATCGGCTACTCTTAATTAACACGGTCCCGGTACTCAGCAACGGTAAAATCATCGGTGCCATTTCAACCTTCAGAGATAAGACTGAAGTCCGAAAACTAATGCAACGTCTGGATGGTATGGTCAACTATGCCGACGCACTTCGTGAACGATCCCACGAATTCATGAATAAATTGCACGTGATTCTGGGATTATTGCATCTGAAAAGTTATAAGCAGCTTGAAAATTACATCCTGAAGACCGCAAACAATTATCAGGAAGAAATTGGCTCACTGTTAGGAAAAATAAAATCACCGGTGATCGCAGGATTTTTACTCAGTAAGATTAATCGCACATCTGATTTAGGCCATAGTCTGGTCATTAGCAATGAAAGCCAGTTACCGGAAAATAGCAACGAAGATCAGGTGGCGGTACTGATTACCGTTCTGGGGAATCTGATTGAAAACGCCCTGGAGGCGCTAGGTCAAGAACCTGGTGGTGAGATCAGCGTATCCTTGCATTATCGACACGGCTGGTTGCATTGCGAAGTGAATGACGATGGTCCGGGGATTGCCCCCGAAAACATTGAGCACATCTTTGAGAAGGGCGTTTCGTCAAAAGGAACCGAACGGGGCGTTGGTTTAGCGCTTGTTAAACAACAGGTTGAAAACGTTGGCGGTAATATTTCCGTCGAGTCTGAACCAGGGATCTTCACCCAATTTTTTGTACAGTTACCGTGGAATGGTGAGAGGGCCAGCAGATGATCAATGTCTTAATTGTCGATGACGATGCAATGGTAGCGGAATTAAACCGCCGTTATGTCGCACAACTCTCCGGTTTTCACTGCTGCGGCACAGCCTCCACGCTGGAGAAAGCAAAAGAGATAATCTTTCATAGCGGTCATCATATCGATCTGATTTTGCTAGATATTTATATGCAAAAAGAAAACGGTCTGGACCTGCTACCGGTTCTGCACAGCGAAGGTTGCAAGTGTGATGTCATCGTCATCTCTTCCGCCGCTGATGCCACCACCATCAAAGATTCACTTCACTACGGTGTTGTTGACTACCTGATCAAACCTTTCCAGGCTTCCCGGTTTGAAGAGGCGCTCACCGGCTGGCTGCACAAGAAAAATGAAATGGACAAGCATCAGTACTATGAACAGTCTGAGCTTGACCAGCTGATTCACGGCAGCTCTTCCAATGAACAGGAAGCACGGCGCTTACCTAAAGGGTTAACGCCACAAACGTTACGCACGCTGTGTCAGTGGATTGATGAGCACCAGGATCAGGAGTTCTCCACGGATGAGCTGGCCAACGAGGTCAATATCTCGCGCGTCTCTTGCCGTAAATACCTTATCTGGCTCGTCAATTGTCACATCTTATTTACCAGCATCCATTATGGCGTGACCGGCAGACCTGTTTATCGTTATCGCGTGCAGGCTGAACACTACTCATTGCTTAAACAATATTGCCAATAAATACACTTGGGATTATTTGTTATTTGAAAGTAACAATTATTAAAATAATGAAAAATCCCAATTTCACCAGCTGGCACTGTAAAATTATAAATTTGCGTTAGATCAAATATATTTGTATCCGGCATGTTAAATGTATTATTTTAATATTGACAACCATCACACTGTTTTTAATTTCAAAATCGCTAACAAAAGTTAATTAAGTATTATCTAACTCGCAGAGTGTGTATTTTTACCCATAAAGGATTAGTCTGAAATTAACCAGACATAAAAAATCTAGACTGGTAGCAATGGAGACCATGCTACGTACCATGGACACCGTACATTTTTGTGAGCAAATAAAAGTATCCGCACGCCGACCTCATCACATTATGAGATGGCGTGACCGTGATCACATAAATAATCTACTCACCCATTCTGTCGGTGGTTCAAGTAATAGCGGAAAACGCAAAACAGATAAATTACAGCGTCAACCGCAGCTTTCCATGCCCAGCTCTGCTTCCCATCGCCTGAGGATTTTCTCCTCTGATCAAAGCCACAGAAAAAAGCTAAATATTTCCATAAATTTGAAAAAACATTCTAGCAAGACATTTGAACATTAATCGCAAATACGGACATATCGAATACTGACCATTTTTTGATGCTTATTCTGGCAAAAAAGAATGTGGCACCGATCCATTTTTTCAAAAATTGACTGGGTTTTTCGCGAGGGTAAATAAAATGTTATTTAGTATACAACTTCTCATAATATTAATATGTTTGTTTTATGGTGCCAGAAAGGGCGGTATCGCGCTGGGTTTATTAGGCGGTATCGGCCTGGTCATTCTGGTTTTCGTTTTCCATCTCCAGCCGGGTAAACCACCTGTAGATGTAATGCTGGTTATTATTGCCGTGGTGGCCGCATCGGCAACCTTGCAAGCCTCCGGCGGCCTTGACGTTATGCTGCAAATCGCTGAAAAGCTGCTGCGCCGTAACCCAAAATACGTTTCCATCGTCGCACCTTTCGTTACCTGCACCCTGACGATTCTCTGCGGTACAGGGCACGTGGTATACACCATCCTGCCAATCATTTATGACGTTGCCATTAAGAACAATATTCGCCCGGAACGTCCGATGGCGGCGAGTTCTATCGGTGCACAGATGGGGATTATCGCCAGCCCGGTTTCTGTAGCCGTTGTGTCGCTGGTGGCAATGCTGGGTAACGTAACGTTTGAAGGCAAGCATCTCGAATTCCTCGACCTGCTCAGCATCACCATCCCGTCTACCCTGTTGGGTATCCTGGCGATCGGTATCTTCAGCTGGTTCCGTGGTAAGGATCTGGATAAAGATGAAGAGTTCCAGAAGTTCATTTCCGTACCTGAAAACCATAACTATGTGTATGGCGATACCGCCACGCTGTTAGACAAAAAGCTGCCGAAAAGCAACTGGTTGGCCATGTGGATCTTCCTGGCCGCTATTGCCGTGGTTGCCGTGCTTGGCGCGTTCTCTGAGTTGCGTCCTACCTTTAGCGGCAAACCGCTGTCAATGGTGCTGGTTATCCAGATGTTCATGCTGCTGACCGGTGCGCTGATTATTATCCTGACGAAGACCAATCCCGCTTCAATATCTAAAAACGAAGTCTTCCGTTCCGGTATGATCGCGATTGTGGCGGTGTACGGTATTGCCTGGATGGCCGAAACAATGTTCGGCGCGCACATGACAGAAATCGAAGGTGTGCTGGGCAATATGGTGAAAGAGTATCCGTGGGCCTATGCAATTGTTCTGCTGCTGGTATCCAAATTTGTAAACTCCCAGGCAGCGGCGCTGGCAGCGATTGTTCCGGTCGCGCTGGCAATCGGGGTTGATCCCGCGTACATCGTGGCTTCTGCTCCGGCATGTTACGGTTACTACATTCTGCCGACCTACCCGAGCGATCTGGCTGCAATCCAGTTTGACCGTTCCGGCACCACCCACATCGGCCGCTTCGTTATCAACCACAGCTTCATTCTGCCTGGCTTGATCGGCGTAAGCGTATCCTGTGTCTTTGGTTGGATCTTCGCCGCAATGTACGGTTTCCTGTAATCACAGTTCGCGTGCCGTCCACGTTGGTACGGCACGCCACCATGAAGACACAGAGAATTTTAAAATTCCTGAGAAAAATGAAAAGGCTGGAAGCAAATGTCAAAAGTTGAATTCACTTACCAGGCGGCTTTCCCACTGGGGGAAGACAAAACTGAGTACTACCTGCTGACATCCGATCACGTCAGCGTCGGCGAGTTTGAAGGCGAAACAATCCTGAAAGTAGCCCCTGAAGCACTTACGCTACTGGCCCAGCAAGCCTTCCACGATGCCTCCTTCATGCTCCGCCCAGAACACCAACAGCAAGTCGCCTCAATTCTCCATGATCCCGAAGCCAGCGAAAACGATAAGTACGTGGCGCTGCAGTTCCTGAGAAACTCCGAAATCGCAGCCAAAGGCGTGTTGCCAACCTGCCAGGACACCGGTACGGCAATCATCATGGGTAAAAAAGGTCAGCGTGTTTGGACCGGCGGCGGCGATGAAGCGGCGCTCTCCAAAGGCGTATTTAATACCTATATCGAAGATAACCTGCGCTACTCGCAAAACGCGGCGCTGGATATGTACAAAGAAGTAAATACCGGCACCAACCTGCCCGCACAGATCGATCTGTACAGCGTGGACGGCGACGAATACAAATTCCTGTGCGTGGCCAAAGGCGGCGGCTCAGCCAACAAAACCTATCTGTATCAGGAAACCAAAGCGCTGCTGACTCCCGGCAAACTGAAAAACTTCCTGGTTGAGAAAATGCGCACGCTGGGTACCGCAGCTTGCCCGCCGTATCACATCGCATTCGTTATTGGTGGTACGTCAGCGGAAAGCACCCTCAAAACGGTGAAGCTGGCCAGCACACACTACTATGACGCGCTACCGACTGAAGGTAATGCTCACGGCCAGGCGTTCCGCGATCTGCAACTGGAACAAGAACTGCTGGAAGAAGCGCAGAAACTCGGCCTTGGTGCTCAGTTCGGCGGGAAATACTTCGCACATGATATCCGCGTGATCCGCCTGCCTCGCCACGGCGCGTCCTGCCCGGTTGGTATGGGCGTTTCTTGCTCTGCAGACCGTAACATCAAGGCCAAGATCAACCGCGAAGGGATCTGGATTGAAAAACTGGAACATAACCCAGGTCAGTACATTCCGGAATCTCTGCGCCAGGCGGGCGAAGGCGAAGTGGTTAAAGTTGACCTTAACCGCCCAATGAAAGATATCCTCGCCCAGCTCTCTCAGTACCCGGTTTCTACTCGTCTGTCACTGAGCGGTACTATCATTGTTGGTCGTGACATTGCCCACGCGAAGTTAAAAGAACGTATTGAGTCCGGCGAAGGTCTGCCGCAGTACGTGAAAGATCATCCGATCTACTACGCGGGTCCGGCCAAAACACCTGCAGGCTACCCGTCCGGTTCTTTAGGTCCAACCACCGCGGGTCGTATGGACTCCTACGTTGACCTGTTACAGTCTCACGGCGGCAGCATGATCATGCTGGCAAAAGGTAACCGTAGCCAACAGGTGACTGACGCCTGCCACAAACACGGCGGCTTCTACTTGGGCAGCATTGGTGGACCGGCAGCGGTACTGGCGCAGCAGAGCATTAAGCATCTGGAATGTGTGGAATACCCGGAGCTGGGTATGGAAGCTATCTGGAAAATCGAAGTAGAAGATTTCCCGGCTTTCATTCTGGTCGATGACAAAGGCAACGATTTCTTCCAGCAAATCGTCAGCAAACAATGCGCTAACTGCGCGAAGTAACCCATTCGGCCCGGCACTGGACTGGCACTAAATTTTTGGCGTCAGTCCAGCGATCCCCCCGGGCCAACTTTATCCCCCCATTTACTGGTATTGAATTTTTGCCGTTCACAGGGAATAGTGACCTTTTCCATTACGTGTGAATTCGCAATGCTCCGCACTCTGAACCCCACAATCTTGCGCACCGGCGCATTGATCCTGGCGCTGATTCTTATCTACACCGGTATCTCTGCCTCTGAGAAAATCACCTGGCTGATGGAAGTCACGCCAGTCATTATTGTCGTCCCGCTGTTGCTGGCTACCATGAAGCAGTACCCATTGACGCCGCTGCTTTATACGTTGATTTTCTTGCACGCCATCATTCTGATGGTAGGCGGGATGTATACCTACGCCAAAGTCCCCGTCGGTTTTCAGGTTCAGGAATGGCTGGATCTCAGTCGAAACCCCTATGACAAGCTGGGCCACTTCTTCCAGGGGCTGGTACCAGCCCTGACGGCAAGAGAGATTTTAGTGCGCGGCAATATTGTCCGTGGTCGTAAGATGCTGGCATTTTTGGTCTGCTGCGTAGCACTGGCGATTAGCGCAATGTATGAACTCATCGAATGGTGGGCTGCGCTGGCAATGGGACAAGGTGCGGATGACTTCCTTGGCACGCAGGGTGACCCGTGGGATACCCAGTCGGACATGTTATGCGCCCTGCTCGGTGCGTTAACAACGGTCCTCGCACTGGCGGGCTGGCACAATCGGCAGTTGAAAATGGCCGGAGAGCGCTAACGCTTCTCCGGCAATCTACATTACCTACTGCGATACTTGATAACCAGAATCGGCAAGGCGAACAACAGTGTCAGAAAGTTCGCCATGCTGACGGCAGTATCTTCAATCAATAATCCGTAAATCAGCCACAAAACCAGCCCGCACACAAACATCACATACATCAAACCGGAGATGCCTTGGGTGTTGCGGGTGGTAATAACCTTAATGGCTTGCGGTAAGAAAGAGAGCGTCGTCAGGCTGGCCGCCAAATATCCAATCAACGAATGCCATTCCATCGCTATGCCTTCACATCGCCTGGAGCCACTACCGCAATAGCCGGGATATCCGGTTGCTCATGGTGCTGCGGCACCTTGCGATACTTATCCAGTAAATGGATCTGGATCCTGCGCAGGGTGTCGCCATTCAGTCGATAAAAGCGGAAATACAGGACTAAGGTCACCACAAAAAAGAGTGCGGGTAGCGCTATCATAATAAACTGCATGCCAACGATGGTTTCGGCAGACTGCGCGACATTTGGCGCGTAATTAATCACCCCGAGTATCAACGCGATAAAGAAAGCGGCAAATGCTGACCCACCTTTTACCACCATTGTCTGCACCGAATAAGCGATACTTTCACAACGAACATTAAGTTTGTATTCGCCGTAATCAACGGTATCTGCCACCATAATGACCTGCAACACCCAGAAAAGCGCCGAACCAATATTCAGTAAAACACCCGCTATAACAATCAGTAAGATATTATGGAAATCTGCCAGCGCCATCACCAGTAGTACGCTACAGCTAAGCACCGGCAACACCGATGCCCCAGCCCACAAGATCCGTCGTGACAACGCGTTTACCAGCCGAGGAAAGAAAATCAGCGTCAACAGGTTTGCCGCACCTGCGTAAGACATGTAGTACGGGAAGAGACTTGCATCACCAATCACGTAGGTAAAATAGTAAATGGCAAAGCCAGCAATGATATTGGATGCAATATTGTAAGCCAGTGCCATACCTAACAGGCAGGATAGCTGGTCATTTTTATAGATAAGCCCAACGATCGCTTTCAACCCAAGACGACTGCTGTCTGCCGTGGCCTCACTGTCTGACGAATAAACCTCATGCACATTCCGTAGCGTCACAACGGTGGAAACGATAAAGAACACGATGAGAATTAGTGTAAACATCTGAAAACCAAAACCACGATCTGCTCCGCCAACATAGCTCACAAAAGGCAGCGTCACGCCTGCGGTAACAAACCCAGAAAGGCTGGCGAAGAAACGGGGGTACGGCACCAGTTGTTCACGCTCGCGTTTATCCAGCGTAATGGTTGGCACCAGTGACCAGAATGGAATATCCATAATGGTGTAGGTCATTCCCCATAATATATACGTCACGCAAACAAATACGACCTGCGCAGTACCCTCAAAAAGATGTGCGCTAAAAAGCAAAAACAGCACCAATGAGTTCGCCAGCGTACCGAGCAAGATCCAGGGTTTAAATTTTCCCCAGCGCGATCGGGTGGCGTTCACAATCCAGCCCATGATGGGATCGTTTACCGCATCCCAGATCCTTGCCGCCAGGAACAACGTTCCGACCAGCCCCACCGATAATCCCACTACGTCGGTGTAGTAATACATCAGGTACATGTACACAATACCGATGGCGAAATCCTTACCAAACGCTCCAAATCCATAACTGAGTTTTGTTGTCAGAGATATGCTCATAGGGTATCGGGTCGCTGTTACCAGCGCCCGCCTTCTGTAAGAGGAAACGTCAGAGGTTAAACGCCGGATACAATGCCCGGCGTGATTGTGTATTAACGGTGCAGCCAGGCCGGCAGCCAGTCGCCGTGAGACGCGATCAGGTCGTCCACCAGCGCATAAATCTCTTCAATCCCCAGTACCGCGGCGGTATGCGGATCCATCATCGCCGCGTGATAAACGCGATCGCGATTCTCCGTCAAGATGGCTTCCGTTAGCAGGGTCTGAACATTGATATTGGTTTGCATCATGGCCGCCAAATGTGACGGGAGAGTCCCGACTTTCGTTGGCTGAATACCATTCGCATCAACCAGACAAGCGACCTCAACGCAGCAGCCTTGCGGCAGGTTATCGATCAGATTGTCATTGCGAACGTTGCCATACACGACGCTCGGTTCACCGGTCCAGATAGCGTTCATGATAGTGCTGGCATATTCGCGCGACGGTTTAATGTCGATCCGCTCAGCCGTTTTGTACTCTTCCAGCTCTTTTTTCCAGTTCGCCAACTGTTCCACACAACGTTTCGGATATTCATCCAATGGCACCTTATAGCGCTCAATCAGATCTTCACGCCCCGGTTTGATAAACCACGGCGTATATTCAGCGAAGTGCTCCGACGATTCGGTGACGAAATACCCCAGTTTTTTGAACATTTCATAGCGCACAATGTTCTGGCAACGGGTATTTCCGTGAATATTTGGTTTCGGCGCCTGACCGGATTCATAGGCCGCCAGCAGCTCCGGGTAGAGATTCACATAGGCACCGTCCGCCGTTTTGCGCTCCAGCTCCAGATAAAACGCCATATGGTTGATCCCGGCACTGCGATAGCGCAAAGAAGCAGGGTCGATGTTCAGATCGCGGGCCAACTCCTCCGCCGTCCCCTGCACCGAATGACACAACCCAACCTGCTTAATATGCGGATAGCGCGCATACATTGCCCAGGTGTTCATTGCCATCGGGTTAACGTAGTTAAGCATTGTGGCCTGCGGACAAACTTCGGTCATATCCTCACAAATCTGCCATAAATGCGGGATGGTGCGCAGCGCGCGCATAATGCCGCCCGGCCCCAGCGTGTCGGCAATCGTCTGCTCCAGACCATGGCGTTTACACACCGTAAAATCGGTAACGGTACAGGGTTCATAGCCGCCGATCTGGAAAGCGACCACCACAAAATCGGCATCCTGTAATGCCGCTTTTTGATCGGTATAGCAGGTGATTCGTCCAGACGCGCCCGCAGAATCCATCAACTTGCGCACAACAACGTGTGATTCTTCCAGACGCGTAGGATCGAGATCCATCAAGGCGATATGCGCAGATTTAAGCGCATCGCGGTGAAAGACGTCCCCAAGAATATTTTTGACGAAAATCGTGGAACCGGCGCCGATAAAGGTAATTTTGGGTGCAGACATCATGACTCTCCAGAACATTAGTGAACACAGTCATGGTGGCACAGCGCATAGATGAAAACCTCCGACTTCCCTGCTGAGCATTCCCATAAACTCAGATCATCACTCTGCGCCCTATTGGATCTGAGTTTATGGGACAAAATTACCCAAAAAGCAGAGTATGCGGCCGCAAAATGTCGCTATGCTCAATGGTAACGGTCCAATTTGTGTCCTGATTCTCAGCCTTAATACGTGTTAAATGACATGATTCTGATAATTCAGGAAATGGAGCAACCATGAGTACATTACCGACATCGCCTCTCCCTCCCGATCCGCACATGTGCAGTAGCGATGAAGAACAAACCCGCAGCCCGCTATCGCTGTACTCAGAATATCAACGGATGGATATCGAGTTGCGCTCACCGCATGCTATGCCTGCCAGCCACTGGCATGGGCAGGTGGAGATCAATGTTCCGTTTGATGGTGACGTCGAATACCTTATCAACAATGAAGTCGTGCAGATAAAACAGGGACACATCACGCTATTCTGGGCCTGTACACCGCATCAGCTCACGCGTCCGGGTAGCTGCCAAAGTATGGCTATCTTCAATTTACCGATGCACCTTTTCCTCTCCTGGCCGCTGGATCGCGAGCTGATCAACCATGTTACCCATGGAATGGTCATCAAATCGCTGGCGTCGCAGCAGTTGAGCACCTTTGAGGTTCAGCGCTGGCAACAGGAACTGAGCAACCCGAACGAACAAATTCGCCAGCTCGCCATTGATGAAATTGGTCTGATGCTCAAACGGTTTAGCCTTTCCGGCTGGCAGCCTATCCTGGTCAATAAAACCTCGCGGACCCACAAAAACAGCGTGTCGCGGCACGCCCAGTTTTACGTCAGCCAAATGCTGAGCTTTATTGCCGACAACTACGATCAGGCGCTCACCATCAACGACGTCGCGGAACACGTGAAGCTCAACGCTAACTACGCGATGGGGATTTTCCAACGCGTAATGCAACTCACCCTGAAGCAGTACATCACGGCAATGCGGATCAATCACGTCCGCGCATTGCTTAGCGATACCGATAAAACCATTCTCGACGTTGCGTTGACTGCCGGATTCCGATCCAGCAGCCGTTTTTATGACACCTTCAGCAAGTTTGTCGGCATGTCGCCGCAGCAGTACCGCAAACTGAGCCAGCAGCATCGGCAAACAATCGCTGGTTGATATCATTCGGCAATATCAGTATCAGCCAAAAAAATATTCCCCCTGTCGATAAACGGCGGTGAAAAACCGCCAACAAGCAAACATAACCTACTGTTTAAAAACAAATTAAACACAAATTAGACTATTTTTTACCCGCTTTACAGCCCATTTTGACAGGATAATACTTGCCTGCGTCACATTCATACGGTGTGTCTGCAATTCATAGATTGCAACCTTTCCACAACCGGGTAAAAGATGATGAAAGTATTAATTGTTGAAAGTGAGTTTCTGCATCAGGACACCTGGGTCGGTAGCGCTGTCGAACGTCTGGCTGACGCATTAAGCCGCCAAAATGTTACCGTCATTAAGTCCACCTCATTCGACGATGGTTACGCAATCCTCGCCGCCAATGAAGCCATTGATTGCCTGATGTTCAGCTATCAAATGGAACAACAAGACGAACACCTGAACGTCAGGCAATTGATCGGCAAGCTCCACGAGCGCCAGCAAAACGTTCCCGTTTTCCTGCTGGGCGATCGCGAAAAAGCCACCGCATCGCTGGATCGCGACCTGCTGGAGCTTGTCGATGAATTCGCCTGGATTCTGGAAGACACCGCAGACTTTATCGCCGGTCGCGCCGTTGCGGCAATGACCCGCTACCGCCAACAACTTCTGCCACCGCTGTTCAGCGCGCTGATGAAGTACGGCGACATCCATGAATACTCCTGGGCAGCACCGGGGCACCAGGGCGGCGTCGGATTCACCAAAACGCCAGCCGGTCGTTTCTATCATGATTACTACGGTGAAAACTTATTCCGTAGTGACATGGGTATTGAACGTGCATCGCTCGGCTCGCTGCTGGATCATACCGGCGCGTTTGGCGAGAGCGAAAAATATGCCGCCCGCGTGTTTGGCGCTGACCGCTCCTGGTCCGTGGTGGTCGGGACTTCCGGCTCTAACCGCACCATCATGCAGGCTTGTATGACCGATGATGACGTCGTGGTGCTGGATCGTAACTGCCATAAATCCATCGAGCAGGGGCTTATCCTCACCGGGGCAAAACCGGTGTACATGGTGCCAAGCCGCAACCGGTACGGCATTATCGGGCCTATCTACCCGCAGGAAATGCAGCCTGAAACATTGCAGAAAAAGATCAGCGAAAGCCCGCTGACCAAGGGTAAAGCCGGGCAAAAACCGTCTTACAGCGTTGTGACCAACTGTACCTACGACGGTGTTTGCTACAACGCCAAAGAGGCCCAGGACCTGCTCGCGCAAACCAGCGATCGCATCCACTTCGATGAGGCCTGGTACGGCTATGCTCGCTTCAACCCAATTTACGCCGATCACTACGCCATGCGTGGCGCGCCGGGCGATCATAACGGTCCTACCGTTTTTGCCACCCACTCGACCCACAAACTGCTGAATGCGCTTTCTCAGGCATCTTACATTCACGTTCGTGAAGGTCGTGGGGCCGTGAACTTCTCCCGCTTTAACCAGGCGTACATGATGCACGCCACTACCTCTCCGCTGTATGCCATCTGCGCCTCAAACGACGTGGCGGTTTCCATGATGGACGGTAACAGCGGCCTGTCGCTCACCCAGGAAGTGATCGACGAAGCGGTCGATTTCCGTCAGGCCATGGCGCGGTTGTACAAAGAATTCACCGCCGAAGGCGACTGGTTCTTCAAACCGTGGAACAAAGAGATTGTGACCGATCCGCAGACCGGCAAAACCTATGACTTTGCCGATGCGCCAACTCAACTCCTGACCACCGACCAGAACTGCTGGGTAATGCGCCCGGGTGAATCCTGGCACGGATTTAAAGACCTGCCGGATAACTGGAGCATGCTGGACCCGATCAAAGTCAGCATTCTGGCTCCGGGGATGGGCGACGATGGTGAACTGGAAGAGAACGGCGTACCGGCTGCACTGGTCACCGCCTGGCTTGGCCGCCACGGCATCGTGCCGACCCGTACCACCGATTTCCAGATTATGTTCCTGTTCTCCATGGGGATTACCCGCGGGAAATGGGGCACACTGATCAACACGTTGTGCTCTTTCAAACACCATTACGATGCCAATACCCCGCTGGCACAGGTGATGCCAGAACTGGTTGAGGAACATCCAGACACTTACGCCAACATGGGCATTCACGATCTGGGCGACACCATGTTCGCCTGGCTGAAAGAGAACAACCCTGGCGCACGTCTTAACGCGGCCTACTCCGGCCTGCCTGTTGCTGAAATCACCCCGCGTGAAGCCTATAACGCGATAGTCAGCGATAACGTTGAGATGGTGGCCATTGAAAATCTGCCGGGTCGTATAGCCGCGAATTCCGTTATTCCTTACCCACCAGGAATTCCGATGCTGCTGTCCGGGGAAAACTTTGGCGACGCCAATAGCCCGCAGATTAGTTATCTACGTTCGTTGCAGTCCTGGGACCACCACTTCCCTGGATTTGAACATGAAACCGAAGGAACGGAAATTATTGACGGTGTGTACCACGTTATGTGCGTGAAAGCATAATGTCGTTTTATAGATAGTCCGATGTTTAAGGTAGACATGTCATGCTTGAGTAATTCCTGAGTATTGCTGCAAAACAATAACATTGTCATACCTTTTTGCGCGGGACCACCCCGCGCTTTTTTTATACGCAAATAGCGCCTTTCCACTTGCGTACAAAAATGTGTACATAAGAAAAATCCCGCCAAACATTGTAATTAATTTCAGACACGTTATTTTATTGCAGTCCTGGTTTCATCATACAATTTCAATTTAGCCGATTTGGCTCATCTGATGTTGAGCTACGGTGTTTTATGTTCATATTCCTGGAGTTGGGTATGAGGCTTTGCAGCAAAGAAGCTTGTGTTGTTGTATTAACGGAGAAGGATGTTTGGTTAAGGATTAACGGTAAAGAAGCCATCAGTTTAAAAGCTAATCATATGGCGCTGGTGGCATGCGATAATAATATTATCGATTTCTCATCACTTAATAACGCATTGGTCGTACATATCAGCCGCGATATCATTAAAGATTATCTGCGCTTTTTAAATAAAGACCTTTCACAGATCCCACTCTGGCAACGCAGTGCCAGCCCAGTGATGACCGCCGCGTGTCTGACGCCGGATGTCTTCAGGGTGGCAGCCCAACACAGCGTAATGGACACAGTGAACGAAGCTGAAAGAGAGCGTACGCGCTCGCTACTGTTCACGGTGTTATCACGCTTTCTCGACAGCAAAAAGTTTATTTCTTTGCTCATGTATATGCTGCGCAACTGTATCAGCGATAGCGTTTATCACATTATTGAGAGCGATATACATAAAGACTGGAATTTAAGCATGGTTGCCAGTTGCTTATGCCTGAGTCCCAGTTTGTTAAAGAAAAAGCTCAAAAGTGAAAATACAAGTTACAGCCAAATAATTACCACATGTCGCATGCGATATGCCGTCAATCAATTACTGATGGACGGCAAAAACATTTCTCAGGTCTCTCAACTGTGTGGATATAACAGTACCTCATACTTTATCTCCGTATTCAAAGAGTTCTATGGGATGACGCCTCTGCATTATGTGAGTCAACATAGGGAGCCATCCGCCGCCTGATTTTTAATCAGTTAGCGATAAGCCATAATAATATCAGCATTAGCGATACCCCAGCTCCGTCATCATTAAATAGACTTTTGACGAGGTATGATAAGGCGTCATTTATCCTTATCAGGAGTTAAAAAATATGTCGACGGATGCTGATGCTCACAAAGTGGGCTTAATCCCCGTCACCCTTATGGTGTCGGGGAATATTATGGGTTCCGGTGTATTCCTGCTACCCGCAAACCTTGCGTCAACTGGCGGGATTGCAATCTACGGATGGTTGGTCACGATTATCGGTGCTCTGGCACTGTCGATGGTGTACGCCAAAATGTCGTCCTTAGACTCCAGTCCCGGTGGTTCTTATGCTTACGCCCGCCGCTGCTTCGGTCCTTTTTTGGGCTACCAGACCAACGTGCTGTACTGGCTGGCCTGCTGGATTGGTAACATCGCCATGGTGGTCATTGGCGTCGGTTACCTGAGCTACTTCTTCCCCATCTTAAAAGATCCGCTGGTCCTGACGCTGACCTGCGTCGTAGTGCTGTGGATCTTCGTATTACTGAACATTGTCGGACCGAAAATGATCACCCGCGTGCAGGCCGTCGCAACGGTACTGGCACTGGTGCCAATTGTCGGGATTGCCGTCTTCGGCTGGTTCTGGTTCCGCGGTGAAACCTATATGGCAGCCTGGAACGTCAGCGGGATGAACACCTTCGGCGCGATTCAAAGCACTCTGAACGTCACCTTGTGGTCATTTATCGGGGTGGAAAGCGCCTCCGTTGCGGCTGGCGTGGTTAAAAATCCCAAACGTAACGTACCTATCGCTACCATGGGCGGCGTGCTGATTGCCGCTGTTTGCTACGTGCTCTCCACCACCGCAATCATGGGTATGATCCCTAACGCGGCGCTGCGTGTATCAGCCTCCCCGTTCGGTGATGCCGCACGTATGGCGCTGGGTGACACCGCTGGGGCGATAGTTTCCTTCTGTGCTGCTGCCGGGTGTCTTGGTTCTCTGGGCGGCTGGACGCTGCTTGCCGGGCAAACCGCCAAAGCCGCAGCCGATGACGGCCTGTTCCCACCGATTTTTGCCCGCGTGAACAAAGCCGGTACGCCAGTGGCCGGGTTAATTATCGTCGGCATCCTGATGACCATCTTCCAGTTCAGCAGCATGTCGCCGAACGCAGCAAAAGAGTTTGGTCTGGTCTCTTCGGTCTCCGTTATCTTCACCCTGGTGCCGTATCTGTATACCTGCGCCGCGCTGCTGCTGCTCGGCCATGGCCACTTTGGTAAAGCACGCCCGATGTACTTACTGGTGACCTTTATCGCCTTTGTCTACTGCATCTGGGCGGTTGTCGGTTCCGGCGCCAAAGAAGTGATGTGGTCGTTCGTCACGCTGATGATCATCACCGCGCTGTACGCACTGAACTACAACCGGATCCATAAAAACCCGTATCCATTGGATGCACCAGTGAACAATAACTAACTTAAGCAATCGTCATTGCCCGATGGCGTCAGTTCATCGGGCCTCCGCTGCCTCGCTGATATTCGAGAAATCAACATTAAGAACTTAAGGTTGGCTTAACTTTACTTTGAGAGGATTTGCGCCACTTAGTCGATGGAACCCCCTTAATGTTAAAGCTCTTGTTTAAAAGGCCCACTCTCGGGCTAATCAGCTGGCTCCTGCTGATCTCATTTTATCTTGCGACCTTCCTGAACATTGCGTTCTATAAACAAGTGCTGCAAGACCTGCCTCTGGACTCTGTGCGTAACGTGCTGGTGTTTTTATCAATGCCGGTGGTCGCGTTCAGCGTCATGAACATCGTGCTGACGCTGGCCTCATTCCTGTGGCTTAATCGCCTGGTGGCGTGCATTTTCATTCTGGTTGGCGCATCGGCCCAATATTTCATCATGACTTACGGCATCATCATCGACCGCTCGATGATCGCCAATATGATGGACACTACGCCCGCCGAAACCTTTGCTTTGCTAACGCCGCAAATGCTCATCACGCTCGGGGTGAGCGGCATTCTGGCCGCGCTCATTGCCTGCTGGGTAAAAATTAAACCGATCACGCCAGTCATGCGCAGCATACTGTTTCGTGGCGCGAACATTCTGATCTCCGCGCTGCTGATCGTGCTGGTTGCTGCATTCTTCTATAAAGATTACGCCTCACTGTTTCGCAACAACAAAGAACTGGTGAAATCCCTCAGTCCATCCAACAGCATTGTGGCGACGTCATCCTGGTATTCACACCAGCGACTGGCCCACCTGCCGCTGGTGCGCATTGGCGAAGATGCCCATCGCAATCCGTTGATGGTGAAAGAAAAGCGTAAGAACCTGACGATTGTGGTTCTCGGCGAGACCTCGCGCGGCGATAACTTCTCGCTGTCAGGCTACTCGCGCCAGACCAACCCGCTGCTGGAAAAAGATGATGTGGTCTATTTCCCCCGCACCACATCCTGCGGAACGGCAACGGCAGTATCAGTACCCTGCATGTTCTCGGATATGCCACGCGCGCACTACGACGAAGAACTGGCACAGCATCAGGAAGGCGTACTCGACATCATTCAGCGGGCGGGAATTAACGTTCTGTGGAACGATAACGACGGCGGCTGCAAAGGAGCCTGTGATCGGGTTCCACACCAGAATATGACTAAGCTGAACCTGCCTGGGCAGTGTATTGACGGTGAATGCTACGATGAAGTCCTGTTCCACGGGCTGGAAGAGTACATTAATAACCTGCAAGGCGACGGCGTGATTGTGCTGCATACCATCGGCAGCCACGGTCCGACCTATTACAACCGCTATCCTGCGCAGTTTAAGAAATTTACGCCAACCTGCGATACCAACGAAATCCAGACCTGTTCGCAGCAACAGTTGGTCAATACTTACGACAACACCATTCTTTACGTTGACTATATTGTTGATAAAGCGATCAATATACTGAAAGAGCATCAGGATAATTTCACCACCAGCCTGGTGTATCTTTCCGATCACGGCGAATCCTTAGGGGAAAATGGCGTCTATTTGCACGGCCTGCCGTATTCGATTGCACCAGATACGCAAAAACATGTGCCGATGCTGCTGTGGCTCTCCGAGGATTATCAGCAACGCTATCAGGTCTCTCAGACATGTTTGCAAAAACGGGCAAGCTCAGAAGACTTCTCGCAGGATAATCTCTTCTCAACTCTGCTGGGATTAACGGGCGTGCAAACACAGAAATATCAGGCGGCAGATGATATTCTGCAACCCTGCCGGGGAGGCTAAACGAATGAAAATTCTGATTGTTGAAGACGACACGTTGTTACTACAGGGACTGATACTCGCTGCACAAACAGAAGGCTACGCCTGTGATGGCGTGTCAACCGCCCGTGCAGCCGAGCAGTGTCTGGAGACCGGACATTACAGTCTGGTTGTGCTGGACCTGGGCTTGCCGGATGAAGACGGTTTGCACTTCCTGACCCGCATCAGACAGAAGAAATACTCTCTCCCCGTGCTGATCCTCACCGCCCGTGACACGCTCAAAGACCGGGTCAGCGGGCTGGATGTGGGTGCCGATGACTATCTGGTCAAACCGTTCGCACTGGAAGAACTGCACGCCCGCATCCGGGCACTTCTGCGTCGCCACAACAATCAGGGTGAAAGTGAATTAATTGTCAGCAATCTGACGCTGAATATCGGTCGTCGCCAGGTGTGGATGGACGGACAAGAGGTTATCTTAACGCCGAAAGAATACGCGCTCCTGTCACGCCTGATGCTCAAAGCGGGCAGCCCGGTACACCGGGAAATTTTGTATAACGACATCTACAGCTGGGATAACGAACCGTCTACCAACACGCTGGAAGTGCACATTCACAATCTGCGCGATAAAGTCGGAAAATCACGCATCCGCACGGTCAGGGGATTTGGCTATATGCTGGTCGCCACTGAGGAAAGCTAAGTGAAGCTGCTGCAATATCTAAAACAACCACTCCCGCTTCGTCATCGTTTAATGCTGACGATTGGTCTTATTCTGCTGGTCTTTCAGTTGATTAGCACCTTCTGGTTGTGGCACGAAAGTACCGAACAAATACAGTTATTCGAACAGGCGTTACGCGAAAATCGTAATAACGATCGCCACATCATGCATGAGATCCGCGAGGCCATCGCCAGCCTGATTGTCCCCGGCATCTTTATGGTCAGCCTGGCGCTGCTGATTTGCTATCAGGCGGTGCGACGAATAACCCGCCCGCTGGCAGATCTGCAAAAAGAGTTAGAGGCGCGAGCAGCCGATAACCTGGCCCCGATTGAAATTCACAGCTCAACCGTTGAGATCCAGGCCGTTGTCTCAGCGCTCAATGACCTGGTAACGCGGCTGACCAGCACTATTGAAAACGAACGTTTATTTACCGCCGATGTCGCCCACGAACTGCGCACACCGCTGTCAGGCGTTCGCCTGCATCTGGAATTATTATCCAAAACCCATAAGGTCGACGTTACGCCGTTGATTGCCCGCCTTGATCAAATGATGGACAGCGTATCGCAACTGCTGCAACTCGCCCGCGTCGGGCAGTCGTTTTCAGCCGGGAACTACCAGCATGTCAAACTGCTGGAGGACGTTATTCTGCCCTCCTACGATGAACTCAGCACCATGCTGGACCAACGTAAACAGACGCTGCTCCTGCCACAAAGCGCGGCGGACGTTGTCGTGCGTGGCGATGCTACGCTGTTGCGGATGCTGCTACGAAATCTGGTGGAAAACGCGCATCGTTACAGCCCGGAAGGCACCTATATTACGATTAGCCTGAACACCGAGCATGATGCCGTCCTGGCCGTCGAAGATGAAGGGCCGGGCATTGATGAAAGTAAATGCGGGGAGTTAAGTAAAGCATTCGTCCGAATGGACAGCCGTTTTGGTGGGATTGGGCTGGGGCTGAGCATTGTCAGTCGTATCACCCAGTTACATCAGGGGCATTTCTATCTGCAAAATCGCCAGGGAGCCAGCGGCACTCGCGCATGGGTGGAATTGGCGAAAGATCAGTAAGAGCTCACCCACACATACAAAAAGCTGCTGACAATCAGCACACTGCACACGGTGGTCAAACTTTCATAAATACGGGTTTTCATGACACTCTCCTCCGAAACTATGGAGGAGAGTTTGCCTGACACAGATTAAGCCAACCTTAAGTTGATATCATAAGACACCTTATCCGGCCTACTGAGTACAACACTGCCCGTAGGCCTGATAAACGTAGTGCCATCAGGCAATAACACCGTTACTCTTCAATACGCGGATGCTGCTGCACCAGACGCGTGCGCTTAACCTGTAGCTCAGCAATTTCCTGATCGATATCTTCGATTTTCTGTTCAATGTTATCGTAGTGTTCGCCGAGGATCTCTTTCGCTTCCTGAATATCCGAAGCAGCAGGTGTCGCGCCTTTCAGCGGCTGATTAGCCGTCTCTTTCATGGTCACGCCGGTAATTAAACCTACTACCGCAATCACCATCAGATAATAAGCAGGCATCATCAGATTCTGCGAGCTTTCCACCAGCCATGCGGCCAATGTCGGAGTCAGACCGGCGATCAATACCGAGATATTAAACGCGGCGGCCAGCGCACTGTAGCGAATATGCGTCGGGAACATCGCCGGTAACGTTGACGCCATCACCCCGGTAAAGCAGTTGAGGATCACCGCCAACATCAGCAACCCGGCGAAAATCAGGCCGATAACATTACTGTTAATCAGAATAAATGCCGGAATCGCCAGCACAAACAGCGCAATACTGCCCATGATCACAAACGGACGACGCCCGAAACGGTCGCTGAGCAACCCCATAATCGGCTGCACAAACAGCATACCAATCATGATGGCGATAATAATCAACACGCCGTGGTCTTCAGAGTAATGCAGGTTATGCGACAGATAGCTCGGCATATAGGTGAGCAGCATGTAGTAGGTGACGTTGGTGGCAATCACCAGACCAACACATGCTAACAGGCTGCGCCAGTGCTTAGTTGCAATCTCTTTAAACGAGACCTTAGGACCTTCCTGCAGACCCTGACGATCGCCCTGCTCCAGTTTATCCACGTGCTGCTGGAACGCCGGCGTCTCTTCCAGCGCATGGCGCAGGTACAGACCAATCAGCCCTAACGGTAGCGCCAGGAAGAACGGAATACGCCAGCCCCACTCAAGGAAGTTATCCTCGCCGACGATAGTTGAGATCAGGACCACCACGCCCGCGCCCAGCACAAACCCGGCAATCGAGCCGAAGTCCAGCCAACTGCCCATAAATCCGCGCTTACGGTCTGGCGAGTACTCTGCGACAAAAATCGATGCCCCGGTATACTCTCCGCCGACCGAGAACCCCTGCGCCATCTTACACAGCAGCAGCAGAATCGGTGCCCAGATACCAATTGAGGCATACGAGGGAATAAGACCGATACAGAAGGTACTGATCGACATAATCACGATGGTGATAGCGAGTATCTTCTGACGACCGTATTTATCGCCGAGCATACCGAAGAACAATCCGCCAAGCGGTCGAATCAGAAAGGGAACAGAGAAGGTGGCGAGTGCAGCAACCATCTGCACGCTGGGGTCAGCCCCCGGGAAGAACACTTTACCTAATGCGTAAGCAACAAATCCATAAACACCAAAATCGAACCACTCCATCGCATTACCTAACGACGCTGCGGTAATGGCTTTCCGCAATTTACCGTCATCAATGATGGTAACGTCGCGCAGCGTTATCGGTTTTATTTTTTTCCTTTTTAGCATACTCGTCCTCATAGACTTAGCCCTGTCACGCTCCAGTTCGAGTCCCCTAACGCCCATGCGTCAGGGTCATCACCGAGCGGGGAATGCACAGGCGCATTCCCTGTAACAAGCGTAGCAGGTTTACTTACACTGACGAGAAACGCGCAGTACAACCGAACCTGTTGACGCCTGATTGGGCGGTTAATGACCTCTTTACCCTAACAGCGTTTAAATTTGTGATCAACTTCACATATAGTTTTTCATTTCGTCAACATGCGTAAATTAGGTCATTCTTAGTCAGCTTTTTTACATGTAATGCTTGCGATTTAATGACAATTAAATACAAGAATAAATCGCTTTATTGCACCAACAATCACAGCGGTCACTATTATTCTGCTAGCAAAAAAACCACCTAATCCTTTCACAAAAAGATCACAGCTTTTTTAATAATCAGAGCGACCGGGAACTTTTGCGCGGAATATGTGATGAAGATAACTAAAACATCGTTTTATTTTGATTGAATCAATGTTCCTGTGAATGCAAACTAATTCCAGACGCAATATCCCTGGGAGCAGCAACACGCTCAACGTATGCCGCGTTAGATTTTATAAAACAAAGAGATAGCGATTTTCTTTGTTAAGAAACACCAGTAACTATTTGAATTTATTAATTTTTACCCTCTTGCGCGAGTTTTAGCAGCGACAAGACATGAGGACGTTTATGAAAATTAAAGCCACGATTGAACGCATCCCCGGCGGAATGATGTTGATTCCTCTGTTATTAGGCGCAGTGTTAAATACGTTAGCTCCGGATACCGGTGCGTATTTCGGTTCGTTTACCAAAGGAATGATCAGCGGAACGGTACCGATTCTGGCAGTGTGGTTTTTTTGTATCGGCGCATCTATTGATTTGCGGGCAACCGGTACGGTATTACGCAAGTCCGGTACGCTGGTAATAACCAAAATAGCCGTGGCGTGGGTAGTGGCAATGATTGCTGCTTCATTTATTCCTGATACCGGTATTCAAACCGGGTTCTTTGCAGGCCTCTCAGTTTTGGCAATTGTCTCCGCAATGGACATGACCAACGGTGGTTTGTACGCCAGCCTGATGAACCAGTACGGCACCAAAGAAGAGTCCGGCGCATTTGTGTTGATGTCTCTGGAATCCGGTCCGTTGATGACCATGGTGATCCTCGGCTCTGCGGGTCTGGCCTCCTTCGAGCCACACCATTTCATCGGCGCGGTATTACCGTTCCTGATTGGCTTTACGTTGGGCAACCTGGATCACGACCTGCGTTCTTTCTTCAGCAAAGCCACACCGGTGCTGATCCCGTTCTTCGGCTTCGCGTTGGGTAACACTATTAACCTGAGCGTGATCGTTGATACCGGTCTGCTGGGTATCCTGCTGGGTGTCGCGGTTATCGTCATCACCGGTATCCCGCTGATTATTGCTGACCGTGTTATTGGTGGCGGGAACGGTACGGCAGGCGTCGCAGCCTCTTCAGCAGCAGGCGCTGCGGTAGCAAACCCGGTGATTATCGCCCAGATTAACCCGGCGTTCGAACCGGTTGCCGCATCCGCTACGGCGCTGGTTGCCGCCAGCGTAATTGTCACCGCCATTCTGGTGCCGATTATCACCGCGCTGTACGCCAAACGTTTTAATAAAAACCTGGTCGCCAACGAAGCGGTGGCCACCCCGGCAGACTCTCTGCACCACTAAACCTGCCTTTATCCTACTCACCAGCCCTGCTCAATTGACGAGCAGGGTCGGTGCAAAAATCTCCTCAACCATCGCATCGACCAGCCGCTTTGCCGAACACAATCGCGGCATTCCCAGCGCCACATTTTGCCAACGCTGCGTCACCGACCAGCTCACAGGATGGCGTTGCGCATCGCACCAGCTCCCCAGCCAGCTCAGCATATCGTTATACTCGCCCGATCCGCCGACAGCTGGCGTGCTGAGCCAATAATGATAGTAATGACGCGTAGCGGGCGCTGCATTCACGCTGTCCGCCAATGCCTGAGCCGCCATGGTTCGCAGGTTGTCTTTTAGCATTAACACCACATCGGCATTCGCTAACCGGCAGGCATCACCAAAAGCTCCCCAACGTAGCTCCTCCAGCGCGACAAAACAGCGTCCTGGTAACGACCAGCCGTCATACGCGCCAGCCCGCCAGCGGGTAAAAATTTGTTCGCTATGCTCGCCCGCCTGAACCGTCAGGCCGCGCTGGGTCAGCGCCTTCTCTTTATACGCCGCACGTTGGGTAAACCAGTCAGTCAGTGAATTTATTTGCTGTAAAAGACCGGGGGTTGAAAGCCCACGCGGGTGTTCTGTTTGTTGCAAAAACATCAGCCCTTCGGCGATCCGTACCAGCGCCAGATGACCCGGGTCAATCATGCCTGCCAGCTTCTCCACCAGCTTAAGGCGCATCACCAGATGCTCGCTGGACACTCCCGCCATCACCCACGCACGCAGTTGCGTCTGGGATAACACTTCCTGCGTCAGACGCGCGCGCAGCCGCTGCTGCTGTTGCAGAAAACCGCCGGAACGTTTGGTTTCATCTCCCTGAACCAGATCGACCATAAACTTCGGGTAGACACACTCCAGCGTCCTCCCGGGGCCTTCCAGTAAAACGTTAGTCATGTGTGCTCGGTTGCAAAAAGGGTATTGATATCGTCACGCAGCAATCGGGAATCTTCATAAAGCCATGCCGCAATCGTAATGCGCTGCTGCAATTGCTCATTCATTGCATTCACCGCGGATTCATTTTGTTGGCGTAGCGTCAGACTCTCACTCAGACTCGCCTGCAATTGCGCCAGGCACAGAGAGAAATCAGCAAAAAATGTGGCCATGCCAGCCGTAACGGAGATATCGACCTGAGCAGCTAAAGCTTTACGAATTTGTTGGCAAAACTGGGAGACGTACTGCACAAGGTTTTTATGCAATGCGCCCATATCAATGAGATAACGCGTTTTTGTTTCGACGTAATCATTCCATCCCCAGTTGGGTTGATTTAGCCAACGAGAGAAAGTGTCACGCACCACACCGCCAGTAGACGGCGCATTTTCTGCCGGAATATCCTGCTCAATGGCCTCGTTAAACAATTGGCGGGTATTGAAATTAAACATCGCCGTATGGAACGCTGGAAAACGGATCCGCGCACGAAAACCGGCGTGGTTTAGCTCCTCTTTCACCCTTTGCTCAATTGGCCGCATCGCGTCATTTAGCGCCCGGGAGAGCGTCGACTCAAGCTGTTCAAAACGCAGGGCTAAGTCCCGGCTGATGCTTTCCTGCGCCGCCAGCAATACCCCCTCACAGGACGAGCGAATTTTATCTAACACAATTTTTGCCTGCCCTTCATCATGCAGCACCAACATCTCTCCGGCCATTTCTGCCGTATTCACAGCATTCCCCAGACCGTGTTGTGACATCATCAGGACGTTTTCTTTGACAAAGAACGTGTTGATACCGCAAAGAATCTCAGTCTGTTGCTCACTGAGATAGACAGCGGCAGCCTCCAGCGCCAGTTCTACTTCATGGCTGACTTCATCGCTCACCCGCCCCTGGCTCACTTCTAACTGCTGCATATCCTCTTCAATATGCGTGATGTTCAGCCGCAGTTTGTCATAGGCGACCGTTAACCCGTGGGCGCGAAATTCCAGATATTCGTGCACGCTTTGTGCATAGTTCAATAACTTATGTGACGCTGAGCGAAGCGCATACAACGAAGCATTAGCATAAGCGGCGTGGATCACTTTCTGAATTGGCTGTTCAAACAGCGAGTCTTCCCACAACAGGTCGGCGGCATGGCGGATGTGTTCTGTATCGTCAAGATCGGTGGTGCGCCAGCGTCTGCCAAGCGCCGCTTCGGCAAAATCCTGCACCCAACGTTGCTCCTGATGATCCGGCAGTCGCCCGCGCGTCGTCAGCTCATGACGCGCCCTGTTCGCCAGATAGCCCCACATTGAGGAGACCGGATAAATTCTTTCAGGGGCGATTCCGCCTTGCATCAACGTGCCGGAAATCAACGCCCGCACCTGTTCTTCATCATCACTGTTGCGGTCTTTCTGATCGAACTTGTTCACCAGCGCATACAGCGGTACTGACTTGCCGACCGCCATAATCGCCTGACGCACTTCCTCATCGGAAATCGATTTCAGTTGGGTGTAATCCAACACCGCCAGCACCGCAGAGGCCCGCACCAGCTGTTCATTGAGCATTTTTTGTAAGTGCGGTTGCCCCGCCTCGTTCGGCCCCGGCGTATCCAGCAGCGTTAATTGCCCTGGGTAGCTTGCCTGTCCGGCCAAATGGACAAACTCAACTTCAATAACCGGAATATGCTCAATCGCGGCATAGGCGGCAAAAGGAAAATCAACGTCCAATGCTTTTGACAGGCGCACCAGGTCGTTCAGGCTTTTAAGGCAATGGAAAATAGGCTGTGCGCCAAGATAATACCGTTCAAATGCCACACCATTTTCAATATGTTGCAGCAGGACATTCATATCCTTGTCAATTTCCAGGGTCTGTGTAAGACGCAGACGATCGCACTCGCGCACGCGCTGCTGCAAAACCTTCATTAAGGCATCAATCGGCGCGACATGTGAAAAATGCAGCACCGGCTCTTTCTGCCCCGGCGTATGGCGTATTAGCGTTGGTAACGCCGTCATGGGGCGATTACGATTAGGTAACACCTCTGTCCCCACAATCGCGTTAATCGTCGTCGATTTTCCCGCTTTCATCGTGCCAACAATCGCCAGCACCATTTCCAGACGCGTAATCTTGCGCAGCTCATTATTGAGCGTTGCTTGCTGGACATCCATGCCACGCGCGCTGAAATGCAGGGGCTGAACAACCTGACTGCTATGCTCTCCTTGTTTTAGCGCGACATCATCCAACGACGTCATAGGCAATTTTTGCAATTGCCTGAGATGTTCAAGCGAGAGCATCAGCAAGCGTTCCGCTTCCTGACTTAATTCATATATTGTCTGTGTGTGCATGGAAAATTTTTCCTTAACGCAAATGGCATTGCTTTTATTTAGCCCAATCGTTTTATTTATAGATTTTTTGGCTTTTATAATTACGTATAGAAATAATTAAAATCAAAACAACCAATTGATATTATTAAAATAAATTTGGTGTATAACCGCTGGCCTGATGCCTCTCACTTATGAAAATAAGTAAGAAAGATAGACAGCGTAGTTCAGTTTTAAAAAATGCCAGCGGAATCCCCCTACTAAATTTAAGGGGTTCAATGATATTCAATCACAATGACTTAGGCATTTCTAAGCAATGTTACCTATGAATATCAGATATTTCGCCTCACCTTATCTTAAATATCTAAGCGTAGCAATTTCCCTTAAAAAATATTCCGCCATACTTTCATTGAGGTGAAAGCAGAGGGTCTTTACAGCAGATCATTTTGCGTAATCGCGCAGTAGTCCCGACAAATGCAGGGATTTTATGTATAATTGCGGCCTTTTTCGGCAATCTGCCATTTTTTGGGCGCATTTGCCCCTGCTGACTTTTGAGGAAATCCACATGTCATTACCACACTGCCCGCAATGCAACTCCGAATACACTTACGAAGATAACGGCATGTTCATCTGCCCGGAATGCGCTCACGAATGGAACGATGCTGAACCGGCGCAGGACAGCGACGAACTGATCGTTAAAGATGCCAACGGCAACCTGCTGGCTGACGGCGACAGCGTTACCGTCGTGAAAGACCTGAAGGTAAAAGGTAGCTCTTCCATGCTGAAGATTGGTACCAAAGTGAAAAACATTCGTCTGGTTGAAGGTGACCACAACATCGATTGCAAAATCGATGGCTTTGGCCCAATGAAGCTGAAATCTGAGTTTGTGAAAAAGAACTGATGCCAATTGCCTGATAGCGCGACGCTAATCAGGTCAACTCCAGCTCATCTGCCAGGCGGGAAGCTCATACTTCCCGCCTGGTTTATTTTTGCAGACGCTAACTACACTTAATTGGCTTCTTTTACCTGAGGTAAAGATTATGCCGTTAAGTCCCTATATCTCCTTTGCAGGCAACTGCGCTGACGCTATCGCCTACTATCAAAAAACGCTAGGCGCTGAGCTACTCTACAAAATCAACTTCGGTGAAATGCCCAAATCGGCGCAGGATAGCGAAGATGGTTGCCCTTCAGGCTTGAAATTCCCCGACACCGCCATCGCCCACGCCAACCTGCGCGTTGCGGGCAGTGACATCATGATGAGCGATAGCGCCCCGGACGGAAATGCTCACTACTCTGGCTTCACGCTGGTGCTCGACACGCAAAACGTCGATGAAGGCAAACGCTGGTTTGATAACCTGGCAGCAAACGGAAAAATCGAAATGGACTGGCAGGAAACCTTCTGGGCCCACGGTTTCGGTAAAGTGAGCGACCAGTATGGCGTGCCGTGGATGATCAACGTCGTCAAACAACAGCACCCCCCTACAGAGTAATCCAACGGGAGGCCAGCCCTCCCGTACTGTCATCAAATAGCGCTCAACTCTTCATCGTCGAGTAACCATCCCTTAACGAAAACGTCACATTGATCCGCCACGATGGGGCCACTTTTTTAGGGAGGCCGCATCATGCAAACGATTATTCGCGTCGAGAAACTCTCCAAGTCCTTCAATCAACATCAGGCGCTCAATGCGGTTGATCTGAACATCTGTTCCGGTGAGATGGTGGCTCTGCTTGGGCCGTCTGGCTCCGGCAAATCCACCCTTTTACGTCATTTAAGCGGTTTGATCACCGGTGATAAATCCCCCGGCAGCCGCGTCGAGCTGCTGGGCCGCACCGTTCAACATGAAGGCCGCCTGGCGCGCGATATCCGCAAAAGCCGCGCCCACACCGGCTACATCTTCCAGCAGTTCAATCTGGTGAACCGCCTGACAGTGCTGGAGAACGTCCTGATTGGCGCGCTCGGCAGCACGCCGTTCTGGCGTACCTGTTTTAGCTGGTTTAGCCAGGAACAAAAACAGCGTGCATTACAGGCGCTGACCCGCGTGGGCATGGCGCACTTTGCATACCAGCGCGTTTCCACGCTTTCGGGCGGTCAGCAGCAGCGCGTTGCAATCGCCCGCGCGCTGATGCAGCAGGCCAAAGTGATCCTCGCCGACGAGCCGATAGCCTCTCTGGACCCGGAATCCGCCCGCATCGTGATGGACACCCTACGCGATATAAACCAGACCGACGGCATCACCGTGGTCGTCACGCTGCATCAGGTGGATTACGCCCTGCGCTACTGCGAACGCATCGTCGCGCTGCGCCAGGGCAACGTCTTCTTTGATGGCAGCAGCCAGCATTTTGATAACGATCGTTTTGACCATCTCTACCGCAGCATGAACCGCGTCGAACAGAACGCGCAGGCTGCCTGACATCCCCACAATGAGGAATGGAAATGAGCTATAAGACCGTTGCCGCGCTGGCTTTCACCAGCATGTTTAGTCTCAGCACACTGCTCACCCCGGCCCATGCCGAAGAGCAAGAAAAAGCGCTGAACTTTGGCATTATTTCGACCGAATCACAGCAAAATCTGAAACCGCAGTGGGAACCGTTCCTGAAGGACATGGAAAAATCACTGGGCGTGAAAGTGAACGCCTTCTTCGCCCCGGACTACGCCGGGATCATCCAGGGAATGCGCTTTAACAAAGTTGATATCGCCTGGTACGGCAACCTCTCGGCAATGGAAGCGGTGGATCGCGCTAACGGGCAAGTGTTTGCCCAGACCGTCGCCGCCGACGGATCCCCTGGTTACTGGAGCGTGTTGATCGTTAACAAAGACAGCCCGATCAATAACCTGAACGATCTGATCGCCAAACGTAAGGATCTGACCTTCGGCAACGGCGATCCCAACTCAACGTCAGGCTTCCTCGTCCCCGGTTACTACGTCTTCGCCAAAAACAACATCTCCGCCAGCGACTTCAAACGCACCGTTAACGCCGGACACGAAACCAACGCGCTGGCCGTCGCCAACAAGCAGGTCGATGTCGCCACCAACAACACCGAAAACCTCGACAAGCTGAAAACTTCCGCGCCGGAAAAACTGAAAGAACTGAAGGTGATCTGGAAGTCGCCGCTGATCCCGGGCGATCCGATCGTCTGGCGTAAAAACCTCTCCGAAACCACCAAGGACAAGGTGTACGACTTCTTTATGAATTACGGCAAAACGCCGGAACAGAAAACCGTACTGGAACGCCTGGGATGGGCACCGTTCCGCGCCTCCAGCGATCTGCAACTGGTGCCGATTCGCCAGTTGGCACTGTTTAAAGAGATGCAGGGTGTGAAGGACAACAAAGGGCTGAACGAGGAAGAGAAAACCAGCAAAACCTCGGCATTGAAAGCGCAGCTCGATGACCTTGACCGTCTGACCGCCGCACTGGGCGCTATGACCAGCGTCACCAAAGCGGTGCAGTAAACCTGGTGACCAAATTGTAGGCCTGATAAGCGCAGCGCCATCAGGCAATGCAAGGGATTCCATGCCGGATGGCGGTGCCAGCACCTTATCCGGCCTACAACAGACCCGAAACATCGACACCCAGGAGCTAAACATGCAAACCATCACCGTCGCCCCGCCCAAACGTAGCTGGTTCTCGCTGCTGAGCTGGGCCATTCTTCTCGCCGTGCTGGTGGTCTCGTGGAAAGGTGCCGAAATGGCCCCGCTCACGCTGATCCAGGATTCCGGCAATATGGCGACCTTCGCCGCCGACTTCTTCCCGCCGGACTTCAGCCAGTGGCAGGACTATCTCGGTGAAATGGCCGTCACCCTGCAAATTGCCGTCTGGGGGACTGCCCTCGCCGTTGTGCTGTCGATTCCCTTCGGCCTGATGTGCGCCGATAACCTCGTGCCGTGGTGGATTTACCAGCCGATGCGTCGCCTGATGGACGCCTGCCGCGCCATCAATGAAATGGTCTTCGCCATGCTGTTCGTGGTCGCCGTCGGGTTAGGCCCATTCGCCGGGGTGATGGCGCTGTTTATCCACACTACCGGGGTGCTCTCCAAACTGCTTTCTGAAGCGGTAGAAGCTATTGAGCCAGGTCCGGTAGAAGGCATTCGCGCCACCGGTGCCAACAAAATTGAAGAGATTCTGTACGGCGTTCTGCCACAGGTCATGCCGCTGCTTATCTCTTACTCGCTGTATCGCTTTGAATCCAACGTTCGCTCGGCCACGGTGGTCGGAATGGTGGGTGCAGGCGGTATTGGCGTGACCTTATGGGAGGCGATTCGCGGCTTTCAGTTCCAGCAAACCTGCGCCTTGATGGTGTTAATCATCGTCACCGTCAGCCTGTTGGATTTCCTTTCCCAGCGTTTGCGTAAGCACTTTATCTGATTAGCGAGGCATTGATTGCTATGCACTTGTCTACACATCCGACCAGTTATCCAACGCGTTATCAGGAAATTGCCGCGAGACTTGAGCAGGAGCTACGTCAACATTATCGCTGCGGTGACTATCTGCCCGCCGAGCATCAGCTTGCCGCGCGCTACGAGGTAAACCGCCACACCCTGCGCCGCGCCATTGACCAGTTGGTTGAACGCGGTTGGGTTCAGCGTCGTCAGGGCGTCGGCGTGCTGGTGCTGATGCGCCCGTTCGATTACCCGCTTAATGCCCAGGCGCGCTTTAGTCAGAATCTGCTGGACCAGGGCAGCCATCCCACCAGCGAAAAACTGCTGGCGGTGCTGCGTCCGGCCTCCAGCCACATTGCCGATGCGCTCAGCATAAACGAGGGCGATAACGTGATTCACCTGCGCACCCTGCGCCGGGTTAACGGCATCGCACTGTGCCAGATCGACCACTATTTTTCCGACCTCTCGCTGTGGCCGCTGCTGCAAGGCTTCAACAGCGGTTCGCTTCATGACTACCTGCGCGAACAGTCCGGTCTGACGCTGCTACGCACGCAAACGCGCATCAGCGCCCGCCGTGCGCAGGCAAAAGAGAGCAAGGTGCTGGAAATCCCCAATATGGCGCCGCTGCTGTGCGTGCGCACCCTGAACCACCGTGAAGGCGAAGAACTCGCGGCGGAATACTCCGTCAGCCTGACCCGCGCCGACATGATCGAATTCACTATGGAGCACTGAATGCATTTCGATACCGCCACCCGCCAGCGCTGGATGCGCGCGCTGGCTTACAGCAATGCCGATGCCCTGAACGCCCGCATCACCGCGCTCAAACTGACGCCGGACTATGAACTTATCCGCGCTCCGGAAAGCGGACTGATGCAGATCCAGGCCCGTATGGGCGGTACCGGCAACCGCTTCTTTGCCGGTGACACCACGCTAACTCGCGCAGTGGTACGTCTGAAGAGCGGCACGCTGGGTTACAGCTACCTGCTGGGACGCAATAAACAACATGCCGAGCAGTGCGCGGTGATTGACGCACTGCTGCAGGAACAAACGCATTTCCAGAACCTAATGGAAACCTTAATTGCCCCGCTGGAAGCGGAACGCGATGCGCTGATTAACGCACGCCGTGCCGAAGTCAACGCCAGCCGGGTCGACTTCTTCACGCTGGTACGCGGAGATAACGCATGACACGATCTACAGCACTTCTGACCGCTTTTAATTTACCCGTTCAGGATGCTCAGCAGAGCTTTCGTCGCCTGCTGAAAGCCATGAGCGAACCGGGCGTAATCGTCGCCCTGCATCAACTGAAACACGGCTGGCAGCCGCTGGGTCTGGCAACCACCAGCGTGCTGCTGACCCTGGTCGATGGCGACACGCCGGTCTGGCTGGCGCCGTCGATGGATAACGATATTGCCCGCCAGAACCTGCGTTTTCATACCAACGCGCCGCTGGTGGATCAGCCGCAGCTGGCGGCCTTTGCCGTCGCCGACGAGCGCATCAGCAGCGAACAGCTTAACGCCCTCTCCGCCGGTTCAGCCGTCGCGCCAGAGACCAGCGCCACGCTGATTGTGCAGGTCTCTGGCTTAAGCGGCGGACGCATGCTGCGTCTGACCGGCGCGGGCATCGCCGAAGAGCGCATGATCGCGCCACAGCTGCCGGAATGTCTGATTCACGAACTCACCGAACGCCCGCACCCGTTCCCACTGGGGGTCGATCTGATCCTCACCTGCGGCGAACGCCTGCTGGCTATTCCGCGAACCACCCATGTGGAGGTGTGCTGATGTACGTCGCCGTCAAAGGGGGCGAAAAGGCGATAGCCAACGCCCACGCCCTGCAGGAAAACCGACGCCGGGGCGATGAAACCATTGCTGAACTGAGCGTGGCGCAAATCGAACAGCAGATGAACCTGGCCGTTGACCGGGTGATGACCGAAGGCGGCATCGCCGACCGCGAACTGGCGGCACTGGCGCTGAAGCAGGCCAGCGGCGATAACGTCGAAGCCATCTTCTTGCTCCGTGCCTACCGCACTACGCTGGCAAAGGTGGCGGTCAGTGAGCCGCTTAACAGCGCAGAAATGCGCCTTGAGCGCCGAATCTCAGCGGTCTACAAAGATATTCCCGGCGGGCAACTGTTGGGTCCAACCTATGACTACACCCATCGCCTGCTGGATTTTACCCTGCTGGCCAATGGCGAAACGCCGCCCCTGCGCAGCGCAGACGGCGTGCAGGATGCCTCCCCGCACGTTTTTTCCCTGCTGGCCAACCAGGGGCTGGCAAAGCGTGAAGAGGATGATGGCGCGACACCCGACGACATCACCCGCACGCCGCCGGTTTACCCCTGCTCACGCGCTTCACGTCTGCAACAGCTGATGCGCGGTGACGAGGGCTATCTGCTGGCGCTGGCCTACTCCACCCAGCGCGGCTACGGGCGCAACCACCCGTTTGCCGCCGAAATCCGCAGCGGCTATGTGGCACTGGAAACGGTACCGGAAGAGCTGGGATTTGCGGTGAACGTCGGCGAACTGCTGATGACCGAATGCGAAATGGTGAACGGGTTTGTCGCACCAGAAAACCAATCTCCCCATTTTACCCGCGGCTACGGGCTGGTGTTCGGTATGAGCGAACGTAAAGCGATGGCGATGGCGCTGGTGGACCGCGCCCTACAGGCAGCCGAATACGATGAAACGGTCACAGGACCGGCGCAGGACGAAGAGTTCGTGCTGGCGCATGCGGATAACGTCGAGGCGGCGGGTTTTGTTTCGCACCTCAAACTTCCCCATTACGTCGATTTCCAGGCCGAACTGGAACTGCTCAAACGCCTGCAACAGGAGGCCACCCGTGACCACTAACCTCTCCGGCTACAACTTTGCCTATCTTGATGAGCAGACCAAACGCATGATCCGCCGCGCAATTCTGAAAGCGGTGGCAATCCCGGGTTACCAGGTCCCGTTTGGCGGACGTGAAATGCCGATGCCCTACGGCTGGGGAACCGGCGGTATTCAGCTTACCGCCAGCGTGATTGGCGAGCCGGACGTACTGAAGGTGATTGACCAGGGCGCAGACGACACCACTAACGCCGTGTCGATTCGTAATTTCTTCAAGCGTGTGACCGGGGTGAATACCACTGAGCGTACGGAAGATGCGACGCTGATCCAGACCCGCCACCGCATCCCGGAAACGCCGCTGGTGGAAGATCAGATAATCATCTTCCAGGTACCGATCCCTGAGCCGCTGCGCTTTATCGAACCGCGTGAAACGGAAACTCGCACCATGCACGCGCTGGAAGAGTACGGCATCATGCAGGTGAAACTGTATGAAGATATCGCCCGCTTCGGCCATATCGCCACCACTTACGCCTATCCGGTGAAGGTCAATGACCGCTACGTCATGGACCCGTCGCCCATCCCGAAATTCGACAATCCAAAGATGGACATGATGCCAGCCCTGCAACTGTTTGGCGCTGGCCGCGAAAAGCGTATCTATGCCGTTCCACCTTATACCCGCGTGGAGAGCCTCGATTTCGACGATCACCCGTTTACCGTGCAGAGCTGGGATGAGCCTTGCGCCATCTGCGGCTCAACCCACAGCTATCTCGATGAAGTGGTGCTCGATGACACCGGCAAACGCATGTTTGTCTGCTCCGACACCGACTACTGCCGCCAACAGAGCGAGGCCCTCAGCAAATGACGCAACCGCTGCTTTCAGTCAACAACCTGACCCATCTCTACGCGCCGGGCAAAGGCTTCAGCGATGTCTCTTTTGACCTGTGGCCAGGCGAAGTGCTGGGCATCGTCGGCGAGTCCGGTTCCGGCAAAACCACGCTGCTGAAATCGATCTCTTCACGGCTGACGCCGCAGAGCGGTGAGATTTTGTATCAGAACCGTTCGCTGTACGGCATGAATGAGGCCGACCGTCGCCGTCTGCTGCGCACCGAATGGGGCGTGGTGCATCAACATCCGCTGGATGGCCTTCGCCGTCAGGTCTCCGCAGGCGGCAATATCGGCGAACGTCTGATGGCCACCGGCGCACGTCACTACGGCGACATCCGCGCCACCGCGCAGCGCTGGCTGGAGGAGGTAGAGATCCCTGCCTCGCGTATCGACGATCTGCCCACCACCTTTTCTGGCGGCATGCAGCAACGCCTGCAGATTGCCCGCAACCTCGTCACCCATCCCAAACTGGTGTTTATGGACGAACCTACCGGCGGGCTGGACGTTTCCGTACAGGCCAAACTGCTGGACCTGCTGCGCGGCCTGGTGGTGGAACTGGATCTGGCGGTAGTGATTGTCACCCACGATTTGGGCGTCGCGCGCCTGTTGGCCGACCGTTTGCTGGTGATGAAGCAAGGTCAGGTGGTGGAAAGTGGGTTAACCGACCGCGTGCTCGACGATCCGCATCATCCGTATACCCAGCTTCTGGTGTCGTCGGTGTTGCAGAACTGATTTTTTGTTGTGCCGGATGGCGGCTGCGCCTTATCCGGCCTACGGAGCGGCATCGCTTGTGCCGGATGGCGGCTATGCCTTATCCGACCTACGGAGCGGTATCGCTTGTGCCGGATGGCGGCTATGCCTTATCCGGCCTACGGAGTGGCATCGCTTGTGCCGGATGGCGGCTATGCCTTATCCGGCCTACGGAGCGGCATCGCTTGTGCCGGATGGTGGCTATGCCTTATCCGGCCTACGGAGTGGTATCGCTTGTGCCGGATGGTGGCTATGCCTTATCCGGCCTACGGAGCGGCATCGCTTGTGCCGGATGGTGGCTATGCCTTATCCGGCCTACGGAGCGGCATCGCTTGTGCCGGATGGTGGCTATGCCTTATCCGGCCTACGGAGCGGCATTGGTTGTAGGCCTGATAAGCGAAGCGCCATCAGGCAATCGAACGCAAAAATGTCTAAAGAGGCTAAAAATGAACGCGATCCGCGTTGAAAATGTCAGTAAAACTTTTGTCCTGCATCAGCAAAACGGTGTGCGTCTGCCGGTGTTGCAAAACGCCACTCTGGACGTTAAAAGCGGCGAATGCGTGGTGCTGCACGGTCACTCGGGCAGCGGCAAATCCACATTGCTGCGTTCGCTGTACGCCAACTACCTGCCGGATGAAGGACACATCCACATCCGCCACAGCGATGAATGGGTCGATCTGGTGCAGGCCCCGGCGCGCAAAGTACTGGAGGTTCGCCGTTCAACCATCGGCTGGGTGAGCCAGTTCCTGCGCGTGATCCCGAGGATTTCCGCGCTGGACGTGGTGATGCAACCGCTGCTGGATCTGGGGGTCTCCCGTGAGGAGTGTGCAGCCAAAGCAGCTAACCTGCTTACCCGCCTGAACGTGCCGGAGCGGTTGTGGCACCTGGCGCCGTCGACCTTTTCCGGCGGCGAACAGCAGCGCGTCAACATCGCCCGTGGGTTTATCGTCGATTACCCAATTCTGCTGCTCGATGAGCCTACCGCCTCGCTGGACGCCAAAAACAGCGCCGCCGTCGTTGCATTGATTGAAGAAGCGAAAGCCCGCGGCGCAGCCATTGTCGGCATTTTTCACGATCAAACCGTGCGCGACCGCGTAGCGGATCGTCTGCATCTGATGGGAACAACAGCATGATTATCAATAATGTAAAGCTGGTACTGGAAGATGAAGTGGTGCAAGGATCGCTGGAAATCGAGGGCGGGGTCATTCGCACCTTTGCAGAAAGTCCGAGCAGCCTACCTGAGGCGCTGGACGGCGAAGGCGGCTGGCTGCTACCAGGGCTTATCGAGCTGCATACCGATAATCTCGACAAATTTTTCACCCCGCGCCCGAAGGTAGACTGGCCTGCCCACTCGGCGATGAGCAGTCACGACGCGCTAATGGTCGCCAGCGGCATTACCACCGTGCTGGACGCGGTGGCAATTGGCGATGTACGCGACGGCGGCGACCGTCTGGAAAATCTGGAGAAGATGATTAATGCGGTGGAAGAGACGCAAAAGCGCGGGGTCAATCGCGCCGAGCATCGCCTGCACCTGCGCTGTGAGCTGCCGCATCACACTACCCTGCCGCTGTTTGAAAAACTGGTCAGCCGCGAGCCGGTAACGCTGGTGTCGCTGATGGATCACTCGCCAGGCCAGCGTCAGTTCGCCAATCGCGAGAAGTACCGCGAGTATTATCAAGGCAAGTATTCGCTCACCGACGAGCAGATGGCCCGCTATGAAGAAGAACAGTTAGCGCTGGCGGCGCGTTGGTCACAGCCCAATCGCACGGCGATTGCCCAGATGTGTCGTGAGCGCCAGATTGCGCTGGCGAGCCATGATGATGCCACCCATGATCATGTGCTGGAATCACACCAGCTTGGCAGCGTGATCGCCGAATTCCCCACTACCTTCGAAGCGGCTGAAGCCTCGCGCCAGCATGGTATGAACGTGCTGATGGGGGCGCCCAACATCGTGCGCGGCGGTTCTCACTCCGGCAACGTGGCCGCGCATAAGCTGGCTGAGCTGGGGCTTTTGGATATTCTCTCCTCCGACTACTACCCCGCCAGCCTGCTCGATGCGGCGTTTCGCGTAGCGGACGACGACGCCAACCGCTTTACGCTGCCACAGGCCATTCGTCTGGTGACCCGCAATCCCGCGCGGGCATTAAATCTCGACGATCGTGGCGTTGTTGCCGAAGGCAAACGCGCGGATCTGGTGCTGGCACACCGCAAAGGCGGCAGCATCCATATCGACCACGTCTGGCGTCAGGGCAAAAGGGTATTCTGACTATGGGTAAACTGATCTGGCTGATGGGGCCATCCGGCTCCGGTAAGGACAGTCTGCTGGCCGAACTCCGCCAGCAGGAACCGGCGCAACTGCTGGTAGCGCACCGTTACATCACCCGCGCCGCCAACGCCGGGAATGAAAATCATATTGCGCTGAGCGAACAAGAATTTTTTACCCGCGCCGGGCAGAACCTGCTGGCGCTAAGCTGGCACGCCAATGGCTTCTACTACGGCGTTGGCGTGGAGATTGACCTCTGGCTACACGCCGGTTTTGATGTGGTGGTCAACGGCTCACGAGCGCATCTGCCCCAGGCGCAGGCCCGTTACGACACATCTTTACTCCCCATTTGCTTACAGGTTTCTCCGGCAATTTTACGCCAGCGCTTGCAGGCTCGTGGACGGGAGAGCGAAACGGAAATCGCCGCCCGTCTTGAGCGCGCAGCCCGCTACGCCCCGTATGACTGCCACGTCCTGAACAACGATGGAAGTTTGCTACAGTCTGTCGATACACTACTCACACTGATGGGACGCAAGGAGAAGAAACATGTCTGTCTGTGAATTACGCCGCGCTACGCTATACGATACCGATGCGGTTTATGCGCTCATCTGTGAGTTGAAACAGGGTCAATTCGACCTGCAGGCCTTTAGTGCCGGATACGCCGCAAATCTGCAAGATCCCAATATGCACTACCAACTGGCGCAGCTCGACGGACAGGTCGTCGGCTTGATCGGTCTGCACCTGCAGTTTCATCTGCACCACGCTAACTGGATTGGCGAAATACAGGAACTGGTAGTGATGCCGCAGGCGCGAGGATTAACGGTGGGCAGTCAGTTACTGGCCTGGGCCGAAGCCACCGCGCGCGAAGCGGGTGCAGAGATGACCGAGCTTTCCACCAGCACTCAACGCCTTAACGCTCACCGTTTTTATCAGCGCGAAGGCTATACCCAGAGCCATTTTCGCTTCACTAAACCGTTGTAGGGGGAGCCATGAGTCTGACCATTACGCTGACGGGAACGGGCGGCGCGCAGCTGGTGCCGACATTTGGCTGCGACTGTGCGGCCTGCCAACGAGCACGCTTACAGGTGCAATACCGTCGACGCCCTTGTAGCGGGGTGGTCAGGTTCAATAATGCGGTGACGCTGCTGGACGCGGGGATCCCGCATCTGATGAACGACTGGCCGGCGGGCAGCTTCCAGCAGTTTCTGCTGACTCATTATCATATGGATCATGTGCAAGGGCTGTTTCCGTTGCGCTGGGGTGTGGGGGCGACCATCCCGGTGTACGGTCCGCCGGATGAACAGGGTTGCGACGATCTGTTTAAGCATCCCGGCATCCTCGATTTTAGCCATACCGTGGCACCGTTCGTGGTGTTCGACCTGCAAGGATTGCAGGTAACGCCGCTACCGCTCAACCATTCAAAGCTGACGTTTGGTTATCTGCTGGAGACCGCACATAGCCGCGTGGCGTGGCTCTCCGATACCGCCGGACTTCCCGACAAGACGTTGAAGTTTCTCCACAATAACCAGCCTCAGGTGATTATCATCGACTGCAGCCATGCCCCGCGCGCCGAGCCACCGCGCAATCATTGTGATTTAAACACCGTTATCGCATTGAACGACTTCATCCGCTGCCCACGGGTGATCCTGACGCATATCAGCCATCAGTTTGATCTGTGGATGATGGAACATCCGCTACCAGTAGGGTTTGAGGCAGGATATGACGGAATGGAGATTGTGCTGGAGTAAGGAAATTTGCCGGATGCGATGAAAACATCTTATCCGGCCTACAAACAGATGATTAAGCGACTTTTTTTGCGCCGACATCTCGCTGCGCAATAAAATCTTTAACTGAAACAATCCGGTTCAGTTCTTCTTGCGCCCGCATGTCATTTTCAACTTCCCACAGGTCAACCGCCGCCTGTAGGTTACGCCAGAAATCAACGGAGGTATCGAACGCTTTTGCCAAACGAAACGCCATATCCGTTGTTAATTTGCGATTATTGTTGACCAGTGCGCTCACTGTATTGCGGTGAACATGCAGAATTTCAGCCAGATCGTTGATTTTCAGATCAAGCGGTTCCAGGTATTCATATTGCAGGATATCACCCACAGTCGTTGGTTTTCTGGATGCCTGTTTCATATCGTTACCTTACGTTTTCTCTAATAGATGTGTGGATCTAAGTACACATCTTCGGCCTTACCATTAATCCATTTAAATATTAATCGGTACTGCTTGTTTACTCTGATTGAAGAATATTCCTGTAATTTTCCGGTTAACTCTTCATATCTGTTACCGGGTGGCGAGCGCAAATCCCGATGCGAAACAGCCGCATTAATGATATCCAGCTTTCTGGCTAATGCAGTGTGAATATCCGCAGGTATTTTTCTGTGCGATGTTGCCCGTTCAAAAAAAATCTTCAAGCCATGTATCCCGAAAATTTCTGATATTTAATGATTTAGACATTCCATTGCCAGCACCTTTTCCATAAGCATAGAGAGATTGTAGTGCATACATACACTGTGCTCAAGTGCATTCATTAACATAAAATGGTGAGCTGTTGGGCGAGCAGGTAAATCCCTGCCAGAAAGATAAAATACCCATAAATTTAATCGTTACCGCTAACGATCGTAATCTTCTTCCATTCTGCGTTCTTCGTCTTCTAACTGACGCCGTTCTTGATCGAGCTGGCGCTGACGGTCATCCAGTTGGCGACGTCGATCTTCAAACTGGCGGCGGCGATTGTCATATTGCCTGCGCCGGTCGTCACTCATCTGGCGCTGCCAGCTTTCATCACGGGAGTCATCATAATCCCGCCCGTTGTCCGGTTTGTATGCGTCGTTAATCGCCTGCTGAATATTACCAATGGCGTCATCGATAATATCCGCCTGTGCCGATACGGTGGTCAGCATTAGCAAACTAAAAAGAAGGAATGTCACGGAGCGTTGCATAAAACCAGCCTCACCAAGAAACTCGCCCCACGGTAATCAAAGCGTATTTGCGCGGGTAGCGGAGGAATCTCAATTACGCGAATGCCGCAGCGCCTGCGCCAGCTCTCCCCGAGTAAAAGGCTTACGCAATAGCGCCACATCCGGCAACGCCGGGTTATGCGCCGGACGTAAATCCTGACCGCTTATCAGCAGGATGGACAACTGCGGATAATGTGCCTGAGCATGGTTAACCACATCCACGCCGCTTAAACCACCTGGCAGCATTAAGTCGCTGATAAAAATATCAATCTCGGATGAAGCCGCCAGCATATGCATCGCCTGTTCCCCGTTTGCGGCCTCTAACGTCAGGTAGCCCAGCAGGTGTAATTGCTCGCACAACGTCTGGCGTACATCGTCCTCATCCTCGAGCACCAACACCAGTTTTTCACCGCTGTTCGCCGCATGTACCGCCACCGGTTCTGCCTGAGCCTGCACCGGCACAACGGCGCGAGGCAGTTGTAGCCTGACCGTCGTTCCCTGCCCGGGAGCGCTTTCAATCTCCACCCGACCACCGGACTGGCGCACAAAACCGTAAACCATCGACAGCCCCAGTCCGCTGCCGCTACCGGTCTGTTTGGTGGTGAAAAACGGTTCGAAGACCTGGGCTTTCACCTCCTGTGACATCCCGCTACCCTGGTCAGCCACCTCCAGCATCACCATATCCTGCTTGCGCCCATCGCTGCGCGTGACCCGCTGATTCCAGGTACGGATTTTAATCGTGCCCGCCTGCCCGTCCATGGCGTCACGGGCGTTCATCACCAGATTGATAATGGCGTTTTCCAGTTGGCTGACGTCAATCCACGCGGGCCAGGCGGGAGACTGGGCTTCAATCTCCAGCGTCAACGTGGCCGGAAGAGAGTGGCGCATCAGTTCGCCCAGATTTTCCAGCAGCGTTTTCAGCTCCACCGCATGAGGGTGCAACGACTGTTTGCGCGAAAAGGCCAGCAGTCGCTGGGTAAGCAGCGCCCCACGCTCGGCGGCTTTTAGCGCCCGATTGACCCGCGGCGCGTCGGGAGAATCCGGATCCACCAAATCCAGACTGCCAATAATAACCGCCAGCAGATTATTGAAATCATGTGCTAATCCGCCCGTCAATTGCCCCACAGCCTTCAGCTTTTGGCTGTGCAACAGCGCCTCTTCCAGCCCCTGACGTTCGGTGCGATCGATTTCCATCTGGCTGGTTTTTTCTTTTAGCAGTCGGGTGGTGTGCTCCAGCGACGCCGTATTCCGGGCAAAGACGCTAAAGGCGCGGGCCAGCTCGCCTAACTCATCACGACGCTGCAGGGCCGGGACGCTGACGTCTGATTCACCGTGCGCCAGCCGGGTCATCGCCCGTGAAATGGCCGTCAGGTTGGAACCGAGATTACGGTAGATATACCACCCGGCAAAACCGGTGATCACCACCGCCAGCAGCGCAAACACTAAAATAAACAACGCGCCGGATTGCAGTTCCTGATGGCTTTGCGCCACCCGCTGCTCTGAGATCAGCGCCACCTGCGAGGCATACTGATTGATATCGCTGTTGAGGATCGCCACCAGCGCTTTGATATGAAACATATACCAGTTGATGGCCAAATCGCTCTGCTCCAGCGCGGAAGAGAGCGGCTCCAGCTTATGCAGTTCCTGGTTGAAGTCGTTGAGGATACCGCTAATCAGCGGACTAGCATGGCGCAAGGGAAGCGCAGGCATCACCGCATCCAGTTGTTTCACCACCGAACGCGGCGTGGGCGTGTCGATGGCGGCAACAATTAAGCGGTCCATCTGCCCCAGCAGCACATCATCCTGCGCGCCGGTCAACTTTTGCAGATGACGTAAATAGCTTTGATTTTGATACAGCGAACTGAGCAACGCGTTACGCTCCAGGTGTCGCCGCTGCCCGCGCTGCAACATCCCTTCTACGCTGCTTTGTAGTTCATTACTGCGCTGGATAATACGCTCGACCAGCACCGGCTCTTGCTGTGCCAGCGGCGCGGTAGCCAGTTGTTCCAGCGACTGCTTCAGCGCCCTTTGCGTCTCCTGCAGCCGCTCCGCTTCCCCTTTGTATTCCAGCGCCCCGACCACCTGCGACAGCCGCACCGCCGCCGTCGCCACGTTCGCCGTATCCCGCGCCAGGTTCATGCTGCCGGTCATGTCGTCAACGGTTTGCTGCTGCACCTGCTCCTGAATCTGACTGGCATGCTGAAAACCCAGCACCGCCACGCCGCTCACCATCAGCGTGACAGCCACCACCAGCAGATTAAAGAACAGCAATCGTCCGCGCGCACTGGCGAGAAAGTGACGTCCCGGTTGCGGCATATCACGCTCCGTGAAGAAAAATCGCAATATGACAAATATGAACGGCTTCTGACATTTTGCATTTACATTCCTGTGATGGACTGCTGATATCGGCCACCCCACAGGAGATCCGCCATGAGCAGGACACCGGTTCTGGAGATGCGCAACATTGCTAAAGCGTTTGGCAAATTTTACGCGCTGAAAGGGGTCGATTTAACGGTCTGGCCGGGCGAGATTCATGCCCTGATGGGCGAGAATGGCGCGGGGAAGAGCACCCTGATGAAGATCCTCGCGGGTGCCTATACCGCCACCAGCGGTGAGATCCTGATTGACGGTCAGCCGTTTCACATTCGCGGTCCCAAAGATGCACTTAGCGCAGGCATCACGCTGATTTATCAGGAGATGCAGCTCGCGCCGAACCTGACGGTAGCGGAAAATATCTTTCTTGGCAGCGAGCTGTCGCGCGGCGGGCTGGTCCAGCGTAAAGAGATGGTCATGCAGTCGCAGAAAGTCATCGACCGACTCGGCGCCCAGTTTAAGGCCAGCGACCGTGTGATGACATTGACCATCGCCGAACAGCAGCAAGTGGAAATTGCCCGTGCCCTGCACCGTAACAGCCGCATTCTGGTAATGGATGAACCCACCGCCGCCCTCTCCTCACGTGAAACTCACCGCCTGTTTGAACTGATCATGCGCCTGCGCGATGAGGGGATGGCGATTATCTACATCAGCCACCGCATGGCGGAAGTGTACGAACTCTCGGACCGCGTCAGCGTCCTGCGCGATGGGCAATATGTTGGCAGCCTGACCCGCGACAAGCTCAACGCCTCGGAGCTGGTACGCATGATGGTGGGCCGTCCGTTAAGCGATCTGTTCAACAAAGAGCGCGACATTCCCTTAGGTAAAGCACGCCTCAATGTTCATCACCTGACCGATGGCCATAAAGTCCAGCCGTGCAGCTTGCTGGTGCGCTCCGGGGAGATCGTCGGCCTGGCCGGGCTAGTCGGTGCCGGGCGTTCTGAACTGGCTCAGCTTATTTTTGGCGTGCGTAAAGCCATCGGCGGCATGATTGAAGTAGACGGTGAACCGGTAGTGATCCACTCCCCGCGCGAGGCGATTGACCACGGCATTGGCTTTCTGACGGAAAACCGCAAAGAACAGGGATTATTTTTAGAGCTGGCAGCGGCAGAAAACATCACCATGGCGACTCTGGAGCGTGACGCCAACTGGGGCATGCTCGATCGCAAAAAGGCGCAGGCTATTTCCGATGACGCCATCAAGCTGCTCAACATCCGCGTGCCGCACGCACAGGTACGCGCGGGCGGGCTGTCCGGCGGAAATCAGCAAAAACTGCTGATTTCACGCTGGGTCGCGATCGGCCCACGTATTTTGATCCTCGATGAACCCACGCGCGGCGTGGACGTCGGTGCCAAAAGCGAGATCTACCGGATCATGAACGATATGGCGCGCAAAGGCGTAGCGATCCTGATGATCTCCAGCGAGCTGCCGGAAGTCGTCGGTATGAGCGATCGCGTTTATGTCATGCGGGAAGGCAGTATTGCCGGCGAGCTGAACGGACAAAGCATTACCCAGGAAAATATTATGACGCTGGCAACCGGCGTGAACGACTCCCACCATCAGGCGGTGCCCCATGAATAATCCAACCACTCCCCAGCAGGTGGCGAAATCCGCCTCCGCAAAAAAAATGCTGATGAGCGATCTGATGCAAACGGTCGGCATCTTACCGATTCTCATCCTGATTGTGGCGGTATTTGGCTTTATCGCGCCTAACTTTTTTACCGAAAGTAACCTGCTGAATATTACCCGTCAGGCCTCGATCAACATCGTGCTGGCGGCTGGCATGACCTTCATTATTTTGACCGGCGGGATCGACCTCTCGGTTGGCTCGATTCTCGGTACCACCGCTGTCGCAGCCATGGTCGTTTCTCTTATTCCTGAGTTTGCCATGCTGTCGATTCCGGCGGCGCTGATGCTCGGTCTGGTGCTGGGATTGTTTAACGGCGCGCTGGTTGCTTTTGCCGGACTACCGCCGTTTATCGTCACGCTTGGAACCTATACGGCGCTGCGCGGTGCGGCCTATCTGCTGGCCGACGGTACAACGGTGATTAACTCCAATATCAGCTTTGAGTGGATCGGTAACAACTATCTCGGCCCGGTTCCGTGGCTGGTGGTCATTGCGCTGGCGGTGGTGGTGGTGTGCTGGTTCATTCTGCGCCGCACCACGCTCGGCGTTCATATCTACGCGGTCGGCGGCAATATGCAGGCCGCACGTTTAACCGGGATCAAAGTGTGGCTGGTGCTGCTGTTCGTCTACGGCATGAGCGGTTTGCTCTCAGGTCTTGGCGGGGTGATGAGCGCCTCGCGGCTGTATAGCGCCAACGGCAACTTAGGTATGGGTTACGAGCTGGACGCCATCGCGGCGGTGATCCTCGGCGGCACCAGCTTTGTTGGCGGGATCGGCACCATCACCGGCACGCTGGTGGGGGCGTTGATAATCGCCACGCTCAATAACGGCATGACGCTGATGGGCGTCTCCTATTTCTGGCAACTGGTGATCAAAGGGGCGGTGATCATCATAGCGGTGCTGATCGACAAATACCGTACCCGACACCATCAAAGTGCATAGACAAGCTTACTGGCCTGCTCATTCGTAGGCCTGATAAGCGCAGCGCCATCAGGCGTATAACAACAATACCCTACGTGAGGAAACGAGTATGCGTTTGAAGCCATTAGTAACCGCGCTCTGTGCTGGCGCCCTGCTTGCTGCAGCTCCGTTTGTGCAGGCAAAAGAACTGAAATCGATTGGCGTTACGGTGGGCGATCTGGCCAACCCGTTCTTCGTGCAGATCACCAAAGGCGCGGAGCTGGAAGCACGCAAGCTGGCAGGTGATAGCGTTAAAGTAACGCTGGTTTCCAGCGGCTACGATCTGGGTCAACAGGTGTCGCAGATCGACAACTTTATTGCCGCCAAAGTCGACATGATTATCCTTAACGCTGCCGACTCCAAAGGCATCGGCCCGGCGGTAAAACGCGCGAAAGACGCCGGGATCGTGGTGGTTGCCGTTGACGTGGCGGCGGAAGGCGCAGATGCGACCATTACCTCCGATAACACCCAGGCAGGTGAAATGGCCTGTAAATACATTACCGACCGCCTGAAAGGCAAAGGCAACGTCGTCATCATCAACGGGCCGCCGGTTTCCGCCGTCCAGAACCGCGTGGAAGGCTGCCAGACTGAGTTTAAACGCCACCCGGACATCAAGGTGCTGTCGCATAACCAAAACGCCAAAGGCAGTCGTGAAGGCGGGCTGGAGATCATGACCGCGCTGCTGGCGGCGAATCCGAAGATCGACGGCGTATTCGCCATTAACGATCCGACGGCGATCGGTGCCGATCTGGCGGCAAAACAGGCGCAGCGTAGCGAATTCTTTATTGTCGGCGTAGATGGATCCCCGGACGGTGAAGAAGCGCTGAAGCGCGAAAACTCACTATTTGTGGCGACTCCGGCACAAGATCCGCAGGTGATGGCTGCCAAAGCGGTCGAAATCGGCTATGACATATTGCAGGGGAAACCCGCCCCGAAAGAACCCGTACTGATCCCGGTGACGATGATCGATAAAAACAACGTCGGCAGTTATAAGGGTTGGACGGTTAAATAGCCCGCCACAACAACGCCGGATGGCGGCAAAAATGCCCTATCCGGCCTACAAGATCGCTATGAATTTGTAGGCCGGATAAGCGCGGTGCCATCCGGCATTATATTAAGGAGGATTCAGCCGATGAAACGCTCCGCAATAAACGAGATCCTTGGCCACACGCGCCAGTTTTTCTCTCAGCACGACGTGCATCTCCCCCCTTTTGCCAGCTTCCCCCCGACCCAATGGCGCAAGCTTGATGCTGCAGCCTGGAGCGAAGTGTTCGACCTTAAGCTCGGTTGGGATGTCACCGCATTTGGCGGCAACAATTTCGCCGCGCAAGGGTTAACGCTGTTCACTCTGCGTAATGGCTCGCCGAAAGGCATGCCTTACGAGAAATGCTACGCCGAGAAAATCATGCATGTTCGCGATGCGCAGGTCACGCCGATGCATTTTCACTGGCGCAAACGCGAAGACATTATCAATCGCGGCGGCGGCAATTTAGTTGTGGAACTGTGGAATGCGGGGAGCCGGGAACAAACGGAGGAGACCGACGTGAGCGTAGTGATTGACGGCTGTCGGCAAACCCATGCAGCGGGAAGTCAGTTACGCCTGACGCCGGGTGAAAGCATCTGCCTGCCGCCGGGCCTGTATCACAGCTTCTGGGCGGAAGAAGGTTTTGGCGACGTGTTGGTCGGCGAGGTTTCTTCTGTTAATGACGACGACCACGATAACCACTTTCTGCAACCGATCGCCCGCTATAACGACATTGAAGAAGACGAGCCGGCGCAGCTGGTGCTGTGTAACGAATATCGCCTGTTCCGCTAACCAAGGAGCGCATTATGCCGTTGATATCTCTCGCTGATGGTCTTGCACATGCCCGTGAGCATCACTATGCCTTAGGGGCATTTAATGTTCTGGATTCACACTTCCTGCGCGCGCTGTTTGCCGCGGCAAAGCAGGAACGTTCGCCGTTTATCATCAATATCGCCGAAGTACATTTTAAATATATCTCGCTGGATTCTCTGGTCGAAGCGGTCAAGTTCGAAGCCGCGCGGCATGACATTCCGGTGGTGCTAAACCTTGACCACGGCCTGCACTTTGAGTCGGTAGTGCGGGCACTACGCTTAGGGTTCAGTTCAGTGATGTTCGATGGCTCCACGCTGGAGTATGAAGAAAATATCCGCCAGACCCGCGAAGTGGTGAAAATGTGCCATGCCGTCGGCGTGTCGGTGGAAGCCGAACTGGGTGCGGTGGGCGGTGATGAGGGCGGCGCGCTGTACGGTCATGCCGACGAGTCGCTGTTTACCGACCCAATGATGGCGCGTGATTTCGTCGACAGAACCGGGATTGACGCGCTGGCGGTCGCCATTGGCAATGCCCACGGCAAATACAAAGGCGAACCGCTGCTCGACTTCCCGCGTCTGGACGCCATTCGCCAGCAGGCGGCAATCCCGCTGGTACTGCACGGCGGCTCCGGCATCAGCGACGACGATTTCAAGCGTGCGATTGAACTCGGCATTCACAAAATCAACTTCTATACCGGCATGTCGCAGGCGGCGCTGTCGGCGGTAGAAACACGGATGGCGAATCGCCAGCCGCTGTACGACGAATTCGCCGAACTGCTGCTCGGCATTGAAGAGGCCATTACCGATACCGTTTCGGAACAGATGCGCATTTTTGGCAGCGCGGGACGGGTCTGATGGAACGCAAAGGCGTTATCGCCGCAGGCAACATGCTGGTCGATCACGTGCATCAAATTGTGCAGTGGCCGGAACGTGGCTGGCTGGCGGAAATCACCCGTAGCGAACGCGCCACGGGCGGTGCGCCGCTTAATGTGCTGCTGACGCTGGCAAAAATGCACACTGGGCTGCCGTTGCAGGCGGTGGGGTTAATCGGTCAGGACAGCGACGGCGACTACATTATGGCGATGCTGGAGCAGTATCACGTTAATCGCCAACACGTGCAGCGCACCACATTCGCCCCCACGTCGATGTCGCAGGTGATGACCGATCCCAGCGGTCAGCGCACCTTTTTCCACTCGCCCGGTGCCAATCGGCTACTCGATCTGCCTGCGTTTGAGCAACTGGATACCTCGATGAAAATCTTCCATCTGGGATATCTGCTGCTGCTCGACAGTCTGGACATGCCGGATGAGGAGTACGGGACGCGTAGCGCACGGCTGCTGGCGCAAATGCGCGACAACGGCTTTGAAACGTCGCTGGATCTGGTCTCACGTAAGGGCGACCCGCGCTATCAACCGCTGGTGATGCCAGCCCTGCGCCATCTCGACTATCTGGTGATTAACGAGCTGGAAGCCGGGGAGTTCAGCGGGCTGGAGATCCGCCAGCCAAACGGCGAACTGCATATTGCGCACATCGCCACCGCCGCACGCGAATTATTGAATGCAGGTGTACGCCAGCGGGTGGTGATCCACTGTCCGGAAGGTGCCTGGGGTGAAGCGCCGGATCTGCCGGGCGTCTGGATCCCGTCGCAGTACCTGGCACATGAGGAGATCGTTGGCAGCGTCGGAGCGGGAGATGCGTTTTGCGCTGGATTTTTGTATGGCTGTCATGAGCGCTGGTCGCTGACGGACAGCGTCAGGTTGGCACACGCCTGTGCGCGGGCAAGCTTGCTGTGCGCGAATGCGATAGATGGCGCGAAGACGCTGGCAGAGTTGAAAGCAGAAATGGCTGACGCCTGATGCGCTACGCTTATCAGGCCTACGGAGTTGTTATCGCTTTTGTAGGCCGGATAAGGCGTTTACGCTGCATCCGGCAACTGCACACGTTCACGCCGCCTTATCGTGATGTTGCACGTCGGCGGCAAACACATAACCCAGCCCGCGCAGGGTTTTGATCAACATTGGCTGGTGCGGGTTGTTCTCTATTTTTCGCCGCAGCCGCATGATTAACACGTCAATAGTGCGGTCAAACACCTCAACGCTGTCGCTGCGCGTCAGCTCCAGCAGTTGTTCCCGGCTCAGCACCCGGCGGGCATTTTGGGCCAGCGCCAACAGCAGGCTGTATTCCCCCTGCGTCAACTCCACCTTCAACTGCTGGGGATTATGCAGCTGGCAACCGGCGGTATCCAGATGCCAGCCATTGAAAGAAAGCCCCGTGGTCTGTGGGCCGCCGCTTTCTGCCGTTAACACGCCAACGCGTCTGAGCACCGCCTTTACCCGCGCCACCAGCACCCGCGCATTGAACGGCTTACCGATATAGTCGTCAGCCCCCATTTCCAGCCCAACAACCACATCCGACTCGCCGCCTAAGCCCGTCAGCATGACTACCGGTAATCCGGGTCTCATCTTTTGCACCTGCTGCAACACCATCAGACCGTTGATATCGGGCAACATCATGTCCAGCAATACCAGAGCGATATCCGGCTGAGTCTCAATGCAGCGCAGCGCCTCCTGCCCGGTGTGACAGGCGGTCACCGTAAAGACGTGTTCGCTCAGCACATCCTGTAAAAGCGTGCAGACAGCGATGTCATCATCCACAACCAGTATGGCTGGCTTCATTGTTTTTCCCCATTTCTGGCCAACTTAAATGAGTGTGATTGATTCTGCACAGAGTGACAGCGATAAGGCACAAGGATGTGCGGGAAACATAACCTCGGTCACACTGCCGGGGCGTCACGTATTGGAGATTCGTCACGTCAAATATGACGACAGCCTGTTTTTCGTCAGGGTTTTGCGCAAAATTCGCCCGTAATATCGACTAATGCCCCTGATAAAAACATGGCATAAAAGATGCATAACAAAAACGACAAGCGCGTATGCGCGATTTGATTAACTGGAGCGAGACCGATGAAAAAAGTCGTCACGGTTTGCCCATATTGCGCATCAGGTTGCAAAATCAACCTGGTGGTCGATAACGGCAAAATCGTCCGGGCTGAAGCGGCGCAGGGGAAAACCAACCAGGGTACCCTGTGTCTGAAGGGCTACTATGGCTGGGATTTTATCAATGATACCCAGATCCTGACCCCTCGTCTGAAAACCCCTATGATCCGTCGCCAGCGTGGCGGCAAACTGGAATCCGTTTCCTGGGATGAAGCGCTTGATTACGTCGCCAGTCGTCTGAGCGCCATCAAAGCGAAGTATGGCCCGGACGCTATTCAGACGACCGGTTCATCTCGCGGTACGGGTAACGAAACCAACTATGTAATGCAAAAATTCGCGCGCGCCGTTATTGGTACCAATAACGTTGACTGCTGCGCTCGCGTCTGACACGGCCCATCGGTTGCAGGTCTGCACCAATCGGTCGGTAACGGCGCAATGAGTAATGCTATCAATGAAATTGATAACACAGATTTAGTATTCATCTTCGGGTACAACCCGGCGGATTCCCACCCGATCGTGGCGAATCACGTGATTAATGCTAAACGTAACGGGGCGAAAATCATCGTCTGCGATCCGCGCAAAATTGAAACCGCGCGTATTGCCGACATGCACATCGCGTTGAAAAACGGCTCGAACATCGCGCTGCTCAACGCTATGGGTCATGTCATCATCGAAGAAAAACTGTATGACCAGGCGTTCGTCGCCTCCCGTACGGAAGGATTCGAAGAGTACAGCAAGATCGTCGAAGGCTACACGCCGGAGTCCGTCGAAGATATCACTGGCGTTAGCGCGCAGGATATTCGTCAGGCTGCACGTATGTATGCCACGGCGAAAAGCGCGGCCATCCTGTGGGGCATGGGTGTTACCCAGTTCTATCAGGGCGTGGAAACCGTGCGTTCACTGACCAGCCTCGCAATGCTGACCGGCAACCTCGGTAAGCCAAGCGTGGGCGTTAACCCGGTTCGTGGGCAGAACAACGTTCAGGGCGCATGTGACATGGGCGCGCTGCCGGATACTTATCCGGGCTATCAGTATGTGAAAGATCCGGCTAACCGCGAGAAGTTCGCTAAAGCCTGGGGCGTGGAAAGTCTGCCTGCTCATACCGGTTATCGCATCAGCGAACTGCCGCACCGTGCAGCGCATGGCGAAGTACGCGCGGCGTACATCATGGGTGAAGATCCATTACAAACCGATGCTGAACTCTCCGCAGTGCGCAAAGGCTTTGAGGATCTGGAACTGGTCATCGTGCAGGATATCTTCATGACCAAAACTGCCGCTGCCGCAGACGTTATTTTACCGTCTACGTCATGGGGTGAGCATGAAGGCGTATTCTCCGCAGCTGACCGTGGCTTCCAGCGCTTCTTTAAAGCCGTTGAGCCGAAGTGGGATCTGAAAACGGACTGGCAGATTATCAGTGAAATCGCCACCCGTATGGGCTATCCGATGCACTACAACAACACCCAGGAAATCTGGGACGAGTTGCGTCATCTGTGCCCGGATTTCTACGGTGCCACTTACGAGAAAATGGGCGAACTGGGTTATATCCAGTGGCCTTGCCGCGACACCTCAGAAGCCGACCAGGGTACGTCTTATCTCTTCAAAGAGAAGTTCGACACCCCGAACGGCCTGGCGCAGTTCTTCACCTGCGACTGGGTAGCGCCAATCGACAAACTCACTGAGGAGTACCCGATGGTACTGTCTACAGTGCGTGAAGTCGGCCACTACTCTTGCCGTTCGATGACCGGTAACTGTGCGGCGTTGGCCGCGCTGGCGGATGAACCGGGCTATGCCCAGATCAACACCGCCGACGCAGAACGCCTGGGCATCCAGGATGAAGAGCTGGTGTGGGTGAACTCGCGTAAAGGCCGGGTCATTACCCGTGCGGCAGTCAGCGATCGTCCAAACAAAGGCGCGATTTACATGACCTACCAGTGGTGGATTGGCGCATGTAATGAACTGGTAACCGAGAACTTAAGTCCGATTACCAAAACGCCGGAGTACAAGTACTGTGCTGTAAACGTTGAACGCATTGCCGATCAGCGCGCTGCCGAGCAGTATGTCATTGATGAGTACACCAAGCTGAAAGCCAGCCTGCGCGAAAGCGCGATGGGTTAAGCTTCCCCTGACGGCCTCCATTCGGAGGCCGTTTTTTTATGCACATAATCTCTCTATACTGTTCATTCCCTACACTAAATCTAAATATAAGATGAAACGACTTTTCGCCTTGATGGTGTTAATGACATGCTTTGTCCATGCCGAAGAGCCCGGTAGTCAGTTTTTGAAAGCCGCCGAGTCCGGAGACCGACGTGCACAATATTTCCTCGCTGATACCTGGTTTAGCTCAGGCGATTTGGGTAAAGCGGAATATTGGGCGCAAAAAGCCGCCGACAATGGTGATGCCGATGCTTACGCATTGCTGGCACAGATTAAGATTACCAATCCGGTCAGTCTGGATTACCCCCAGGCCAAAACGCTGGCGGAAAAAGCGACCCAGGCAGGCAGTAAAACTGGGGAAATTACGCTGGCGCGTATTCTGGTCAACACTCAGGCTGGACACACCGATTACCCCAAAGCCATTACCTTGCTGCAAAACGCCTCCGAAGACCTGGAAAATGATTCCGCTGTCGACGCGCAAATGCTGCTTGGGCTGATTTACGCCAACGGCGTGGGTATTCCCGCAGACGATGAGAAAGCGACGTGGTATTTCAAACGTAGCTCAGCCATCTCCCGCACCGGTTATTCCGAATACTGGGCCGGGATGATGTTCTTAAACGGTGAGCAGGGTTTTATCGTGAAGAATAAACAGAAGGCACTGCACTGGCTGAATCTGAGCTGTACGGAAGGATTCGATACCGGCTGCGAAGAGTTTGATAAGTTAACCAACGGGTAGTCGTTGTAGGCCTGATAAGCGTAGCGCCATCAGGCAACCCGGAGCAGGTTGCCGGATGGCGGCGTTGCCTTATCCGGCCTACAAGGCGGTCTTATCAAACTTACCTAATACTTCGCGCTCATAGGCCAGCGCTTTTTTGCGGTCAAATTTGTGTTCCCACTTGGAGATAACCAGCACCGCCAGTGCGTTACCCACCACGTTCAGCGCGGTACGCGCCATGTCGAGGATACGGTCAACACCGGCAATAAACGCCAGGCCTTCCAGCGGGATCCCCACGCTGCCCAGCGTTGCCAACAGCACCACGAATGATACGCCCGGCACGCCCGCAATCCCTTTCGAGGTCACCATCAACGTCAACACCAGCACGATTTCCTGCCACAGCGACAGGTCGATACCGTACAGCTGTGCAATAAAGATCGCAGCAATACTCTGGTACAGCGTTGAACCATCAAGGTTGAATGAGTAGCCGGTCGGCACCACAAAGCTGGTGATTGAAGCTGGCGCGCCATAGGCTTCCATCTTCTCGATAATACGCGGCAGTACGCTCTCGGAGCTGGCGGTAGAGTAAGCCAGAATCAACTCGTCTTTCAGAATGCGGATCAGGATCCAGATGCTCAAACCGCAGATACGCGCCACGATCCCCAGCACCACCAGCGCGAAGAACAGGATGGCAAAGTGCACCAACAGCACCAGCTTCGCCAGCGGCCACAGGGAGGCAAAACCGAAGTTCGCGACGGTAACGGCAATCAGCGCGAAAACGCCGACTGGCGCATAGCGCATAACCATGTGGGTCACTTTAAACATGGTTTCGGAAATAGAGCGGAACACGGTAACCAGCGGTTCGCGGTGAGTTGCCGGCAGGGAAGACAAGCCTAAACCGAACAGCACCGAGAAGAAGATAATTGGCAGCATATCGCCTTTTGCCATCGAGGCGACGATATTGGTCGGCACCAGTGACAAAATTGTCCCCATCAAACCATGCGCGTGGCTCTGTACTTCTGCAGTCGTGCTTTGATATTTCGAAATATCCACGGTCGCCAGTTGCGACATATCAATCCCGGAACCCGGCTGGAACACATTAGCCAGCGTGATCCCAAGGATAATCGCCACGGTGGTGATCACTTCGAAATAGAGAATAGTTTTGGCACCAATGCGGCCCAGCTGTTTTGCATCACCGACTCCGGCAATACCGACAACCAGCGTAGAGATGACAATGGGCACAACGATCATTTTGATCAGATGGATAAAGATATCGCCCGCCGGTGACAGCAGGTTTACAACCAGCCATTCACGGCTGTCACTATGGTAATGCAGGTAACTCCCTAGCAGAATGCCCAGCACCATGGCGATTAGAATCTGCCATGCCAGGCTGACTTTCAAATTTTTCATAACAACGGACTTCCTCGATGGAGCGCTATTCCACATGCGGTGTGTGGGAATAGTACATACTGAAAGGGTATGAATTGTGTTGCGTTCGTTTATGGAGTTTTTTAACGCTTATTATCATTATCATCTGCATGGCATTCCGCGCAACCCTCTAAGAACAGGGCTTTTGGCTGATTTTTTGCATAAAAATGCAATTTTATCGCGGTGTTGATGAATAACTTTTTGTTATAAAAGAATTTTAATATGTTCAAAAATGAAGAAGTCATGGTGTGAGTTTTTTTCGCCCATTTGTTCGTTTGCCTGTTTTTTAAACAGGCCAAATGATACAAATCACAAAAAAAACAAATTTATTTTTGCCGATTCTGCAATAACTTCGCCATATTAATAGAGTCAACGAGCTGTGCCCGGTTCACCCTAGGCGAATTTAAATCCATAACCTTTTGCCACACTGAAATAGCCTGGGCGTAGTCTGCCTGCATAAACGCATCTGAGGCTAACAGCATCAGCGCGGTGACCTCTGCCGGATCCAGCGCCAGAGCCTTATCAATCATCTCGCGAGTGGGTGGCGTCATATGTTGTCCGGCCTGGTAATACAATACCGTTGCCATCGCTGAATAGATCTCAGCATTTTCACCGCCGACACGCAGCGCCTGCTCGTAGGCCAGCAGCGCATTATGATACGCGTTTTGCCAAAGATAGTACTCCCCGAGTTGCGCCCATTTCACGCCGTCCTGGGGATTAGCGCGAATCTGCGATTGCAGCAAAAGCAACTGTTTTTCCTGAACATTCTCATCGGAGAAAGCATGTAAAGGATCCGCCAGCCGCGTCTGCTCCTGACGAACCGCCTGCCATTTTGGCGTCAACAAGTAGCCTCCAATGCAGGCCACAACCATCAGCACCGCCGCAGCGGTCAGCCGCTTCACAGGCATTGGGCGTAACAGCGGTTCGGACTGGTTCATTGTTCACCTGCCTCCGTATGCTGACGTCTTCTCACTCGCCAGACCACCACCCCTACCAGCAATAACAACAGGCACGGTAACGCCCACAGCAGCAGCGTTTGCTCATTCAGCGGCGGATTATAACGAACGAAGTCACCATAACGCTCGGTCATCCATGTCGTGATCTCGGCTTCGCTTTTCCCTTCCGCCACCATGCTATAAACCTGATGGCGCATACTGACCGCTACCGGCGCATTGGATTCCAGCAAGTTTTGGTTTTGACACTGCGGGCAGCGAAGCTGGCTGGCAATGGACAGCGCTTGTTCCTGCTGTTGCGGATTTTCAAAGCGCCAGGTATCCACAACCTGGGCATGGGTGGTAAAAGGTAGAAAAATCAGTAAAGCCACAAGTAACATCGTTTTGCCGGATGGCGGCGTGAACGCCTTATCCGGCCTACCCTGCTTTTCACTCGTAGGCCTGATAAGCGCAGCGCCATCAGGCAATAACTCTGGATGCTTCCTTCCTCGCCATGCGCTCAGCAGCGCGCCAAAGACCATTAATAGCCCTCCACCCCAAATCCAGCGCACGCCGGTCTGCACGTACAAACGCATGGCATAGCGGTCAGGTCCGGTTTTTTCACCCATTACCGCATACCAGTCATGCATCAGGTTCCAGCGGATCCCCGGCTCCACCATCTGTTGACGGCGCGCGGCATAGAAGCGCCTTTCAGGTTGCAGGCTGCCAATACGTTTCTCATTGTGCCACAGCGTGATCTGCGCTTTTTCACTGGTGTAGTTACCTTTGGCTTCCAGGTCGAGACGCTCAAAACGGAAAATGTAACCCGCCAGTTCAACCTGCTGCCCAGGGCTCAGGTTCAGGCTTATCTCCTGACGGCTACCGCTGGAAAAGACGATCCCCGCCGCAAACACCAGCACCCCGGCATGCGCCAGCAGTGCCGGAAGCTGGATGCGGAAAGACACGTTGCGGCTTCTGACCGTTGCCAGCACGATAACCAGTAGCATCAGCAGGCCAAAGGGCAGCGTAGCACGGTTAAAGTATGGTGCGCCTACGGAGAGCCGTCCCCAGCCGAACAGCCCGTAAATCATCGGGTAGAGCGTGCCAATCAACACAATCAGCAGCACCGCACTAAAGAGCAGCAGCGCAACCAGAATCAGCATCTCGCGTGACCAACCGCCAAAACGCGCATTCTGCCGGACTTGCTGGCCCCGCCAGGCGTACAGCCCGAGCGACGCCAGACTCAACACGGTAAACAGCGCAAACAGCGGCGCGGCGCGGACGTTATCCAACGCGAAAGCATGTACCGAAACGAGAATGCCGGAACGTACAATCAGCGTCCCAAGCAGCGATAAAATCAGCGTGACGATCGCCAGTAGCAGCGACCAGTGGCGGAAGATTCCGCGCTGGCGCGTGATATACAGGCTATGCAGCAGCGCGCTGGCGGAAAGCCAGGGTAATAAGGAAGCATTTTCAACCGGGTCCCAGAACCACCAGCCGCCCCAGCCCAGCTCGCAGTAGGCCCACCAGGAGCCGAGGATAATCCCCAGCGTCAGCGCGCACCAGCCGGGCAGCGCCCAGCGCCAGCACACCCAGGCGCTCTGCGCATTAAAGTCACCCCGTAGCAGCGAGGCCAGCGCCACGCCTGCCGCCACCATCAAACCACCGTAACCCAGGTACAGCAGAGGTGGATGGAGGATTAACCCGAGATGTTGCAGCATCGGGTTAAGGTCGCGCCCTTCAATGGCTGGCGGGAAGATACGCACAAACGGATCGGACCATACCACCACAAACAGTAGCAGCAGGGCCGTAATCATTGAGAGGACGCTGAGCGTCAGCGGAAACAGCGCGTCGGTATCACGCCGATAGCGTAAAGCGAACAGCGCGCTCCAGCCGGAAAGAAACAGCACCCACAGCAGCAGCGATCCTTCATGACCGCCCCACACCGCCGCCAGTTTTAATCCCCACGGCAGTAGACTGTAGCTGTGCTGAGCAACGTAGACCACCGAAAAGTCGCTGGTCAAAAAGCAGAATACCAGAATGGCAAAAGCCAGCAGTAGCAGGGTAAATTGCGCCCACACGCCCACCGTTGCAAGGCGCATCACCCCTTGCCAGCGCTGGCGGACACCCACCAACACGGCAAGCGGGGTCAACACGTTGACCCCAAGGCTTAATAACAGCGCCAGAAAACCGGCTTCAGGAAGGAGAACGTCCAGATATCACCTTACGCAACGGTTAGCTGACCCGCATAGAGTATAAAAAAACGCAGCAGCAGTACGCCGGTCAGGCTGGCGCCGCAGACTGCCAGCACGCCATGAAACGTCGAACTGCGGTTGGCCCAGGGTTTTAGCAGCATCGGCAGTATCAGCCCAAGCCCAGCCACGCCAAGCCAGAACCACCAGGTCCAGAATCCACCGCCCAGTGCCGCCGCCAGCGCGCGCATTTTGCCGTCATCGCCCAGCGCCAGACCAACAAAGAACGCCGCCAGCAGGAAGATCTCCAGCCATACCACCGGGACTTCCATGCGATGCACAAAGTGCGCTTCGGTGCTGTGCGGGTTGCTACGATGGCGTAACGCCATGGCGATCAGCGCCACCGCGGCGCCGGAGGAGATCCCAGAGAACAGGAACAGCACCGGCAGGATCGGGTTATTCAGGAACGGGTAAGATTTCAGCGCCGACAGCAGAAAGCCGGTGTACGCCCCGAGCAGGACCGCCAGCACCAGCATTAACGTCTCAAGCGCACGATGGAACGGCGCAATCAGCGTCAATACTTTCTGCACGATACCTAACCGCGGCAGCCAACGCTGTTGCAGGGCAATTACTTCTTTTTCAAAGATTTTTGCCAGCCACAGCACTAACACCACCATGTACAACTGGAACAGCATGACCCCCATCGACATCACCGAAGTGAAGCTGTAGTGGAACATCAGTTTCCAGAAAGTCCATGGCCGCGTCAGGTGGAACACCAGAATCAACAGACCGAGGATAATCGCCCCCGGCCCTAACACCAGCGTAGTGCGCAGCAGCGTGCTGTCCGAACCGCCCGCCTCCGGATGGAAGCGACGCAGCAGAATCGCCAGCGTGACCAGTCCGGCAGAGATACCTATCAGGAACAGATAGATGGCAATGGGCCAGTCCCACACCAGTGATTCAAAATGAAATGCAGAAGCGGATGTCATTGGCTCACCTCCCCAAATTTAAAGGGAACGCGGTAGACCTTCGGTTTTGTACCCAACGCCAGCTTGTAACGGTAGGTCGTTTTCTGCTGCAACAAACGGGAGATATCGCTGTTGGGATCGTCCAGATTACCAAACGTCAGCGCCTTCGTCGGACATGACTCAACGCAGGCGGGCTGTTTGCCCGCTTTCAGGTTGGTTTTCCGGCAGAAATCGCATTTATCCGCCGTTTTGCTCACCGGATGGATAAAGCGCACGCGATAAGGACACGCGGCAATGCAGTACTGGCAGCCAACGCAAAGGTCCGGGTTCACATCCACAATGCCGCTGGCGGCATCGCGATACGATGCCCCCGTCGGGCAGACGTCAACGCAGGGAGCGTGGTCGCAGTGCTGGCACGAATGACGGAAGAAGCGATACTTCACATCAGGAAACGTTCCTTGCGGCTCACTGCGAATAATCGTCAGACGCGATACGCCTTCCGGCACGTTGTTGACTTCGCGACAAGCATCCATACAGGCCGTACAGCCGATGCATAATGACTCATCATGTACCATACCGTAACGCACGCCGTTGATGTTCAGCGTCTTCGCCACAACGCGCCCCGCCGTCCCGCTCACTGCCACCAGCGCGCCGACGCCGGTGATAAACTGGCGACGAGAGCAACTCATGGATGCTCCTTAAGCAACGGAATCGACGCCGGGTTAAAGTTCGGATTGTTACGCTGATCGCTGTGGCAATCGACGCAAATCTTGATCCGTCCTTTATCGCTCAGCGTTTGCATCGTGTCTTGCTTCGGATGCAGTGAGTGACAGCTGGCACACGCCACTTTGGTTACGTGGACATCGTGCGGCCAGAACGCTTTTTGCAGCTGCTCAGGCAGGTGACAGGACATACAGACGCTGTTCTGCTGCTCCACGTTGTACATCGGCTCATTAAAGCGCATCACATCTTTCACCCCTTCACGGTGGTTCGGTGACGGCTGGCCGTGACAGTTGGTGCAGGTGACCGGCAGTTTGTTATTCGGGTTGATGACTTCCGCATGCTTACCATGCATGCCTTCGGTATCCGGCTTGTGACAGTCCAGACAGGCGGCATCCGGATTACGCTGTTGGGTAACCGTCCAGCGTTGATCCGACTCCTGCGGCGTTGGCGTGGCAGTGATTCCACTCAGGCTCCATAACAAGCCTGACGCCAGCACCCCAGCAGTTAATAACGAACGTAATACGCTCATATTCACTCCGTTGAGTTATCCGCCCCTTGCGGGGCGGAATGGGGTTATTGGCTTAACAGACCGTTTTTACGTGCCTGATCTTCCCACTGTGGAATCACCGTTTTGATGAAGTCCTGCTTCTCAGCATTGATTTGCTGCATGTTCAGACCAATCGCCGCCTGGGCTTTCTCTTTGGTCGAGATATCCGGCAACGGAATTTCATGCGTGATGCCTTTGGTCGCCAGCAGACGGACCAGTTTGGTACGCGCGTCGGCGGCTTTATCCATTGCGCTACCCAGCATCCGCAGGCCTTCTTCCGGGGCGTGCATATGAATGCCATGTGAGGCGATAGACAGGTCCCAGCGCCATTGTGCGTGACGGATATCTTCCAGAATCGGCTTCATTTCCGCTTCAGTCGCGCCCGCATCCCATGCGGCTTTCGCTTCGAAGTGCGCACGAACCAGCTGATCTTCAACTTTGATTTTCAGGTCATGAATAGCCTGTTTACGCTCGGCGACCACTTTTTGCAGGGACGCTTTGTCCTGGGTGTGGCAGTTCGCGCAGGTCTGAGGGAAGTTGTCGAACGGGTTACCAATCTTATGGTCGGTGTAGATCTTGCCTTCCGCGTTTTGCACTTTCGGCATGTGACAGTCGATACAAGTCACGTTGTTCTTGCCGTGAATGCCCGCGCTCCAGGTTTCATACTCCGGGTGCTGCGCTTTCAGCATCGGCGTTTTAGACAGGGAGTTGGTCCAGTCAGAGAAAGCAATGTTGTCGTAGTATTTCTCCATGTTCTCGACTTTCATGCCGTCGTCCCACGGGAACTTAACGGCTTTGTTTTTACCGTCGAAGTAGTATTCCACGTGGCACTGGCCGCAGACCATGGATTGCTGGTCAAAGCGACCGGCTTTCTCAAACGGTTTACCGATGGCTTCCATCGCGCGTTCTGCATAAGGACGCGACAGAGTCAGTTCTGGCTTGCCTTTGGCGAAGTCTGGTGACGCGGTATTATGGCAATCCGCACAACCGAGGTTGTTAACAATTTCCGGACCGCCGCGCGCCCATTTACCGTGGAAGTAGCCATCTTCACCGTCTTTCTGGATAAGACGCGCTACGTCCGGGCTTTTACAGCTCCAGCAAGCCATCGGCAGCGGACCATCTTCTGCCGTTTTTGGTGCGCCGGTACGTAAGGTTTCACGGACATCGGTCACGGCATACGCGTGTCCCCGCGGTTTGTTGTAATCGCGCGAGAATGGGTATCCCGCCCACAGGATCACCAGACGCGGATCTTCTGCCAGTGCATCTTCACGGGCTGATTGCTCAGACGTGGCTTTCCAGGAGAGATATTGATCGGGATGCTGAGGTGCGAAGGTTTCATTCTTCGCTTCAACGGTGACGGTTTTTGCAGGTACAGAAGTTTGTTCAGCGTGAACAGCAGAAATAAATAATAAAGGTAATAACAGGCTGAAGAAACGGCGTACGCGTGATTTTATCCTTGCCATAGGGGTCTCATCCAGATGACGCCATTATCTGCAATGGCGGTTCTTTTATTGTTTTCCACAACAGCAACCACACGAATACTGTCATGACATTGCTCCACCCTATTTGTAACAAGAAACCACACTGAAAATGTTGTTTTTAATCAATTGTAAGTGTATGTAAAATACCACTTTAGAGTTATAACACCCCTCTAATCTCTCACTCTTTTGTCTAATTCAGAGACAGATCACCTTTTCAACAATCCTTTAGATAACTGCATGTTATCGCGAGATTTAATCAATTTTTGCTAGTTCCCTTCAAAATTCAGTTTGTCGCTAATTTGCACAATTCGTTTATTGCGTGATCTGCCGCGCAAATACTAAACAAAACTCTCAAAGCCCCTACATTTAACGTTTATGAGACATATTATTAACATCCTACAAGGAGAACAAAAGCCATGAGCCAAATACATAAACACGCTATTCCCGCAAACATTGCGGATCGTTGCCTGATAAATCCGGAGCAGTACGCAGAGAAATACCAGCAATCCGTTAACGAACCCGACACATTTTGGGGCGAGCAGGGAAAGATTCTTGATTGGATCAAGCCGTACAGCCAGGTGAAGAACACCTCCTTCGCACCAGGCAACGTGTCTATTAAATGGTACGAAGACGGCACCCTGAACCTGGCCGCAAACTGCCTTGACCGCCATCTGCAGGCAAACGGCGATCGTACCGCCATTATCTGGGAAGGCGATGACGCTACCCAAAGCAAAAACATTACCTATCGCGAGTTGCATCGCGATGTCTGCCGTTTCGCCAATACGCTACTGGATTTAGGCATTAAAAAAGGTGACGTGGTGGCCATTTATATGCCGATGGTGCCAGAAGCTGCGGTTGCCATGCTGGCCTGTGCCCGCATTGGGGCCGTGCATTCTGTCATCTTCGGTGGTTTCTCACCGGAAGCCGTCGCCGGACGTATTATCGACTCCAATTCACGCCTGGTGATCACCGCCGACGAAGGCGTACGCGCCGGACGCGCTATCCCACTGAAAAAGAACGTGGATGATGCGCTGAAAAATCCAAACGTAAAAACCGTTGAACATGTGGTCGTCCTCAAACGTACCGGTGGTAAAACGGAGTGGCAGGAAGGCCGTGACCTGTGGTGGTCCGATCTTATTGAGAAAGCCAGCTCAGAACACCAACCGGAAGAGATGAACGCGGAAGATCCGCTGTTTATCCTGTATACCTCCGGTTCAACCGGCAAGCCAAAAGGCGTGCTGCACACCACCGGCGGGTATCTGGTCTACGCTGCAACCACCTTTAAGTACGTGTTTGATTACCATCAGGGCGATATCTATTGGTGCACCGCTGACGTGGGTTGGGTAACCGGACACAGCTACCTGCTGTACGGCCCGCTGGCCTGCGGCGCAACCACGCTGATGTTCGAAGGCGTACCAAACTGGCCAACGCCTGCGCGTATGTCGCAGGTTGTGGACAAGCACCAGGTCAATATTCTGTATACCGCACCGACCGCCATTCGCGCACTGATGGCAGAAGGCGACAAAGCGATTGAAGGTACTGACCGTTCGTCGCTGCGTATCCTGGGTTCCGTTGGCGAGCCGATCAACCCGGAAGCGTGGGAGTGGTACTGGAAGAAGATCGGCAACGAAAAATGTCCGGTCGTCGATACCTGGTGGCAGACCGAAACCGGGGGATTCATGATCACCCCACTGCCGGGCGCTACCGAGCTGAAAGCTGGTTCTGCAACCCGTCCATTCTTTGGCGTACAGCCTGCGATTGTCGATAACGAAGGTAATCCACTGGAAGGCGCGACGGAAGGTAACCTGGTGATTACCGACTCGTGGCCAGGCCAGGCGAGAACGCTGTTTGGCGATCACGAACGCTTTGAGCAAACCTACTTCTCTACCTTCAAGAATATGTACTTCAGCGGCGACGGCGCGCGCCGTGACGAAGATGGCTATTACTGGATCACCGGACGTGTGGACGATGTGCTGAACGTCTCTGGCCACCGTCTGGGAACGGCTGAAATCGAATCGGCGCTGGTGTCACATCCGAAGATTGCCGAAGCCGCGGTGGTGGGAATTCCGCACAATATTAAAGGCCAGGCGATCTACGCCTACGTCACGCTGAATCACGGTGAAGAGCCGTCACCTGAGTTGTACGCCGAAGTTCGCAACTGGGTGCGTAAAGAAATTGGCCCGCTGGCAACGCCAGACGTGCTGCACTGGACCGACTCACTGCCGAAAACCCGCTCCGGCAAAATCATGCGCCGCATCCTGCGCAAAATTGCGGCGGGCGATACCAGCAATCTGGGCGATACCTCGACCCTCGCCGATCCTGGCGTCGTGGAGAAACTGCTCGAAGAGAAGCAGGCCATCGCGATGCCATCATAACAAAGTCCTGAAAATGCCGGATGGCGACGCGAAAGCGTCTTATCCGGCCTACAAATCTGACCCTACCCTCTCTTCACCGGGAGGGAAATATAAAAAACCTCCCCCCAAAGGATTTCGTGTTACAGGAAGGCGGCAAGCGAGCACATCCCCAAAAGCATAGTTCACTATGTGACTGGGGTGGGCAAGTGCGGCCAACGAACTTGTAGCACGAAAGACGCAGGGGGACCTCTGGAGAGCTCTGTGATGAATGACCAAATTTATCAGCGGATAGAAGACAGTGCGCGTTTCAGGGAGTTAGTAGAAAAACGGCAACGGTTTGCCACCATTCTGTCCATCATCATGCTGGCAGTTTATATCAGCTTTATTTTATTGATTGCCTTTGCGCCGGGCTGGCTGGGTACTCCGCTACACGCGGGAACCAGCGTCACCCGCGGTATTCCGATTGGGGTCGGTGTGATCCTTATCTCCTTCATCCTGACCGGGATCTACATCTGGCGGGCAAACGGTGAATTCGATCGCCTGAACAATGCGGTTTTGCACGAGGTTAAAGCATCATGAAGAGAGTCCTGACGGCGCTTGCCGCCACGCTGCCCTTCGCCGCAAACGCGGCGGATGCTATTAGCGGTGCAGTCCAACGCCAGCCAACCAACTGGCAGGCGATTATTATGTTCCTGATTTTCGTCATCTTTACGCTCGGCATTACCTACTGGGCGTCAAAGCGCGTACGTTCGCGTAATGACTACTACACCGCTGGCGGTAACATCACCGGTTTCCAGAACGGGCTGGCGATTGCGGGCGACTATATGTCGGCGGCATCGTTCCTCGGGATTTCCGCGCTGGTCTTTACCTCCGGTTATGACGGGCTGATCTATTCACTCGGCTTCCTGGTCGGCTGGCCAATTATTCTGTTCCTGATTGCTGAGCGTTTGCGTAACCTGGGTCGTTACACCTTTGCAGACGTTGCGTCTTATCGTCTGAAGCAAGGGCCAATCCGTATTCTGTCTGCCTGTGGTTCCCTGGTGGTGGTTGCGCTGTATCTGATCGCGCAGATGGTTGGTGCAGGTAAGCTGATTGAGCTGCTGTTTGGTCTGAACTATCACATCGCTGTCGTACTGGTTGGCGTGCTGATGATGATGTACGTTTTGTTTGGCGGCATGTTGGCGACCACCTGGGTACAGATCATCAAAGCCGTACTGTTGCTGTTCGGTGCCAGCTTTATGGCCTTTATGGTGATGAAGCACGTCGGCTTTAGCTTCAATAATCTGTTCACCGAAGCGATGGCGGTACACCCGAAAGGTTCAGCCATTATGAGCCCGGGCGGGTTGGTAAAAGACCCAATCTCCGCACTGTCGTTAGGTCTCGGCCTGATGTTTGGTACGGCGGGCTTGCCGCACATCCTGATGCGCTTCTTCACGGTTAGCGATGCCCGTGAAGCACGTAAGAGTGTGTTCTACGCCACCGGTTTTATGGGTTATTTCTATATCCTGACCTTTATCATCGGCTTTGGCGCAATCATGCTGGTAGGTGCAAATCCGGCGTACAAAGATGCTGCGGGCGCGCTGATTGGCGGTAATAACATGGCGGCGGTTCACCTGGCGAATGCGGTGGGCGGTAACCTGTTCCTCGGCTTCATCTCAGCCGTGGCGTTTGCCACCATTCTGGCGGTGGTTGCCGGTCTGACTCTGGCGGGCGCATCGGCAGTGTCTCACGACCTGTACGCCAACGTGTTCCGCAAAGGCGCCACCGAACGTGAAGAGCTGCGGGTTTCGAAAATCACCGTGCTGGTGCTGGGCGTGATTGCCATCGTGCTCGGCGTGCTGTTCGAAAACCAGAACATCGCCTTCATGGTCGGCCTGGCGTTCGCCATCGCGGCGAGCTGTAACTTCCCCATCATTCTGCTCTCTATGTACTGGTCGAAACTGACCACGCGTGGCGCAATGTTGGGTGGCTGGTTAGGCCTGCTGACGGCAGTGGTGCTGATGATTCTTGGTCCAACGATTTGGGTCCAGATCCTCGGTCACGAAAAAGCCATTTTCCCGTATGAGTATCCGGCGCTGTTCTCCATCAGCGTAGCATTCCTCGGGATCTGGTTCTTCTCTGCCACCGACAACTCAGAAGAAGGCAACCGCGAACGCGAGCAGTTCCGTGCTCAGTTCATCCGTTCCCAGACCGGGTACGGCGTAGAACAAGGTCGCGCGCACTAACTTCCCTTCTCCTCCGGCTTTCGGGCCGGAGGATTACATCCTTTCTCAGAACATCAGCCTCGCCACCAGCGGTGCCACCAGCACCATTACCACGCCGGAAAGCATCATCACCAGGCTGGCAACGACCCCTTCCTGCTGACCGAGTTCATAAGAGCGTGCCGTGCCTGCGCCGTGCGATGCTGCGCCAAATCCTGCGCCTTTCGCCATCCCTTCACGAATGGAAAGCCGTAAAAACAGCACATCGCCGACCGCCATACCAAATACGCCGGTCACCACCACGAACAATGCCACCAGGTCCGGCTGCCCGCCCAACGGTTCTGCCGCCGCCAGCGCAAACGGTGTGGTGACGGAGCGCACCGCCAGACTGCGTTGGATCTCATCAGGCAACATAAACAGGCGCGCCAGCCATACGGAACTGGTGACGGCCACCAGCGTTGCCGTTACCACGCCCGCCGTCAGCGACATCCAGTGACGCTTAATCACGGCAAGGTTGTCATACACCGGAACGGCAAAGGCGATGGTCGCCGGGCCTAACAACCACAGCAACCAGTGCGATTCACCGATATAGTTTTGCCAGGAGATATGGCCGAAGACCAGCATCAGCACCAGCAGGGCCGGGGTGAGAACTAATGGCATTAGGGGTAATTTACGAAAACGGCGATACAGGCGCTTATTGGCAAAGTAGATACCCAGCGTAATCACCAGACACAACACGCTTAACTGGAAATTACTCACGGTTTAGCCTGCGCATTTCATAGCGATACACTTTATCCACCACCCACGCCGTTGCGCCGAGCACCATCAGCGTACTGATCGCAATCACGGCAAATATACGCCAGCCATCAACCAGCAACAGCTGCGTGTAGTTCACAACGGCGACCACCGCCGGGACAAAAAACAGCAGCATTTCAGCCAGTAACCAGCGAGCACCTGCGCGAATCCAGTTCAGCGGGATAACCCGACAGACAATTAACGCCAGCATCAGCACCATCCCGACCAGGTTGGCAGGAAGCGGCAGATGCAGCCAGGAGACAAGATATTGAGCAAATACAAAAAGACCTGCGTACAACAGAACCTGAACAGGAATCTGGAGTCGATGAATAACAGCAGGCGTCACGCGGCTTATCGCCACAGCCATGAGGGTATGTCCTTAAAAAATAGAGAGCGCCAGTATAGAGAGCCCCCTTCCAGGACTGAAATGAATTAAACTCATTGCAGGCATAGTCTTAAGGAATAATCATGGATATCAGAACGCTGCGATATTTTGTTGAGGTGGTTCGTCAGCAGAGCTTTACCCGCGCAGCGGAGAAGCTTTTTGTCACCCAGCCCACCATCAGCAAGATGTTGAAGAACCTTGAAGACGAGCTTAACTGCACGCTGTTAATCCGCGATGGTCGGCGACTGCTGTTAACCGATACCGGGCAGGTCGTTTTCGAACGCGGCCTGGCGATCCTTGCCGAGTTTCGCCAGCTTGAAGCGGAACTCAGTGACATAAATCACCTCAACAAGGGCGTGCTGCGCCTCGGTATCCCGCCCATGGTGGGGATGTTAATGGCTGGGCCGATCGGCCTGTTTCGCCAGCGCTATCCCGGCGTAGAGCTGAAGGTCTCTGAATTTGGCGGCTTAACCGTTCAGCAGGCGGTAATGAACGGTGACCTGGATGTCGCGATGACCGCGCTGCCGGTTGAAGAAGAGAGCGGTCTGGCAACCTTACCGCTTTTTAGCCATCCACTCTGCGTGTTGGTTCCTCGCTCCGGCCAGTGGACAACGTGCGAATCCATTCCCCCCGAGGCGCTGGCGGAACATCCGCTGCTTATCTACAACGAAGATTTCGCGTTGAGCCGCCAATTGCTTGAGCTGTTTAGCCAACACAACGTCAAACCCCGCATCGCGGTGCGCAGCGGGCAGTGGGATTTTCTGGCAGCAATGGTACAAGCCGGAGTCGGGATTGCCATTTTACCGGAGCCGATTTGCCAGCGGCTGGATAAGCAAACGTTGCGCTGGATCCCTCTGGAGAGTGACTTACGCTGGCAGTTGGGCATGATTTGGCGCGAAGGCGTGTATCTGTCGCACAGCGCCCAGGCGTGGCTCAAATGCTGTGAAGGGTTTTGGCTACCGCAAGCGTCGTAAAATGCCGGATGCGGCTAACGCCTTATCCGGCCTACATCGGTATGCCGGTGTTGTAGGCCTGATAAGCGTAGCGCCATCAGGCACGTTCGCCCGCATTAAAATCCATGATTTCACCTGCCCAATCTTGCGGGTACAAACCGTGCCTCACATCACGATGAAATGTTGAAAAAGACCAGTCCTGTACCTGTTTTACCCAGCCGTGCTTCACAGGGTTAATGTAAATATAATCAACATGCTGGCGATAATCATGTTCATCACGGATGGTGTGCTCCCAAAAGCGAGATTGCCAGATATGTCGGGAAGACAATGAGTGGGTGAAATGCTTCTTAATTTCCCGCCAGCGAGAGGAATAATCCGCATCATTGCCAGGTAACGTCCATATGCAATGCATATGCTCGGGTAAAACGACCCACGCATTGATGCGAAAAGGCCTAACCTTTTTGACCGCAGCGATTGCACACCGAAGCGCGTGAATGTTGTCTGTCAGAAGGTGGCTTCGACGGTCCTGCAGATTTACCGTAAAAAACCAGGTTCCCCCATTGATGTAATTTCGTCGATAGTTGGACATGTTTCCCCCTTTCCTCAACCGTATGGAGAAAAGAGGGAATCGACAAGAGGGATGGATTCGTTCAGGAATGTCGCTCGCAAATTACACGATGAATAATTTCTTGCAGCCAGTTGCGCGGCATTTGGCCCACCCTTCGCCGGATGCGGCTAACGCCTTATCCGGCCTACATCGCTGTTGCCGGTCTTGTAGGCCTGATAAGCGTAGCGCATCAGGCACACCCTTCGCCGGATGCAGCTGACGCCCTATCCGGCCTACATCACTATTCCCGATCTTGTAGGCCTGATAAGCGTAGCGCATCAGGCACACCCTTCGCTGGATGCGGCTAGCGCCTTATCCGGCCTACATCGCTGTTGCCGGTCTTGTAGGCCTGATAAGCGTAGCGCATCAGGCGCTATCGTTTACTGATTCTCAATCAACAGCGCTTCCAGCAAATCCAGGTCGTGCAGTAGTTTTTGCAGCGTTTCATTGCTGATTTCACGCGTGGCGCGCAGGTGATAAAGCTCCGCGCGTTCTGAACGCAGCGCTGCCAGGCGGAAACGTCGCTCGAGGTTTTCTTCCTGCATCGAGCTTTCCACATCGTTGCGCCCGTCGGCGCGTCGGCGCAGGTTACCAATCACGCGTGAACTCACCTCGGTGAGCAACTGGTTATCGATGTTCTCTTCGGTGTCTGCGGCCAGTCGCTCCTCCATTTTCTGGATCGCGACAATCGCCACTTCTGCCGTGGCGGCGCGGGCAATACGTTCCTCTTTCTGCTGCTGCGAGTGGTCTGCCACTTCCAGATGTTGTAGCAGAATCGGCAGCATCACCACGCCGACAAACAGCGAGAACAGGATCACGCCTGCGGCAAGGAAGATCAGCTCATATCGCGCCGGGAAGCCGCTACCATCCGGTAACAACAGTGGAATGGAGAGCACACCGGCGAGGGTAATTGCCCCGCGTACACCGGCAAAAGAGGCGATCATGATTTCACGCGTCGTCCAGGATCCAAACTCCATCGGTTTTTTCTTCAGGAAGCGCAGACTGAACTTTTTCATGGTCCACAGCCAGCCAAAACGTACCAGCATTAGCGCCACGTAAATCAGCACGACATCGGTAAACAGCATCCAGATTTCAACATTCGGATCGGCCTCGGCCGCCGCCAAAGAAGACTCCAGAATTCCCGGTAACTGTAGCCCTAACAGCAAGAAGACCATGCCGTTAAACACAAACTCCAGCATCGCCCAGGTACTGTTAGCACGTAAACGCATCGCCAGCGGCGCGCGGCGCATCACCCCGGAACGGGTGATCGTCATCCCGGCAGCGACCGCCGCGAGGATACCGGAAACGCCGATATGTTCCGCAATCAGGTAAGACGCAAACGGCAGCAGGAACAGCAGGACGATTTGCGTTGCCGGCTCGTCACCGCCCCAGCGGCTGAGGAAGCGCAGGGAGCGGCCGTACAGCCAACTGACGACAAAACCAGCCAGGATGCCGCCAATCGCCACTTTGAAGAACTCAAGCGTTGCGCCACCAACGGTAAACACCATCGTCCCCATCGCCACGGCGACGGCAAACTTCAGAGAGACCAGACCGGAGGCGTCGTTCATCAACGCTTCGCCCTGCAGGATACCCATGATTTTCTTCGGTATACGTCCCTCTCCCACAATGCCGGAAAGTGCGACGGCATCGGTTGGCGATAGCACAGCAGCCAGCGCAAAGGCTGGGATGAGAGGGATCCCCGGCACCAGCCAGTAAATCATAAATCCAATGCCGACCACCGTGACCAGCACCAGCGCCAGTGCCAGGCCGAAAATCTCTCGCCCGTGCTCGAGAAACTCACGCGTTGGCGTCTTCCAACCATCGGCAAAGAGCAGCGGCGGGATGAACAGAACCAGGAACAGCTCAGGATCGAATTCCACATGCAAACCAAACGTCGGCCACGCCAGCAAGGCGCCGATGGCGATCTGCATAAGGGGTAAAGGAAGTTGGAAGGGCAATACGCGAGTAAATACCCCCGACAGCGAGACCACAAGGGTCATGATAAGTATGGTGAAAAAGATTTCCATGCGTTCCCTGTTTGCGATGTTTCTTATGATTGCTAATGAGAGGCGTCGTGCCTCAATTCTATCTAATTGAGAGTAACGCAAAAGACAACGAGTGTGTTCTGAAAATGAAAACGGGCGGCCAAAGCCACCCGTTTTTAGGATCGTCAGGAAATCAGAATCAGATAGCCCAACCGCCGGCGTAGAAGGCCACCAGCGCGATGGCGATCACCACGGTGCCGATGTTCAGTTTGCGCCATTCACCAGAAACGATGCGACCAATTACCAGGGTCGCAAAGCCAATCATGATGCCGGTAACGATGTTACAGGTCAGCACGATAAATACGGCCGTAACCAGTCCTGCCATTGCGTCGACAAAGTCAGCAAAGTCGATTTTCGCGACGTTGCTCAGCATCAACAGACCCACATACATCAGCGCAGGTGCCGTTGCGTACACAGGTACAAGATAAGAGAGCGGAGAGAGGAACAGGATCAGCAGGAACAGTACGCCAACGGTGATCGCTGTCAGGCCAGTTTTACCGCCTGCCGCCGTACCCGCTGCGGATTCAATGTAAACCGCCGCCGGAGCTGCACCCACCAGACCAGAGAACACGCTGCTCAGGGAGTCAGTGGTCAGCGCTTTGCCACCGTCGATAATCTGTCCGTCTTTATCCAGCAGATTCGCCTGTCCGGCTACCGCGCGGATGGTTCCGGTTGCATCGAAGACAGCGGTCATGACCAGCGCCAGCACGCTCGGCAGGACAATCGGGTTCAGTGCCCCCATGATATCCAGGCTGCCGATCAGCGAATTGCCGTTTTCATCACTCAGAGACGGCATGGCAAAAATGCCGGAGAAATGCACGGCCGGGTCGAAAATCAGACCAACCACGGAAATACCGATAATGGTCAGCAGAATGCCACCCGGTACTTTCAGTTTTTCGAGGCCAATAATTACCGCCAGACCAATCAACGACATAATGACCGGGAAGGTATCGAAGTCACCCAGCGCAACCGGCAGGCCGTCCAGCGGGTTCTTAATTACCAGACCGACACCGTTTGCCGCAATCAGCAGCAGGAACAGGCCGATACCAATCCCCGTACCATGCGCAACGCCCTGCGGCAGATTGCGCAGGATCCAGCTACGGATACCGGTCGCGGAAATGATGGTAAACAGAACACCCATCAGGAACACCGCACCCAGCGCAACGGGCACGCTAATATGTTGGCCCAGCACCAGGCTGAATGCGGTAAATGCGGTCAGAGAAATGGCGCAACCAATTGCCAGCGGCAGGTTTGCCCACAGGCCCATCACAATAGAACCGACGCCCGCGACCAGACAGGTCGCCACAAATACAGCAGCAGGTGGGAACCCGGCTTTACCCAGCATCCCCGGAACCACGATAACGGAGTAGACCATGGCCAGGAAGGTCGTTAATCCGGCAACGACTTCCTGACGAACGGTACTGCCGCGGAGCGAAATTTTAAACCAGGCGTCGAGTGAACCGCCGGTACGCGCTGAAGGCGTAGACATAGAAAACATCCCCTGAGAGTTTATTTTTTCGTCATTATGCGTGCTGGACAATCCACTGCCTGCTAAACGTTTTCTCCATGTGCCAGGTTTGCGTCAATAGGGGTGTCGCAAAAAAGCAAACGTTTAGCTCCGCGCATAAAAAACGGGTGGTAAAAAAAAGCAAACGATTATCTAGCGATCATACGCTGGTTTTCAACTGAACTTTGCCGCTTTTTACTCATTTCTTCTTATAACGCGCAAGAAATAACCAGTCGATGCGCAAACGTTATCGTCAATGCGCAATTTGGCAACAAATTTCGCGGAGTTATTACAACATCGGCGTGTTTATTTCGCGCAACTCGCGCAAGAAAACAGGTGAAGATGCGTAAAATTTTTTGGCTAAAAAATCACCATTTCACTGGCAAATGGAGGGAGGTGGCTTACACTTACATTATCAACACAGGCCGGAACCTCCCCTAATGTGCTCGACTGAGGGGTGTTGATGTCGGGGGAAACCCTCCCGTGAACCAGCGGGATAGAGTGAAAGACAAAGACCGGAACCAAACTAAAGCGCCCTCTGTGGCGCTTTAGTTTTATATCCTTCATACCCGTCACATATTTTAAACCAATTAATCATCTTCCAGCAGGCGCGCTCCGGTCCCCTGCTCGCCAAGCTGATCGCCAGGGTTACGCAACGGGCAATCGCTACGTGACAAGCATCCGCAACCAATACACCCATCCAGCTCATCGCGTAGCGCCACCAAAGTATGGATGCGTCGGTCCAGTTCTTCACGCCATTGCGAAGAGAGCTGCTTCCACTCTTTGGCACTAAGCGAATGCCCCTCAGGTAATACCCCTAACGCGTCACCGATCGTGGCCAGCGGGATCCCGATGCGTTGAGCAATCTTGATTATCGCGACGTAACGCAACACATCACGTTTGTATCGGCGCTGATTGCCGCTGTTGCGCATGCTACTGATTAACCCTTTGCTTTCATAGAAATGCAGGGTCGATACCGCCACGCCGCTACGTTTGGCGACTTCACCTGGTGTGAGCAGCGCTTTTATCCGGGGTAATTTCTTTTCCATAAATCGCTTTACCTCAAGTTAACTTGAGGAATTATACTCGCCCACAGACAAAACGACGAATCGAATACTGAGAAAGAGGCAGCCCTATGTCCCATCAGCAGATTATTCAGACCCTTATTGAATGGATTGATGAACATATCGATCAACCGCTGAACATTGAGGCGGTGGCGAAAAAATCAGGTTACTCGAAGTGGTATTTACAAAGAATGTTCCGCACGGTGACGCGCCAGACCTTGGGTGACTACATCCGCCAGCGTCGACTTTTGCTGGCCGCCGTTGAACTACGGACAACTGAGCGACCTATTTTTGATATCGCGATGGATCTTGGTTATGTGTCGCAACAAACCTTCTCGCGTGTGTTTCGCCGCGAATTTGATCGTACTCCCAGCGACTACCGCCATCGTCTGTAATATTATTGCCCGCTCTGCGTCAGTATGGCGGGCGACCGTTGTATCCAGTGCATGAACTCCTGCGGCGGCAGCGCCTTCGCAAAATACCAGCCCTGACAATACTGTACGCCGCGTTCAAGCAGCCATTCGATTTGCTCCTTCGTTTCCACCCCTTCCGCAATCGTCTTCAGGTGTAAGCTTTGTGCCATCTCAATAATATGTTCGGCAATCAAGTGACTGGTGCTGTTAGTGGACAACGTGCTAATAAACGATTTGTCGATCTTCAGGATATCGACATTCAGCGCTGACAAATTATGCAGATTGGAATATCCCGTGCCAAAATCATCAAATGCCACTTCATAACCCGCTTTGCGGAACGCTTGGATTACGGGGGTCATTTTATGTACATCTATGAACCCACGCTCGGTCACTTCGACTTTAATTTGCTGGGCCGCCACGGAGTACTCACGATTTTTGTCGTTAATCAGAGCAATCAATCGGGATGAATGAAAGTCAGAAGCGGAAAGGTTAATCGAGATAGAAAGCTGAGGATGCGCCGAAAGAAAATACCCCAAATCGTTGAACACCTCTTCAACGACATAATCCGTGATCCGCTCAATCATTCCCTCTTTTTCAGCCAGCGGAATAAACTCCGTCGGGCTCATCACCTCACCTTTACAGCCCGGCCAGCGCAGCAGAGCTTCAGCACCAACACATTGCCCATTCTTAATATCAATAATCGGCTGGTAATGCAGGCAAAGCTGACGTTTTTTGATCGCGCGTTTTAGCAAACGCCGAGGGGATAAGTATTCCTGGCGCGTGCGCCACCACATTAGCAATATCAGGATGCTGCAGATAATCCCGAAGGGGATGGTTAATACCGCCTCGTGATAGAAAATCTGACTTACGCGGTTGTCTGAGGTCGACACAATAATCGCAATTGGACGTTTTTCTGAATGCACGATGGTGTAGAAGCGATCGTCTTGTTGAAAGGTCGAGGCTTCACCGCGTATGAGCGGCGCGAATTGCGCAATATTTGCCGCTTCGCTGGCAGAGAAAAACGTATCTGTTACTGTGTCATACACGCCCCAGGAGAGATCCGGATCATCTGACATGACTTCGCTGTAGGACAATGGATTGATGACTGCGACGTAGTTCCCGCGTTGCATGTACGTCATTCTGTAGCCAGCGAAAAAAGGGGTATCGCGGTAGTAATAGATGGCGATATCCGGCGTACGTTTATAGTCAGGTGTCGGCATAATATAAGTAACAGGCGGCGCCATAGACGTAGAGCACAAAAAATGATCGCCCTGCGCATAAATTAGCTCACTGATATATAAACGACCGCGAATAATATTTAGCATACTTTTCTGATGTGCCGGGGTACACATCTTACCCTGATACAACTGGGCCATATCACGCGCCAAATCAGCTTGTAGGATCACCAATTCTGTTTTATTTAACACCAGTTGAGCAAAAGAGCGGAGTTGGCTATGGGTTTCGGTCATCGCCCGGATGTGCGCAAACCATATCGCCAGCACCACGGGGAACAATACCACCATGAATGTTCCCAGGAACTTCAGCATCTTGCGTCGCGCACTGTGATTCATGTCAGCCCTATTTCCCTGTTTCGTATATGCCAGAACCCATCAAGGCAGGATGCTATAAACACCGACTGATTAAGTTGCATGAATCTATCAGTATTAGCAACAGACTTCTCTATGTAAAAGTCTGATAATAGTTGATGATGATATTATTTTTCCGTAAGGCAAACTTAAAGTTATGCTTATTTCATAACGTTATTATCCCCACGGAGTAATTTTTTATGAGCATTATCCTGGCTGCATTTAAGAAATTCATTAATTTTTTTTAACGTTTAATTTAGGATAAATATAACAAGCAGACTAAATACATGTTTAAAACATGGTTATTTATTATCAACTCTTCATTAAACAAAACCACACACCTGGAGTGGTTATAAGCCTACAAAAATAACGGCCAATACTGGTGAACAAACGACCAGATGTGATATAGTTCACAAAAATCATGTAACAGAAACAATGTTTCATTCATGTTATTGCCCGTCGATAGCCAGAGTATCACACCCTCGGTGAACACCCCCGCGCTGTCCTGGGCATCCAGACTTTCTGAGGACGTTTTTCATGGCGACAATAACAACTGGCGTGGTTCTTCTGCGGTGGCAACTACTCAGCGCGGTGCTGATGTTTTTAGCCAGTACGCTCAATATCCGTTTTCGTAAATCAGATTATATTGGCCTGGCCGTCATTAGCAGCGGTTTGGGGCTGGTTTTTGCCTGCTGGTTTGCGACTGGATTGCTCGGCATAACCCTGGTGGATATGTCCGCTATCTGGAAGAACATTGAAACCGTGATGGTTGACGTGATGAGCCACACACCGCCAGATTGGCCGATGGTGTTGAACTGATAACAAAATTGCATATGGCTACCCCAGTCTTGAGGTAGCCATTATTTTCAGCGTAACGCAGTGGGATTAGAACGGAATATCGTCGTCGAAATCCATCGGCGGCTCATTAGACGGTGCTGCCGGCGCTGACTGTTGCGGACGAGACTGTGCGCCGCCGCTGAACTGGTTGCCACCCTGCGGCTGCTGAGGTTGACCCCAACCGCCCTGCTGCTGACCGCCACCTGCCGGAGCACCACCACCCTGACGACCACCCAGCATTTGCATGGTGCCGCCAACGTTAACCACAACTTCTGTGGTGTACTTTTCTACACCGGACTGATCGGTCCATTTGCGGGTACGCAGCTGACCTTCGATATAGACCTGAGAACCTTTACGCAGATATTCGCTGGCCACTTCCGCCAGTTTGCCAAACAGCACAACACGGTGCCATTCAGTCTGCTCTTTCATTTCACCGGTCGCTTTATCACGCCAGGATTCGGAAGTAGCCAGCGTAATGTTGGCAACTGCGCCACCATTCGGCATATAGCGTACTTCCGGGTCCTGGCCCAGATTACCGACGAGAATCACCTTGTTTACGCCTCTGCTGGCCATGATCGTGTCTCCTGAAAAACGTTACTGAATAAGTGTAAGCGCGGGATTGTAGCATTTCCAATAGCGCTTTTACTACGTTGCGAAGTTGATTCCAGTAAACAACCCCAGCCAGACATTGTTGCACAGACGTCTGCGTTTTGCATTCCAATACTGTATATCCATTCAGGTCAGGTTGTGTCATAATTAACCGTTTGTGATCGCCGGTAGCACCATGCAGCCAGGCAAAAAAGCGTTTAATCCGGGAAAGATGAATGGATAAGATCGAAGTTCGGGGCGCCCGCACCCATAATCTCAAAAACATCAACCTCGTCATCCCGCGCGACAAGCTGATTGTCGTCACCGGGCTTTCGGGCTCAGGCAAATCTTCGCTCGCTTTCGACACCTTATATGCCGAAGGGCAGCGTCGTTACGTTGAATCCCTTTCCGCGTACGCGCGTCAATTTCTGTCGCTGATGGAAAAACCGGACGTCGACCACATTGAGGGGCTCTCTCCTGCCATCTCAATTGAACAAAAATCGACGTCCCATAACCCGCGATCCACGGTAGGTACAATTACCGAAATTCACGACTATCTGCGTCTGCTGTTTGCCCGCGTTGGCGAGCCGCGCTGTCCGGATCACGACGTTCCCCTGGCAGCGCAGACCGTAAGCCAGATGGTGGATAACGTCCTGTCGCAGCCGGAAGGTAAGCGGCTGATGCTGCTGGCGCCGGTGATCAAAGAGCGTAAAGGCGAGCACACCAAAACGCTGGAAAACCTGGCAGGCCAGGGCTATATCCGCGCCCGTATCGACGGAGAAGTCTGTGACCTTTCCGATCCGCCCAAGCTTGAGCTGCAAAAGAAACACACCATTGAAGTGGTGATTGACCGATTTAAAGTCCGTGACGATCTCACCCAACGACTGGCGGAATCCTTTGAAACCGCGCTGGAACTGTCCGGCGGCACGGCGGTCGTTGCCGATATGGACGATCCGAAAGCGGAAGAGCTGCTGTTCTCCGCCAACTTCGCCTGCCCTATCTGCGGCTATAGCATGCGCGAACTGGAACCGCGGCTGTTCTCGTTTAACAACCCGGCGGGCGCGTGTCCAACCTGTGACGGTCTCGGCGTGCAGCAATATTTCGATCCTGATCGGGTGATCCAAAACCCGGAACTGTCGCTGGCCGGTGGTGCTATCCGCGGTTGGGATCGCCGTAACTTCTATTACTTCCAGATGCTTAAGTCTCTGGCGGAACACTATAAATTCGACGTTGAAGCCCCGTGGGCCAGCCTGAACCCTGCTGTGCATAAAGTGGTACTGTACGGTTCCGGTAAAGAGAATATCGAATTTAAATACATGAACGATCGCGGTGATACGTCCGTACGTCGCCATCCGTTCGAAGGCGTATTGCACAATATGGAGCGCCGCTATAAAGAGACGGAATCCAGCGCTGTACGTGAAGAATTAGCCAAGTTCATCAGTAACCGTCCTTGCGCCAGCTGTGAAGGGACGCGTTTACGCCGGGAAGCCCGTCACGTATTTGTTGAAAATACGCCGCTGCCTGCGATTTCTGACATGAGCATCGGTCATGCAATGGATTTCTTCAACAATCTGAAGCTTGCGGGTCAGCGGGCGAAGATTGCCGAGAAAATTCTTAAAGAGATTGGTGATCGTCTGAAGTTCCTGGTCAACGTCGGCCTCAACTACCTGACGCTATCGCGTTCAGCAGAAACACTCTCCGGTGGTGAGGCCCAGCGTATTCGCCTGGCAAGCCAGATCGGCGCGGGTCTGGTCGGTGTAATGTACGTACTGGATGAGCCGTCTATTGGCCTGCACCAGCGCGATAACGAACGTCTGCTGGGTACGCTTATCCACCTGCGTAATCTGGGTAATACCGTTATTGTGGTCGAGCACGATGAAGACGCGATTCGCGCCGCTGACCACGTTATCGATATCGGCCCGGGCGCGGGTGTTCACGGCGGTCAGGTCGTCGCCGAAGGGACACTCGACGACATCATGGCAGTGCCTGAGTCGCTGACCGGCCAGTACATGAGCGGTAAACGCAAGATTGAAGTGCCTAAACAGCGCGTTGCGGCTGACCCAGAGAAAGTGCTGAAGCTCACCGGTGCACGCGGTAACAACCTGAAAGATGTCACCCTGACGCTGCCGGTAGGTTTATTTACCTGCATTACCGGTGTTTCCGGTTCGGGTAAATCGACGCTGATTAACGACACACTGTTCCCGATTGCACAGACGGCGCTAAACGGTGCGACGCTGGCTGAACCTGCGCCGTATCGCGACGTTCAAGGCCTGGAGCATTTCGACAAAGTGATCGACATTGACCAAAGCCCGATTGGCCGTACGCCGCGCTCTAACCCGGCAACCTACACCGGGGTGTTTACGCCAGTGCGCGAACTGTTTGCCGGTGTACCGGAGTCACGAGCACGCGGTTACACGCCGGGGCGTTTCAGCTTTAACGTCCGTGGCGGACGCTGTGAAGCCTGTCAGGGCGACGGCGTGATCAAAGTCGAAATGCACTTCCTGCCGGATATCTACGTGCCGTGCGATCAGTGCAAAGGCAAGCGCTATAACCGCGAAACGTTAGAAATTAAGTACAAAGGCAAGACTATCCACGAAGTGCTGGATATGACGATTGAAGAAGCACGTGAGTTCTTCGATGCCGTTCCGGCGCTGGCACGTAAGCTGCAAACGCTGATGGACGTTGGCCTGACGTACATTCGACTGGGTCAGTCCGCTACCACGCTCTCGGGCGGTGAAGCACAGCGCGTGAAGCTGGCGCGCGAACTGTCCAAACGCGGTACCGGGCAAACGCTGTATATTCTCGATGAGCCGACCACCGGTCTGCATTTTGCGGATATTCAGCAACTGTTGGACGTGCTGCATCAACTCCGGGATCAGGGCAACACCATCGTGGTGATTGAGCACAATCTGGACGTGATTAAGACCGCAGACTGGATTGTCGATCTCGGTCCGGAAGGCGGTAGCGGCGGCGGCGAAATCCTTGTCTCCGGCACACCAGAAACGGTCGCTGAGTGTGAAGCCTCACACACGGCCCGCTTCCTCAAACCGCTGTTGTAATTACGCAACACTTGTCTGGCCTACAGAATATGCATAAAGCTTGTAGGCCGGATAAGGCGCTTACGCCGCATCCGGCAACAGTTGTGCCTGATGGCGCTGCGCTTATCAGGCCTACGAAACTACAGACCAGTTTAAAGCCTGTAGGCCGGATAAGGTGCTTGCGCCGCATCCGGCAACCGTTGTGCCTGATGGCGCTGCGCTTATCAGGCCTACGAAACTACAGACCAGGTATAAAGCTTGTCGGCCGGATAAGGCGCTTGCGCCGCATCCGGCAACGGTTATGCCTGATGGCGCTACGCTTATCAGGCCTACGAAACTACAGAATACGCATAAAGCCTGTAGGCCGGATAAGGCGCTTGCGCCGCATCCGGCAACCGTTGTGCCTGATGGAGCTGCGCTTATCAGCACCTACGAAACTACAGATCAGGTATAAAGCCTGTAGGCCGGATAAGGTGCTTGCGCCGCATCCGGCAACCGTTGTGCCTGATGGCGCTGCGCTTATCAGCACCTACGAAACTACAGATCAGGTATAAAGCCTGTAGGCCGGATAAGGCGCTTGCGCCGCATCCGGCAACAGTTGTGCCTGATGGCGCTGCGCTTATCAGCGCCTACGAAACTACAGACCAGGCATAAAGCCTGTAGGGCGGATAAGGCACTTGCGCCGCATCCGGCAACCGTTGTGCCTGATGGCGCTGCGCTTATCAGGCCTACGAAACTACAGATCAGGTATAAAGCTTGTAGGCCGGATAAGGTGCTTGCGCCGCATCCGGCAACCGTTGTGCCTGATGGCGCTACGCTTATCAGGCCTACGAAACT
>NZ_JAOWGS010000036.1:0-63800 GCF_030333035.1 Citrobacter sp. Cpo015 | reverse complement strand
GCTACGCTTATCAGGCCTACGAAACTACAGAATACGCATAAAGCCTGTAGGCCGGATAAGGCGCTTGCGCCGCATCCGGCGAACCGGATCAGGGCTGCGTTAGTATCCGGCGTTTATCTTCCGGCAACGTGTTCACAGCCTGCTGATAAGAGGCGTCGACCAGATAATAAATCTGTGAATCCGGCAGCGAGCCGTCCAGATACACCGTACTCCAGTGCGCCTTATTGAGATGCCTGCTTGGCCGAACATCGCTATGCTGCTGGCGCAACAGTTCTGCCAGTTCTGGGCTGGTTTTCAGAGACACCGCCGGGCGTTCTTCCACCTCTTTTACCATGGCAAAAAGCACATCTTCGACTTTGATTTGCGTGGCCTTCCAGTCACTGTGAACGCTCTGCTCTGCGCCCGTTTTTGCCATGCAGTATTGCAGCAACTCCGAATTCGTCATCTTTATTCCCCTTACCAGCATATTGCCTCATGAGAACATCTTTTATTCAGTGTGCAGCAAGTCTGCAAAAGGTAAAAGCCAGCAATGTAAATTTGTTTAAAAAAACAGCAACCCGCAGCCAGCGACCTCAATATTCCGAGTTGACGATCACCTCTTCACCAAACGCACCGGCCTGTGGCAGCGGCTTATAAGTGGAGTTAGAGGCGCGCAAAATGCGAATACCGCGAATACCCACATCGCGAGCGGCAGTAATGTCATTATCGGAGTCACCGTAGAACATGCGGATATTTTTATCCTGCAACCACTGCGTTTTGGTGTTCTGACCCGGCTTGTCGCCGGCAAAAATGACCGGATTCATATTTCCAGCTGGGATGTGAAAGTTATCAGACAACGTTTTCGACACCGTTTCAGTCTTCGTCTGGCTACGCCCGGTCACGAAAAAGATGCTGTCACCGCGACGCACGTGCATATCAATCAGTTGGCGCGCGACTTCTTTTGGAATACTAAACTCGTCCCAGCCATTGTTCATTTTTTCCCAGAAGGCCGGATTCTTCAGGTAATCCTCACTGTCCGGAGAATACGTTTTTTTACCGCGCCAGAAGCCTGGGCTGGAAAAGAGGACAGTGTCATCGATATCAAACCCGACGGCCATCGGCGGACGTCCGGTCAGGCTGTTTTCAATTTGTGCCACGGAGACCCAGTGAATTGGAGCCTGCTCAGCGAGCTTTGCAACGTTAGTGCCTGGATTGAGCTGAGAGGGAGAAGAAACGAGTGCCTGGGCTGGCTGATTTAGCGTGAACAATAAACAAACGGCACTCAGTGCCAACGTAAACTTGCGCATATTTTTCCCTAAGTAGTCAGTTAGTTATCATTTTTTTATTAACAACTGGTCAAAAAACTATCTGACCTTACCCCTTAGGGGGAGGGAAAGGAAGGATTTTCTCTGGTTTTGTCCTGGAAAAAGAGCACGATCACATTGGAAAACAGGCCTGATGGCGCGACGCTTATCAGGCCTGCAAAGTCGGTTACATGACGGCGGCAAATGCCTTCGCCACGCGCTGCACGTTACCGTGATTCAACCCGGCCACGCACATGCGACCGCTGGCGATCAGGTATACACCGAACTCATCGCGCAGACGATCAACCTGGGCTGCGCTAAGCCCGGTATAGCTGAACATCCCGCGCTGTTGCAGCAGGTAGTCAAAGTTACGGCCTGGGATCTCCGTATTCAATACGTTAACCAACTCCTGGCGCATCGCCAGAATGCGGGTACGCATCTCTTCAACTTCCGCCAGCCAACTGGCTTTCAGCGCGTCATCACCCAGTACCGCGGCAACTACCTGCGCACCAAAGTTTGGCGGGCTGGAGTAGTTCCGACGCACCGTCGCTTTTAGCTGCCCCAACACGCGGCTGGCGGCTTCAGCGTCTTCACATACCACTGACAGTCCACCGACACGCTCGCCGTATAAGGAGAAAATCTTCGAGAACGAGTTACTGACCAGAGCAGGCAATCCGGCGCTGGCAATGGCGCGAATCGCATAGGCATCGTCTTCCATTCCACCACCAAAGCCCTGGTAAGCAATGTCCAGGAACGGAATCAGATCGCGTGCTTTCAGGATCTCAATAACGCTATCCCACTGCGCAGGCGTTAAATCCGCCCCTGTCGGGTTATGGCAGCACGGATGTAGCAGCACGATGCTGCGCGCCGGTAGGGTATTCAGCGTTGCCAGCAGGTCGTTGAAACGCACACCGTTGGTCGTGTCGTCATACCATGGGTAAGTGCTTACTTCGAATCCGGCACCTTCAAAAATCGCAATATGGTTTTCCCAGGTCGGATCGCTGACCCACACGCCAGAATCAGGGAAATAACGTTTCAGGAAGTCTGCGCCAATCTTTAACGCACCGGAGCCGCCCAGCGTCTGAATGGTTGCGACGCGCTGCTGCTGGAGAACCGGATGTTCTGCGCCAAATAGCAGCGGCGCAATAGTATGGCGATACGTGTTCAGACCTTCCATCGGCAGATACAGCGAAGCGCCATGCGGTTTGGCATTGAGGCGGGCTTCCGCTTCCGCCACAGCTTTAAGCTGAGGAATAATGCCGTCTTCGTTGTAATACAGGCCGATGCTGAGATTCACTTTGTCGCTACGTGAATCTTCTTTGAAGCGCTCCATGAGCGATAAGATCGGGTCGCCGGCGTAGGCGTCAACTTTTTGAAACACGTGTGGTTCTCCGGGTTTACAGGCAGGGGTTAAGAACACAATAAACCGGAAGTGGGAGAAGATCGAGAGGATGTTGAGAGGAATATTGCCGGAAGGCGGCGTAACCACCTGTCCGGCACATCATGCTGCTAATCGATATACTTCATCGCTACCCTTGAGGTCAGGCGCGTAATAAGTTCGTAAGCACTTACTTTCGTCATTTCAGCAATGCGTTCAACGGGCAAGCCCTCGCCCCACAGAATCACCGAATCGCCGGCTTTATCCTGCGCTTCGGGGCCTAAATCGACGCAGATCATATCCATCGCGACGCGACCGACGATCGGCACTTCACGGCCATTGACCAGTACCGGCGTCCCCGAAGGCGCTGCGCGCGGGTAACCATCGCCATAGCCCATCGCTACCACGCCAAGACGCGTGTCGCGCTCACTCAGCCAGGTTCCACCATAACCAACCGGCTCCCCCGCTTTGTGCTCGCGCACCGCAATCAGGCTTGAGGTCAGCGACATTACCGGTTGGCAACCAAAATCAGCGCCGATGGAGTGATTTTCCAGTGGCGATACGCCATACAGAATCAGCCCCGGACGCGCCCAGTCGAAGTGAGACTGCGGCCACAGCAAAATACCACCCGACGCGGCAATCGAACGCTGCCCCGGTTTGCCTTCACAAAAACTGTTGAAGATATCGAGCTGTTTTTCGGTCGCGCCACACTCAGGCTCGTCCGCGCGAGCAAAGTGGCTGACGATATTGACCGGTTGGCGCACGTTTTCACACTGTGTTAAGCGCTGATAAAACGCCTCGGCCTGCTCAGGGCGTACGCCCAGGCGATGCATACCGGTGTCGAGCTTCATCCAGACGGTAACGGGTTCAGCCAGTTTAGCGGCTTCCAGGGCTTCGAGCTGCTCCTGGTTGTGGACGGCAGTATGCAGGCGCTGCGCGGAAATAGTCGGCAGATCGGAGGCATCAAAAAATCCCTCCAGCAGCAGGATGGGCTGCGTGATCCCTCCCGCTCGCAAGCGCAGGGCTTCTTCAAGACGAGCGACACCAAAAGCGTCCGCATCGGGGAGCGTTCGCGCGGTCTCTAACAGACCATGGCCGTAGGCGTTCGCTTTCACGACCGCAACCAGTTTGCTGGCTGGAGCCAGTTCACGCAGACGTTGCAGGTTGTGTCGCAGAGCGCGGCGGTTAATAACTACAGTTGCCGCTTGCATTTGTATTCCTTAGAAATTACTCATCGTCATATTGAGGACCGGCATAGTTGTCGAATCGCGACCACTGACCGTTAAACGTCAGGCGCACCGTACCGATCGGGCCGTTACGTTGCTTACCAATAATGATTTCTGCGATCCCCTTCAGGTCGCTGTTTTCGTGATAAACCTCATCACGATAGATAAACATGATTAAGTCGGCATCCTGCTCGATGGAGCCAGACTCACGCAGATCCGAGTTGACCGGACGCTTGTCGGCACGTTGTTCCAGAGAGCGGTTAAGCTGCGACAGCGCCACCACCGGTACATGCAGTTCTTTCGCTAACGCTTTCAGCGAGCGGGAAATTTCAGCAATTTCCAGCGTACGGTTGTCGGAAAGCGACGGCACGCGCATCAGCTGCAGGTAGTCGATCATGATAAGTCCGATACCGCCGTGTTCACGGGCGATACGACGGGCACGCGAACGCACTTCCGTTGGCGTCAGGCCGGAAGAGTCATCAATATAGATGTTTCGTTTCTCCAGCAAAATACCCATTGTTCCGGAAATTCGCGCCCAGTCCTCATCATCCAGTTGACCGGTACGGATTTTAGTTTGGTCTACGCGTGAGAGCGAGGCCAGGGAACGCATCATGATCTGTTCTGAGGGCATTTCAAGACTAAAGATAAGAACCGGCTTATCCTGCAACATCGCCGCGTTTTCGACGAGGTTCATTGCAAATGTCGTTTTACCCATCGACGGACGCGCGGCGACAATAATTAAGTCTGACGGCTGCAAACCAGCAGTCTTTTTATTGAGGTCGTCATAACCGGTGTTCACCCCGGTGACGCCGTCGTGCGGTTGCTGGAACAGCTGCTCGATACGCGCGACGGTGGCGTCGAGCACGTCAGTAATATTTTTCGGGCCTTCGTCTTTATTAGCGCGGCTTTCCGCGATTTTAAAGACACGGGATTCTGCAAGGTCCAACAGATCTTCACTGGAGCGTCCTTGCGGATCAAAACCGGCTTCCGCGATTTCGTTTGCAACTGAAATCATGTCACGAACAACGGCGCGTTCGCGGACGATATCCGCATAAGCGCTAATGTTCGCCGCACTTGGCGTGTTTTTAGACAACTCAGCCAGGTAAGCAAAACCGCCGACGCTGTCCAGTTGTCCCTGAACTTCCAGCGACTCAGCCAGCGTGATCAGATCGATGGGTTTTCCCATCTCCTGCAGGCGATGCATTTCCGTGAAGATATGCCGGTGCGGACGGGTATAAAAATCTTCCGCCACCACACGCTCGGCGACATCGTCCCAGCGTTCGTTATCCAGCATTAAACCGCCCAACACCGACTGTTCCGCTTCAATCGAGTGCGGCGGTACTTTCAGCCCGGCGACCTGGGGATCGCGCTCACGAGCATCAGTCTGTTGTTTGTTGAAGGGTTTATTTCCTGCCATAGTGAATGGAGTTACCGAGATAATGATTGGGTCGAAAGATTACCACATTTCTTTTGGAGGAAGCATGGCAACACGTATTGAATTTCACAAGCATGGTGGCCCTGATGTACTCAAGGCGGTGGAGTTTACGCCCGTAGACCCGGCGGAAAACGAAATCCAGGTCGAGAACAAAGCGATTGGGATCAACTATATCGACACCTACATCCGCAGTGGTCTTTATCCACCGCCTTCCCTGCCCAGCGGGCTGGGTACCGAAGCCGCCGGCGTAGTCAGCAAAGTTGGCAGCAAAGTGACACACATTAAAGCTGGCGATCGCGTGGTGTACGCCCAGTCTGCTCTTGGCGCCTACAGCTCAGTGCATAACGTTCCGGCCGATAAAGCCGCCATCCTGCCTAACGCTATCTCGTTTGAACAAGCTGCCGCCTCGTTTCTTAAAGGGCTAACCGTTTTTTATCTGTTACGTAAAACCTATGAAATTCAACCTGATGAGCCGTTTTTGTTCCATGCGGCTGCGGGCGGCGTCGGCATGATTGCCTGCCAGTGGGCAAAAGCCTTGGGTGCGAAGCTGATTGGTACCGTCGGCAGTGCGCAAAAAGCGCAAATTGCACTGCAGGCTGGCGCATGGCAGGTCATTAACTATCGTGAAGAGAGCATTGTTGAGCGAGTGAAAGAGGTAACTGGCGGTAAAAAAGTGCGGGTAGTGTATGACTCGGTGGGGAAAGATACCTGGGAAGCCTCGCTGGATTGTTTACAGCGCCGGGGATTAATGGTCAGCTTTGGTAATGCTTCCGGGCCGGTGACCGGCGTGAACTTAGGCATTCTGAACCAGAAAGGTTCGCTCTACGTGACCCGTCCTTCTCTACAGGGTTACATCACCAATCACCGAGAATTAACCGAAGCCAGCAATGAGCTTTTCTCGCTGATTGCCAGCGGAGTGATCAAAGTGGATGTCGCGCCTGGTCAAACGTTCGCACTGCACGATGCACAGCGTGCTCATGAAGTACTGGAAAGCCGCGCCACGCAGGGATCGAGTTTGCTAATTCCTTAAGATGACGGGGAAAGAAAGAATTAGGGCTTCCCGCAGGAAGCCCTTTCTTTTTTTAGTTCGGCTGTATGTAGGGTACAGCTCGATGAATTCGTTAACCTGGCAATAGTGACAGATTTGATAATCAATTCCTATTTGGTTCTAAAGGCAATGTTGCAGGTTGTGACGTACCGCTCAATACCTTAGTAAAACCGGCGGTTATTGCGCTGATACTGTGGGACTTTTGGCGCTTTTATCGCCTTGATCACCCACACCACGGCAACAGCCAGTAGCAGCCAGGGCAACAGTTTAATCATCAAGGCAAATAGTCCGCCCAGAAACATCACGGCGGTGGCTACGACCAATGCAGCCAGAACGCCCAGCAAAGATACGCCGGTGACCATCAGCATGATAAAAAATCCAATCACAAAAAGTAGTTCCAGCATGGCTCTCTCCCGAAATGAAATTCTCTCCATTGCTTTACAAGAAACATGCCAAAAATAATGCGTTGATTTATAAAGAAAACGCCCCGCGACAAAGCGCAGGGCGTGGTGAAATTAACTAACTTTTGGTGAAAACTTAACGCTTGTCTGCCACCAGCTTCAGCGCATGCTCCAGAACGTTAATATCTGCCCCGGCTTTATGTGCATTCTCGCTCAGATAGCGACGCCACTGACGGGCACCAGGGATGCCCTGAAACAGCCCCAACATATGGCGTGTCACATGTCCCAAATAGGTTCCCTTACTCAGTTCACGCTCAATATACGGGTACATGGCACGCACCACGGCGACTGGATCGGTATCTTCGGTGGTAGCTGCAAAAATCTCGCGGTCAACGGACGCCAGAATGCCTGGGTTTTGATACGCCTCACGCCCCACCATCACGCCATCCATATGTTGCAGATGAATTTTCGCTTCTTCCAACGATTTAATGCCGCCGTTGATCGACATCGTCAGATGCGGAAAATCACGCTTTAACTGATAAACACGGTCATAATCCAGCGGTGGAATTTCGCGGTTTTCTTTCGGGCTTAACCCGGACAGCCAGGCCTTGCGGGCGTGAATGATAAACATCTCACATTCGCCTTTGCCAGATACCGTGTTGATGAAATCGCAGAGGAATTCGTAGCTGTCCTGGTCATCAATGCCGATACGAGTTTTCACCGTTACCGGAATTGACACCACGTCGCGCATTGCTTTGATGCAATCGGCGACCAGTTGCGCATTCCCCATCAGGCAGGCGCCAAACATGCCATTCTGTACGCGGTCGGAAGGACAACCCACGTTGAGGTTAATTTCGTCATAGCCCCGCTGTTCAGCGAGCTTAGCACACTGCGCCAGCGCAGCCGGATCGCTCCCGCCCAGTTGCAATGCGACCGGATGTTCTTCTTCGCTATACGCCAGATAATCGCCTTTACCATGAATGATTGCCCCAGTGGTTACCATCTCCGTATAGAGCAGCGTCTGGCTGGACAGTAAGCGCAAAAAGTAGCGGCAGTGTCTGTCCGTCCAGTCGAGCATCGGCGCGATAGAAAAACGATGAGCGGGAAAAGCGGTAGACTGAGATTCAGGCAGCATGGCGAATATTCAAGCATCCGGTTAAAAAAGGGGCGCTACTATAGCATAGACCGTTACGATAGTGAGCCACATCCTCGCGGCTCACTCCCCCTGACCCTAAACAAAAGCTATTTACGCCCCGGTTTTCCGTCGTGAGATCCAAAAAACTGCGGCGGATGGTCGACCCAGCGATCCTCACGTGTAGCGGCATAGACCGGGTTAAGCGGATAATAAATGCGGTTGTATTTTTTGTTCGCCTCACCCACGACTAACAGGCGCACCTCTTCACTGGTGTTATTGATAAAGGTATGGCACACGCCTGTACCTGCCGGGAAACCGACGCTGTCGCCCGGTTCCAGCTTCCATAAATACCCGTTAATCCAGGCCTCAGGATAACCTTCCAGCACGTAGATAAATTCTTCCTCATCGCTTTCGGCGTGCGGGTACGAGGTACGCCGACCCGGCGGCAGGCGTTCATGATGAATGCCGAGTCGTCCTAACCCCAACTTGCGGGCAAGCGGCGCGCCAATAGCAAATAGCTCATCGCTGTCAGGATAAGTGGAGTCATCAGCCCCCTCAACCTCACGCCAGTGGCGAATACAATCGGGTCTTTTCATGGTTATTTTCCAGTATTGCGATGCGTCAGGTATAGCACACCGCGGTGGATCTCGGTGTTTTAAGCAGAACATGTTAAAGTAAGGGATTAACCTTCCATGCAAATCGAGGCGCCAAATGGACAAAACCACTACGCAAGAGTTATTGGCTCAAGCTGAAAAACTCTGCGCGCAACGCAACGTGCGGCTTACGCCACAACGCCTCGAAGTACTGCGCCTGATGAGCCTGCAGGAAGGTGCGATCAGCGCCTATGACCTGCTCGACCTGTTGCGGGAAACTGAGCCGCAGGCTAAGCCACCTACCGTATATCGTGCGCTCGATTTTCTGCTGGAACAAGGTTTCGTGCACAAGGTGGAATCCACCAACAGCTATGTGCTTTGTCATCTGTTCGATCAGCCAACCCACAGTTCAGCAATGTTCATTTGCGACCGCTGTGGCGTGGTAAAAGAAGAGTGTGCGGAAGGCGTGGAAGACATCATGCATACACTAGCAGCAAAAATGGGCTTTGCACTGCGGCATAACGTTATTGAAGCCCACGGGCTGTGTCCGGCCTGTGTGGAAGTTGAATCTTGCCGCCATCCTGGCGAGTGCCAGCATGACCATACGATTCAGGTGAAGAAGAAAGTTGGGCGCTAGGTAAGCGGGAGAGCGTACATCCTTGTACTCTCAGGAGGGAAGGGTTAATTACCAGCGGTAATCATTACGTTTTTCCCAATCGTTAACTTCTTTCTCCGCCTGATCTTTCGCGTAACCGTAACGCTCCTGGACTTTACCGACCAGTTGGTCACGTTTACCTTCAATGACCGTCATATCATCATCGGTCAGTTTGCCCCATTGCTCTTTCACTTTACCTTTAAACTGCTTCCAGTTGCCTCCGACTTCGTCTTTATTCATCATCAAGTCCTCATCGTTAGGTTGTGAATAGCGAGAGTGCCATGTCCAGACACATGCTGTTTTTGCTGGACGTGAGAATAAGTGTAGTCAGTGATTCTGGGTTTTATTTACTATTCGGAATTTTTAACCATCCCGCTCAGGCAAACCAGGTTCCATTACGCCAGTGACGTCGCCAGATAAAGGCCAGTGAAAGCCCGCGCAACGCCAGGAAAACGGTTAACGCCAACCACAAGCCATGGTTTCCCAGCCACGGCAAAGTCAGCAGCGTTAATGCGAATCCTGTGGCAGCAACGGCCATACTGTTGCGCATTTCTGCCGCGCGCGTCGCGCCAATAAACATTCCGTCGAGCAGATAACACCAGACACCCACCAGCGGTAACACCACCTGCCAGAAAAGATAGCGATCGGCCAGCTGTTGGATCTGCGGCAGCGAGGTCAGCAGCGCAACAATCTGCTCGCCAAACAGGGCATAAACCAGCGAAAACAAAATAGCCACAATACCGGACTGTCGGCAGGCCGCCCGCCAGACGTCCAGCAACTGGCTACCGTCTCGCGCCCCATAGGCCTGGCCCGAATGCGCTTCCACGGCATAGGCAAATCCATCCAGCGCGTAGGCGGTAAAGGTTAACAGGGTCATCAGAACGGCATTAACCGCAATGATATCGCCTCCCAGACGCGCACCCAGCACCGTGATTGCGCCAAAACAGAGCTGCAGCAGTAGCGAGCGCAACATGATGTCACGGTTAAGCGCCAGCAAACGGCGGAAGTTGCCACGCCACGCCTGCTTCAGCATTGCCAGCGAAATTCCGCGCATATGCAGGACTTTGCGCACCATCATCAGGCCGATCAGCAAGGTGGCATATTCAGCAATCACCGTTGCCAGTGCCGCACCTTGCACGTTCATATGCAGGCCCATCACCAGCCATATATCGAGCACAATGTTGAGAATATTACCGACAATCAACAAAATAACCGGCGCACGCGCATACTGAACGCCAAGCAGCCAGCCGAGCAGCACCAGATTCGCCAGCGAGGCGGGTGCGCTTAACCAGCGAATTTCGAGGAAACGTCGGGCCTGCTCCAGTACCGCTTCACTTCCGCCAACAATGTGCAGAGCCAGATCGATAATCGGCGTACGAAAAAGTGCGATAAGCAACCCTGCTCCCAGCGCCAGCATGAGCGGCTGCACCAGTGCGCGCGCCAGCGCCTGCGGATTTTTCGCACCAAATGCCTGGGCGGTAAGACCGGTGGTGCTCATGCGCAAAAAAAGCAGCAGCATAAAAAGAAAACTGGTTGCCGTAGCACCAACCGCAACACCGCCAAGATAGACCGGACTATCCAGATGACCAATCACCGCGGTATCCACCAGTCCCAGCAGGGGAACGGTGATATTGGAAAAGATCATGGGTAAGGCGAGGTGCCAGAGTGCTTTATCAGAAGAGGTAAAGAAAGGCATACAGGAGGGCCTGAGAAGAAGTTAGACGTACTGGATAATGTGATGCAGGCCCGGCAAGCGCAGCGCTACCGGGCACGTTGCCGGATGGCGACGTCATCGTCTTATCCGGCCTACAGGGATTCAACAGAAAATTACAGCCATTCACCGTTACGGATGACGCCTACTGCCAGCCCTTCAATAGTGAAGTTTTGTTCGCGCAGGTCGACAACGATAGGTTTGAATTCGCTGTTTTCTGGCAGGAGTTCAACCTTGTTTCCCTGCTTTTTCAGACGCTTAACCGTAACTTCATCATCAATACGGGCAACAACAACCTGGCCGTTACGCACGTCCTGGGTTTTATGCACAGCGAGTAAGTCACCGTCCATAATCCCGATATCTTTCATCGACATACCGCTAACGCGCAGCAGAAAATCGGCGTTCGGTTTGAACAGTGAAGGATCGACCTGATAGTGGCCTTCAATGTGCTGCTGCGCCAGAAGTGGCTCACCGGCTGCCACGCGACCAACAAGCGGTAACCCTTCTTCTTCTTCCTGCAACAGTCGAATACCGCGCGATGCACCGGATACAATTTCCAGCACACCTTTACGCGCCAGCGCTTTCAGGTGTTCTTCAGCTGCGTTTGGGGAACGGAACCCCAAACGCTGCGCGATCTCCGCACGCGTCGGTGGCATACCTGTCTGGCTGATGTGATCTCTAATGAGATCAAACACCTCTTGTTGCCTGGCCGTTAACGCTTTCATTCCGCCCCCTGGGTGTATATACAGTTATGCTGTGAGTATATACAGCTAAAGGCGAATTTGGAACCGCAAACTGCACAAAAAACAGGAGATTTATGCAGTTGTGGAAGCCTTATCGCAAATGCGACCACAACAGGATGCCCCAGGTGATTAGAGCGACAAAAATAGACAGCAATACCGCCGCCGACCCCATATCTTTCGCCCGACCGGAAAGTTCGTGGTACTCAGAACCAATACGATCAACCACCGCTTCAATCGCACTGTTGAGGATTTCAACGATCATCACCAGCATCACAGAACCAATCAACAACACGCGGGTAATTGCATCAACATCCAGCCAGCAGGCGATGGCGACGCCCAGCAGGACGGCAACACTTTCCTGACGGAATGCCGCCTCATTAATCCATGCGGCGCGAAAACCTTTCCAGGAATAACCTGCAGCTTTGATAATTCGGGTGAATCCAGTGGTATTATTGGCCATCAAAAAGAACCTTTTTACATTATTAGCGTCAATGTCATTGTAACGTTACCCCGTTTGTTCAGGGTGTGGCAAAGCAGCGCGAAGTATGACCGGATACCACAGAAATTCACTAAACTTTCTGATATCCTTGCAGCGCATTTGCATTATTAACCAGAGGCTTTACATCGTTTATGTCCGGCTGGCCACGAATTTACTACAAATTACTGAATTTACCATTAAGCGTCCTGGTAAAAAGCAAGTCTATTCCAGCAGAACCTGCTCCGGAATTGGGACTCGATACTTCGCGTCCCATTATGTACGTCCTACCGTACAATTCGAAAGCAGACTTGCTGACGCTGCGTGCCCAATGTCTGGTGCACGACCTCCCCGATCCCCTGGAACCACTAGAGATAGACGGAACGCTGTTACCGCGCTACGTGTTTATTCACGGCGGTCCGCGTGTATTCACCTATTACACGCCGAAAGAAGAGTCCATCAAGCTGTTCCACAACTATCTCGACTTGCATCGCAGCAATCCGGATCTGGATGTGCAGATGGTGCCAGTTTCGGTGATGTTTGGCCGTGCGCCAGGGCGTGAAAAAGGCGAGGTCAATCCGCCGTTACGTATGCTAAACGGCGTACAGAAATTCTTTGCGGTGTCCTGGTTGGGTCGCGACAGTTTTGTCCGCTTCTCCCCGTCGGTCTCTCTGCGCCGTATGGCGGATGAACACGGTACGGATAAGATCATCGCTCAGAAGCTGGCACGCGTGGCGCGTATGCACTTTGCTCGCCAGCGCCTGGCCGCTGTCGGCCCGCGCCTCCCTGCCCGCCAGGATCTGTTTAATAAGCTGTTAGCTTCAAAAGCGATCGCTCGTGCGGTAGAAGATGAAGCGCGCAGTAAAAAAATCTCCCACGAAAAAGCGCAGCAAAATGCCATTGCGCTGATGGAAGAGATTGCCGCCAACTTCTCCTACGAAATGATTCGTCTGACGGACCGTATTCTGGGCTTTACCTGGAACCGTCTGTATCAGGGGATTAACGTTCATAATGCTGAACGTGTACGCCAGTTGGCGCACGATGGGCATGAAATCGTGTACGTTCCGTGCCACCGCAGCCATATGGACTATATGCTGCTGTCGTACGTTCTGTACCATCAGGGTCTGGTGCCGCCGCACATCGCAGCCGGTATCAACCTGAACTTCTGGCCCGCGGGTCCGATTTTCCGCCGTCTGGGCGCGTTCTTTATTCGTCGTACCTTCAAGGGCAACAAGCTCTATTCCACCGTATTCCGTGAATACCTGGGCGAGCTGTTCAGCCGCGGTTACTCGGTTGAGTACTTTGTCGAAGGGGGCCGTTCACGTACCGGTCGTCTGCTCGACCCGAAAACCGGCACGCTGTCGATGACTATTCAGGCGATGCTGCGCGGCGGTACACGTCCGATTACTCTCGTTCCTATTTACATCGGCTATGAGCACGTAATGGAAGTGGGCACCTACGCAAAAGAGCTGCGTGGCGCGACGAAAGAGAAAGAAAGTCTGCCGCAAATGCTGCGTGGCTTAAGCAAGCTGCGTAACCTGGGTCAGGGCTACGTCAACTTTGGTGAACCAATGCCATTGATGACTTACCTCAACCAGCATGTGCCGGAGTGGCGTGAATCTATTGACCCTATCGAGTCTATCCGCCCGGCCTGGCTGACGCCGACGGTGAATAACATTGCCGCCGATTTGATGGTGCGCATTAACAACGCAGGCGCGGCCAACGCCATGAACCTGTGCTGTACTGCTTTACTGGCCTCCCGCCAGCGCTCTCTGACCCGTGAACAGCTGACCGAACAACTCGACTGCTACCTGAGCCTGCTGCGCAACGTGCCGTATGCTGCGGATTCGACGGTGCCGGCACAGAGTGCCAGTGAACTGATCGACCACGCCTTGCAGATGAACAAGTTTGAGGTCGAGAAAGACACCATCGGTGACATCATTATTCTGCCGCGCGAGCAGGCGGTCTTGATGACTTACTACCGCAATAACATTGCGCATATGCTGGTTCTGCCTTCGTTGATGGCAGCCATTGTGACTCAGCATCGTCGTATTTCACGCGCCGCGTTGCAGCAGCATATTGATGCGCTGTACCCGATGTTAAAAGCGGAGCTGTTCTTACGCTGGGAGCGTGATGAGCTTGCCGGGGTGATTGACGAACTGGCCAGCGAAATGCAGCGCCAGGGACTCATCACCCTGACCGATGACGAACTGCATATCAATCCAGCCCGCTCCCGCACGCTACAGCTGCTGGCGGCAGGTGCTCGCGAGACGTTGCAGCGCTACGCCATTACCTTCTGGCTGCTGAGCGCGAACCCGTCCATCAACCGTGGCACGCTGGAGAAAGAAAGCCGCACCGTGGCGCAACGCCTCTCAGTGCTGCACGGCATTAACGCGCCGGAATTCTTCGATAAAGCCGTGTTCAGCTCTCTGGTGCTGACGCTGCGTGACGAGGGATTCATCAGCGATACCGGAGATGCCGAACCGGAAGAAACGATGAAGATCTATCAGATGCTGGCCGAACTGGTCACGTCAGATGTGCGTCTGACCATCGAGAGCGCCACTCAGGGCGAGTAAGCATAAAAAAACCGGTCGGAATGACCGGTTTTTTATTTTGCAGGCTAAGCCAAAATCAAAAATGCCAGTAGCTCATTGCCAGACCTAAGAACAGCACCAGACCAACGTAGTTATTGTTCATAAACGCTTTAAAGCAGGCATCACGTTCACGGTTGACGATCAGTTTCTGCTGATAGACAAACAGTGCGCCCGCCACCAGCAGAGACCAGTAATAGCCCAGTCCCAACCCGTTTAGCCAGCCCACCAGCGCCATCAGCACCAGCACGCCTACCTGCAAAATACCAATAATCAGCTTGTCGTTCTGACCGAACAGGATCGCGGTCGATTTAATGCCGATCTTCAGGTCATCATCCCGGTCAACCATGGCATACTGCGTATCATAAGCCACCGCCCAGAGAATATTCGCAAGGAACATCAGCCAGCAGCTCAGCGGTACGGATTCACTCACGGCGGCGAACGCCATCGGGATCGACCAGCCAAACGCAGCCCCCAGCACCACCTGCGGCAGATGCGTATAGCGCTTCATAAACGGGTAAACCCACGCTAATGCTAATGCCGCAACGGACAACAAAATGGTCATCGTGTTGAGGGTCAAAACCAGCAGGAAGGCCAGCAGCACCAGTACCACAAACAGCGTTCGGGCTTCTTTCTCGGTGACAGCCCCGCTCGGCAGCGGTCGATTCGCGGTGCGTTTGACGTGCCCGTCAAATTTCCTGTCGGCATAATCATTCACCACGCATCCGGCGGCGCGCATTAACCAAACGCCAGCGACAAAAACCGCCAGGATCCACAGTTGCGGCATGCCTGGGGTCGCCACCCACAGAGCCCACAGCGTAGGCCAGAGCAGCAGTAAGGCGCCGATTGGCTTATCCGTACGCATCAAGCGGTGAAACGCCAGCAGCTTATTCTGCGTCAGACTCCACTCCATCTTTATCTTCCTCTCAGTACAACGGCGACGCAGGCAGAAAAAGCTCGGTAAGCATCAGTGGCTTACCGCTCAGCCGCAGGCGGGAACGACGCCCCCACAGCGCTGCATCGCGGCCAATCTCAATAAAATCTCGGGTCAATGTCGATGACGTAAACAGGTAGCGTCCGAGCGGGGTTTTCCCCAGGTTCTGTAAGGCCAGTTCAGGGCCGCACAAGGTTGATTCAGGCACCACAGTCCGTCCGGCAAGCCAGGGGTCACCATCCGCGCATAACAGGATTTCACGTAACCAATAACGAGACTCTTTAGGCAGCAGCGTAAGTTCTTCAGCCACCTCATTTTGCCCAACGAATTCTTCGCGAATCAACGTTACGGTGACCTTTTTCCCCTGCTGCTCAAAACGTTTGGTCATGGAATCTTCCAATAACAACCAGTCGAGCAGTTGGGCGTCCAGCGCCGGGATCGCATCAAAATAACGCAGCGCACGCAGTTGCGTTAACGCAGGGTGTGGCATGCCTTACTCTCCGATTTATAACCTGAAGGCATTGTATCGCAGAAAAGGCATTACGGGGTGAGCAAACACGATTAAGTGATCGGCAGGGCAACATAAGTGTAACAATTAGCACCGAAGGATAAAAAAAGGTGCGCCAGGAGACGCACCAGTTGTTGCAAAATCAACAATGTGGGGAGATGTTTACCCCTTGCCTTTTACACTGCTGATAAAGGTGGATCGGGCAGATTTGGATCCCAGACGTTCCGCTTCATCAAGCAGCTTCAGCGCTTTATCAACATCGCCTTTTGCAACTGCATCCTTAATCGCCTGATTAAAATAGCTTTCCGTGTCGTTCAGCATTGGCTCGCTTTTCTTCACGGGTTGTGGTGCCGGAGCAGCAACGGCTGCCGCCGGAGCAGCAACGGCCACTGCAGGCGCTGCGGTATTACCAACCGTAACAGGGCCAGGACCGGAAGAACCAAACAGCGGCCCGACCAGCACGCTGGAGGAGGAGCTGGTTTTAACTTTCAGATGCAGCAGACCGTCGGTGGTGTGGCGGGCAATCGGGTCCGGAATATCCGGAACAGCGTTACCTACACCCTTGGCGTAGGCTTTTGCCGGGTCAAGCAGGGTCGTGGTCTGCTGGAGATCTTTATCTGTGGTAAAGACCAGAACATACAGTTTTTGCTGGCCCAGCGCTGGCGTCAGACGCATTACGCCTTCCAGACGATCGGCACTCATCACGCCGGGCTCCTGGTAGGTGAAATAGCTGCTGGGGAAGAACGCAGATGGCGTCATATTCTGATCGAGAATTAAGACGTTTGGCGCAAATACGCTGGTTTGTTTGTTGACTTCACTGGACAGCGTCAGGGTCAGTTCGCCAATATTCGCCGGTACGCTATAGGCCGCTACAGGGCCAGTAATACCAGCAACATCTAAACGCTGACCTGCATTGGCAAGCTGTGTGGACTGAGTTTTAGATTGATCAACCGGCGTCCAGGTTAACTGTTGCAGCGCAGCAGTGGGGATTGTTGGGGCCGCGGTGGTGTTCTGCGGAACAATATTTACATCGGCCAGGCTGATGCCAGGCGCGCTGGCAAATAACCCTGCAGATAAACAAAGGGCAACGAGACTTTTCTTCATTTTCATTGTTATCACCTCAGATAGCATGGGTTCAGCGGTGGCCAGGCAATAGCGCGCTAAACCGTAATCAAGAGGGGCTTGCGCCCCTCTTTCGGTCTTTACGTCAGGTTAGTGCTGAATTACCACCAGATTTCCATCTGAGCACCGAAGGACCACTCATCGCTGTCGCCACGGCTGGTTGTGCTGATACCAGAGTTCGTTGCAGCTGCGTATTTAGATACGTTGTTACCATTTTTAACGTAGCCCCATTCTTCATCCCATTTGGCATAGGTTGCAAAGACGCGGATTGCCGGACGAGACCAGATGCTGTCGCCTGCCTGCCACTGTTGCGCCAGGGTGATTTTGTATTGGCTGTTGCGATCGCCAGTCTGTTGAGATTTGACGTTGTCGTAGCCGACTTCCATCAGGGTGCTCATGATTGGTGTCCATTTGTACATCGGACGAATACCCACGGTGTACCATTCAGTACCCAGGTCGTTATCCATGTCGATATTCTGATACATACCGACGTACATCAGGTCCCACTTGTCGCCCAGAGAGATAGCACCGTGGTCAAGTACGCGCACCAGGCTACCGTTGTTATTGATGTTGTTGTTTACATGATGGATAACGGGATCATTTGGTGTTGCCTGGGTATCGAAGGTTGAACCGTAAGTACCCTGCGAGCCACCTTTACCCTGCGTGGTCATCGCATCAGTTGCATACTGAACCACGAACTTGTTATAGCCCTTCAGCATGCTCTGAGTATGTTCTGCAGTGAACATCCAGCCATCTTTAGAAGCGCTATCCGCGTAGCTATAACCGTCAGTTTTATTCGCACGACCGTAGTCAACACCCAGTTCCAGCATGCCGTCCGGGTTAATGGCCATCTGCGCTAAACGCATGTCGAATACGTCGTTCGCGGTATCTTTGGATGTGTCGTAGATATTCTGGCTACTGAAGGTGTAAGAACCACCCGCTTCCTGAGAACGGGTTGCGGCCAGAGACAGTTTACCGAAGCCCAGATCGATGTTTTCAATACCGGCACCAGGACCTGAAATATCCCAGTAGTAGAAGTCGATCATGTGGACGTCATGACGCTGATAGAAACGTTTACCGGCCCAGATGGTGGAACCCGGCAGCCATTCAATCAGGTTTTTACCCTGCACGTTGGCTTCGCGGAAAGCAGGATCGGTCGCTTCCCAGTCATTTTGCTGTGCAACGGAGTAGGCAACGTTAGTGTCGAAGTAGAAGCTCTTATCGCCCTCTTTCCACACTTCCTGACCTAATTTAATTTCCGCATAGGTTTCACATTCGTTACCAAGACGGTATTTACTTTGTGCACCTGTTGCCTGGAAACATTGTTGTTCACCGCCGCTACCTGTCCAGCCAATGCCGGAACGAGCATAACCATGGAAATCCACAGCCATTGCCTGAACAGACATAATGCCTGCTGCTACAGCAACCGCCAGAGGGAGTTTGCGCAGAGTAATCATCGTTCTATCTCCTGAGATCATTGCTTTTCTTTGAACGCTTCACCTTGACGGATTTGCGTTTTTTTAATGGGACACCTTAAACGCCCGGCTCTTGGTGCAACCGACGACATGCAGTGCCATCCTCACGGAACAGATGGCAACGCTCTGGCGGCAGGCCGATAGCGAATGTGGCACCCTCTTCTACCAACACCACGTCGTTCTGGCGGTAAACCAGGTTTTGACGGATGGCGGGGATCTGGATATGAATTTGTGTTTCGTGACCAAGCTGTTCGACCACCTGCACTTCACCTTCAAGGGTGACATCGGCGATATCGCTGGGCAGCAGATGTTCCGGGCGGATACCTAAAGACATGTTGGCGCCAACCTGTACCGCATGGCTGTCTACCGGGAGCCATATTTGCTGGCGGTTGGGCAGTTCAACCTGCACCTGATCGATAGCCGTTGCCGTGACTTTCACCGGCAGGAAGTTCATTTTTGGCGAACCGATAAAGCCCGCGACAAAGCGGTCAGCCGGGTAGTGATACAGTTCCAGAGGCTTACCAACCTGCGCGACGCGACCGGCATCCAGCACCACAATTTTGTCGGCCAGCGTCATCGCTTCGACCTGATCGTGGGTGACGTAAATCATCGTGCGGCCGAGACGTTTATGCAGGCGGGAGATTTCAATACGCATCTGCACGCGCAGAGCAGCGTCGAGGTTCGACAGTGGTTCGTCCAGCAGGAATACGCGCGGTTCGGCGACCAGCGTACGGCCAATCGCCACACGCTGACGTTGTCCGCCGGAAAGCGCTTTCGGTTTACGCTCCAGCAGGTGCGCCAATTGCAGAACTTCCGCAACCTGATTCACACGCTGGTTCATCACCTCTTTTTTCGCCCCGGCCAGTTTGAGGCCGAACGACATGTTCTCCGCGACAGACAAATGGGGATACAACGCGTAGGACTGAAAGACCATGCCCACACCGCGTTCGGCGGGCGGAATGTCGTTCATCCGGGTCTCCCCGATAAACAGGTCACCACTGGTGATGGTTTCAAGTCCGGCGATCATACGCAGCAAGGTCGACTTACCGCAGCCTGACGGTCCGACAAACACCACGAATTCCCCTTCGTGAATGTCGAGATTGATATCTTTCGATACCACCACGTCACCCCAGGCTTTCGTTACATTTCGTAGCTGTACGCTCGCCATGCCCTTCTCCCTTCGTTACAACCTGTCATCGACAGCAACATTCATGATGGGCTGACTATGCGCGATCCCTTGACTGCGTGAATCCTCCACCCCCCGGCTTTTTTATGGGGGAGGAGGCGGGAGGATGAGAGAGCAGCGTCTGAGACCCGGGCCACCAGCCTCAGAGGAATTTCGTGATGCAGCCTGCAAAAATCGGTGGGTTTTTATGTGCGCCAGTACGCAATACTCACATTTATGTAACACAGATCACATAAAGAGCGGGTGGGGCGTAGGGGTAAGGAGGATGGAAAGAGGTTGTCGTATAAAGAAACTAGTAACCGTTAAGCCACCTCTGCAAAATCACCAAACAGGATGGGAACTATGAAAATCAAAACTGGCGCACGCATCCTCGCATTGTCTGCATTAACGACGATGATGTTTTCCGCCTCGGCTCTCGCCAAGATTGAAGAAGGTAAGCTGGTTATCTGGATTAACGGCGACAAAGGCTATAACGGCCTCGCTGAAGTGGGCAAAAAATTCGAGAAAGACACCGGGATCAAAGTCACTATTGAGCACCCTGACAAACTGGAAGAGAAATTCCCGCAGGTTGCCGCGACTGGCGACGGTCCGGACATCATCTTCTGGGCACATGACCGTTTTGGCGGCTACGCTCAGTCTGGCCTGCTGGCTGAAATCACGCCTGACAAAGCGTTCCAGGACAAGCTTTATCCGTTCACCTGGGATGCCGTACGCTATAACGGCAAACTGATTGCCTACCCGATCGCGGTTGAAGCGCTGTCGCTGATTTACAACAAAGACCTCGTTCCAAATCCACCGAAAACCTGGGAAGAAATTCCTGCACTGGATAAAGAGCTGAAGGCGAAAGGTAAATCCGCGCTGATGTTCAACCTGCAAGAACCGTACTTCACCTGGCCGCTGATTGCCGCCGACGGTGGTTACGCGTTCAAGTTTGAAAACGGCAAGTACGACGTGAAAGATGTTGGCGTGGATAGCGCTGGCGCGAAAGCGGGTCTGACCTTCCTGGTTGATCTGATCAAGAACAAACACATGAACGCGGATACCGATTACTCCATCGCCGAAGCGGCCTTTAACAAAGGCGATACCGCGATGACCATCAACGGTCCGTGGGCGTGGTCCAACATCGATAAGAGCAAAATCAACTACGGCGTCACGCTACTGCCAACCTTCAAAGGCAAAGCGTCTAAACCGTTTGTTGGCGTTCTGAGCGCCGGTATCAACGCCGCCAGCCCGAACAAAGAACTGGCGAAAGAGTTCCTCGAAAACTACCTGCTGACCGATCAGGGTCTGGATGAAGTGAACAAGGACAAACCGCTGGGTGCCGTTGCGCTGAAATCCTTCCAGGATCAGTTAGCGAAAGACCCACGTATCGCCGCCACCATGGATAACGCCCAGAAAGGCGAAATCATGCCGAACATCCCACAGATGTCCGCATTCTGGTATGCCGTTCGTACCGCAGTGATCAACGCAGCCAGCGGCCGTCAGACCGTCGATGCCGCACTGAAGGACGCGCAGGGTCGTATCACCAAGTAATGCAGTTGTGAACGTGCCGGATGGCGGCATAAATGCCTTATCCGGCCTACAGGGTATGTAGGCCTGATAAGCGCAGCGCCATCAGGCACGCTGACCAACAGGTTTTCATTGTTGTTGAGGATTGAACCCCATGGATGTCATTAAAAAGAAACACTGGTGGCAAAGCGACACGCTGAAATGGTCAGTGATGGGTCTGCTTGGGCTGCTGGTCGGTTACCTTGTTGTTTTGATGTACGCTCAGGGGGAGTACCTGTTTGCCATCATGACGCTGATTTTAAGCTCTGCTGGCCTGTATATTTTCGCTAACCGTAAAGCCTATGCCTGGCGCTATGTTTACCCGGGCGTTGCTGGTATGGGGCTGTTTGTCCTGTTTCCGCTGGTTTGTACGATCGCCATTGCTTTTACCAACTACAGCAGTACCAACCAGCTGACATTTGAACGTGCTCAGGAAGTCCTGATGGATCGTTCGTACCAGGCTGGGAAAACCTACAACTTTGGTCTGTATCCGGCGGGTGATGAGTGGCAACTGGCCCTCACCGACGGTGAAACCGGCAAGAATTACCTTTCTGACGCCTTTAAATTTGGCGGCGAGCAGAAACTGCAACTGAAAGAAGCCGAGGCGCTACCGGCAGGCGAACGTGCAACGCTGCGTATCATCACGCAGAATCGCCAGGCGCTTACCCAATTGACCGCCATCCTGCCGGATGAAAGCAAAGTTACCATGAGTTCGCTGCGCCAGTTTTCCGGCACGCAGCCACTTTATACGCTCACTGAAGACGGCACACTCACCAACAGCCAGAGCGGCGTAAAATACCGCGCCAACAACGATATTGGTTATTATCAGGCGATTAACGCTGACAGTAGCTGGGGTAGCGAAAAACTCAGCCCGGGCTACACCGTTGCCATCGGCTGGGATAACTTCACCCGCGTGTTTACCGACGAAGGCATCCAGAAACCGTTCTTCGCCATCTTCGTCTGGACGGTGGTCTTCTCGGTACTGACCGTTATTTTGACCGTTGCCGTGGGCATGGTGCTGGCCTGTCTCGTACAGTGGGAGTCTCTCAAAGGCAAAGCGATTTACCGCGTCCTGCTGATTCTTCCGTATGCCGTACCGTCGTTTATCTCGATTCTGATTTTCAAGGGCTTATTCAACCAGAGCTTTGGTGAAATCAACATGATGCTGAGCGCGCTGTTTGGCATCAAACCGGCCTGGTTCAGCGACCCAACCACCGCGCGTTCGATGATTATTATCGTCAACACCTGGCTCGGTTATCCATACATGATGATCCTGTGCATGGGTCTGCTGAAAGCGATTCCTGACGACCTGTATGAAGCCTCGGCGATGGATGGCGCAGGTCCGTTCCAGAACTTCTTTAAGATAACGCTACCGCTGTTGATTAAGCCGCTGACGCCGCTGATGATCGCCAGCTTCGCCTTTAACTTTAACAACTTCGTGCTGATTCAGCTGTTGACCAACGGTGGCCCGGACCGTCTTGGTACCACCACACCAGCCGGTTATACCGACCTGCTCGTAAGCTACACCTACCGTATCGCCTTTGAAGGCGGCGGTGGTCAGGACTTCGGTCTGGCGGCGGCGATTGCCACGCTGATCTTCCTGCTGGTTGGTGCGCTGGCGATTGTGAACCTGAAAGCCACACGTATGAAGTTTGATTAAGGGAGATAACGACAATGGCTATGGTCCAACCGAAATCACAAAAGTTACGTTTATTCGCAACGCACTTAGGGCTGCTGATTTTTATCGCGGCGATCATGTTCCCGCTGCTGATGGTTATCGCTATCTCGCTGCGCGAAGGTAACTTTGCCACCGGCAGCCTGATCCCGGAAAACATCTCCTGGGAACACTGGAAACTGGCGCTGGGCTTTAGCGTTGAACACGCGGATGGCCGCGTGACGCCACCGCCGTTCCCGGTACTGTTATGGCTGTGGAACTCGGTGAAAGTGGCCAGCATTACCGCGATCGGTATCGTGACGCTTTCCACTACCTGTGCTTACGCCTTTGCTCGTATGCGTTTCCCGGGCAAAGCAACCCTGCTGAAAGGGATGCTGATTTTCCAGATGTTCCCGGCGGTGCTGTCTCTGGTCGCGTTGTATGCTTTGTTTGATCGCCTGGGCCAGTACATTCCGTTTATCGGCCTGAACACGCACGGCGGCGTGATCTTCGCCTATCTTGGCGGTATCGCGCTGCACGTGTGGACGATTAAGGGCTATTTCGAAACTATCGACGGCTCACTGGAAGAAGCGGCCGCGCTGGATGGCGCTACGCCGTGGCAGGCATTCCGCCTGGTGCTACTGCCGCTTTCCGTTCCGATTCTGGCGGTCGTGTTTATTCTGTCTTTCATTGCCGCTATTACCGAAGTACCGGTCGCGTCACTGCTGCTGCGTGATGTGAACAGCTATACCCTTGCGGTAGGTATGCAGCAGTACCTCAACCCACAGAACTATTTGTGGGGCGACTTTGCCGCCGCGGCTGTACTTTCAGCCATTCCGATCACTCTGGTGTTCTTGCTGGCACAGCGCTGGCTAGTCAACGGTCTGACCGCGGGTGGTGTGAAAGGTTAAGTTTTACCGAAGTACCTGCCCGGCAACGGGCAATGCCACTGCAACCCTCAACTTATGTTATCCCAACCTGTGACTGTTATTCGGCGCTCTACGGAGCGCCCTTTTTTTATGTTATTTTGCATCACTGTTACGATTATTTCCTTTCGTGCTCCCCATCACTGCAATTCTATTTTCCGTCTGAATATAGATAAATTAAACAGAATTAAGATCACAGAAAAGACAAAACGTAATTGCAATGTAAAAAATGATAATTGTCTTCCCTGCCTGTTAAATTCAACATCATGGCACTGATCAAAAGAGCTGTATCCTCTAAGGCAGGTCTGAATGAACTCTCAATATAATTCCAGTTATATTTTTTCGATTACATTAGTGGCAACGTTAGGAGGGCTATTATTCGGCTACGACACTGCGGTCATATCCGGAACGGTAGAATCCCTGAATACCGTGTTTGTCGCACCACAACATTTAAGTGAATCCGCCGCCAACTCGCTGTTGGGCTTTTGCGTCGCCAGTGCGTTGATAGGCTGCATCATCGGCGGTGCACTGGGCGGCTATTGCAGTAACCGGTTTGGCCGCCGGGACTCGCTGAAAATCGCGGCTCTGCTGTTCTTTATTTCCGGTATTGGTTCTGCCTGGCCGGAATTAGGCTTTACGACGATTAATCCTGATAATTCCGTACCTGTTTATTTGGCCGGATACGTTCCCGAATTTGTTATTTATCGTATCATTGGTGGTATTGGCGTAGGTTTAGCCTCAATGCTCTCACCAATGTATATTGCTGAACTGGCACCCGCACATATTCGTGGAAAACTGGTGTCATTTAACCAATTCGCCATTATTTTTGGTCAATTGTTGGTGTATTGCGTTAACTATTTTATCGCCCGTTCTGGCGACGCTAACTGGTTGAATACCGATGGCTGGCGCTATATGTTTGCGTCCGAAAGTATTCCCGCCCTACTGTTTTTACTGCTGCTGTACACCGTACCAGAAAGCCCGCGCTGGCTGATGGCGCGTGGCAGACACGAGCAGGCGGAAAGTATTCTGCGCAAAATTATGGGCAGCACCCTCGCCACCCAGGCCATGCAGGAGATCAATCAGTCTCTGGACCATGGTCGTAAAACTGGTGGTCGCCTGCTGATGTTTGGCGCAGGCGTTATCGTCATCGGCGTAATGCTGTCTATCTTCCAGCAATTCGTCGGTATTAACGTCGTGCTCTACTACGCCCCAGAGGTGTTTAAAACGCTGGGAGCCAGCACCGATGTGGCGCTGTTACAGACCATCATTGTTGGCGTGATCAACCTGAGCTTTACCGTGCTGGCGATCATGACGGTGGATAAATTTGGTCGCAAACCGCTGCAGATTATTGGCGCTCTGGGCATGGCCATTGGTATGTTCAGCCTCGGTACCGCGTTTTATACCCAGGCTTCCGGGCTGGTTGCTCTGCTGTCGATGCTATTTTACGTCGCCGCATTCGCCATGTCCTGGGGACCGGTTTGCTGGGTGCTGCTGGCAGAAATCTTCCCCAATGCGATTCGCGGCAAAGCGCTCGCCATTGCGGTGGCCGCACAATGGCTGGCGAACTATTTCGTCTCCTGGACCTTCCCGATGATGGACAAAAATTCGTGGCTGGTTTCCCATTTCCACAACGGTTTCTCCTACTGGATTTACGGTTGTATGGGTATTCTGGCGGCGCTGTTTATGTGGAAGTTTGTACCGGAAACCAAAGGCAAAACGCTGGAAGAACTTGAAGAACTGTGGGAACCCGCCGCAGAGAAAACCCAGCCAGCCTCTGCGCAGTAACCCTGACCTGCAACACGCCGCAGCCCGATTGCGGCGTGTTGTCTGTTACTCTCGCTTCAGCCGTTTTGAATTACACAGCCACAAGGTGATCACCAGCAGCAGGATCGCCGCGGAATAGATCAGCACATCCATCGGTGCTTTATGATCGACAATGATCAACCGCACAATCGCGGTGATCCCGATATAGACAAAATAGCGCAACGGAAAGTGAAAGCCCGACTGAAAGTACTTAACAATCAGCGCGATAAATTCAAAATAGAGGAAGTAAACCACCAGCCCTTCCACCAGCTCATACTTGCTGGTTTGTTCCGGCGCGAACAGCACATCCGCCAGATGCAGCGTTTCTTTCCCGAGGAATACAACCAGGATCAGGCCCAGACTCAGCAGTCCCAGATTCAACACAGTCTGTAAGATGGTGGAGATAAACTCCACGCGCGGACGAGATAGCGACGTCATAACAGCACCTCTTACTCAGTGGCGAGGTTCCTGTATAACGCAAAAATGTGACAGAGATCTACATTTTTTGTTTATGTTTTGTGCAAGAAAGGTCAGCGGGGAATGATGAATGTCACGACACATTTCACAGGATGAAGTATGCAGCTAAGACAATCCGCTGTCCGCAACGTTACCTGCGGTGAGAACGTGGTGATTTATGAACCCGCAAATCTCTACAACTGCACATTGGGTGACAACGTTTTTGTCGGGCCATTTGTTGAAATCCAGGGTAATACGCAAATTGGCGCAGACAGCAAAATTCAGTCGCACACTTTCATCTGCGAATATGTCACCCTGGGCGCCCGCTGTTTTATCGGTCATGGCGTGATGTTCGCCAACGATATGTTTCGCGAAGGAAAACCCAACGCCGACCGCAACAGTTGGGGAAGAATTTCGATTGGCAACGATGTCTCAATCGGCAGTGGAGCGACCATTCTGGCGGTCACCATCTGCGATGGCGCGGTCATCGGTGCGGGGAGCGTGGTGACCAAATCGATCACCGAGAAAGGCGTGTATGCAGGAAACCCGGCAAAATTATTGCGTCGCCTGTAACTTGCCTGCTGACGGCGCAAATGCCTTATCCGGCCTGCAGTACAGGCAGTTTGTAGGCCGGATAAGCGTAGCGCCATCCGGCTGGCAAACGGCTCGATTACCGGAAGTTCTCACTTCTGTCGCTGGTCATGTCGTACAGACCAAACTTACGTCCAAGCTGCTGGCCGCCATCACGCGTTAACGGCGTCCAGCCAATCGCCGCACGGCTGCGGGTCGGGCCTGACGAGAACAGATCCAGCGGCACGGATACGTACACCCCTTTGGTAAAATCACCCTCTCCGTACTCATCCGGCGAGGCGTCGGTGATGGTCGCATAGCCGCCTACCACAACGCCACTGTCAAAGCGCTTCGCCACTTCCAGCGTTCCGCCCTTATCTCCCGCCAGATACTGGCCCACGCTGGCTTTCACCAGTACATCCTGAGCGAATGACGGATTCCAGTACGCCGTCAAATGCCCGGTCTTCACGCTGTAGTCGGTGAATTTCATCATGTCCTGCGCGCTACGCCAGTCACGCTGTTTCACGTAGTTGGCATCAACACCAAACGCCCAGTTGCTGTCCAGCGGACGATACAGCACTTCTGCCCCCGCTCCGCCGTACATGGTTTCCAGATAGCCACCGTAAACCTGTCCGTAGAACCCGTTTCCGAGTGACTGGAAGTAGTTGGCCTGTAGGTTATTCACGTAGACATCGTTTTGCACATACTCGCGCACATGGGTACGCACTCGTGGCAAATGCGAATCCTGCGGCGGGTTGGTGTAGTTAAATTTGTCATAGTTATTGGCGAGGTTGGCGAACAAACTCCCGGTGGTCAGCAGGTGATCGGTAACCCACCAATCCGCCGTTCCCATCACGCCCAATTGATACATATAGAAGTTTTCCGGGCCGCCCACCGACTGGTTAAGCACCGGATCGATGTGGAAATCGAAGCGTGACTTATCGATATACCAGCCCTGCTCGGTCGTTTTCGGCACCACGGGCTCAACGCGTTTTTGCGCCAGCTGGGTTTCATGGCCCAACGGTTCGCCTTCCAGATGACGCTTGAGGCTGGAAACCTCCGTTTCGGTCGTCACCTGCGGCAAGTTAAGACGATTTTCCGTAATACGGATCGTGCGGATCCCATCGGGAAGATCGTTCATCACGATCCGGTTGGCACGTTCGATCCCTTCGCGCGAATCACGGTATTTCACCTGTTCACCGGTCACATACAGCGTATCGCCCTGCACCTGAATTTTAGGCTCGGCCAGTCCGGCGTTATATTTCAGCAGCGTTAGCTGATTCGCCACCACCGAGTGTTGCAGGATGGCATCCTGCGGCTGTGGCTGATATTTCGGGCGGGCATTGTCGTTATAGTTTGGCCGCAGATCGTTGAAGTTTGTCCGCAGCGTGACCCCAAACATAAAGGTGTTCCCGCGCTCATAGCTGAGGTTAACGTCGGCCCAATCGGTGACGCGATAAATAGCGCCGACGTTAAACTTGCTCTTCTGATCCAGCTTGCCCGCAAAATCCTGCTGGTAATTGTTTCCCTCATACTCCAGTTTCAGACGCAACGGCTGCCAGGGCGTCTGATACTCGACGCCGCCAAACAGCGATGCCGGGCCGTGGAACATCTGGCTGCCGTCAATAGAACCGGCCTGCTTGTAGCTGTTATCGCGATAGCAGAATTTATCGCTGTATGAGCAAAACGGATTGCTGACGTTACCGCTGGTCCCGAGATATCCCCAGCCCAGGCCAAGCGAGAAATCAAACGGCCCCCAGGCTTTATTCGCCACAATATACTCCGCATCGAACAGGCCAGTTCCGCCAATATCTCGCGCGCCAACCGCCACCTGCGGCATCCAGTAGCTCTCTTCCCACAGCCGTAGTTTGAGATCAAAAGCTTTATCCTTGTAAGTCTGATCGCCAGAAAACGACTCCACGCTACTGTATTTTTTGGTACGCACATCGGTATAACGCAGCGTGGTTTCCAGCCACGGGAAGAGCTGCACCGACGCAGAGTAGTAGCGGTACTGATCGTTATCGCGGTAATTGAGGCTCATTTCGCCCTCACGTGCCATGCGTGCGGTTGGGGTTTGCAGCAGTCCCACGCCGCCAAAATCGGACTGCGAAGGTCCAATGGGCGCGGGCCAGGTTTCACCGTGGCAGGCAACGCTTACGCCCAGCGCCAGTAAGCTGAGCAGGTAAGTTTTTCTCATTATTCGGGTATCCGCTGGGTCAGGGTGCGAAGAATGTCGGCATTAATTTCATCCGGGGTGCTGCTCCAGACAGCATCAGAGAGTCCGACATAAATGATGCTGCCGGGCATCGGCTCAACGTGACGTTTGTTCCAGTAAGCGACCGGTACTTTTTGCGTGCGCCCGTCAGGATAGATAACCCAGGCGAAGCTACGATCCGCGCCGCTGAGCCGACTTTGCCCATCGAGATAACTGGCAACATCGCGCCCGGGCATAAACGGTTGTTTACCCGGATGGCTTAGCAGGCCAAACAGCGTGATATGCGTTGGCTGCGCTCCGACCCACAGCGTGTAATTGCCCTGCAACGGCGGGTTGCCTCGCTCGCTGACGCGCACAACATCCGGGTCAAGATTAATCATCTGCCTGCCAGTCACCTTCAACGCCTGAATCTGCTGGCGTAATGTGTTGATAGCGGCAGCATCGTCACCGCTTTCTTCAGCGCCCAGCGTCGCCAGGCGAGCCAGTAATGCCTGCTGCTGACGTTCCGCCTCCGTCGTTGCCCGCTCTTCGCTGATAACCGCGCCTGGCCACCAGCTATTGCTCAACCGCGGCTGTCCAACCAGGTCGAGCAGATGTTCGGCCCCGGTCAGCGTTTTTGGCTCTTCGCTGGCGGAGGTAAAGACCTTAACGCTGCCCGCAGCAAAAACAGACGCTGCGCTCAGGTTCAACAGCAGCGCCATAACGACTCGTTTGATCATGATTTTGCCGCCTTAATCAGCGTGGTTTTCACCGGGAAGTAATGCGCGCCTAGATACTGTTCCGACTGGCGAATCTGCCCTTCACTGTCTATCCAGTAGCGGTTATGCCAGCGCGTTTGATCGGTCGTTATCTCTTCATCGAGGATCCGTACCGGCGTGTCATCGCTGCCGACCTTGATGGTGTCTGCGCCATCCCATTTGAAAACCGATCGCGCGGTGGCATAGCGTACCTGCTGATGTTCAGTCCAGCCCATTGTGCGGGTCCACGTTGCGCCATCGACTATCTGATTGGGTTTGATGAGTGGGTCTGCCGCCAGATTATTCACCTCAATTAGGTTGTCCCCGCCGAGATGCGTTTTCACAATGCGCCCATGCTGCGTGACGAGAATAGCCCGATCCTGAGTCACCCATTTCTGCTGTCCGTTTTCCGCAAACGCGAGTACCACAAACAGTTGGGGACCGCCGTTTAGCTGCATATACTGGCTGGCGTAGGGCATATTTTGGATTTCATCGTCCGTCATCTGTACGCCGGGAGTACCAAACACGCTATCCCACAGCGAATGCCCCAACCCTTCGGTGGTGGCTGAGCACGCCTGCAGTAACAGGCAAACCATTATGAGCGCTGGTCGCTTCACGACGTTTCTCCGCATTATTGCCGGGTGGCGCGACGCTTATCCGGCCTACAAATCCCACATACTTTTGGCAATTCAAAATAACCACACCGAAGTGTGGTTAGAATTAAACGTACCTCTATTACTGGGTACTGGTGGTTGTGGTGGTTGTAGTTCCGGTATTAGAACCATCGCCGCCACCGGTCGCCGCCAGGGCGACCCCCACTGCAGAACTTACGGTGCTCACGCTGGTTGCGGAGGAACTTCCTGCCGAAACCGACGCGGCAGCCGACCCTGCTGCCTCACCCACCTGAACGGGGGCGGCATAGACAGAAGTCGCCGCAAGCGCAGATATAGCCCACAGGCCATACAGAACTTTTTTCATCACAAATTCCCTTCATTGTATGAATGGAGATTTACCCAAAAGAATTTCGGGCGAGATCGAGTATACACAAGCCAAAGTGTGCAAATTACGCCACGCGGGAATTTAGGATAATTAGATAACGAAAGGAAAAATGATTAAAAAAATACAACAAAAACAATTAAATCAATAAATTAAAATATAAAAATTAAAATGCAATATCCGGTAAATCCGAAAACATCAGAAATTGAATAACATTAAGAAAATTATTTTAGGATTAAGCTCAATTAAGGTATGAAGTTAGAACGTAGATATCCTGGAGCATTCTTATAAAAAAGCCGATATTAATATCGGCTTTTTATTTCATTAATGCCGGATGCGGCTAAACGCCTTATCCGGCCTACAAGTGTGTGCTATCAGGCACGCCAGGACTTATAACGGTTAATCAAACCGTTGGTAGAACTGTCGTGGCTGCTCACTTCGGAACCATCTTTCAGCTCTGGCAGAATGCGGTTCGCCAGCTGTTTGCCCAGCTCAACGCCCCACTGGTCAAAGGTGAAGATGTTCAGGATAGCGCCCTGAGTGAAGATTTTGTGTTCGTACAGTGCAATCAGCGCACCCAGGCTGAACGGCGTGATTTCGCGCAGCAGGATGGAGTTCGTTGGGCGGTTACCTTCGAACACTTTGAACGGTACAACGTGGTCCAACGTTGCCGGATCTTTACCCTGGTCGCGGTATTCCTGCTCAACCACTTCACGAGATTTACCGAATGCCAGCGCTTCGGTTTGCGCGAAGAAGTTAGACAGCAGTTTCGGATGGTGATCCGACAGCGGGTTGTGGGTGATGGCCGGCGCGATGAAATCGCATGGAACCATTTTGGTGCCCTGGTGGATCAGCTGGTAGAACGCATGCTGGCCGTTAGTACCCGGCTCACCCCAGATGATTGGGCCAGTCTGGTAATCCACCGCATTGCCGTTACGGTCAACGTATTTACCGTTGGATTCCATGTTGCCCTGCTGGAAGTAAGCCGCGAAACGGTGCATATACTGGTCATACGGCAGAATCGCTTCGGTTTCGGCACCGAAGAAGTTGTTGTACCAGATACCGATCAGCGCCAGCAGCACCGGCAGGTTTTTCTCAGCCGGAGTGGTGGAGAAGTGTTTGTCCATCGCATGCGCGCCGGAGAGCAGCTCAACAAAGTTGTCGAAGCCTACGGACAGGATGATGGACAGACCGATTGCAGACCACAGGGAGTAACGACCGCCAACCCAGTCCCAGAACTCGAACATATTGGCAGTATCAATACCAAACTCGCCAACCGCTTTACCGTTAGTGGAGAGCGCTGCGAAGTGTTTGGCAACGTGCTTGTTGTCGCCTGCGGTCGCCAGGAACCAGTCGCGCGCGCTGTGGGCATTGGTCATGGTTTCCTGGGTGGTGAAGGTTTTGGAAGCGACCAGGAACAGCGTGGTTTCCGGGTTCACTTTCTTCAGCACTTCGGCAATGTGCGTACCATCGACGTTAGACACAAAGTGCATGTTCAGGTGATTTTTGTACGGACGCAGCGCTTCGGTCACCATGAACGGGCCGAGGTCAGAACCGCCGATACCGATGTTTACTACATCAGTGATGGCTTTACCGGTATAGCCTTTCCAGCTTCCGGAGATGATCGCTTCAGAGAAGGATTTCATCTTCTCCAGCACAGCATTCACTTCCGGCATGACATCTTTGCCGTCAACGATGATAGGCGTATTGCTACGGTTGCGTAGCGCCACGTGCAGCACGGCACGGTCTTCAGTGCGGTTGATTTTCTCACCGGAGAACATGGACTTGATGGCACCCGCCAAATCGGTTTCTTTCGCCAGATCCTGCAGTTTAGCCAGCGTCTCTTCAGTGATGCGGTTTTTGGAGAAATCCACCAGCATCAAATCGTCAAACGTCGCGGAAAACTTAGTGAAACGATCGCTATCTTTCGCGAAAAGATCCGCGATAGTAACGTCTTTCATTTCTTCAAAGTGTTTTTGTAGTGCCTGCCAGGCTGAGGTCTGCGTTGGATTGATGTTTTTCATTAGCAATACTCTTCTGATTTTGAGAATTGTGACTGAGATCGATTGTAACGCCAGTCACAGAAAAGTGTGATTGTTTTAATGCCATTGCCAAGGCATCCGCCAAACGTGGCTAAAAAGTATAGCGGTTATTAGCGTTGTTATTAGTACCGTTACTCAACGCAGTTGCAGCATGAAAAATCCGCATAATCCCAGCGTTGACAGTGCAAGCTACACATTTTATTTATAAATACGGTATTTGCATTTGCGCCTGCACCGGTTTCTGTTCTGCCTTATGTGCCATGGTCGCTCTATTCATTCCCTGACACGAGGTAGTTATGACTGATGTAGTTGTCTCCAAATTTGGCGGTACCAGCGTGGCGGATTTTGATGCCATGAATCGCAGCGCTGATGTAGTACTTTCTGATGCTAACGTCCGTGTAGTGGTACTTTCCGCTTCTGCGGGAATCACCAACCTGCTGGTCGCACTGGCTGAAGGGCTGGAGCCAACCGCGCGCTTCGAAAAACTCGATGCCATTCGTCAAATTCAGTTCAATATTCTGGAACGCCTGCGTTATCCAAACGTGATACGTGAAGAGATCGACCGTCTGCTGGAAAACATCACCACGCTGGCAGAAGCAGCGTCACTGGCGACCTCAACCGCGCTGACCGACGAACTGGTTAGCCACGGTGAACTGATGTCTACCCTGCTGTTCGTCGAGATCCTGCGTGAACGCAACGTGCAGGCGCAGTGGTTTGACGTACGTAAAGTGATGCGCACCAACGATCGTTTTGGCCGCGCAGAACCTGACGTCGCGGCGCTGGCCGAACTGGCAACGCTCCAGCTGGCCCCGCGTCTGAGCGAAGGTCTGGTGATTACTCAGGGCTTTATCGGCAGTGAAGGTAAAGGCCGCACCACCACGTTGGGGCGCGGCGGGAGCGATTATACGGCTGCCCTGCTGGCCGAAGCGCTGCACGCCACGCGCGTCGATATCTGGACCGATGTTCCTGGCATTTACACGACCGATCCGCGCGTTGTTCCGGCGGCGCAGCGTATTGATGAAATCGCCTTTGAAGAGGCCGCAGAAATGGCGACCTTTGGCGCGAAAGTGCTACACCCGGCAACGTTGTTACCTGCCGTACGTAGCGATATCCCGGTGTTTGTTGGCTCGAGTAAGGATCCAAAAGCAGGCGGTACGCTGGTATGCAATAAAACCGCGAATCCACCGCTGTTCCGGGCGCTGGCACTGCGTCGTAAGCAAACGCTGCTGACGCTGCATAGCCTGAATATGCTGCACTCTCGCGGCTTTTTGGCGGAAGTGTTCGGCATCCTCGCACGCCATAACATTTCGGTCGATTTAATTACCACATCCGAAGTCAGCGTGGCGCTGACGCTGGATACCACCGGTTCGACCTCCACCGGCGATACACTGTTAACACAGTCTCTGCTGATGGAACTGTCTGCCCTGTGTCGGGTTGAAGTGGAAGAAGGCCTGGCGCTGGTGGCACTGATTGGCAACGACCTGTCCAAAGCCTGTGGCGTGGGTAAAGAGGTGTTCGGCGTACTGGAGCCATTCAACATCCGCATGATTTGCTACGGCGCATCCAGCCATAACCTGTGCTTCCTGGTGCCCGGTACTGAAGCCGAACAGGTGGTACAGAAGCTGCACCATAATTTGTTTGAGTGAGTAGATGCCAACGCCCGATGGCTCTTGTCCCATCGGGCATTTTCACCGCATCACCGTTTCATATAACAATCTGTCCAACTCCCTGACATCGCCTTCCCGACTATCCGGTAACGTCGGCGGAATCTCTCCTCTTTCCAGCTCGGCGCGGATAAACGCATGCAACAGTGGACGACGCGGGCCGTATTCCGCTTCACCCGCACACTGCTTGCGCTCCAGCAGCTCATCAATTTCCTGACGCAATGGCGCATCCAGTTCACTTCCCGCCAGCAGATCGGCAAAACGCATCGGTGGCACGCCTTTCCCCTCCTCCACCCAACGCACCGCCAGCAGCGGGCGAATGACGTAAAAGTACTTTTTCAATCGCACGTCGTCACCTTGCAGATAGCCACGGAAGTTTTTCCGCGCCATCGAGTAGTAGTGCCAGCGGGCACGTAGCGGGGAAAACCATTTGGGCACCAACGCTTTCAGCGCCGACACGGTCACTTCATCCTGTTGATAGACCACTGGCGAATCCAGCCACTCAATAAGCGTAGGGTTTGCGCCTTTCAGTAACCCCAGCGCCTTGCGCCATTCCCAGCCGCAGACGTCCAGCTCATCATCTATCGGCAACTCGATAACATCTCGTGGCGCTTCAACCCGCAGATACCACTCAGGCGGATGAACATAGAGAAATCGCACGTCGTAGTCGCTGTCCGGCGAGGCAAATCCCCAGCCACGACTGCCGGATTCACAGGCATACAGCACCCTGACGCCATAGCGCTGCTCTACCTCTTTTAGCTGGCGCAATACCCTTTCGCGCATCGCGCCGTCCACTGTGTTGTAGCTCATTATTCTTATCCTTTTATGTTCACAAGGCCGTGCAGCACCTGGTCCAGGCCCCCGAACACCGAGATTTTATCGATACGTTCAGCGACTCTTTCAAGGGTTTCCAGCTCTTTTAAGCGCAGCGCCACCGGGTTGTTTTCCATCACTTTCGCGGTATTCAACAGCGATCGCGTCGCGGCAGTCTCTTCACGACGGCGGATCACGTTGGCCTGGGCGGATTTCTCAGCTTCAACCAGTTGGGACAGGATGGCCTTCATATCACCCGGCAGGACAATATCTTTCACGCCGAGCGAAGCGACCTCGATACCAAACGGCGTCATTCGGGCTTTCACCTGTGCGCTCACCACCTCATCGATCACCTGCTTATCTTCCAGCAGCTCGTCCAGCGTGCGCGTTCCCACCGCTTCCCGCAGGGCAAACTGCAATTCGCGGTAAAGGTGATCCAGCGGTTTGGTTAGTTGGCCAAAAGCCAGCAACACATCGCCATAACGCCAGTTTGCGGCCAGATTTAAACGCAGGTTGACCTTATCCTTGGTCAGGATCTCTTGTCCACCGACCTCCAGTACCTGTAAACGAGTATCAACAACTTCGGCTTCAATCAGATGGTTTACCTTCCAGTATGCGGTCAACCCCGGCGGCAACAGCGTCTGGGTTTCGCCATCAATTTTCAGCACACCAACATGCCACGCAGGAACCTGTACCGTTAAGATAGCTTCACGACCTTTCACCGTACCGTTACGTCGTGGCTGTAACACTGCATTCATCACCTCAACCGGTACCGAAACCTGACGCGTATCCATACGCACCAGCTTCAGTGCTTCCTCTGCGCGCCAATACAGACGGCGCGTTCCCGGTGGCAAAATTTCCTGCAAGACGCCGTTCACATACAGCGCACCCGCTTCGGTATCGGTTAAATCGGCCACCACACAGTACTGCTCCACCCATGCAGGCTGGAAGCGACGTAAATACTCCGCCAGAGCTTCCGGAATTTCGCTGCCATCGGTATTGATCACCAGAACATCCGGTGTGTTAAACCATGGCAAACGGTGTTCACCTGCATCCAGTACCTGATAGTAATCACCCTGTCGGGATAACAGGCCAAGCTGGCCTTTACGAATAGTGATTTTTTTCTTCATTTTTTATTCCTTATTGTGAGTCAGGCGCGGGTGCAGGGGCGAAGCGGCAGGGGAATTCCCTTTTGCCTGTCGCACGGCATCTTTACCGGCAGCCTGTTCTGGAGCGTGCTAACTGCGCATCGCTCCGTTTTATTTCTATGATTAACAACCAGTTTTCATTCGGAGGATGAAATTGGGAATCGAACCCACTGTGTGTCAGCGGCTGACGGAACACTCCCGGAAAACAGCCTGTGCCGTTCCTGACGTGCCGGCGGGGTTTAACCCCCTGCGTTTTCAGCGTGATTGACGTAAGAGTTATTGCCAGAAGCGTGCCAGAAATGAAAATCGTCAGAATTTATTTTTAATGAATTGATTTATATAAATTTAATTGTTGTCGCCAATATTGGCAGTTGTCTCACTCGGTTAATTTTTTTATCTTTTAATCTCTTAACTTATCTTTTTGGATAAACCATGAAAAAGCGGCGGGTTGTAATTGGCGTACTGGGTACGGTGCTGGACAAACGCGGTAAACGCGCCAATCGGTTTAAAAAGTGGCGCCCCACGGTTGGATTGTGCCAACAGCCTGATTTCCCTGTCGACAGACTGGAACTGCTCCACCAGCCACGCGATGAAGGCATGGCGCAAAGGTTGATTGAAGACGTCGCGCTGCTCTCACCTGACACCGAAGTACGCCCGCATGCCGTGACTATTAACGACCCCTGGGATTTTGAAGAGGTCTACGCCGCCTTTCTCGACTTCGCCACCCACTACAGCTTTGATACGGAAAACGAAGAGTATCTGGTGCACATCACCACCGGGACGCACGTCGCGCAGATCTGCTGGTTTCTGCTAACGGAAGCCCGCTACCTGCCCGCCAGCCTGCTGCAAACCAGTCCGGCACCTGCCGGTTCATCGGATGAGGCCGTTGCCGCCGGCGTTTGCTCGGTAATCGATCTCGATTTAAGCCGCTACGCCACGCTCACCAGTCGTTTTCAGCGCGAACAGCAGCAGTCAGTCTCTTTTCTGAAGGCCGGGATTGATACGCGCAACGCCACCTTCAATAAACTGATCGAGCGCATTGAGCGTGTGGCTCTACGTTCGACCGACCCGATCCTGCTCACCGGTCCCACCGGTGCGGGTAAATCCTTTCTGGCGAAACGTATTTTTCAGCTACGCCAGTCGCGGCATCTGGTGGCGGGAAAACTGGTCGCCGTCAACTGCGCAACCCTGCGTGGCGACAACGCGATGTCTACGTTGTTCGGTCACGTGAAAGGGGCGTTTACTGGCGCACTCACGGCGCGCAGCGGACTGCTGCGAGAAGCGGATGGCGGCGTGCTGTTTCTCGATGAGATAGCCGAACTGGGGTTAGACGAACAGGCCATGCTGCTAAAAGCGATTGAAGAAAAAACCTTTTTCCCGTTTGGCTCGGACAAAGAAGTACAGAGCGATTTTCAGCTGATTGCCGGAACCCATCGTGATATGCAGCAATGGGTCGCCGAGGGCCGTTTTCGCGAAGATCTCTACGCGCGTATCAATATGTGGAACTTCGCCCTGCCCGGTCTGGCGCAGCGGCGGGAAGATATCGCTCCGAACGTCGAGTATGAGCTACACCGTTTTTCCAGCAGTAAACAGATGCAGATCCGTTTCGACAAAGAGGCACGTGCTTGTTATCTGGCATTTGCCAGCTCCCCACAGGCGCAGTGGCGCGGCAATTTTCGCGAGCTAAGTTCATCCATCGCGCGAATGGCGACGCTTGCCGAACAGGGACGCATCACCTTATCCCTTGTCGAAGAAGAAATTGCGCTGTTAAAAGAGAGTTGGCAGATTACCGCTTCGCAACCGGAACTGAACATGGACATTGACCTTTTCGATCGCCGCCAGTTAGAAACGGTGCTGGAAGTGTGTCGCCGCAGCGCGTCGCTGTCGGAAGCCGGACGCGAACTGTTTGCCGTCTCACGGCAGAAAAAAGCCAATCCTAACGATGCAGACCGATTGCGAAAATATCTCGCCCGCTTCGGGCTGAGCTGGGAAAGCGTTCGCAGCGATCAGATACAATAAGCAATATCTAATATTACCCAATCTGAACTGTTACTGGTTTTCCTAACTTCACCAGCATCATGACCAGCGCATCAAGGGTAAATTTGTTGGTTTTCTGATTAACAACATCTGAAACACGGGGCCGGGAAATATTCAGTTTCACAGCAGCTTCCGCTTGTTTCAGATGGTTTTCATCAATCCATCCGGAAATTTCTTGCATCAACTGCTGCTTCAGGCGAATGAGTTGTTCGACCTCGCATTCAGCATCATGCTTTAAGCTCTTCGCTTCCGCTTCTGCAAACCCCAGTTCGGCAAAAATATTGACATCCGGAGAGGTTACATGGCGAACCTTATTATCAACGGTATTGTTCATTTCTGATTCCTGTCTTCTTGCAAAGCGGTTCGATATCTAACTTTAGCAATGTGTTTATCGTGCTCAGAAGTACGTTTCGTCTTTTTATTGAAGCAATGCAGTACATAGACCGCGTTAGCATAGCGAGCAATGTAGATGATTCGGTACGCGCCAGATTCATACCTGAGCCTTACCTCCTCAACACCTCGACCTATCTCTGGCATCGGCTTCCAGTCAGCAGCTTCTAATCCAGCCTGTAGACGATGTAGCTGAAAACCAGCGGTTTTACGTATATCTTCAGGAAAGCTTCGTAAATCATCAAATGAACTGCCAATCCAGACAATGGGCTTTAAGGCCCGCTTTATTGAAAGCATAACACATCCTTGTATAAAATTTTATACAAACAATAAAATGTGTAACCCACACGTTTTCCTGTCATTACGCTAAATCAGAATAGAAATTCCGTCACTTCAACAAGCTATATTTTGCGAGGCTCTTTCAGGATTAGTTTTATTCTGCACGAATTACCGTACACTGAGGATATCGGCTAACAGAGGGCACCCTTATGGCACTCCCCCGCATTACCCAAAAAGAGATGACCGAGCGCGAACAGCGTGAACTGAAAACGCTGCTCGACCGCGCGCGCATTGCACATGGTCGTCTGCTGACCAACGCAGAGACCAACAGCATCAAGAAAGAGTACATCGATAAACTGATGGCCTTGCGCGAAGCAGAAGCAAAAAAAGCCCGCCAGTTGAAGAAAAAGCAGGCCTATAAACCGGATGCGGAAGCATCGTTTTCCTGGTCAGCAAATACGCCGACGCGCGGCAGACGTTAACGTCCCTTCTTCTTACGTCCCGGCGAAGTAAAACGCTTACCGTTTGCCGCCGGGCGCGATTTCTCTTTCTCCGCTGATTTTTCGATTTTCACCACCGGACGCTTAATGCCTGCGGTTTTTGGCTTCGCTTTCGCCTTCGGTTTGGCTTCTGAGGACGAGTTCTCAATCAGCTTGAACAGATCGATCAGTTCGTCATCTGTCAGGTCGCGCCATTCACCAAGCGGCAGACCAGACAAACCAACGTTCATGATACGCGTACGCTCAAGCTTGGTAACTTCATAGCCAAAGTGTTCGCACATACGACGGATCTGACGGTTAAGCCCCTGAATCAGCGTAATACGAAACACAAACGGCGCTTCTTTCTTCACCTTACATTTTTTGGTGACGGTACCGAGAATGGGCACACCGGCCCCCATCCCACGGATAAAGTCATCAGTGACCGGCTTATCGACCGTCACCAGATACTCTTTTTCGTGATCGTTACCGGCACGCAGGATTTTATTCACCAGGTCGCCGTGGTTGGTCAGAAAGATAAGTCCCTGAGAATCTTTGTCCAGACGACCAATTGGAAACACGCGCTTGCTGTGATTCACGAAATCAACAATGTTGTCGCGTTCGCTGTCTTCGGTGGTGCTGACAATCCCTACCGGCTTATTCAGCGCGATAAAAACCAGATCTTCCGCTTCACGCGGCTCAATCAACCGACCATTTACTTTTACGACGTCGCCAGGCATCACCTGATCGCCGATGGTGGCGCGTTTACCATTCAGGAAGACATTCCCTTGTTCGATAAAGCGATCCGCCTCGCGGCGCGAGCAGATTCCGCTTTCACTGATGTATTTATTTAATCGGATAGATGAGTCGGGCAGCATAGTTTCTCCTGTATACACTTCATCCTTCAAGCTGTCTCTGCGTTGGCTGCCCTCACTCACCCAGGTCACATAGCAATCTATGCTCCCGGGGATTCGCTCCCTTGCCGCCTTGATACAACTTGAATGACTTTGTGTATTAAAAGCGAAATATACCCTACCTTGCGGACGATAAAAAATAATCGTGTTCGACTGTCCACGCGCTATTTGTGATCCGTCACACCTTTTGACACAAAAGTGTCAGCGATCCATCCCTGCAATTTTGTTGAGTGAAAACAAGCAGAATCAATACATTAGAGAGGCATGCACATCTGTGCCGACAACGCGCCATCACCACATCAAATGTGCAACACAATCGGTCATTTCAGGGCGCTGAAATAAGTGAAAATAGCTTTGAGATGGAGAACAGATGGGGTTATATCAGATCAAGAAGGCAATTTCGTGATTTGCACAAATGTGCAGGAGTCCAAAAATGGCGACGGAAAACAGCGATGATATCCGCCTGATCGTAAAAATAGCGCAGCTGTATTACGAACAGGATATGACACAAGCGCAAATCGCCCGCGAGCTGGGTATTTATCGCACCACGATCAGCCGGTTACTAAAACGTGGACGCGAGCAGGGTATCGTCACCATCGCCATTAATTACGACTACAACGAAAATCTGTGGCTGGAACAGCAGCTAAAACAGAAATTTGGCCTGAAAGAGGCGGTCGTAGTCTCCTGCGATAGCGAGCAGGAAGATGAACAACTTAATATGATGGGCGTACATGGCGCACAGTTGCTGGAACGCTTACTGGAACCTGGGGACATTATCGGGTTCTCATGGGGCCGCGCGGTACGGGGACTGGTGGAAGGATTATCTCCTGCCAGCCAGTCGCGCCAGCTGATCTGCGTACCGATTATCGGCGGACCATCCGGCAAACTTGAAAGCCGCTACCATGTCAATACGCTGACCTACGGCGCTGCAGCAAAGCTCAAAGGGGAATCACACCTGGCAGATTTCCCGGCACTGCTGGAAAACCCGCTGATCCGTAACGGGATCATGCAGTCACGACATTTTAAATCGATTTCTGCGTACTGGGATAATCTGGACATCGCGCTGGTCGGGATTGGATCTCCGGCGATACGTGATGGCGCCAACTGGCACGCTTTTTACGGCAGTGAAGAGAGTGATGACCTGCATGCCCGCCAGGTTGCCGGAGACATTTGCTCGCGCTTTTACGATATCAACGGTGTAACCGTAGAGACCAATATGAGTGAAAAGACGCTCTCCATCGAAACCAATAAATTAAAACAGGCGCGTTACTCCATTGGCATTGCAATGGGTGAAGAAAAATACAGTGGGATATTAGGCGCATTACGTGGGAATTATATTAACTGTTTAGTTACCAACAGCCATACCGCTGAATTATTGTTGAAGTAAATAAATTCTAATTGGTCCTGCCATAATTAATTTTATGTGGGATCCCCTTATCTGAATCGGGAGTTTATTATGCAAACGTGGTTAAACTTGCAGGGCAAAGTCATTATTGTTACCGGTGGCGCATCTGGAATTGGTCTGGCGATTGTCGAAGAGTTATTAGCGCAAGGCGCTAATGTACAAATGGCAGATATTCATGGCGGAGAAGGTAAATACGATAGCCATGACGGGTATCATTTCTGGCCAACGGATATTTCCAGTGCCAAAGAGGTTAATCATACTGTCGCTGAAATTATCCAACGCTACGGACGTATTGATGGGCTGGTAAATAATGCTGGCGTTAATTTCCCGCGTCTGCTGGTCGATGAAAAAGCACCCGCCGGGCAATACGAACTCAACGAAGCTGCTTTCGAAAAAATGGTTAATATCAACCAGAAAGGTGTGTTCTTAATGTCGCAGGCAGCGGCACGCCAAATGGTAAAACAGCGTAACGGCGTGATTGTGAATGTCTCTTCCGAAAGCGGACTGGAAGGTTCTGAAGGTCAAAGCTGTTACGCCGCGACCAAAGCCGCATTGAATAGTTTCACCCGTTCCTGGTCGAAAGAGTTGGGTAAACACGGCATCCGTGTAGTTGGCATTGCACCTGGCATTCTGGAAAAAACCGGACTGCGGACCCCCGAGTATGAAGAAGCGCTGGCCTGGACCCGCAACATCACCGTCGAACAGCTGAGCGAGGGCTACACCAAGAATGCGATCCCGATTGGTCGTTCAGGGCGCTTAAGCGAAGTTGCTGATTTTGTTTGTTATCTTTTATCTGAGCGCGCCAGTTACATCACCGGAGTAACCACTAACATTGCGGGCGGAAAAACGCGCGGCTAAGGAGGTTTTATGGTCAATGCAATCTTCTGTGCTCACGGCAAACTGGCCTGCGCCATGCTGGAATCGGTACAGATGGTCTACGGTGATGCCAACGTTGAAGCCGTGGCATTTGTCCCCGGAGAGAACGCCAGCGACATTGTGGAAAAGCTAAAAAAGTTAGTAAGTATTCACACTGGCGATGAATGGCTGATTGCCGTCGATTTACAGTGTGGCAGTCCCTGGAATGCTGCCGCGACGCTGGCGATGCACAATCCGGCGATACAGGTCATTAGCGGGTTATCACTGCCGTTGGCGCTGGAGCTGGTAGACAACCAAAGCAATATGAATGTGGATGAACTGTGCGAACACCTGACGACCATTGCTCAACAAACCTGTGTCGTCTGGAAGCATCTGGAAACGGCCGAAGAGGATTTCTGATGAACATTACCCTTGCTCGTATTGATGACCGCCTGATCCACGGTCAGGTCACCACCGTCTGGTCGAAGGTGGCGAATGCCCAACGGATTATTATCTGTAATGACGACGTTTATAACGATGAAGTACGTCGCACATTATTACGTCAGGCTGCCCCACCGGGAATGAAAGTGAACGTCGTTAATATCGAAAAGGCGGTCGCGGTTTACCATAATCCGCAATACCAGAACGAAACCGTTTTTTATCTATTTACCCGCCCACAGGATGCATTAGCAATGGTAAAACAAGGCGTGAAAATCGCCACGTTAAATATTGGTGGCATGGCCTGGCGGCCTGGTAAAAAACAATTAACCAAAGCCGTTTCTTTAGATAACGACGATATTCATGCGTTTCGTGAGTTAGATAAACTGGGTGTTACGCTGGATTTACGCGTTGTCGCATCCGATCCATCTATTAATATTCTCGAAAAAATAGAAGAACAATCGTTCGCTGAATAAATAAAAATGCCTGTGTACTTATGCTTTAACAGGCAGGGATGATCACATTCACAAGGTGACATATTATGGAAATAAGTACCCTACAAATTATCGCCATATTCCTATTTTCCTGTATTGCCGGAATGGGCAGCGTGCTGGATGAGTTCCAGACCCACCGTCCGCTAATTGCTTGTACCGTTATCGGCCTAATCCTTGGTGATTTAAAAACCGGGATTATGCTCGGCGGCACGCTGGAGTTAATCGCTCTTGGCTGGATGAACGTCGGCGCAGCGCAGTCTCCCGATTCGGCGCTCGCCAGTATTATCTCCGCCATTCTGGTTATCGTCGGTCAGCAAAGCATTGCTACCGGTATCGCCATCGCCCTGCCAGTCGCGGCGGCAGGTCAGGTGCTGACGGTATTCGCCCGTACCATCACCGTGGTGTTCCAGCACGCGGCGGATAAAGCAGCCGAAGACGCCCGCTTTCGCACCATCGACATGCTGCACGTTTCCGCTCTCGGCGTACAGGCGCTGCGCGTTGCCATCCCTGCATTAATCGTCTCGCTGTTTGTCAGCGCCGATATGGTCAGCAATATGCTCAACGCCATTCCGGAATTCGTCACCCGCGGATTGCAGATTGCCGGTGGCTTTATCGTGGTGGTCGGCTACGCCATGGTGCTGCGCATGATGGGCGTGAAGTACCTGATGCCCTTCTTCTTCCTCGGGTTTATCGCTGGGGGTTATCTCGATTTGAGCCTGCTGGCTTTCGGTGGGGTTGGCGTGATTATCGCGCTGGTCTACATCCAGTTGAACCCACAGTGGCGTAAAGCCGAACCGCAGGCGCAACCCGCCTCTTCTCAAGCTCTCGATCAGCTTGATGACTAATGGAGCCAGCCATGGAACAGAAAAAACTGACCAAATCCGACCTGTTTAGCATGTTTGTTCGCTCCAACCTGCAACAGGCGTCATTCAACTTTGAACGCATTCATGGACTGGGCTTTTGCTACGACATGATCCCTGCCATCAAGCGCCTGTATCCGCTGAAAGAGGACCAGGTTGCAGCACTCAAACGCCACCTGGTGTTTTTCAACACCACGCCTGCCGTGTGCGGCCCGGTGATTGGCGTGACCGCCGCGATGGAAGAAGCTCGCGCTAATGGTGCGGAAATTGACGACGGGGCCATCAACGGCATCAAAGTTGGGCTGATGGGCCCGCTGGCCGGTGTTGGCGACCCGTTGGTCTGGGGAACATTGCGCCCGATTACCGCCGCACTCGGCGCATCGCTGGCGCTGTCCGGAAACATTCTCGGCCCACTATTGTTCTTCTTTATTTTCAATGCAGTACGTCTTGCCATGAAGTGGTACGGCTTACAGCTTGGCTTTCGTAAAGGGGTCAATATCGTCAGCGACATGGGCGGCAACCTGCTGCAGAAACTGACCGAAGGCGCATCGATTCTCGGCCTGTTTGTCATGGGGGTGTTGGTCACTAAATGGACCAGCATCAACGTGCCGCTGGTGGTATCGCAAACGCCTGGCGCAGACGGCACCACCGTCACCATGACCGTGCAGAACATTCTCGACCAACTCTGCCCCGGCCTGCTGGCGCTGGGTCTGACGCTGCTGATGGTGCGTCTGCTCAACAAGAAAATTAACCCGGTATGGCTGATCTTCGCCCTGTTTGCGCTGGGAATTATCGGTAACGCGCTGGGCTTCCTGTCCTGATTTTTTCGCCCCGGCGATGCCGGGGCTACTTCAACAAATAGTCCTCGAAAGAGGAAGAGGTGGTAACAATGCAAACAACAACAGCTTTACGCCTTTATGGTAAACGCGATCTGCGCCTGGAAACCTTCGATCTTCCTGAAATGCAGGACAATGAAATTCTGGCCTCAGTCGTAACCGACAGCCTGTGCCTTTCTTCCTGGAAAGAGGCTAACCAGGGCGAGAACCACAAAAAGGTGCCGGACGATGTGGCTACAAACCCGATCATCATCGGCCACGAGTTTTGCGGCGATATTATTGCCGTAGGGAAAAAATGGCAGCATAAGTTTCAGCCCGGCCAGCGCTATGTCATTCAGGCTAACCTGCAACTGCCGGATCGCCCGGACTGCCCCGGCTACTCCTTCCCGTGGGTGGGCGGTGAAGCCACGCACGTCATCATTCCTGATGAAGTCATGGAGCAGGACTGCCTGTTAGCCTACGAAGGTGAAACCTATTTTGAAGGCTCGTTGGTTGAGCCGCTGTCCTGCGTGATTGGCGCATTCAACGCCAACTATCACCTACAGGAAGGCACTTATAACCACAATATGGGCATTCGTCCGCAGGGGCGTACACTGATACTCGGCGGCACCGGGCCGATGGGACTACTGGCGATCGACTACGCGCTGCATGGTCCGGTTAACCCGGCGCTGCTGGTGGTGACCGACACCAATAACGACAAGCTGAGCTACGCCCGCAAGCACTATCCATCAGAACCACAAACGTTGATCCATTATCTCCACGCCCAGGATGCAGGTGATGACACCTTGATGGCGCTGAGCGGCGGGCACGGGTTTGATGACATCTTTGTGTTTGTGCCCAACGAACAGTTGGTTACGCTGGCCTCTTCTTTGCTGGCTGCCGATGGTTGCATGAACTTCTTTGCCGGTCCGCAGGATAAGCAGTTTAGCGCGCCGATTAACTTCTACGACGTGCACTATGCCTTCACCCATTATGTTGGGACATCTGGCGGCAATACCGACGACATGCGCACGGCGGTAAAACTGATCGAAGAGAAGAAAGTTCAGGCGGCAAAAGTGGTGACGCACATTCTGGGATTGAATGCGGCAGGTGAAACAACGCTGGAACTGCCGCAGGTCGGTGGAGGTAAAAAACTGGTTTACACCGGAAAAGCATTGCCGTTAACTGCGCTCACCCAGATTGACGATCCGGCCTTGCGCGATATCCTGGAGCGTCATCAGGGGATCTGGTCGCAGGAAGCCGAACAGTACATATTGTCTCACGCCGAGGAAATTTAACATGATTAACCGCGACACCCAGTTGTGCATGTCGCTTGCCGGTCGCCCCGGCAACTTTGGCACACGCTTTCATAACTATCTGTATGAAAAATTAGGGTTAAATTTTATCTACAAAGCCTTTACTACGCAGGATATTGAGGCCGCAGTGAAAGGCGTTCGCGCACTCGGGATTCGCGGTTGTGCGGTCTCTATGCCGTTTAAAGAGAGTTGCATGCCGTTTCTGGATGCCATCGATCCTTCCGCAAAAGTCATTGATTCCGTCAACACCATCGTCAATGACAACGGTACGCTGACAGGATTTAACACCGACTACATTGCGGTAAAAAGCCTGATTGCCAGCCACCAGCTTGATAACCACGCGCGCGTCATGATCCGCGGCAGCGGTGGAATGGGTAAAGCGGTTATCGCCGCATTTCGCGATGCCGGTTTTCACGATGTGATCGTCGCTGCCCGTAACCGGGAGAGCGGCCCGGCGCTGGCAAAACAGTACGGTTTCCAGTGGCAACCGCAGCCGGAAGGGATTACCTGCGATATTCTGGTCAACGTGACGCCAGTCGGCATGGCTGGCGGTAAAGAGAGCGATGAACTGGCCTACAGCGAAGCAATGGTCGCTGCCGCCAGCGTGGTGTTTGACGTCGTCGCCCTGCCGCCGGAAACACCGGTAATCAAACTGGCACAGCAATTAGGTAAAAAGACCATCAGCGGTGCAGAGGTGATTGCCTTACAGGCCGTAGAGCAGTTCGTCATGTACACCGGCGTACGCCCGGATGACGCGCTAATCGCCGAAGCGGCAGAATTTGCGCGGGCGGGGTAACGAAGCAGGAACAGAGCGCCAGGGGTGGGCGCTCTGTCTATTTTAGGTACTATGCAACAGCGAACAGTTGCTGGTCAGCTTTCGCTTCTAACTGCACCAGTGCGGGAATCAACTGGCTGATGTTGACCAGACTGTGTCCTAACTGGCATATGCTCTCATACGCAAAATTTTCCTGACCTTCACCCGCCATGGTCAGCAGGCTTTCGCCCATAAAATTCAGCGTCTGGTACAACCCTGCCAGCGCCTCTTCACAGCCAAACGATAGCGCCAGATTTTCTTCAGTAGTGAGATGGCTACAATCAAGATGGCGGAACGCCTCGGCGAGTGAGAAATAAAGTAGATCGGCCTGTGAAATGAGAGAATAGCGGACATTAAAATGGGGATAAAACGTAGTTAGTCATGCCATCAGCAGGTAATATGACGATACGCAAAAGTACGCCATCAATTGCTAAATCATCGCGTCCAAGAAGGTTTGGGAGAGTTCAATGTCTTCAGCGTTTCAGCATCGATTCATTCTGACTGGTGGCCCAGGGTCAGGCAAAAGCACGATAATTGATACGATTATAAAACGAGGGTGTTGGTGTTCTAAAGAAGCTGGAAGAGGTGTGATCCAAGACCAGGTTAACATCGGCGGCGATGCATTACCGTGGGCCAACCAGACTGCATTTGCAGATCTGATGCTATCCTGGGAAATGCGTTCGTGGCATGAAGCGGAAGGGCATACACAACCCTGCTTCTTTGATCGTGGTGTTCCTGATGTGTAGGTTATTTACGTCTTTCTGAACTTACCATACCGAGGCATCTGGAAAACGCCATCGAGAAATTTCGCTATAACCGAATCGTATTTATTGCACCACCCTGGCGTGAAATATATGTACAGGACACAGAGCGCAAACAATCTTTCGATGTTGCCATCGCGACATATCACGCAATGGTAAAAACATACCGTATGTATGACTATCAGTTGATTGAATTACCATGTGTTTCTGTAGAAGAGCGAGTGGATTTTATTCTTTCCAGGATAAAACCCTGCTAAGACGGCAACTACGTGTAGTGGTGAATCACCATGCATGAATCTGTCATATTCTAGTGGACATATAGCTTCCGCTCCTGGCACAAAGCCCTCCCAATCCCCTATCATCGATTCTCGTATCAACCGCAGCATCCTGAAAAACTACGTATTATTGCGAGACACTTTCCTGTTTCCTCCAGCAAGCATTTCCCCTTACTCCCCATTTTTTTACTCTCTAGTCTCAACTTGTCAATTCATAATGTAGTTTATAAAATACATGGAACGTCATCATGGAAATTCTTCAGACAATGGTTTTCCGGCGTTGGGAGCAAAACCTACGGGACAGGAGAGCTAAAACGCTCATTGCCACACGCCTTTTTCGTCTGGCTAATGGTTTAGCTGGTGATGTTAAACCTGTTGGGGAAGGCGTCAGCGAAATGCGCATTTCTTACGGTCCTGGCTACAGGATTTACTTTAAACAGCAAGGTTGCCGCATCATCATTTTGTTATGTGGGGGCGATAAAAGCTCACAAGCCAACGATATTACTCTTGCAAAAATGCTCGCCCGTACACTGGATTCACAGGAGATCTTCTGCCATGAATAAACTTACTCACTACGATCCCGCGACTGCGCTGGTTGATGATGAAGAAATTGCCGTGTTTATGGCCGATGCCCTCGAAACAGGCGATGCAGCATACATTGCAAAAGCACTGGGCGTGGTAGCTCGCGCTAAGGGAATGGCGAACATTGCGGCAGAAACGGGATTATCCCGCGAGCAGCTTTATCGCTCTTTTAGTGAGAAAGGTAACCCGACGCTGAAAACCACCCTTGCAGTGATGAAGGTACTCGGCATTGAATTGACACTTAAAAAATAGCCTCAGCTTCTATCTCCCCCTTCCAACATCGTGAGCCATATCAGTAAGGCGTTAGCCTGATAGTGGTAGCATTAGCGCGGTTTGTAATTTTCTGATTACATGGAGAAATGATGGAACTGCTTTTATTGAGTAACTCGACGCTGCTGGGCAAAGGCTGGATGGAACATGCGCTGCCGCTGATTGCTGAACAACTGAATGGTCGCCGTACGGCGGTGTTTATTCCGTTCGCTGGCGTGACGCAAACCTGGGATGAGTACACGGCGAAAACGGCAGCCATCTTTGCGCCAATGGGCGTCAACGTTACGGGTATTCATACCGTTGCCGATCCGATTGCCGCTATTGAAAACGCAGAGCTGGTGATTGTCGGCGGGGGTAATACCTTCCAGTTACTGAAAGAAAGCCGCGAGCGCGGTCTGTTGGCCCCGATTGTGGATGTCGTCAAACGCGGTGCGCTGTACATCGGCTGGAGCGCAGGTTCCAACCTTGCCTGCCAGACCATCCGCACTACCAACGACATGCCGATTGTCGATCCAAAAGGTTTTGATGCGCTGGGTCTGTTCCCGCTGCAGATTAACCCACACTTCACCAACGCGCTGCCGGAAGGCCATAAAGGCGAAACGCGTGAACAGCGTATCCGCGAGCTGCTGGTTGTGGCACCGGAGCTGACGGTGATTGGCCTGCCGGAAGGGAACTGGATTAAGGTAAGTAACGGTCAATCCGTGCTCGGCGGCCCGAACACCACGTATATCTTTAAAGCGGGTGAAGAAGCGGTTGCTGTTGAAGCGGGCCACTGCTTTTAGTTGATTTGTTGCCTGATGCCGGATGGCGCCTTCACCTTATCCGGGCTACAACTGTAGGACTGATAAGCGCAGCGCCATCAGGCAGTTCAGCGCACATTGCCGGATGCGGCTTCGCCTTATCCGGCCTACCGGACTGCGCCATCGGGCAATATTTCACCTGTCCTCATTAGTAATCATCCCGCTCATCGTCTTCATCCGGCTGTTCCAGCACGCTGTAAGCCACGGAACAAAACAGCGAGTTCAGACGCTGCATATCGCCCAACAGCGCCAGGTGCAAGGAGCTGGTCTCGATGCTCTGCACGTTCTGCTGATGCAGACGGTCAACGTGCGCATGCGAATAACGACGATTGAGAATACGGAAGCGGTGCTTGCTGCGGCGCAGACGACGGGCACTGGTCACATCTCCTGAGAAGAACACCGACATCGCCAGCTGCAGATTGCTGAGCAACTGATCGTAGAGCGCATCCAGTTCTTTCAGCCCTTCGACAGAGAATGCCCGGCGAGCGGCCAGCGACTTATCGGCTATCTCGCTGCCCATACGTTCGACAATATCGGAAGCCTGCTCAAGGTTGAGCGACATTTCGATAATCTCCGCCCAACGGCGCGATTCCTCTTCCGCCAGCTCATCCTTTGGCATCCGCGCCAGATAGAGCTTAATTGCCGTGTACAGCACGTTAATATCATCCGCCATCCTGCGCAGCTCTTTCTCTTCACGCGGTTCGCCGTGCATTACTTTCTTCAGCCCGTCCATCATCTGCTCCATCGCGTCACCGATACGCAGGGCTTCACGGGCGGCATTGGCCAGAGCGAGCGTCGGCGTATCCAGCGCGCTGACGTCCAGATGCTTGGGTTTCAGATGTGCATCCAGCTCCGGCTCATCGCGGATGATGCGCTTACAAAAACGCGCCATCGGTTCGGCGAACGGCACCATCGCCACGCAGCGCACCAGGTTGTAGAAGACGTGGAAGTAGATAACCAGTTCAGATTTCGGCAGCGGCAGTTCATCCATCAGATTGGCCAGCGGATGAACAAACGGCAGGATAATCAGGCTCCCCACCAGCTTAAATAGCAGGCTACCGAGCGCCACACGGCGTGCTGCGGCGTTAGCGGCGCTGTTATTCAACATCGCCAGCAGACCGGACCCGAGGTTAGCACCAATCACCAGACACAACGCCACCGGGAACGAGATAATACCTGCCGCGGTCAGCGTGGCCGTCAGCAGCACCGCCGCCAGGCTGGAGTAACTGATAATCGCAAACATGGCGCCAATCAGCGCATCGAGCATAATATCGCCGGTGAGCGAGGCAAAAATAACCTGTACACCATTAGCCTGGGTGATCGGCGTTACCGCCTGCACAATCAGCTCCAGCGCCAGCAAAATCAACCCCAGCCCAATACCGACCCGCCCCAGTTGCCCCACGCGGGACTGCTTACGGCCGAGAAAGAAGATCACGCCGATAAAAATCAGCAGTGGTGACAGCCAGGAGAGATCGAAGGTCAGGATACGCGCCATCAGCGCGGTCCCCACGTCGGCGCCGAGCACTATGACCAGCGCAGGGGTAAGCGCCACGAGATCTTGTGCAACAAACGAGGTCACCAGCATGGTGGTGGCGTTGCTGCTTTGCACCAGCGCCGTTACGCCGATACCCGCACAAAAGGCGAGCGGCTTCTTTTCAACACTACGGCTGAGCACGGTACGCAAACGGGCGCCGAAGACGCGCATCACGCCGGTACGCACAATATGCGTACCCCAAACCAGCATAGATACAGCAGAAAGCAGGTGTAACAGAGTTAACACGGAATCAGGTTCTCCTTATTTTTATGGTTTTTTGAGGCTCATTTGCCTGATGGCGCTGCGCTTATCAGGCCTACAAATCATCCCTATGTAGGCCGGATAAGGCGTTTACGCCGCCATCCGGCAACGGCTCCCTTTCAGTATAAGGGTTTAAACGTAATAAAGAGACAGGGCACTCATTGAGCGCCCTGTTTGTTGTAAAGAAAGATGACAGTTTTGTGAATCAGTCGGCGTCATAGCCGAGGTTCGGCGCTAACCAGCGCTCCACTTCCGCCACGCTCATCCCTTTACGGAAGGCATAATCTTCAACCTGATCGCGCTGGATTTGCGCCACGGCGTAGTACTTGCTGTCCGGATGACTGAAATACCAGCCGGAAACCGACGCGCCTGGCCACATGGCGAAGGATTCGGTGAGCTTCATCCCGGTGTGCGCTTCCACATCCAGCAGTTCCCAGATGGTGGCTTTTTCGGTGTGTTCCGGGCACGCCGGATAGCCTGGTGCCGGGCGAATCCCCTGGTAGTTTTCGCGGATCAGCTCCTCGTTACTGAGGTTCTCATTCGCCGCATAGCCCCAGTAGACTTTACGCACGCGCTCATGCAGATATTCTGCGAACGCTTCCGCCAGACGGTCAGCGATCGCTTTCACCATGATCTTATTGTAGTCGTCATGCTGGGCTTCAAAGGCGTCCGCCAGCGCATCTTCCTCAAGACCACCAGTAACCGCGAAAGCACCGATGTAATCCGCTTTGCCGCTCAGTTTCGGCGCAACAAAGTCAGACAGGCAGTAGTTGGCGAAACCGACTTTTTCCGTCTGCTGGCGCAGATGATGGCTCACGTTGATGACGTGCGTACGCGTCTCGTCACGGTAAATCTCGATGTCGTCACCCACGCGGTTGGCCGGGAATAACCCCACCACGCCGCGCGGATTCAGGGTCTTCTCGGTGCTGAGTTTATCCAGCATGTCGTTAGCGTCTTTGAACAGGCGCTTCGCCTCTTCTCCTACTACCTCATCTTCGAGAATGCGCGGGTATTTCCCGGCCAGCGACCAGGTCATAAAGAACGGCGTCCAGTCGATGTAATTGCGCAGAGTTTCGATGCTGGCTTCCACTTCCTGCACGCCCAGACGGTGCGCCACCGGCGGGGTGTAGTTTTCCCAGTCGAAGGCCAGATCGTTGTCGCGGGCAGCCTGTAACGTTACTGGCGGGGTACGCGGTTTCTTACGCGCATGCTGGACACGCACGGTTTCGTACTCTTTACGCGTACGGGCGACAAAGTCATCGCGCTGGGTGTCAGAGAGCAGCGCAGCCACCACGCCAACGGTACGCGAGGCGTTCTGCACGTACACCGTCGGGCCGCTGTAGTTCTGCTCGATTTTCACCGCCGTGTGCGCTTTTGAGGTGGTCGCGCCGCCAATCAGCAGCGGAATAGTGAATCCCTGACGCTCCATCTCTTTCGCCACGTTGACCATTTCGTCCAGCGATGGGGTAATCAGCCCGGAAAGGCCAATCAGATCGGCATTCACTTCACGCGCCGTTCTGAGGATTTTCTCCGCGGGCACCATCACGCCAAGATCGACGATTTCGTAGTTGTTACATTGCAGCACCACGCCGACAATGTTTTTGCCGATATCGTGCACATCGCCCTTCACGGTCGCGATGACCATTTTGCCGTTGCTGGAGCCTTTCTCTTTGCTGGCCTCAATGTACGGTTCGAGGTACGCCACCGCCTGCTTCATCACGCGGGCGGATTTCACCACCTGCGGCAGGAACATTTTGCCCTCGCCGAACAGATCGCCAACGACGTTCATGCCGTCCATCAGCGGTCCTTCAATAACTTCGATCGGACGCGCAGCCTGCTGGCGCGCTTCCTCGGTATCCAGCTCAATAAACTCGGTAATGCCTTTCACCAGCGAGTATTCGAGGCGCTTTTTCACGTCCCAGGTGCGCCACTCCGCCATCTGGGCATTCGCCGTGTCGTCGGTTTTACTGCCGCGATATTTCTCTGCCAGCTCCAGCAGTCGTTCGGTGCCATCGTCACGACGGTTGAGGATCACATCTTCAACAGCATCGCGCAGCTCGGCGGGCAAGTCGTCGTAAATAGCCAGCTGTCCGGCGTTGACGATCCCCATGTCCATGCCGTTGCGAATGGCGTAGTAGAGGAATACCGCGTGAATGGCTTCACGTACCGGGTCGTTGCCACGGAACGAGAATGAAACGTTAGAAACGCCGCCGGAGATCAGCGCGTGCGGCAGTTCGCGTTTGATGTCTTCACACGCGCCGATAAAGTCCTGCGCGTAGTTGTTGTGCTCATCAATACCGGTCGCGACAGCAAAGATGTTCGGGTCGAAGATGATATCTTCCGGCGGGAAGCCCACCTCTTCGGTAAGAATTTTGTACGCCCGACGGCAGATTTCGATTTTACGTGCGCGGGTGTCGGCCTGCCCTTGCTCGTCAAAGGCCATCACCACCACCGCGGCACCGTAGCGACGCAGCAGCTTCGCGTGATGGATAAAGGTCTCAACCCCCTCTTTCATCGAGATGGAGTTAACGATGCCTTTACCCTGAATGCACTTCAGCCCTTTCTCGATAACGTCCCATTTCGAGGAGTCGATCATAATCGGCACGCGGGCGATATCCGGCTCACCGGCGATCAGGTTGAGAAAACGCACCATTGCCGCTTCGGCGTCGAGCATCCCCTCATCCATGTTGATATCGATGATCTGCGCGCCGCTTTCCACCTGCTGACGGGCGACGTCCAGCGCTTCGCTGTATTTCTCTTCTTTGATCAGGCGTTTAAACTTCGCCGAACCGGTGACGTTGGTACGCTCGCCAACGTTCACAAACAGGCTGTCGTCGCCGATGTTCAGCGGCTCAAGGCCGGAAAGGCGGCAGGCAACCGGGATTTCCGGCAAGCGGCGCGGCGGTAAGCCATCCACTGCGCGGCTCATGGCGGCGATATGTTCCGGCGTGGTGCCGCAGCAGCCGCCGACGATATTCAGGAAACCGGCCTCAGCCCACTCGCGAATCTGCGCCGCCATTGTGTCGGCGTCGAGATCGTATTCACCAAAGGCGTTCGGCAGACCGGCGTTCGGGTGCGCGGTGACGTAGCATTCAGCAATGCGCGACAGTTCCTGCACGTACTGACGCAATTCGTCCGGACCTAAGGCACAGTTCAGACCGAAGGTCAGCGCATCGGCGTGGCGCAGGGAGTTGTAGAATGCTTCGGTAGTCTGGCCGGAGAGCGTACGCCCGGAAGCATCGGTGATGGTGCCGGAGAGCATAATCGGCAGCTCAACGCCCAGCGCTTCAAATTCGGTTTTAACCGCGAAAATAGCGGCTTTGGCGTTCAGAGTATCGAAGACGGTTTCAATCAGGATCAGGTCACTGCCGCCTTCCACCAGCGCTTTGGTGGATTCACGGTAGGCGGCCACCAGCTGATCAAAGGTAATGTTGCGGTAAGCCGGGTCGTTAACATCAGGCGAGATAGACGCCGTACGGTTCGTTGGGCCGAGCACGCCCGCGACGTAGCGCGGTTTTTCCGGCGTGCGCGCCGTCCATTCGTCAGCCGCCGCACGCGCCAGTTTGGCTGCCGCAAAGTTGATTTCCGCCGACAGGGATTCCATCTGGTAATCCGCCATGGCGATAGTCGTCGAGTTAAAGGTGTTGGTTTCGATGATATCCGCGCCCGCCTCAAAGTAGGCGTTATGGATGGCGGCGATGACCTCCGGTTTGCTGAGCACCAACAAGTCGTTGTTACCTTTCAGATCGCACGGCCAGTCGGCAAAGCGTTCGCCGCGGAAATCCTCTTCGCTCAGACGATATCCCTGGATCATGGTGCCCATACCGCCGTCCAGCACCAGAATACGTTCATTTAACTGCTGACGTAATTGTTCTACTTTGCTGCTCACACTCGCTCCCGACAACGCTCAACCAGACCGAAAAAAACTCAACAGGTCATACTGGCACAAACCTGAGAGGCGGAAAAGAGAACAACGGCCAACATGAGACATGTTCAGCTTCACTCATCCGATCAGTACAGGAATTCTTGCATTATAATTGAATAAAACGAAAATGATTTCCACGATACAGAAAAGGAGTCTGCCATGGTAGCCACTGTCCCCGCGAAACGCGGTAGAAAACCCGCCGCCGCTACTGCGCCTGCAACCGGGCAGGTTCAGTCTCTGACCCGCGGTCTGAAGCTGCTGGAGTGGATTGCGGAATCCAACGGCAGCGTGGCGTTGACCGAGCTGGCGCAGCAGGCTGGCCTGCCAAACTCCACGACTCACCGTTTGCTGACCACCATGCAGCAGCAGGGTTTTGTCCGTCAGGTGGGTGAATTAGGCCACTGGGCCGTAGGTGCGCATGCGTTCATCGTCGGCAGCAGCTTTTTGCAAAGCCGTAATCTGCTGGCGATTGTCCATCCGATCCTGCGCAAGCTGATGGAAGATTCCGGTGAGACGGTAAACCTGGCCGTGCTGGATCAAAGCGATCATCAGGCCATTATTATCGACCAGGTGCAGTGCACCCAACTGATGCGCATGTCCGCGCCTATCGGCGGCAAGCTGCCGATGCACGCCTCCGGTGCGGGTAAGGCGTTTTTATCCCAACTGAGCGAAGAACAAGTGACTGGCCTGCTGCACCGTAAAGGCCTGCATGCTTATACACACGCCACGCTGGTGTCGCCAGTGCATCTGAAAGAGGATTTGGCCCAGACGCGCAAGCGCGGCTATTCCTTTGATGATGAGGAACATGCGCTGGGTCTGCGCTGCGTGGCGTCGTGCATTTATGACGAGCACCGCGAGCCGTTCGCTGCGATTTCCATTTCCGGACCCATTTCGCGTATTACCGACGATCGCGTGACCGAGTTTGGCGCCATGGCGATCAAAGCGGCGAAAGAAGTGACTCTGGCATACGGCGGATTTCGCTAGGATGGGGTTGCCGGGTGGCGGCTACGCCTTACCCGGCCTGCTATCTAAGGTTAGGGCAGATTTGTAGGCCTGATAAGCGTAGCGCATCAGGCACGGCGCACATTGCCGGATGGCGGCGCAAGTACCTTATCCGGCCTACGGTCGGTTTCATAACGCACGCTGAACCGCTGCCGACGTCGGTAGGCGTAAACATCTTCCACGTGACCGTTTTTGATGCGCGTCTGTAGGCCGCGCCAGTAGTCAGCGCTGAACAGGTCAGCGTGCATCTCTTCAAATAGCGGCCCTATACGCGGGTCGGCACATAGCCAGTGACGAAATTCTTCCGGGAAGACATCTCCCGGCGATACGCTGTACCACGGCTCAGCGCTCATCTCATCTTCCGGGTAGCGTGGCGGCGGGATATGGCGGAAATTCACCTCCGTCATGTAGCAGATTTCATCGTAATCGTAGAACACCACACGCCCGTGACGGGTCACGCCGAAGTTCTTAAACAGCATATCGCCGGGGAAAATATTGGCGGCGGCCAGCTGACGAATGGCGTTGCCGTACTCTTCAATGGCATCGCGCAGTTGCTGACCTTCGACCTGCTCCAGCCAGATATTCAGCGGCACCATCCGTCGTTCAATATACAGATGGCGAATGACGATCTGATCGCCGAGATCGGTAATTTTTTCCGGGGCTTCCTGCAATAACAGCGCCATCAACGCCGGATCGATTTGCCGTTTCTCCAGCACAAAATTCTCGAATTCCTGGGTGTCAGCCATCCGCCCAACACGATCGTGTTCTTTAACCAGTTGATAGCAGGCGCGGACGTGGGCGGCAGACATCTCTTTTTGCGGGGCAAATTTGTCTTTGATGATTTTAAACACCCGGTCAAAACCCGGCAGCGTAAACACCAACATCACCATGCCGCGGATCCCTGGCGCTTCAATAAATTGCTCATCGCAATGGGCAAGATAGAGCAGATATTCGCGGTAACTTTCGGTCTTCGCGTGTTTCTGACAGCCAATCGCCATGTACAGTTCGGCGGTGGTTTTACCGGGCAGGATCTCGCGCAGCCACTCCACCAGCGCCGCGGGCAAAGGGGCGTAAACCATAAAATAGGAGCGGGCGAAGCCAAACACAATGCTCGCCTCCGCCGTCGTGGTCAGACAGGTATCGACAAACAATTCGCCTTCATCAGTCCGGTGGATTGGCAGTAAAAACGGTAGCGTCCCCGAAGGAGTAATCAGCTTACCGACCAGCCAGGCGGCCTTGTTGCGATAAAACAGTTCGTTCGCCACCTGTAAATGGCAGCCCGACAAAACATCCGCTCCCAGGGTTTCGGTCAGGTGTTCGATGATGTAGTGGATATCACGATGTTTGTTCTGCCACGGCAGACGCAGGGGCAGATCGCTAAGGACGCGCGTCAGCAGCCACTCCCAGCCGGTATCCGGAAAAAAGTCTTTCGCCAGCGGACGTGGGATCGTGCGAAAACGGCGCTCTGGCTGAGAACTGAAAATAAACAGCCGCTCGGGAGTCAGCGAGCGGTGGTCAAATAACCGACAGTAAACGGAGTTAAAGAAACTCTCCGCAATCTCGAAGCGCGGGTAATCCGGCAGTAGCCGGGTGTAATGCTCTTTCACGCGAAGTAAAAAATCCGCGTCGGTACTTTTGCCGTCAGTAATGCAGCGCAACTGCTCCACCACCAGACCCACGTGATGATCGTAAAGGTGAATACGGCTTTTCATCGCCTGCTGAACCGCATGCCAGTCGGCATGTTCAAAACGCTGCTGCGCGCCGGAGGTAACTTCCAGAAAACGCCCGTACTGGGCGTCGAAACCTTGCAAAATAGTCTGAGCAATCAGTAATTCCAGGCCACGCGTCATCAATGTCTCCCATCCGGCACAACGTCATGCCGGATGGCGCGTTCGCTTATCCGGCCTACATCCCTTCGTAGGCCCGGTAAGCGCAGCGCCACCGGGCATTAATCAAAACTGCGATTCTTCGGTCGAGCCGGTCAGCGCGGTCACCGAGGAAGCTCCGCCCTGAATGATGGTGGTGACTTTGTCGAAGTAACCTGTGCCCACTTCCTGCTGATGGGAGACGAAGGTGTAACCGTCTTTAGCTGCCGCAAATTCTGGCTGCTGAACCTTCTCAACATAGTGGCGCATGCCTTCACCCTGCGCATAGGAGTGCGCGAGGTCGAACATGTTGAACCACATGCTGTGGATACCCGCCAGGGTAATGAACTGGTATTTGTAACCCATATCCGACAGCTGCTGCTGGAAGCTGGCGATAGTTTTGTCATCCAGGTTTTTCTGCCAGTTAAACGACGGCGAACAGTTGTAAGCCAGCAGTTTGCCAGGGTATTTCGCGTGGATCGCATCGGCAAAGCGCTTCGCCAGCTCAAGGTCCGGCGTGGAGGTTTCACACCACACCAGATCCGCATACGGTGCGTAGGCCAGACCACGGCTGATCGCCTGCTCAATACCCGCATGCGTACGGTAGAACCCTTCGCTGGTACGTTCGCCAGTGATGAACTCGCTGTCGTATGGGTCGCAATCAGACGTAATCAGATCGGCTGCGTCAGCATCGGTGCGTGCAATCACCAGCGTCGGCACACCCATGACGTCGGCTGCCAGACGGGCGGCCACCAGTTTCTGGATAGCTTCCTGCGTCGGAACCAGCACTTTGCCGCCCATGTGACCACATTTTTTCACCGATGCGAGCTGATCTTCGAAGTGAACGGCCGCTGCACCAGCCTCAATCATCGATTTCATCAGTTCAAACGCGTTCAGTACGCCGCCAAACCCTGCTTCCGCATCGGCAACGATCGGCAGGAAGTAATCGACATAGCGAGGATCGTTCGGCTCAATACCGGTTGACCATTGGATCTGATCGGCGCGACGGAATGTGTTGTTGATCCGATCAACCACCGCCGGGACGGAGTTCGCCGGATACAGCGATTGGTCCGGGTACATGCTGGATGCCAGGTTGGCATCTGCCGCCACCTGCCAGCCTGAAAGGTAGACCGCTTCAATACCGGCTTTCGCCTGCTGCAGCGCCTGACCGCCGGTCAGCGCGCCGAGGCTGTTGATATAACCTTTCTTCGATTCGCCGTGCAGCAGACGCCACATTTTCGCCGCGCCAAGCTGCGCCAGCGTGCATTCCGGGTTGACCGAGCCACGTAATTTCACCACTTCCTCCGCGCTATATGGACGGGTGATGCCTTCCCAGCGCGGTTGAGTCCATTCTTTCTGTAATTCTTCGATTTGTTGAGTACGGGTTTTCATGTGCAGATGCTCCATATTGTTATGTGGTGGATTACGCCAGCAGGCGGTAGCCTGGCAGGGTCAAGAAATCGATCAGTTCATCAGAGGTAGTGATTTGCTCCATCAGGCGCGCGGCATCGTCAAAACGCCCGCTGCTGTAGCGGTGTTCGCCCAGCTCGTCCTGAATCACCAGCATCTCTTCGGCCAGCATCTGACGGAACAGCGGTTTGGTAACCGGCTTGCCGTTGCTGAGCGTCTTCTCGTGGTGGATCCACTGCCAGATGGAGGTACGGGAGATTTCGGCGGTGGCCGCGTCTTCCATCAGACCGTAAATCGGTACGCAGCCGTTACCGGAGATCCACGCTTCGATGTACTGCACCGCGACACGGATATTGGCGCGCATGCCTTCTTCGGTACGCTCACCTTCACAAGGTGCCAGCAGTTGCTCTGCGGTAATCGGGGCATCTTCTTCACGGGTCACGAACAGCTGATTTTTGTTTTCACCGAGTACGTCGTTGAACACCGCCATGGCGGTATCTGCCAGTCCCGGATGGGCAATCCATGTGCCGTCATGACCGTTATTTGCTTCCAGTGCTTTGTCCGCTTTTACCTTGGTCAGAACCTGGTTGTTACGTTCCGCATCTTTGCTGGGAATGAACGCTGCCATGCCGCCCATCGCGAATGCGCCACGTTTATGACAGGTTTTAATCAGCAGACGCGAATAGGCGCTGAGGAATGGTTTATCCATCGTCACCACCTGACGGTCCGGCAGCACGCGATCCGGGTGGTTCTTCAGCGTTTTGATATAGCTAAAAATGTAGTCCCAACGACCGCAGTTCAGACCCACAATGTGGTCACGCAGGGCGTGCAGAATTTCGTCCATCTGGAAGACGGCAGGCAGCGTTTCAATCAGCAGGGTCGCTTTAATGGTGCCGCGCGGCAGGTTAAAGCGGTCCTCTGCATAGCTGAACACTTCGCTCCACCATGCCGCTTCTTGCCAGGCCTGCGTTTTTGGCAGATAGAAATAAGGGCCGCTGCCTTTCGCCAGCAACGTTTTGTAGTTGTGGAAGAAATAGAGGGCAAAGTCGAACAGGCTGCCCGGGATAGATTCGCCACGCCAGGTGACGTGTTTTTCCGGCAGATGCAGACCACGAACGCGACATACCAACAGAGCCGGATTAGGCTTGAGCTGATAAATTTTACCCGCTTCGTTGGTGTAGCTAATGGTGCCATTGACCGCATCGCGCAGGTTGATCTGCCCGTCGATAACTTTGCTCCACTCAGGAGCCAGTGAATCTTCGAAGTCAGCCATAAAGACTTTGACGTTCGCGTTCAGCGCGTTGATGACCATCTTGCGCTCAACGGGTCCGGTGATCTCTACGCGGCGATCCAGTAAATCATCAGGAATTCCGCGAATTTTCCAGTTACCTTCACGAATGGAAGCTGTTTCCGAAATAAAATCAGGCAACTTACCGTCATCAATATCCTGCTGCTGCTGGATACGTGCAGCCAGAAGTTTATTCCGCTTTGGCGTAAATCTTGTCACCAGTTCAGTCAGAAACTCCACTGCTTCAGCGGTCAGAATTTGCTGTTCCTGTTCGCCACGCGGCCTGGTGAAGACCAGTTCATCGGTTGTCGTTGCCTGTTGATTCATTGCGTAGTTCCTCGTCATTGATCCAAACACATCCCCAATGCGAACGAAGGATCGTTGTGCGCTTTTCGTTCAGCACAACTAAGACTACTCATTTAAATTTCAAAATCAAAAACAATTTCCATTTTTAATTTAATTATCAATTAACCTATTGATAACAATATAAATAAAATTTAATTACACGATGAGGTGCGTTTCGGAAATAAAAAAGGCACCCGAAGGTGCCTGATTCAATATGCTGAAACGCTTAAGGATCGTCTGCTACAGAAGATTAATCCAGCGTTGGATTCATGTGACGCAGATCATATGGCGTGATCTGGTAGACGTAATAGTTGAGCCAGTTGGTAAACAACAAATTACCGTGGCTACGCCAGGTTGCCCGCGGTTTGTTTTGCGGGTCATCTTTCGGGAAATAGTTATAGGGTACTTCCGGCGATAAGCCCGCTTCGACGTCACGAAAATATTCGCTGCCGAGTGTATGGTCGTCATACTCAGGATGACCCGTCACGAAGGCGATACGTTTATCTTTGCTGGCAAACAGGTAAGCATCTCCCTCTTCGGTTTCAGCAAAAATCTCGAGATCGGTGTAGTCGCGGATAAGCGCTGCAGGGAAATCAGCATAGCGCGAATGCGGGGCCAGGAACGCATCATCGAATCCACGCGTCAGTAGCGCATGAGGGTGCAGAATATGGTGCTCATAGACGCCTGAGAGTTTATCCATGCGGGTTTGCTTAGGAATTCCGTACAGGATATTCAACGCGGCCTGCACCGCCCAACAGACAAATAACGTCGAGGTAACGTGATCTTTGGCCCATTCAAGCACTTGCTTAATCTGCGGCCAGTAAGCCACATCATTAAATTCAACCAGGCCCAACGGTGCGCCGGTCACGATCAATCCGTCAAAGTTCTGATCGCAGATATCCTCGAAATTACAGTAGAAGTTATTCAGATGCTCCGTTGGGGTGTTGCGTGACTCGCGGGCATCGATGCGCAATAGCTGAACATCTACCTGCAGCGGTGAGTTAGACAGTAAGCGCAGGAACTGGTTTTCCGTTTCAATCTTCTTGGGCATCAGGTTAAGGATGAGCACCTTCAGTGGACGAATTTCCTGACCGGAAGCGCGGGATGTCGTCATCACGAAGACGTTTTCCTCACGCAAAAAATTGACGGCGGGTAGCTCGTCCTGCACGCGAATTGGCATAACCTGATAACCTCACAACATACGTTTAAACGTTTAGACATCCAGATAGCTGAAGATACCCAGGAATCATGCGAATGTCGAGCCTGCATCCTCAAGTTGAGAAAGTTTCACGGCTCCTTGCTGTAGAATAGTGCAGTAAAGAAAAAAAGGAGAATGCTATGAACCTTACCATTCGTCGTTCGCGTCAGGACGAAGGAGATAAGTTAGTTTCTATTTGGTGTCGCTCAGTAGATGCCACGCACCATTTCCTCTCTGCGGATTATCGGATTGAGCTGGAGGAGCTGGTACGTTCATTTTTACCAGAAGCCCCTCTGTGGGTTGCAGTGACAGAACAGGATGAGCCCGTCGCTTTTATGCTCCTGACCGACCAGCATATTGATGCTTTGTTTGTCGATCCGGATGTGCGTGGTAGTGGTGTTGGTAAACTGCTGATTGAACATGCTTTATCAATGAGTTCAACGCTAACAACCAACGTTAACGAGCAGAATGAGCAGGCGGTTGGATTCTATAAGAAGATGGGATTTAGCGTGACGGGACGTACAGAGGTGGACGATCTCGGACGACCGTACCCGTTACTCAACCTCGTACGCGGGTAGCAGGACTAGCTTTTGTAGGCCGGATAAGGCGATACGCCGCATCCGGCAGTATGCAGACGTGTTGCCTGATGCGCTGCGCTTATCAGGCCTACAAAATACGTTCAGCCCGGCCCCTGCAGGCCGGATAAGGCGGCACGCCACA
>NZ_JAOWGS010000035.1:124273-227498 GCF_030333035.1 Citrobacter sp. Cpo015 | reverse complement strand
GGTTCTTTAAGGTAAGGAGGTGATCCAACCGCAGGTTCCCCTACGGTTACCTTGTTACGACTTCACCCCAGTCATGAATCACAAAGTGGTAAGCGCCCTCCCGAAGGTTAAGCTACCTACTTCTTTTGCAACCCACTCCCATGGTGTGACGGGCGGTGTGTACAAGGCCCGGGAACGTATTCACCGTGGCATTCTGATCCACGATTACTAGCGATTCCGACTTCATGGAGTCGAGTTGCAGACTCCAATCCGGACTACGACATACTTTATGAGGTCCGCTTGCTCTCGCGAGGTCGCTTCTCTTTGTATATGCCATTGTAGCACGTGTGTAGCCCTACTCGTAAGGGCCATGATGACTTGACGTCATCCCCACCTTCCTCCAGTTTATCACTGGCAGTCTCCTTTGAGTTCCCGGCCGAACCGCTGGCAACAAAGGATAAGGGTTGCGCTCGTTGCGGGACTTAACCCAACATTTCACAACACGAGCTGACGACAGCCATGCAGCACCTGTCTCAGAGTTCCCGAAGGCACCGAAGCATCTCTGCTAAGTTCTCTGGATGTCAAGAGTAGGTAAGGTTCTTCGCGTTGCATCGAATTAAACCACATGCTCCACCGCTTGTGCGGGCCCCCGTCAATTCATTTGAGTTTTAACCTTGCGGCCGTACTCCCCAGGCGGTCGACTTAACGCGTTAGCTCCGGAAGCCACGCCTCAAGGGCACAACCTCCAAGTCGACATCGTTTACGGCGTGGACTACCAGGGTATCTAATCCTGTTTGCTCCCCACGCTTTCGCACCTGAGCGTCAGTCTTTGTCCAGGGGGCCGCCTTCGCCACCGGTATTCCTCCAGATCTCTACGCATTTCACCGCTACACCTGGAATTCTACCCCCCTCTACAAGACTCTAGCCTGCCAGTTTCGGATGCAGTTCCCAGGTTGAGCCCGGGGATTTCACATCCGACTTGACAGACCGCCTGCGTGCGCTTTACGCCCAGTAATTCCGATTAACGCTTGCACCCTCCGTATTACCGCGGCTGCTGGCACGGAGTTAGCCGGTGCTTCTTCTGCGAGTAACGTCAATCGCTGCGGTTATTAACCACAACGCCTTCCTCCTCGCTGAAAGTACTTTACAACCCGAAGGCCTTCTTCATACACGCGGCATGGCTGCATCAGGCTTGCGCCCATTGTGCAATATTCCCCACTGCTGCCTCCCGTAGGAGTCTGGACCGTGTCTCAGTTCCAGTGTGGCTGGTCATCCTCTCAGACCAGCTAGGGATCGTCGCCTAGGTGAGCCGTTACCCCACCTACTAGCTAATCCCATCTGGGCACATCCGATGGCAAGAGGCCCGAAGGTCCCCCTCTTTGGTCTTGCGACGTTATGCGGTATTAGCTACCGTTTCCAGTAGTTATCCCCCTCCATCGGGCAGTTTCCCAGACATTACTCACCCGTCCGCCACTCGTCACCCAAGGAGCAAGCTCCTCTGTGCTACCGTTCGACTTGCATGTGTTAGGCCTGCCGCCAGCGTTCAATCTGAGCCATGATCAAACTCTTCAATTTAAAAGTTTGATGCTCAATGAATTAAACTTCGTAATGAATTACGTGTTCACTCGTTGAGACTTGGTATTCATTTTTCGTCTTGCGACGTTAAGAATCCGTATCTTCGAGTGCCCACACAGATTGTCTGATAAATTGTTAAAGAGCAGTGCCGCTTCGCTTTTTCTCAGCGGCGCGGGGTGTGCATATTACGCCATCCCGCTACGAAGTCAAGCATTTAATTTCGCTTTCTTCGCCGGAGTTCTCAGTGGAACCCCGCTGACCCGGCGGCTTGTAATCCGTTGTTCCGTGTCAGTGGAGGCGCATTATAGGGAGTTATTTCAGGCTGACAAGTTAAAAATATAAAAAACTTATCAAGCGATTACTTTTCAATCAACACATCCATTTCTGCCTGGATTTTAAACAAAAACGAGCCCCGCAGGGCCCGTTTATTGTTGTTTTGTGACTTACTGCACTGCCACTATGCGATCGTCATTCACTTCCAGACGAATCGTTTTGCCCGGAATCAGTTCACCAGACAGAATTTGCTGCGCCAGCGGGTTTTCGATCTGCTGCTGGATAGCACGTTTCAATGGACGCGCGCCATACACCGGATCGTAACCATTCGCGCTCAGCAGTTTAAGCGCCTCGTCAGAAATATGGATTTCATAGCCACGCTCTTCCAGACGTTTGTACAGACGCTGCAACTGGATCTGAGCAATAGAAGCAATGTGCTGCTCACCCAGCGGATGGAATACAACAACCTCATCTATACGGTTGATGAATTCCGGGCGGAAGTTGTGGCTCACGACGCCCAGCACCATATCTTTCATGTGACCGTAATCCAACTCGCCGAAGCGTTCCTGGATCAGATCGGACCCCAGGTTCGAGGTCATGATGACAACCGTATTACGGAAGTCGACCGTTCTCCCCTGTCCGTCAGTCAAACGACCATCGTCAAGCACCTGCAGCAGAATGTTGAACACATCCGGGTGTGCTTTCTCCACTTCATCCAACAAGATGACAGAGTAAGGACGACGACGTACTGCTTCCGTCAGGTAACCCCCCTCTTCATAACCGACATATCCCGGAGGTGCCCCAACCAGACGAGACACCGAGTGTTTCTCCATAAACTCGGACATATCGATACGCACCATTGCATCGTCACTGTCGAACATAAAGTTTGCCAGCGCTTTGCACAGTTCGGTTTTACCGACACCGGTTGGACCAAGGAACAGGAATGAACCAATCGGACGATTCGGATCGGACAAGCCCGCACGGCTACGACGGATGGCGTTAGAAACGGCTTCCACCGCTTCGTTCTGACCAATCACGCGGCTGTGCAGCTCCTGCTCCATACGCAACAGTTTTTCTCGTTCGCCTTCCAGCATGCGAGCAACTGGGATCCCGGTCCAGCGCGCCAGCACCTCAGCAATTTCTGCATCCGTAACTTTATTACGCAGCAGACGCATGGTTTTGCCTTCAGACTGGGTGGCTGCTTCCAGTTGTTTTTCCAGTTCAGGAATTTTGCCGTACTGCAGTTCAGACATCCGCGCCAGGTCGCCAACGCGGCGCGCCTGTTCGATGGCGATTTTTGCCTGCTCCAGCTCAGCCTTGATAGTTTGCGTTCCCGAGAGGGAAGCTTTTTCAGCTTTCCACTCTTCCTCTAACTCAGAATACTGGCGTTCTTTGTCGTCCAGCTCTTCGTTGAGCATATCGAGACGTTTTTTACTTGCCTCATCAGACTCTTTCATTAATGCCTGCTGTTCCAGTTTGAGCTGGATAATACGGCGATCGAGTCTGTCGAGTTCCTCCGGCTTGGAGTCAATCTGCATACGAATGCTGGATGCCGCTTCGTCAATAAGGTCGATAGCTTTATCCGGCAACTGACGATCGGCAATATATCGATGAGACAGCGTAGCAGCCGCAACAATCGCCGGGTCAGTAATCTGCACATGATGGTGCAGTTCATAACGTTCTTTCAGGCCACGCAAGATTGCGATGGTGTCTTCCACTGAAGGTTCAGCCACAAACACTTTCTGGAAACGACGTTCCAGCGCCGCATCTTTTTCGATGTACTGGCGATACTCATCAAGCGTTGTTGCGCCTACGCAGTGCAGTTCCCCGCGAGCCAGTGCTGGTTTCAGCATGTTCCCGGCGTCCATTGCGCCATCGGCTTTACCCGCCCCAACCATGGTATGCAATTCGTCGATAAACAGAATGACGTTGCCTTCCTGTTTCGAGAGATCGTTCAGCACACCTTTTAAACGTTCTTCGAACTCACCACGATATTTGGCCCCAGCAACCAGCGCGCCCATATCCAGCGCCAGTACACGACGGCCTTTTAAGCCTTCCGGCACTTCACCATTGATGATGCGTTGGGCCAGCCCTTCAACGATGGCGGTTTTACCGACACCGGGTTCACCGATTAACACCGGGTTATTTTTAGTACGACGTTGCAGCACCTGAATGGTACGGCGAATTTCTTCATCACGGCCGATGACCGGATCGAGTTTGCCCTGTTCGGCACGTTCGGTCAGATCGACGGTATATTTTTTCAAGGCCTGACGTTGGTCTTCAGCCCCCTGGTCATTCACGCTTTCACCTCCACGCATTTGTTCAATTGCCTGAGTGATATTGGCGGTCGTCGCGCCTGCTGATTTTAATAAGTCGGTCAGCGTACCGCGTGACTCAAGCGCCGCCAGAACGAACAGTTCTGACGAAATAAAGTTGTCCCCACGTTTTTGCGCCAGCTTGTCGCAAAGATTCAGTACACGCACCAGTTCCTGAGAAGGCTGCACATCGCCACCGGTACCTTCTACCTGTGGCAAACGGCTCAACGCCTGGTCAATGGCTGTACGTAACTGGCCAGCATTAATGCCAGCAGATGTTAATAAAGGACGTACCGATCCCCCTTCCTGATTCAGCAAGGCGCTCATTAGATGAAGTGGTTCGATGAATTGATTGTCGTGCCCCAATGCGAGTGACTGGGCATCGGCAAGAGCAAGCTGGAATTTATTAGTAAGACGATCCAGACGCATAACTCCTCCCATAACAGGTCAAAATTGCTACTGGAGATTAAATGAGGTCATCCCTCAATTATTCAAGGTGAATGACCTGAATTATGTGAAAAGAAAATTACACGTACCGGATCGTCTTGATTCTTTAGGTTATATCAGCCAAATAAAACTTGCCATACGACCCGTGGTATTGTCGCGACGATAAGAGAAGAACGTCTCACTTTCGCTGAAGGTGCAACGGTCGCCGCCGTGGATGTTCTCTACCCCGACACTGGACAGACGCTGGCGCGCAAGCTGGTAGATATCCGCCAGATACTTGTCGCCACGCGGTACAAATGCGAGGTCCGCTTGCGGATCTTTCGTCATGAACGCCTCGCGGACTTCTGGTCCAACTTCAAACGCGTTTGGACCTATCGCCGGGCCTAGCCAGGCAATAATGTTTTCAGGTTTGTCGGCAAAACACGCCACCGTCTCTTCCAGCACGCCGGCGCATAATCCGCGCCAACCCGCATGGGCCGCAGCAACTTCGGTTCCGGCACGGTTGCAAAACAACACCGGCAAACAATCAGCGGTCATCACCGCACACACGGTACCCGGCGTGTTGCTGTACGATGCATCTGCGCGTTTGCAGGCGTAAGGCTCGCCGGTCAGTTTCAGGACATCCTTACCGTGGACCTGCTCCAGCCAGACTGGCTTTGACGGCAGATTGCCCGCAGCAAACAGTCGTTTGCGGTTCTCTTCAACATGTTCCGGGTTATCGCCGCAATGGGCGCCCAGATTCAGCGAATCGTAAGGCGGCATACTAACTCCGCCAATACGGGTAGAACTACACGCCGCGACACCTTGCGGTATCCGCCACTGCGGGACAATTAGCTTACTCATAGCCAGGCAATATCATCCTTATGTTCTTCGAAATCAGCGCGCATCACTTCAATCAACTGCACCATATCTTGTGGGATCGGCGCATGCCATTCCATTTCGATACCGGAAATCGGGTGATACAAACGCAGCATGGTCGCGTGCAGCGCTTGACGGTCGAACTTACGCAGTACGGAGATAAATTCGTCAGAAGCGCCTTTCGGTGGACGTGGACGACCGCCGTAAACCTGATCGCCCACCAGCGGATGAGTGATATGTGCCATGTGCACGCGGATCTGGTGCGTACGTCCGGTTTCCAGACGCAACCGCAGACGCGTGTGCACACGGAAGTGTTCCATAATGCGATAGTGCGTTACCGCCGGTTTCCCCATTGGGTGTACCGCCATGTGCGTACGCTTGGTCGGGTGACGGCTAATCGGTTCCTCAACGGTTCCGCCAGCAGTCATGTGACCAATAGCCACTGCTTCGTACTCACGGGTAATTTCACGCAGCTGCAACGACTCCACCAAACGTGTTTGCGCCGGAACCGTTTTTGCCACCACCATTAATCCGGTCGTGTCTTTATCCAGACGGTGCACGATACCTGCACGAGGAACATCCGCGATTGGCGGGTAGTAATGCAGTAACGCATTCAATACCGTACCATCAGGATTCCCGGCGCCCGGATGCACTACAAGGTCACGGGGTTTGTTGATGACAAGAATGTCGTCATCTTCATAAACGATATCCAGTGGGATATCCTGAGGTTCAAAACGAACCTCTTCATCAATTTCTGCATTGATGGAGACACGCTCTCCACCCAACACTTTTTCTTTCGGTTTATCGCAAAGTTGGTCATTTACCAGTACGCGCTGGTCGAGGATCCATTCTTTTATGCGCGATCGCGAATAATCAGGGAACAATTCGGCCAAAGCCTGATCTAAGCGTTGACCGAGCTGATTTTCGGAGACTGTTGCGGTGAGTTCTACTCGTTGTGCCATAAACTGCTTCTTCGTTTAACGTTGGGTTTTACGGCTTTGCCGTTTAATATAGTGTGCTATTGTAGCTGGTCTTAACCGGGAGCAGGAACAGAGAATCTCCCGTATTACATTTTGAGGAAAGTCAAAACGTCATGACGCGCATGAAATATCTGGTGGCAGCAGCCACGTTGAGCCTGTTTTTGGCGGGTTGCTCTGGTTCAAAGGAAGAGGTGCCCGATAATCCGCCAAATGAAATCTACGCGACTGCTCAGCAAAAGCTGCAGGACGGTAACTGGAAACAGGCAATAACGCAATTGGAAGCGTTGGATAACCGTTATCCATTTGGACCGTATTCTCAGCAGGTGCAATTAGATCTCATCTACGCCTACTACAAAAACGCCGATCTGCCACTTGCTCAGGCTGCCATCGATCGTTTTATCCGTCTTAACCCGACACACCCTAACATTGATTATGTCATGTATATGCGTGGCCTGACCAATATGGCGTTGGATGATAGCGCACTGCAAGGATTCTTTGGTGTTGATCGTAGCGATCGCGATCCGCAACATGCCCGAGCTGCGTTTAATGACTTTTCCAAACTGGTGCGTGGGTATCCGAATAGCCAGTACACCACTGACGCCACCAAACGTCTGGTGTTCCTGAAAGACCGCCTGGCGAAGTATGAATACTCCGTTGCAGAATACTACACTGCCCGCGGCGCATGGGTTGCCGTGGTAAACCGTGTGGAAGGCATGCTGCGCGACTACCCGGATACCCAGGCAACACGTAATGCCCTGCCGTTGATGGAAAACGCTTATCGTCAGATGCAGATGAATGCGCAGGCAGAAAAAGTCGCGAAAATCATTGCCGCCAACAGCAGCAATACCTGATTTGCCTCAGAATGCAAAACGGCAGCCCAAGGGCTGCCGTTTTTTTATCCGTTAACGCCACAACTGAAGCGGTTTAGCTCCGACGCATCTCATCAAATATGGCCTGCTTTCAGTTATTCCTCAAGTAAAAAATCGCCTGTTCCTGCGGTGCCTCACAAAAAGGTTTTCTTGACAAAAAGCGACAAAATAATGTGATTCGGATCACACATTTTGACATTAGGAACGGTATGCTGGAATCACCAAGACGGGAAAGACAAGAGGTAAAATTTATGACAATGAACATTACCAGTAAACAAATGGAAATTACTCCGGCAATTCGCCAGCATGTCGCAGACCGTCTCGCCAAACTAGAAAAATGGCAAACTCATCTGATTAATCCACATATCATTCTGTCTAAGGAGCCACAGGGGTTCATTGCTGATGCCACCATCAATACACCGAACGGACATCTGGTCGCCAGCGCAAAACACGAGGATATGTACACCGCAATTAACGATTTGATCAACAAGCTGGAACGGCAGCTCAATAAAGTGCAGCACAAAGGCGAAGCCCGTCGTGCAACAACTTCAGTCAAAGACGCCAACTTCGTCGAAGCAGAAGAAGAGTAGTCCCTTACATTGAGTGTATCGCCAACGCGCCTTCGGGCGCGTTTTTTGTTGACAGGGTGAAAACAGTACGGGTACTTTACTGACGTAGCCAAAGGAAAATTACATGAAACTTGTCCCGTTCTTCTTCGCATTCTTTTTTACCTTCCCCTGAATGGGAGGCGTTTCGTCGTGTGATAAAGAATGCGAAGACGAACAATAAGGCCTCCCACAACGGGAGGCCTTTTTTATTGATAACAAGAAAGGCAACACTATGACATCGGAAAACCCATTGCTGGCGCTGCGCGATAAGATCAGCACGCTGGATGAAAAATTACTGGCCCTGCTGGCTGAGCGACGTGGACTGGCCGTAGAAGTTGGTAAAGCCAAACTGCTTTCGCATCGTCCGGTTCGTGATATCGATCGTGAACGTGACCTTTTGGACCGACTCATTCAGCTTGGCAAAGCACATCATCTTGACGCTCACTACATTACTCGCCTGTTCCAGCTCATAATCGAAGACTCCGTCCTGACTCAACAGGCACTGCTCCAGCAGCACCTGAACAAAATTAACCCACACTCCGCGCGCGTGGCCTTCCTTGGGCCAAAAGGGTCATATTCCCATCTCGCCGCACGTCAGTACGCTGCCCGCCATTTTGAACAATTTATTGAAAGCGGCTGCGCAAAATTTGCCGATATCTTTAATCAGGTCGAAACCGGACAGGCTGACTATGCTGTGGTACCGATTGAAAACACCAGCTCCGGTGGGATTAACGACGTTTACGACCTGCTGCAGCACACCAGCCTGTCTATCGTTGGCGAGATGACCATTACGATAGACCACTGTGTACTGGTGTCTGGCACGACGGATCTTGAGACTATTGAAACGGTATATAGCCATCCGCAGCCGTTCCAGCAGTGCAGCAAATTCCTGAATCGCTACCCGCACTGGAAGATTGAGTACACTGAAAGCACCTCTGCGGCGATGGAAAAAGTTGCGCAGGCTAACTCACCGCGCGTGGCGGCCCTGGGGAGCGAAGCCGGAGGCGTACTGTATGGATTACAGGTTCTCGAGCATATTGAGGCTAACCAGTCGCAAAACATCACCCGCTTCGTGGTGCTGGCACGCAAAGCAATTAATGTTTCCGATCAGGTTCCGGCAAAAACAACCCTGTTGATGGCGACGGGGCAACAAGCCGGTGCGCTGGTTGAGGCGCTGCTGGTGCTGCGTAACCATAATCTGATTATGACTAAACTGGAGTCACGCCCGATTCACGGCAATCCGTGGGAAGAGATGTTTTATCTTGATATCCAGGCCAACCTGGAATCGCCCCAGATGCAAAAAGCATTGAAAGAGCTGGGTGAGATTACGCGTTCGATGAAAGTACTGGGATGCTATCCAAGTGAGAACGTGGTGCCAGTCGATCCGAGCTAACGTTTGGCAATGCCGGATGGCGCTACGCTTATCCGGCCTACGGTTCATACGATTTTTGAAGGCCGGATAAGGCAAACCCGCCATCCGGCATCTTAATTAAGGACGGCTGTCATTCGCCTGGCGTAACAAAGTACGGCTTTCACTCTGGAAGCGTTTCGCATAATCGCCAAACCAGTGCTCCACCTTACGGAAGCTGTCGATAAACGCTTGCTTATCGCCCTGCTCCAGCAAACCTATTGCCTCGCCAAAACGTTGGTAGTAGCGTTTAATCAGCGCAAGGTTGCTCTCAGACGACATAATAATATCAGCATAGAGCTGCGGATCCTGGGCAAACAGACGGCCAACCATCGCCAGTTCAAGGCGGTAAATCGGCGAAGAGAGCGCCAGCAGCTGCTCCAGTTGAACGTTCTCTTCCGCTAAATGCAGACCGTAAGCAAAGGTCGCAAAGTGACGCAGTGCCTGAATAAACGCCATGTTCTGGTCATGTTCAACGGCGCTGATCCGATGCAGTCGCGCACCCCATACCTGAATTTGTTCCAGAAACCACTGATAAGCTTCCGGCTGACGTCCGTCACACCAAACGACGACCTGTTTGGCCAGACTGCCGCTATCCGGACCAAACATTGGGTGTAACCCCACCACCGGGCCATCATGTGCAGCCAGCATCGCCTGCAAAGGACCATTTTTCACCGAAGCCAGATCCACCAGGATGCAGTCAGACGGCAGACGAGGTAGTTTGGCGATCACCTGCTCGGTGACGTGGATCGGCACGCTGACGATCACCATGCCGGCATCAGAGACGATCTCCGGCGCGCGATCCCAGTCCTGCTGTTCCAGGATCCGCACCTGGTAACCTGACAGGGTGAGCATTTTTTCGAACAGACGCCCCATCTGACCGCCGCCGCCGACAATCACCACCGGCCGCAGAGAAGGACAAAGCGTTTTAAACCCTTTGTCGTTCTCACTGGAGTAGGACTCACGCATAACGCGGCGTAGCACATCTTCAATCAGGTCCGGCGGCACGCCAAGGGCTTCCGCTTCCGCGCGACGAGAGGCCAGCATAGAGGCTTCCCGTTCCGGCACGTAGATCGGCAGCCCAAAGCGGCTTTTTACTTCACCAACTTCGGCAACCAGCTCCAGGCGGCGTGCCAGTAAATCCAGCAGTGCCTTGTCGACTTCATCAATTTGATCGCGTAATGCGGTCAATTCAGCAACCATAACCAACCTCTTATGCTACACGCGCCGACAGCTGGCCGTTTAAATCCTGGCTAATTTCACGCAGCAGCGCATCCGTCATTTCCCAGCTAATGCAGGCGTCAGTTACGGATACGCCGTATTTCATTTCGCTGCGCGGCTGTTCGGAAGACTGGTTGCCTTCGTGAATATTACTTTCAATCATCAAGCCAATGATCGAGCGATTGCCATCTTTGATTTGTGCAATCACGGATTCAGCCACGGCAGGCTGACGGCGGTAATCTTTATTGGAATTACCATGACTGCAATCTACCATCAGAGAAGGTCGTAGTCCCGCCTGCTCCATCTCTTTTTCGCACTGGGCGACATCTGCCGGGCTGTAGTTCGGCGCTTTACCCCCGCGCAAGATCACGTGACCGTCCGGATTCCCCTGTGTTTGCAGCAGTGCAACCTGCCCGGCCTGGTTAATACCGACAAAGCGGTGCGACTGCGCAGCCGCACGCATGGCGTTAATGGCGGTCGCCAGGCTACCGTCGGTACCATTCTTAAAGCCAACCGGCATCGAAAGACCGGAAGCCATTTCACGGTGAGTCTGCGATTCCGTAGTACGGGCACCGATTGCGGACCAGCTAAACAGATCGCCCAGGTATTGCGGGCTATTTGGATCCAGCGCTTCAGTTGCCAGCGGCAGTCCCATATTTACCAGTTCAAGCAGCAGCTGACGCGCAATTTTCAGACCTGCTTCAACATCAAAAGAGCCATCCATATGAGGATCGTTAATTAACCCTTTCCAGCCGACAGTGGTACGGGGTTTTTCAAAATAGACGCGCATCACCAGGTAGAGGCTATCGCTGACCTCTGCGGCAAGGGCTTTAAATCGACGAGCATACTCAATCGCCATTTCAGGATCGTGAATGGAGCATGGGCCACATACGACCAGCAGGCGCGGATCGCGACCGGAGATAATATCTGAGATGGTTTTACGCGACTGGGCGATTTGCGCCTCTTGCTCATGGCTCAGCGGAAATTCAGCTTTCAGCTGCTCCGGAGTCATCAGAACCTGTTCGTCGGTAATATGTACGTTGTTCAGCGCGTCTTTTTGCATGATGGTGATCCTGTTTAGCTCGTTTGCGATAGTTGATCCTCAGCGAGGAGGAAATAACGATATCACAACAGGTAAAGATTTCAATCCACAATCCGTAAATTTTAATTTACATGATGTTATTTAAAGGCAAAAACAGCCCTTGCAAATGTACATTTAAATTTACACCACCGAATTTTCAGATCCACTATGCTTAAAAAAACGAAGGAGCACAGGCAATGAAGCAACTCATCAGCATCTTGTTTCTATTACTTCTTAGCGGATGTCAGATAGACCCCTACACCCATGCCCCTACCTGGACTGGTACCGACTGGTACGACGCCGGGATACAAGATGCCATTTCGGGTTATGCCGTTAAAGATAATGAAACGCTTGCCGACAACTACAATGACCCCGACGTCGATCGTACGGAATACCTTAAGGGTTACGCCGAGGGACAACGTAAAACCTGCCAGCAGGATTTTGTTTATGCCAGAGGCCTGACCGGGAAAACTTTTCCGCCCAGTTGCGATACTGTCGAAAATGTTGACCAGTTACACAGCGCCTGGCAGCAAGGGGCAAACGAGGGTGCTGCCTCGATAAGGTTAAATTAAACAATGGTTTATATTTTATAAACCATTAAGATTTAACTTAAATCACCAATAGCATTATTCCAGGAATAATGACGGCTTAGGAAAATAATGTTATTTTGTTGCAAACAATCTTGAATGTATTTCGACGTTTTACAGCAAACGCTGGTAGGTAACTATTCATGAGCTATTCTTACCGACTCATACTTCTACTGGCACTGCTCCTGACCGGATTACCGCTGTATGCCCAAAGCGTTACGGAAGAAGCAAAATCGGTACGCGCTATGGTTTCCGGCATCGTCAGTTATACACGCTGGCCTGCACTTTCCGGGCCCCCAAAACTGTGTATTTTCTCTTCATCGCGTTTTTCCAGTGTCCTGAAAGATACCAGTGCAGGCGCATTACCCTATCTTCCCGTCATCATCCGTACGGAACAAGAAATATTAGTTTCGCAGTGTGACGGTTTTTATTTTGGAAAAGAATCCCCTACTTATCAGGTGGAATTAAAGAATAAATATCCGACTAAGGCATTGTTATTAATTGCTGAACAGAACCCCGAATGCGTTATTGGCAGCGCCTTTTGCCTCATAATTAAAGACGAAGATGTGAGATTTTCCGTAAATATGGATTCCCTTTCACGCAGCGGCGTAAGGGTCAGTCCAGACGTATTGATGCTTGCACGGAATAATAAGCATGGATAAGGGCCATTCTCCCATAGCACGCCCGACGTTTAAGCGAACATTACGGCGTATCAGCATAATCAGCGTTCTGGTAACCATGATGCTGATCTGGCTGCTGCTCAGCATTTCTTCCGTGCTGGCATTAAGACAGTATGCGCAAAAGAATCTGGATCTGACTGCCGCTACCATGACCCGTACGCTCGAAGCTGCATTAGTCTTTTCTGATAGTGTTGCAGCAACTGAAACGCTGGCGGCACTGGGTCAGCAGGGGCAATTTTCCGTTGCAGAAGTTCGTAATAAAAACCAGAAGGTGATCGCCACCTGGCGCTATAACGCGCAGGATACGACTGAAAAGATCAGCGGGATGATCAGCCACTGGCTGTTCCCACAACCGGTCACTCAGCCGATTTTGCATAATGGCAACGTCATCGGCGAAGTACGATTGACTGCACGCGATAGCGTTATCAGTCATTTCATCTATTTGTCGCTGGCCGTCCTTACCGGGTGCATTCTGTTGGCATCCGGTATTGCATTAATGCTCACTCGCTATTTACACAATGGCGTTGTGGATGCACTGCAAAACATTACCGAGGTGGTACATGATGTTCGTACCAACCGTAACTTTTCACGGCGCGTATCAGAGGAACGCATTGAAGAGTTTCATCTCTTTGCCCTGGACTTTAATAGTCTGCTGGACGAGATGGAGGAGTGGCAACTTAAACTGCAGGCAAAAAACGCTCAGCTGTTGCGTACTGCACTACATGATCCTCTGACGGGTCTGGCAAATCGCGCCGCATTTCGCAGCAGCATTAATGCCTTAATGAATGATGATGCCGCCCACAGCAGCTCGGCATTGTTATTCCTTGATGGCGACAATTTTAAATTTATTAATGATACCTGGGGCCACGCAGCGGGGGATCGGGTCCTGATTGAAGTCGCAAAAAGGTTATCCGAGTTTGGGGGGAGTCGCCATTACCCATACAGACTTGGCGGCGATGAGTTCGCCATGGTGCTGTACAGCGTTCATTCTGAATATGAGGTTCAGCGGATCTGCGCGGCACTGTCACAAGAGTTTAACCGACCTTTTGACCTGCATAATGGTCATCTGGCAAGCATGACGCTCAGCATTGGGTTTGCGCTGACGTGGGAACATGCCTCTGCCGAAAAATTACAAGAACTTGCCGATCAAAATATGTATCAGGCTAAACATTTGCGTTCTGAACGCATTATTAAAAAATAAGGAATTACACACATGCTAAAACGTTTATTATCCCCGTTTCTTCTGCTTTTACTGATTCTGGCTGGCTGTCAGGCACCTCAGGGAAAATTTACCCCAGAGCAAATTGCAGCCATGAAATCATACGGATTTACTGAAGCATCAGGAGACTGGTCTCTCGGCCTGTCTGACACTATCCTGTTTGACAAAAATGACTATAAACTCCGACCTGAAAGTGAAAAACAGATCAAGGAAATGGCATCCAAACTGGCAGCTACCGGGCTTAATCATGCTCGCCTGGATGGTCATACTGATAACTACGGCGAAGACAGCTACAATGAAGCTCTGTCACTCAAACGCGCTAATGTCGTTGCCGATGCCTGGGCGCAGGGCGCTAATATTCCCCGCAGCAACCTGACTACTCAAGGACTCGGGAAGAAATATCCCATTGCCAGCAACCAGACATCAAAAGGTCGCGCTGAAAACCGCCGCGTGGCGGTCGTGATCACGACACCATAATCGTCCCCCAACTGGCTGCGCACCGCGCAGTCCTTCCATTGCCATAAAGAACAAAAGAGTAAACGTCTGGATAAAAAAAGGGCCAGCCTTTCGGCCAGCCCTTTTCTAACAGGATGTCGCTTGCGCGAATCTTAGTTAAGACGCTTTACCTGATTCATTGGTAAACATACATTTTTATTATAATTAGTTTGTTATACCTATCTCTGGTGCAGCCAAATGCGGTCAAAAACATGCTGTGTGGACATTTGATGGACAAATACAGAAAAAATAATTTTACTACGTCTCACTCACCATGGCTCGGTAACGTTCCGTAATTTCAAGAGCCTCAGTGTATGAATCCTCTCCCCAACGCTGATTGAAGTAATCTTCACATGTTAAATCCAGTATCGTTCGGCAAAAACCTACTATCCCCCATAACGGTAGTTCTCCCGGCTCAACAAAATCTGTTTCTTCTAACTCCATAGCGTCTATGAATGGCAAACATTTTTTAATTCTCAATTCGAAATCAGAGACGGTACTATCATATTTTCGAATTTCATTTAATACCTCAGGCAAATGTACTTCATTTAGTTCACGGCCAGGTGAGTACTTCTCTACCAAGGCAACAAGGCTGTCAGAATTTAACATTTCATTAACAAAATTAGCGTTATTTAATTCATCAAACCTCTCCTTATAGTTCAACTTTTCTTTTCTAATAGAATCAAACCTTTCATCTGCAAGTTCAATTAATGCACTAAGTTTGCTTAAATTTCTTTTTATTTCTCTAGGAGCATCATCCTCCTGCTTATAGAGCAATTTATGACTAATTGCTGCCCAAGCATGCATAAGCATCGTCCTAACTTGGATCTCAACCTTAAGACCGCCCAAACCACGATAACTGGGAACACCTAACCACTCATCCTTGACTTTAACTATAAAGTGTCTAGAGGAGTATCCAAATCTATCTACGTCCATTTCCTTCTGCTTGTCAGACTCAGAAATTACATCATATTCTCGTTTTATAACAGCTTCAATGTTATTCAAGTCCGACTCATAATAACAAATCACTCTAACCCCGCATAAATCTTCAATATCATTCACAGGGTTAACGTAAGTTTTCCTTGACACCTTAGATTCTAATGACTCGGTAGTTTTAACGCGTCCATCGATGGAAAATAGGGCAACCCCCTCCTCCTCTAAAATCTTATGAAGAGTGCGTTGAGTTTGATCCATCAATTCATTATATAAAGGAATCTTACGCCTATATTCATCTAAATAATTATTCATCATCTCACCTCTAAATTATAGTTTGGCTATGGGATTATAAATTACTGCCTCTTCCTAATGGCTAGGAACAAAGTGCGCATAACGCATAGTTTCTCGTATGTACAAGTGACCAAATATTCTCTGTAATACAAAGATATTGCCACCATTCATCATAAAGTGGCTTGCAAACGTGTGACGTAAAACATGCATCTTCTGCCCTTCAGCCAACACAATATCGGTCAGTGAGAGCATTTTCTTGAACTCTTGATAGCAAGGATGAAACATTATTCCCTGCAAAGGAGCTAGCTCGTCATACAGCCACCGAGGGATCAGCACCGTGCGATTCTTCTTACCTTTAGTTTTCGTGAAGGTCAGCTTGTGGGGTAAAAGATGTGAACGAATCAGACGTTTGGCTTCACCCCATCTAGTACGCCTCACGAGACGATACTTTTAAGAACACTTTTTCTTAGAGCGACTAATACTACCATCATTACAAACAAATTTTCCGTCAGCGGTGCAATGCGATACTCCACCTTTAGATTTAGAACATGGGTAATTTTTTGCAGATACAGTAGAAGATGAAATTGAGAGCAGTACTATTATTAGAAAAGAAAAGCATACTTTCATTAGTATTATCCTTTAAATAGAGAACATCAAATATTACTCATGATTTTTATTGTTGCTGCCTGACATTCCTCGCACGCTTTAGCACCAGTTAGGTACTAAAATCCTTATCGAGCACTAGCCAGTTACAGAACCAAACCCAGCATAATCACCCAAACAATAATCTTGGTAAATATAGATGCATTGGGTTTCGCAATTACAGACCACATACTATCAAAACAATGTTTACCGTTTGTGATCCGTTTCTAATATGTCGTAAAAACAAGGCGATGCAACCATATCAATATAATTATTTTTATTATAATCACCATCAACATGTAATCAACCGCACTGCATCCACCATTACAACCGTAACAACAATAAACAATGCTTTCTGAACTTCAGTTCCCGCCAAAATATCGGATAATTTATTTATTAACCACACCCCACAATATTTCGACATATTATGGGCAGCATCAATAAAAAAAGGGCCAGCCTTTCGGCCAGCCCTTTTCTAACAGGATGTCGCTTGCGCGAATCTTAGTTAAGACGCTCTTTGATACGAGCAGACTTACCAGTGCGCTCACGCAGGTAGTACAGTTTAGCTTTACGAACAGCACCACGACGTTTAACAGCAATGCTGTCAACTACCGGAGAGTGAGTCTGGAAGACACGCTCAACGCCTTCGCCGTTGGAAATTTTACGAACAGTGAATGCAGAGTGCAGACCGCGGTTACGAATAGCGATAACCACGCCCTCGAATGCCTGCAGACGTTTTTTGGAACCTTCAACAACCCATACTTTCACTTCCACGGTATCACCCGGACGGAAGGAAGGTACGTCCTGCTTCATCTGTTCTTGTTCAAGTTGCTTAATAATGTTGCTCATAATTTAATCTCTTATCCTGGGTAAACTGATATTGGGGGCTTACGCCTGCCCATCATGTTTATGTTGCTGTTGTGCGTGTTCCTTTTTGAACTCCGCCAGCAACCTTGCTTGCTCTTCAGTCAGAGCCAGGTTTTCCAGAAGTTCAGGTCTTCTAAGCCAGGTCCGGCCCAGCGACTGCTTCAAACGCCAGCGACGTATCTCAGCGTGGTTCCCCGACAGTAACACCGCCGGTACTTCCATCTGCTCTAACACTTCAGGTCGGGTATAGTGCGGGCAATCCAGCAACCCATCAGCAAACGAATCTTCGATTGCCGAAGCCTCATGACCCAGAACTCCCGGAATAAACCGGGACACGGAGTCGATCAGCGTCATTGCCGGTAACTCACCACCGCTGAGTACGTAATCGCCGATTGACCATTCTTCGTCAATTTCGGTTTGAATCACGCGCTCATCTATTCCTTCATAGCGACCACATACCAGAATCAGCTTTTGATTCGTGGCCAGTTCGCTGACGCCCGCTTGATCAAGCTTGCGTCCCTGAGGTGACAGATAAATCACCTTTGCGCCTTCACCAGCCGCAGCTTTTGCTGCATGAATGGCGTCCCGTAAAGGTTGCACCATCATTAACATCCCCGGTCCGCCGCCGTAAGGACGATCGTCCACGGTACGGTGCCGGTCATGAGTAAAGTCACGAGGACTCCAACTCTGGATGTTCAGCAGGCCATTTTTTACTGCCCGGCCAGTTACCCCGTAATCGGTAATTGCGCGGAACATTTCTGGAAACAGGCTAACGATACCTATAAACACAAGCCAATCCCCATAACGCCGACTTTTACCGTTTATCCGGTGGTTTAAAAACCAGGATCCCAATCTACTTCGATAGTACGAGTAGCGAGATCGACTTTCTTGATAACCTGCCCATCGAGGAACGGCACAAGACGTTCCTTGATACCAAACGCATCTTTCAGGTTTGCCTTGATGACGATGACGTCATTCGAACCGGTTTCCATCATATCGACGACTTTACCGAGATCGTAGCCTTCAGTAGTCACTACCTGGCAGCCCATAAGGTCTTTCCAGTAGTAGGAACCATCTTCCAGCGCTGGCAACTGCGAGGAATCCACGACAATTTCGCAATTAGTCAGTAGATTCGCCGAATCACGATCGTCAACGCCTTTCAGCTTGATGATCAGATCCTGATTGTGGTGCTTCCAGCTTTCCAGCTGTACTTGCTGCCACTGACCCGCCTTCTGGATAAACCAGGGCTGATAGTCAAAAATGCTTTCGGCGTCTTCAGTGGAAGAAAACACTCTGAGCCAACCACGGATACCGTAAGAAGACCCCATTTTCCCCAAAACGATGGGTTCCACAGGAGCCTGTGCGGCGAGTTGCTTGCTCATCATGACCACCGTGACAGATTAAGCTGCTTTGTTTGCTACTTTGATCAGCGTAGCTACGCGATCAGAAATAGTCGCGCCCTGGCCAACCCAGTGAGCGATGCGATCCAGATCCAGGCGAGTGCCTTCTTCTTTTTCGCTAGCGATTGGGTTAAAGAAGCCAACGCGCTCGATGAAGCGACCGTTGCGTGCATTACGGCTGTCGGTAACAACAACCTGGTAGAACGGACGCTTTTTAGCGCCGTGACGAGCTAAACGAATAGTAACCATAACATCCTCTTGTGTGAATAAAACACCCAGGCCCCATCGAGGAACGGAGCCCGGGTGTCATATTAAAAGCCCGAAAATTTTACTGATTTCTGGGGAAAATGCAATCAGCAGTTGATAACTCTGCTATAAAAGGCCGTTGGCGGTGCCGTCAGTTCGGTGCCGGCGTGCGCGCAGCCACCGGAGCGTACACGCAGTACGTGAGGATGGCGAGCACACCCCGGTGCCGAAATGGCAAACAAGCCAGGCCGATTAGCGGCCAGGGAATCCTGGGGGCATCATCCCCTTCATACCACGCATCATCTTCGCCATTCCGCCCTTCTTCATTTTCTTCATCATGCGCTGCATGTCGTCGAACTGTTTCAGAAGGCGGTTTACGTCTTGTACCTGCATACCGCAACCGGCAGCGATACGGCGTTTGCGGGAACCTTTGATAATTTCCGGCTTAGCGCGTTCTTTCATCGTCATCGAGTTGATGATGGCTTCCATACGCACCAGCACTTTATCGTCCATCTGCGATTTCACATTGTCAGGGATCTGACCCATGCCCGGCAGCTTGCCCATCAGGCTTGCCATACCGCCCATGTTTTTCATCTGGTTAAGCTGTTCAAGGAAATCGTTGAGATCGAAGCCATCGCCTTTTTTCAGCTTGCTGGCTAATTTTTCTGCCTGTGCGCGGTCAACCTTGCTTTCGATATCTTCGATCAGCGACAGCACGTCACCCATGCCGAGAATGCGCGAAGCAATACGATCCGGATGGAACGGCTCCAGTGCTTCGGTTTTCTCGCCGACGCCGAGGAATTTAATCGGCTTACCGGTAATATGACGAATAGAGAGCGCCGCACCGCCACGGGCATCACCATCAACTTTTGTCAGCACTACGCCGGTTAACGGCAGCGCTTCGTTAAAGGCTTTTGCGGTATTTGCGGCATCCTGACCGGTCATGGCGTCGACCACAAACAGCGTTTCTACCGGCTTGATAGAAGCGTGGACCTGTTTGATTTCGTCCATCATCGCTTCGTCAACGTGCAGACGACCGGCGGTATCCACCAGCAGCACGTCGTAGAATTTGAGTTTGGCTTCTTTCAGCGCGGCGTTAACGATATCGACCGGCTTCTGGCCGACATCCGACGGGAAGAAGTCGACACCGACCTGCTCGGCCAGCGTTTCCAGCTGTTTGATCGCCGCCGGGCGATAAACGTCCGCAGAGACCACCAGCACTTTCTTCTTGTGCTTCTCGCGCAGGAATTTACCCAGCTTACCGACGCTGGTCGTTTTACCCGCACCCTGCAGGCCCGCCATCAGCACCACGGCTGGCGGCTGTGCAGCCAGATTCAGGGTCTGGTTTTCTTCGCCCATTGCCGCAACCAGTTCGTTACGGACAATCTTGACGAACTCCTGACCCGGCGTCAGGCTTTTGTTAACTTCATGACCAACCGCTTTCTCTTTTACGCGATTGATAAACTCACGCACTACCGGCAGCGCTACGTCAGCCTCCAGCAGCGCCATGCGCACTTCGCGCAGCGTCTCTTTAACGTTGTCTTCAGTAAGGCGTCCACGGCCACTGATATTGCGCAGCGTGCGCGACAAACGATCGGTTAAATTATCAAACATTGTCTCTCGCCTGGGATGGAAACGGTCGGTCGCGACAGCGACACATCAACAGAAATTTGTCGCAGTATAACATGAAGCCGCCTTTGTTGTTATGCAACGGTTGGAGCAGCGGTCACGTAACGCTATACTGCTTTTCTTTATCACTGGCCAACTGTCGACACCTATATGCCCGTTTTTGCTCTGCTCGCCCTTGTCGCCTACTCAGTCAGCCTCGCGCTGATTATTCCCGCTCTGCTGCAAAAAAACAGCGGCTGGCGGCGTATGGCTATTCTCTCTGCGGTCGTTGCGCTGGTAAGCCATGCTATCGCCCTGGAAGCGCGTATCCTACCCGGCGGTGAAAGCGGACAAAACCTGAGTCTGTTGAACGTCGGCTCGCTGGTAAGCCTGATGATCTGTACGGTAATGACCATCGTCGCGTCCCGCAATCGTGGCTGGCTATTGCTGCCCATTGTCTACGCCTTTGCGCTGATAAACCTGGCCTTCGCCACGTTTATGCCTAACGAGTTCATCACCCATCTCGAAGCTACGCCAGGCATGATGATTCACATCGGGCTATCACTGTTCGCTTACGCCACGCTGATTATCGCCGCGCTCTACGCGCTACAGTTGGCATGGATCGATTACCAACTGAAAAACAAAAAACTGGCCTTCAGCAATGAGATGCCGCCACTGATGAGTATTGAGCGGAAGATGTTTCATATCACCCAAATTGGCGTGGTTCTGCTGACGCTCACCCTGTGCACTGGCCTGTTTTACATGCATAACCTGTTCAGTACCGAGAACATTGATAAAGCCGTTCTCTCTATCGTGGCATGGTTTGTCTATATCGTTCTGTTGTGGGGGCATTACCATGAAGGTTGGCGCGGACGTCGCGTCGTATGGTTTAACGTCGCAGGCGCTGGCATTCTGACGCTGGCCTATTTCGGCAGCCGTATCCTGCAGCAGTTCGTGAGTTAAATCTTTAAGGAACCCTACGTGGAACACATCTCCACCACCACGCTCATTATCACGCTCCTCATCATGGTGGTCATTTCCGCCTATTTTTCCGGTTCTGAAACTGGAATGATGACCCTGAATCGCTACCGCCTACGCCATCGGGCCAAACAGGGAAATCGCCAGGCAAAACGCGTTGAAAAGTTACTTCGCAAGCCGGATCGCCTGATAAGCCTGGTGCTCATCGGTAATAATCTGGTGAATATTCTGGCCTCCGCACTCGGCACCATTGTCGGTATGCGCCTGTATGGCGATGCTGGCGTCGCCATTGCCACCGGGGTACTGACGTTTGTGGTGCTGGTTTTTGCCGAAGTGCTACCAAAGACGATTGCCGCGCTATATCCGGAAAAAGTTGCCTATCCGAGCAGCGTCCTGCTGGCTCCGCTGCAGATTCTGATGATGCCGTTAGTATGGCTACTCAACACCATTACGCGGCTTCTGATGCGCATGATGGGCATCAAAACGGATATCGTAGTGAGCGGTTCGCTGAGTAAAGATGAACTGCGAACGCTGGTGAATGAATCGCGCTCGCAAATCTCACGCCGTAACCAGGATATGCTGTTGTCAGTGCTGGACCTGGAAAAAGTCAGCGTCGATGACATCATGATCCCGCGTAATGAAATCATCGGCATTGATATTAACGATGACTGGAAATCAATCGTGCGTCAGCTTTCGCACTCCCCGCACGGTCGTATTGTGCTGTATCGCGACTCGCTCGACGATGCCATCAGTATGCTGCGCGTACGTGAAGCCTGGCGATTGATGGCCGAGAAAAAAGAGTTCACCAAAGAGACCATGTTACGCGCCGCCGACGAAATTTATTACGTTCCGGAAGGCACACCACTCAGCACCCAGCTCATTAAATTTCAGCGCAATAAGAAGAAAGTGGGCCTGGTCGTTAATGAATATGGCGATATTCAAGGACTGGTTACGGTCGAGGATATTCTGGAAGAGATTGTTGGTGACTTCACGACCTCAATGTCACCGACGCTTGCCGAAGAAGTCACGCCGCAGAATGACGGTTCGGTGATCATTGACGGTAGCGCCAACGTTCGTGAAATCAATAAGGCGTTTAACTGGCACCTGCCGGAAGATGACGCTCGTACCGTGAACGGTATTATTCTTGAAGCGCTGGAAGAGATCCCGGTTGCTGGCACACGTGTGCGTATTGGGCAGTACGATATCGATATTCTCGACGTGCAGGATAATATGATTAAACAGGTGCAGGTGTTGCCCGTCAAACCGCTGCGGGAAAGCGTATCGGACCAGTGAGAGTAATCCAGACCGGGTAGCGCATCAGCATTACCCGGTCTGAGGCTGATTAGCCTTTGGCTTTCGCCACAGAGACCATCGCCGCACGGATGGTACGTCCGTTCAGGGTATAGCCTTTCTGCATAACCATCAGCACATTACCGGCAGCAACGTCGTCAGACTCTACCATTGCAATCGCCTGGTGCACGTTCGGGTCCATCGGCACGTCGATATCCGCAACTACCTGTACGCCGAACTTCGCCACAACATCCAGCATTGACTTACGAGTCAGCTCAATACCTTCGACCATAGCCGCCATAGCGTCATTGTCTTTGTCCGCAACTTCCAGCGCACGGTCCAGGCTATCCAGCACCGGCAGCAGTTCGTTGACGAATTTTTCCAGTGCAAACTTATGCGCTTTTTCTACGTCCAGTTCGGTACGACGACGCAGGTTTTCCATTTCCGCTTTGATACGCAACACGCTGTCGCGCTCGCGCGTTTCGGCTTCAGCAAGCTGAGCTTCCAGATTCGCAATTTTTTCATCGCGCGGATCCACCTGCTCAGCAGAAGCGTCTGGTTCAACCGCCTCAACTTCTTCGTGCTGATCCATGATAATTTCTTCCGGGGCTTGCCCCTCAGGCGTTTTCTGTTCTTTACTACTCATGAATTTCTCCGCGTTTTTTTCGCATTCATCTCGCTAACTTGGCTTATTATGGGGATCAGATTCAGGGATTCAAGGGAAGTACTCACATTGTCACTAATCTTCGTTACAAGGACCTCGAGAAAATGAACAAACATTTCAAGTGTATTGGCATTGTGGGGCATCCACGTCACCCCACTGCACTGACCACACATGAAATGCTCTACCGTTGGCTGTGCGCCAAAGGTTATGAGGTTATCGTTGAGCAACAAATCGCCCACGAGCTGCAGCTGAAAAATGTGAAAACCGGTACGCTTGCAGAGATTGGCCAGCAGGCAGACCTCGCCGTGGTAGTCGGCGGCGACGGCAATATGCTGGGCGCCGCACGCACCCTGGCACGTTATGACATCAAGGTTATTGGCATTAACCGCGGTAATCTTGGTTTTCTGACCGACCTTGACCCAGACAATGCCCACCAACAGTTAGCTGACGTGCTGGAAGGCCACTACATCAGCGAAAAGCGCTTTTTACTTGAAGCCCAGGTGTGCCAACAGGATTGCCAGAAGCGTATTAGCACTGCGATCAATGAAGTTGTGTTGCACCCCGGAAAAGTGGCGCACATGATTGAATTTGAAGTCTATATCGATGAAATTTTTGCCTTCTCCCAGCGTTCGGACGGCTTGATTATTTCCACACCGACCGGCTCTACCGCCTACTCGCTCTCTGCCGGAGGTCCGATCCTGACGCCTTCACTGGATGCTATTACGCTGGTCCCGATGTTCCCGCATACGCTTTCCGCACGACCGCTGGTGATCAACAGTAGCAGCACCATTCGCCTGCGCTTCTCTCATCGCCGTAACGATCTGGAAATCAGTTGCGACAGCCAGATCGCCCTGCCTATACAGGAAGGTGAAGACGTATTAATTCGCCGCTGTGATTATCATCTGAACCTGATACACCCAAAAGATTACAGCTATTTCAACACATTAAGCACTAAACTAGGCTGGTCAAAAAAATTATTTTAATTTAACGCCAACCTCTTTACTGTATAAAAAACCAGTTTATACTGTATGTAATTACAGTTATGGTTTTTCATACAGGAAAACAGCTATGTTGGCACAACTGACCATCAGCAATTTTGCTATCGTTCGTGAACTTGAGATCGATTTCCAGAACGGAATGACCGTTATTACCGGTGAAACCGGTGCGGGTAAGTCCATTGCCATTGATGCTCTCGGTTTGTGCCTGGGCGGACGCGCAGACGCCGACATGGTACGTGCAGGCGCCACGCGAGCCGACCTCTGCGCGCGATTCGCCTTAAAAGACACCCCCGCAGCTCTGCGCTGGCTGGAAGAAAACCAGCTTGAGGAAGGCCGTGAATGTTTGCTGCGTCGTGTTATCAGCAGCGATGGACGTTCACGCGGCTTCATTAACGGCACTGCCGTACCGTTGTCACAGCTGCGCAAGCTGGGCCAGTTGCTTATTCAAATCCACGGTCAGCATGCGCATCAGCTCCTGACAAAATCAGAACACCAAAAGTCTCTGCTGGATGGTTACGCCAATGAAGCGCCCCTGACTCAGGAAATGGCTGCGCGCTACCAGCTGTGGCACCAAAGCTGCCGTGACCTGGCGCATCATCAACAACAGAGTCAGGAACGCGCAGCCCGGGCGGAACTGTTGCAATACCAGTTAAAAGAACTGAACGAATTCAACCCGCAGCCGGGTGAATTTGAGCAAATTGATGAAGAGTACAAGCGTCTGGCTAACAGCGGGCAATTGCTCACCACCAGCCAACAGGCGCTGGCTATCCTGGCGGATGGCGAAGACATCAACCTGCAAAGCCAGCTGTACACTGCAAAGCAACTGGTCACTGAACTGGCAGGCATGGACGGCAAACTTTCCGGTATCCTGGATATGCTGGAAGAGGCCACGATTCAACTCAGCGAAGCCAGCGACGAGCTGCGCCACTATTGCGATCGTCTGGATTTGGACCCTAACCGTTTGTTCGAACTTGAACAGCGTATTTCCAAACAAATCTCATTGGCCCGCAAGCATCATGTTGCCCCTGAAGCGCTGCCACAGTTCTATCAGTCATTGCTGGATGAACAACAGCAGTTAGACGATCAGGCCGACTCGCTCGAAACCTTAACCCTGGCGGTGAACAATCACCACCAGCAGGCTCTGGAAACGGCAAAAATGCTGCACAAACAGCGCCAGCATTATGCTCAGGAGCTGGGACAACTGATTACAGAGAGCATGCATACTCTCTCAATGCCGCACGGTGTCTTTTGCATTGATGTGAAATTTGAGGAACATCATTTGAGCGCAGACGGTGCCGATCGCGTAGAGTTTAAAGTGACCACTAACCCAGGCCAGCCGTTGCAGCCGATTGCGAAAGTGGCTTCAGGTGGGGAACTGTCGCGCATTGCGCTGGCTATTCAGGTTATTACCGCACGCAAAATGGAAACACCGGCGCTGATTTTCGATGAAGTGGATGTCGGTATCAGCGGCCCGACTGCTGCGGTAGTGGGAAAAATGCTGCGTCAGTTGGGCGAGTCAACTCAGGTAATGTGCGTTACTCACTTGCCGCAGGTTGCTGGCTGTGGTCATCAACACTTCTACGTCTGCAAAGAAACGGATGGCGCGATGACCGAAACACACATGCAGCCGCTTGATAAACGCGCTCGCCTGCAGGAATTAGCCCGCCTGCTTGGCGGTAGCGAAGTGACGCGCAATACCCTCGCAAATGCAAAAGAACTGCTGGCGGCATAAACTTTTTTACCTTGTTAAGGTCTGAGTTCAACATAAAATCGCCGACCGACCCGACAGCAAAAGGTTTTAAAGTGGTGAAAGGTCTATTATCATCGGCATATTACATATGAGCCGCGTACTGCTCGGGCCCGAAAAGGAATCAAATCACTATGCGCTGTAAAACGCTGACTGCTGCTGCAGCAGTACTACTGATGTTGACTGCAGGCTGTTCCACTCTGGAGCGAGTGGTTTACCGCCCTGACATCAACCAGGGAAATTATCTGACACCTACCGATGTCGCCAAAGTGCGCACGGGTATGACGCAACAGCAGGTTGCTTATGCTCTGGGTACACCAATGATGTCCGATCCTTTTGGCACTAACACCTGGTTTTATGTGTTCCGTCAGCAACCTGGTCATGAAGGCGTAACCCAGCAAACACTGACGCTGACCTTTAACAGCAGCGGCATTTTGACGAACATTGATAACAAACCTGCTTTGACCGACAACAAGTAGGATTAACAGATTAAAAAAAGGTGCTCAATGAGCACCTTTTTTATTGTCTGCTATTTTTTAGCAGATTTCTCTGCTCGCTGTCTGCGCAGCTCTTTCGGATCAGCAATCAGTGGCCGGTAAATTTCCACCCTATCACCGTCCTGGAGAACATCAGCAAGCTTTACCGGACGGCTGTAAATGCCCACTTTATTTTTGCTGAGATCGATATCGGTACGCAATTCCAGCAGCCCGGAAGCGCGGATAGCCTCTTCCACCGTAGCGCCCTGTTGCAGCGTCACACGCTGTAGATACTGTTTCTCGGGTAGCGCATACGCCACTTCAACGACAATTTTAGCTGACGCTGACACTGTAAACCTCTTTCGCGCGGACCGTGAAGGCCTGCACCATGTTCGAAGCCAGCTCTTTAAAGATACGACCAAATGCCAGCTCGATTAACTTATTGGTAAACTCAAAATCGAGATGAAATTCAATGCGGCACGCTTCATGACTCAGTGGCGTAAACTTCCATCCGCCAATGAGTTTCTTGAACGGTCCGTCGACCAGATGCATCAGGATGCTCTGGTTACTGGTCAATTGATTGCGCGTGGTGAATGTTTTGCTAATCCCTGCTTTCGAGACATCCACCGCCGCGGTCATCTGTCCCGGAGTCGACTCCAGCACACGGCTACCGGTGCATCCCGGTAAAAACTGGGGATAGGATTTAACATCATTCACTAGCTGATACATCTGTTCCGCACTGTAAGGTACTAAAGCGGTCCGGCTAATCTGAGGCATAACAATTTCCATCAATATCAATCACACAAATAATACCATTTATCCCCCGCTAAAAAAAACGCTATAGCCTAACTCGTGCTAAGATAGCGCCTTGCGCCCCGCTGGATGAAATGGGGTGTTTTTCGATTCCAGATTACCTATACTGAGCGGCATTATGACGAAGAAAAAAGCACACAAACCTGGCTCAGCCACAATCGCGCTTAACAAGCGCGCACGACACGAATACTTTATTGAAGAAGAGTTCGAAGCAGGACTCGCTCTGCAAGGTTGGGAAGTCAAATCCCTGCGCGCGGGTAAAGCTAACATCGGCGACAGTTACGTCATCCTTAAAGACGGCGAAGCGTTCCTGTTTGGCGCCAACTTCACGCCAATGGCTGTTGCCTCAACGCATGTGGTATGTGACCCCACCCGTACCCGTAAGCTGTTGTTAAACCAACGTGAACTCGATTCCCTGTATGGTCGAATGAATCGTGACGGTTATACCGTTGTTGCGCTTTCACTGTACTGGAAAAATGCCTGGTGCAAAGTGAAAATTGGCGTCGCGAAAGGTAAGAAACAGCACGACAAGCGCTCCGATGTGAAAGAACGCGAATGGCAGTTAGATAAAGCGCGTATTATGAAAAATGCTGGTCGCTAAACGCTATTCTCCTGTGACCAGTCTCTCATCCCGAGACTGGTTCTTATTTTTTTAGTTATTGAAACCCACCCAATACATTCATCAGGTTTATGGTTTATTTGTGCTGAATCGTTCAGGTATGAAATAAACTCCCCTGGCATTACCGTAGCGCCCCATAGTCTAATAAAATAAAACTTCAAGACCATGCCACCTATATTCAAACTTATTTAATAACACTATTATTACTGTTGTTTATTATATCACTTCTCATTTCAATTAAAATACAAAACCTTTAAATACAATAAGTTAACTAAAAATAAATCATTAAATACACACCGGAAAGTATACTTTTCAATTAGCCAAATATATTTTTAATATGGATAAGTTGCAGAATACATTCTTTCTGACTATATCATCTAATACGAAAGAACTATTCAGCTAACAGGGCCCGAACGTATTTGATAAGTAAATGAACCTCTGCATGACCTAATCAATGTAATTACATGTGTAAATTCATCTTTATGGTGAACGGGGCCCCTGTCTGCTCATTTTCCCAGCGCGCTGTTGCGGATTAATACTCCCGACATGCCATCAGGAGTGAACATATGCGTCTACTCGCCGTTGTATCAAAATTAACTGGCGTTTCCACAAATGTTGAATCCTCTGAAGTTACGCTCAGTTCGCCTTCTATCGTGAAACTGTCGGTGTCACGTGAGGAGGTAAGTCAACTGACTCGCGTGAATCAGGATCTGGTTGTCACACTCCGCTCAGGTGAAACCATCACCATTAAGAACTTCTATGTCGGAAAAGGTGATGCGCAAAACCAGCTTGTTCTGGAAGACAGTAATGGCGCGCTGTGGTGGGTTCAGGATACTGATGGGGCATTCCATTTCCAGCATCTGGACGATCTCACTCCGCTAATGACTGCCGAGGGAAGCCATGAAGGCGGCGCCGTCTGGCCGTGGGTTCTTGGTGGGATCGCGGTCGCAGGCGGAATTGGCCTCGCGGCGGGTGGTGGAGGTGGCGGTGGTGGTGGCGGCGGGAGTGATAATAACGCCGGCAACGGAAATGGCGGAAATGGCAACGGTGATGGCAACGGTGGTAATGGGGATGGTGGTTCACCGCCAACAACAACCCCTAACATGCCTGACGTACCCGTTATCACCAGCGTAATCGATAACCAGGAGCTGATTACTGGCCCTGTTAATCAGCAGGAATCCACCAACGATAATACGCCCACTCTTCAGGGCACCGGCCCCGCAAATGCCACATTGCATATTTTTGATAACGGCGTCGAAATAGGCCAGGTCACTATCGATGCCAACGGCAACTGGTCGTTTACGCCATCCTCTCCACTCGCAGACGGTACCCACAAGTTTACCGTCAGTGCATCAGACGGTACAGGCAGCAGCGACATGTCGGACAGTTGGGAGATTATTGTCGATACGCTTGCCCCCGACGCCCCTGTGGTCACGGAAGTAACTGACGATTCAGGTTCCATTAAAGGCTTGATAGGTAATAACGGTGTAACCGACGATGCCACGCCAACACTCACAGGCACTGGTGAAGCGGGCTCTTACATCAGCATTTCTGATAATGGCATTCTGATTGGGATGGTTCAGGTGGATGACAATGGTAACTGGACGTTTACACCTGACACGCCGCTTAGCGACGGTGTTCACAATCTGACGCTGACGCAAACTGACGATGCGGGTAACGTGAGCACGGAAACGAGTGTACCGACATTCACCGTTGATACCACCCCGCCTGAAGGCGCGGTCATTTCCTCCGTAAACCTGCAAGGCACCGCGGTAACCGGTAGTGCAGAGGTGGGAAGCTAGGTCATTATCATCGGTAGTAATAATCAGGTTTTGGGTTCAACTACCGTTGATCAAACCGGCAATTTCGTCATCTCGATTTCACCTTCACAGACGCACGGTGAAGCGCTGATCGCGAAGATTCAGGACCAGGCAGGCAACGTCGGGCCAGACACGTCCTTCAATGCCACCAACTCTGGCTACCCGGGCGTGCCTGTTATCATCAGCATTGTGGATGATGTTACCCCCTCAACTGGGCCATTGAACAATAATCAGGCCACCAACGACCCAACGCCTACGATCTCGGGTACCGCAGACGCCAACAGCACGGTTAACATTTATAACAACGGCGCGCTTGTTGTAAGCGTGCTTGCCGATTCCAGCGGCAACTGGACCTGGACCTCCAACACCAACTTGCAGGACGACACATACTCCTTCACCACCACAGCAACCAACCACCTGGGCACGGGAGGAACGTCAGCGGCATTCAATATCACTATCGATACTCAGCCACCGCCAGCGCCGGACGATCTGAACGTATCTGCCGACGGCTCTGTCGTCACCGGTACAGCCGAACCAGGAAGTACCGTGACCATCAATAATAATAACGGTCTTCAGATCGGCAGCGGCGTCGCCGGAACGGATGGCTCATTTACCATCACCATTAACCCGCCTCAGACCAATGGTGAAACCATTACCGCTATCGCCACCGATCCTGCCGGGAACCCAAGCCTACCGGAAACCGCGCTCGCGCCAGACATCACGGCCCCGCTGCCGCCAGCTAATCTGGTGATTAATCCTACAGGCGATCAGGTTACCGGCATGGCGGAACCCAACAGTACGGTACATATTCTGGATCCTGGTGGCGCGATAATTGGAACAGTAACCGCCGGCTCGAACGGAGAATTCACCGCCACGCTGGTTCCGCCGCAGACCAACGGAGAACATCTTGTCGCCAACGCGACGGATGCTGCTGGCAATACCAGCGGCAACAGCGCGATTACCGCCCCGGATACCACGGCGCCTGACGCGCCAACCGGCGTCACCGTCGCCGGGGACGGTGGTTCTGTAAGCGGACATGCTGAAGCGGGAAGCACCGTCACCGTAAAAGACAGCAATGGTAATCAGATCGGCACAGGCCAGGCAGACAGCGGCGGCAACTTCACGGTGTCGATTACGCCGTCGAAAATGAACGGCGAAACGGTAAAAGTTACCGCAACGGACAGTAGCAATAACGAGAGTCAGCCAACTTCCGCGGTGGCTCCGGATATTACCGCCCCCGGAACACCCATCATCACCGCCGTGACGGATGACCAGCCCATGTACCAGGGCCCTCTCAATAACGGCGATGTCACCAACGATAGCAAACCTAAGCTGGAAGGCACCGCCGAAGCAGGTTCTCAGGTCAAAATTTACGATAACGGCACCCTGCTGACGACCGTTGTCGCTGATATCAACGGTAACTGGAACTATACGCCAGTCTCGGCGCTAAGCGAGGGCGCTCACATCTTCACGGTGACCTCCACAGACGCCGCGAATAACACCAGCAGCGCGGCAAGCTGGAAAATAATTGTCGATACCATTGCGCCAATTGTTCCCGCAATCACGCTGGTGAACGATAACGTCGGTACGATAACCGGCGACGTTGCGAGCAACGGCGGCATCACCAACGACAACACGCCGACGATTTCAGGCACCGGTGAACCAGGTTCGTTAGTTAGCCTCTTTGACAATGGCCTTTTACTGGACACCATCCTCGTCACTAGCTCAGGTTCCTGGAGCTATACAGTGCCAAATGGCGCTCCGCTCACTGACCGGGTGCATAATTTCACGGTATTGGCTACAGATATGGCAGGTAACGTCACCACCTCGCCAACGGTTGTGACGATCACGGTTGATACACAAGCGCCCGCCACGCCAGTCATTCTCAGCATGACGGATGATGTCGGCAGCATTAAAAGCGATCTACTTACCAACCAGAGTACGGACGATACGCTACCAAAACTTAACGGCACGGGTGTTGCCGGTTCAACCGTCACGCTGTATGACGGCACGACGCCTATTGGCAGCGTGCTGGTACCGGCGGACGGTAACTGGAGCATTCAGGTGACTCAACCGCTAAGCGAAGGGCCGCACACGCTGACCGCCGTGGCGACAGATGCCGCAGGTAATGCCAGCACACCCGCAAGCTTTGCGTTAACCATCGATACCACGCCACCTGCTGCTCCGATTATTGTCGCCGGAGAGGGACTGATAGGCGGCGCTACCCTCCCCCTGGCAAACGGCGGCAGTACGAAAAGTACCACCCCTGTTCTTTCTGGTACTGGCGAGCCGGGAGCAACCATCACCGTTGCTGATAACGGCACAACGTTGGGTCGCACCACCGTCCAGCCTGACGGTACATGGACATTTACGCCACCGAATGCGCTGCCTGAAGGACCGCATAAATTCACCGCCACAGCGACTGACGCAGCAGGCAATACGGGGATCCCGTCGGCGAGCTTTACCCTGACGGTTGACAATACGCCCCCCGTGCAGCCTGGCGCGCCTGTCATTACCGACGATGTGGCTCCGGTAACGGGCGTGGTCACGAATGGCAATACCAATGACACCACGCCAACCTTTAGCGGCACCGGTACGGCGGGTGATGTTATTTCGGTGTATCTCGACGGCAATACTACACCGCTGGGTACCACAACGGTTGGCGCAGACGGCACCTGGAGCTTTACGCCGACCATGCCTATTAACCCGGATAGTTACCAGGTTACCCTCACCGCAACCGATCCGGCAGGCAACGTCAGCCAGCCGTCGACAGCCATCACCCTGAACATTGATATTACACCTCCCGCAACGCCTACAATCACTGCTGCAAATGACAACGCAGGCACAGTTCAGGGAGATATCGCAGAGAACGGCACAACCGATGACAGCACGCCAACCGTGCGCGGAACCGGGGAAAGCGGCTCGATCATTACTCTGTATAACGGCACTACCGTCATCGGCACTACTACCGTAGTGAATGGTTCGTGGAGTATCACACCGACGACGGCGCTGCCCAATGGCACCTACACGCTGACGGCAGTCGCCACCGATGCCGCAGGCAACCCCAGCGGTACCTCAAATAGCATCTCGTTTACGGTGAATTCGACACCGTTGGTCGTTAGCAACATTGAAGACGATCAGGGTGTCTTTACTGGCTCATTAAGCAACGGTAGCGTAACGGACGATACCCTCCCAACCATCAGCGGGACCGGCATTGCAGGCAGTACTGTATACATCTATGACAATGGTCTTCCTGACGCCATAGCAACTGTTCAGGTCGGTGTTGACGGCACGTGGAGTATCAACGTGCCACTAAGTGAAGGCGTGAATAATCTCACTTTTATCGCAAAAGACAGCAATGGAAACAATATCTCCGCTGCAACGCCAGTAACGTTAAACCTTGATACTAATGCCCCAAATGCACCATTGATCACAACTGTTGACCCTGACGGAACAAACGTTAAGGGAACAGCAGAACCTGGAAGTACTGTGATTATCTCGAAGGGCTCTACGGTATTAGGCAGCGCAATCGCTGATGCCGAGACAGGGCAATTTACCGTCACGCTCTCTCCGGCACAGACCTCAGGTGCTTTGCTAACAGCTATCGCGCAGGATCCCGCGGGTAATCAAAGCGTTGAGACTTCGTTTACGGCATCAAACTCGGGGCAACCTATTCCACCCACTCTTGAAATCTTTGACGACTTCGCCCCTACTGTTGGCATCATTGCAAACGGAAAAACCACCAATGACACGCAGCCAACTTTACAAGGCGTGGCAACAGCCGGAGCTGATGTACATATCTACCAAAACGGAATCCTGCTGATCACCGTCCCGGCTGATGCGAGCACCGGAGCCTGGAGCTACACCATCCCCAGCGCGCTGGCGGACGGCACGACCTGGAACTACGCTGTCTCTCAAACGGTGAATGGCGACACCAGCGGCCAGTCGCCAAACTATGCCATTACCATCGATACCACCGCGCCGCTCGCGCCAAGCATCACCGCCGTTACTGATGATGTGGCTCCGGTGACGGGCAATGTCGGCAGTGGACAAAGCACTAACGACACGCGCCCAACACTGAGTGGTACTGGCGAGATTGGGGCGACCATTACGGTTTATGACGGCGGCGTGTCCATCGGCACCACTACCGTTAACAACAGCGGAAACTGGAGCTTTACCCCGCAAAATGCCCTGAATGACGGCCCTCACACGTTTACCGTGCGCGCCACTGACGCGGCTGGCAATCAGGGGGCCCCATCCGCATCCTACCCAATAACGGTGGACACAGGCCTGCCTGGTGCGCCAGTTATTGTTTCAGTAACCGACGATGTAGGTGGAACAACCACGCTCATTTCCGGGCAGACTACCAACGATAATACGCCAACCCTGGCAGGTACTACCGAAGCGAATAGCGTAGTCACCATCCGCGATAACGGCACGGTGATTGGCACAACCACCAGCGACGGAAGCGGCAACTGGAGCTTTACGCCTTCTCCGGCGCTCGGCGAGGGCAATCACGCGTTGACCGCCACGGTCACGGACGCCGCGGGTAACGTCAGCCCGGCAACAGCGCCATTCTCGCTGTTGGTCGACACACTCCCACCAGTAGTGCCAACGATTGTGTCAGTCATCGACGATCAGCCGGGAAGCACTCTGCTGACCAACGGTCAACTGACCAATGATGCCCAACCCACGCTGAATGGCATTACCGAACCCAATGCCATTGTCACTATTCTCAGTAATGGTACGATCATTGGCACCGCAAATGCCGATATCTCCGGTAACTGGAGCTTCACCCCGACAAACGCGCTGGCGCAGGGGGAAAATATCTTTACCGTGACGGCGACGGATGCGGCTGGCAACACCAGCGGAGCCTCCTCTTCGTTCACGGTACTGGTGGATTCAATTGCCCCGTCTGCACCGGTAATTCTGACCGTTCAGGACAATACCGCGCCGACAACCGGGCCAATCTCCAACGGGCAAATCAGCAACGAAAGTCGCCCGGCGCTCAGCGGTACCGGTGAAATTGGCGCGACCATTACCGTGCTGAGCGATGGTCAGCCGATTGGCACCACCATCGTCGGCGCAGGCGGAAGCTGGAGTTTTACGCCCTCTGCGGCATTGGGTAACGGCCAGCATACTCTGACCGTCACGGCTACAGATAGCGCAGGCAATACCAGCCTGCCTTCTGGTGGCTTTACCTTCACCGTCGATACTCTGGCACCGACAGCACCAGTGATTACTCAGGTTGCGGATGATGTCGGCCCACTGATTGGAAATCTGAACAACGGTCAGGCCACGAACGATCCACTTCCGACGCTTAGCGGTACGGCAGAAGCCAATTCCATGGTGAAAATTTACGATAACGGAGCGCTGATCGGATCTGCTCCTGTAGATGGTACGGGCGCCTGGAGCTTCACTCCGGGAACCCAACTTGGCAACGGTAACCACGCGCTGACGGTAACAGCCACCGACGCGGCCGGAAACGTCAGCCCGACGTCTGCGGGATTTAACATCGTTGTTGATACCGTCGCCCCGCTTGCGCCAACGATTATCCAGGCGTTTGATGACGTGCAGCCGGGAACCGGAACGCTATCGAACGGAGCCTTTACCAACGACACCCGTCCCGTACTCAGCGGTTCAGCGGAAGCCGGTGCCCGGGTAGCCATCTACGATAATGGCGCGCTGCTGGCAACGGTGACTGCGACGATAGACGGCACCTGGGAATATCTGACCACCACACTTGGCAACGGTCAGCATGTGTTTACCGCCATCGCCACCGACGCCGCCGGGAACGTGGGCCCTGTCTCAGACGGGTTTACGATTAATGTCGACACCATTGCACCATCCGTCCCGCTGCTGGTCTCGGTGGTGGATGATATCGCAGGCGGCGTGTTCAATGCAGCGCTCAGCAACGGACAGTTGACCAACGATGCGCGCCCGACGCTGAACGGCACCGCCGAGGCAGGCAGCACCATCAGCATCTATGACGGAAGCACCCTGTTGGGTACCGCGCTGGTGCAAAGCAATAACAGTTGGTCGTTTACCCCAACCACACCGCTGGCTAATGGATCGCACACCTTCACAGTCACCGCCACTGATGCGGCGGGCAACACCAGCGGCGCGACGGCAGGCTTTAGCGTGGTGGTTGACACCACGGCGCCGACGCAGCCTTCAATCAGCAGCATTATTGACGATGTCGGGCCAAACACCGGACCGATTGGCAGCAATCAGCCGACCAACGACGCGCGCCCAACGTTAAACGGCATCACGGAAGCCAACGCGCGAGTTGATATTTATGATAACGGCAGCTTTGTCACCAGCGTAACGGCGGACGGCAGCGGCAACTGGAGCTACACCCCGACTACCGCGTTGGCACAAGGTACCCACTCGTTTACCATCACTGCAACGGACAGTGCGGGTAATACCAGTGGCATATCGTCTGCGGCAGCGATCGTGGTCGATACCGTTGCCCCGGGCATCCCAACCGGGCTGGCGGTAAACGCCAACGGCACCGCGCTCACCGGCGTTGCCGAACCAAACAGCACGGTCATTATTACCTCCAGCGGCGGAACGGTGCTCGGCACGGCAGCCGCCAACGCCTCCGGTAATTTCACCTTCACTCTGAACCCACCGCAAATCAGTGGGCAAACTCTGATGGTCAGCGCACAGGATGCCGCAGGCAACATCGGTACGGCGGGTAACGTGCTGGCACCGTTTACCGGCGTACCGCCTGCGCCTGTTATTGCCAGCGTGCTCGATGACGTCGGCACTATCATGGGACCCGTCGCTCCCGGTAAAACCACCAATGACACCCTGCCAACGCTCAGCGGAACGGCGCAGGCTAACGCCGTCATCAATCTGTACAACAACGGCGTGCTAATGGGCTTCACGACCGCAGACGGTAACGGGATCTGGAGCTTTACCCCATCCGGTGCACTCAGCGAAGGTAACCATGCGTTTACCGCCACGGCAACCAACGCCAACGGCGCAAGTGGGTTGTCCGGTTCGTTCAGCGTGATCGTGGACACCACGCCACCGACCGCGCCAACGCTCCTGATCAGCGCCGATGGCGGTACCGTCAGCGGCGTCGCCGAAGCGGGAAGCACGGTCACCATTTCTCTGCCCGGCGGCACCAGCGTGACGGCAATCGCCAACAGCAGCGGTGTCTACAGCGTCAACCTGCCGGTTCGCCAGATTGAAGGGCAGTCGCTGTCCGCCACGGCGACCGATGCGGCGGGAAATACCTCATCGCCGACAAGCGCTCTCGCACCAGTATTGCCGCTGCTGGCTGAAGACAATATCACCAGTCTACCGCTACAAACCGATGTCACCGTCAGCACCGAGCATCAAAGCGATTATGGTTTCCTGTTGGTCAATGCGCTGGGAAATGTCGCCAACGTGCTGGGGAACGATACGGCAAGCGTGAATTTCAGCATCGCTTCTGGTGGCAGCGGATCCATTACAATCAATGCCGCAGCGACCGGCGTAGTGCTGTCGCTGTTAAACACACTTGAAGTCGTCATCCAGCGCTTTGACACCGCGCTGAATGCCTGGGTGACGGTGGTGGATACCGGAAAACCAGACTTTGCCAGCCTCCTCACTCTGGGCGCCTCAGGCGTAACGCTCAATTACAGCGGACTGACTGGTGGTGATTACCGCGTGGTCAGCTACAACACCAACCTGCTGGCGACCGGGGCATACACCAGCCTTGATGTCTCAGTGGTAAAAGCCAGCGCAGGAACCATCACCGGCGGTACTACTGAGTCTGGCAATATCATCACCGATATCGATCCCGCCAACGGGCAGGATAATGCCCCTTCCGGCACGCTGGTCACCGCCATCACCGACGGTAACGGCAACGTCGTGAACATCCCGGCGGGCGGCATTGATGTGCAGGGGAAATACGGCATCTTGCATATCAATCAGAACGGTAGTTACACCTATACCCTGACCAATACGTCAATCTCGGTGTATGGCCGTTCCGAAAGTTTCACCTACACGCTGACGCATGGCAGCGATCACTCCTCGGCAAAACTGGTGGTAACGCTCGGTCAGGCGCCCACCACCAGTACGGTAACCGCGGCAGACGATGTGGCTGCGCTGACTTACGGGACGCAGGTCATCGCGGTTGATCATGGCACATCACAGCAAACCGGCTTCACCCTCGCCAACGTCGGACTGGGTAATGTGCTGGATGTCAGTCTGGTTAACGGTTTAACCAATCCGATCAAATTTAATGTGGATGATGGCGCAACCCGCACGCTGACCGTCAAGGCCAGCGTTCTCGGCGTCACGGTTGGCGGTTTTGACCTCTATGTTTATCGCTTCAACGAGTCCATTCAGCAGTATGAGCAGTTCCGCGTGAAGCCCAACTGGGTCACGGCGCTGCTAGGAGGTAGCTCAACGGATTACACCATCACCCTGCCTGGCGGTGACTATCTGTTCCTGCTTAACGCCTCCGGCGGTCTGACGCTGCTGACCAGCTATACCCTGAATATCCAGGCCGATCACACCTACGCCGTCGACAGCCTGAGTGCGACAACCAATGGAAACCTGCTGGTCAACGACTCAGCTCCGGCCAATACCGTTATCACCGAAGTTAACGGTGTCACCGTAAACGGAACGGGCACTACCACCATTAACGGGCAGTACGGCACGCTGACTATTGATGCGAAAGGGAACTATACCTACACGCTGAGAAGCGGACTGGGCGCAGACGGTATCAATACGCCGGACAGTTTCGTGTATAAGGTCAAAGCGCCAAACGGCGATACCGGCAGTGCATCGCTGAATATCAAACCAACCCCACAGGCGCTGGATGCAGTAAATGACGTCAGCAGCACGATGGCGGTTAGTACCCAGGCGGATACTTCCCGGTCGTTTACCGACGACAGCGTCGGGAACGCCAGCTGGAGTGCCCAACTCCTTTCACCCACCTCAAAAAGTGGTACTGGCGTCATTGAAATCGCTACGGGAACGGCGGTGCAAAACGCCATACTGCATTTTAACGTCGCGTCAGGTCTGATGCTGGGCGGGCTGACCGTCACCTGGGCGCTGTATGACAGCAACAACATCAAGATTGCCGGTAACTCTTTCAATGGCGGATTGCTGGTTGGTGGCAATATAGATATAGCCTTGAGCGGGATCGTACTGCACCCCGGCAACTATCGCCTCGACTATACCGGAAGCGTCGGGGGGCTGGGGCTGGGGAATATCACCATCACCCCCAGCGTGAAAGGTACGATAATCGACCTGCAAAACTTCGAGACTTCCACAGCGAACAGCGTCACCGGCAATATTTATGACGGAGACCATATTGCCAGCGTGCATACCTTGCTGACGGTGAACGGCACGGGCGGCAGTACCGTCACACTTGATCCGCTGAGTAGCACGACCAGCGCCATCATTAACGGGTTGTACGGCAAACTGACCATTGGCATTGATGGTCATTACACCTATGCCCTCAACAGCGATGTCTCGCTCTCCACCATCGTCACCAAAGAGACATTTACCTACACCCTTAACGACCAGAATGGCCATACCGATACCGCTACGCTGACCATCAATATGAATCCGCAAGTGGTGAGTACCGTCGATGCCGATCGCCTGACTGGCAGCGCCTACGGCGATACGCTGATTTATCACCTGCTCAACGCCAACGACGCTACCGGCGGCAACATTAGCAATGGTGCTACCGACACCTGGACCAACTTCTCACTGGCCCAGGGTGACAAAATCGATATCGGCGACCTGCTGGTGGGCTGGAACGGGCAGAACGCTACGCTCGGCAACTACCTCACCGTAACCACCAGCGGTAACAACACGGTGATTGCCATCGACCGCGACGGTACGGGCAACACATATCACTCAACCAATCTCATAACGCTGGAGAACGTACACACCACGCTCGATGAGCTGGTGCAACAAAATCACATCGTGCCCTGACGTTAACGCAATGCGTTAAAGCGCCATAACTACAGCCCCGGATGCCATGACGTCCGGGGCAATAACAGTCGTCGCTGCCGTATTTTGTAAGGGATAAACTATGAGAAATGTCGCGCCTGTTGCATTACTTCTGGCATTAACGCTCTGTACCCTGCGGGTGATTGCCGAAGATGAACCGCAAATTATTACGCCGGAAGGACTGGCCACCAGCCAGATGCTTCCCTCGCTGGACGGCGCGGTTGCCGATCTGCCGCTGAGCGCTGCCGCCCCCGGCAACCTGATGCTCAACGACGCGGTAAGTCGTGCCGTGAGCTGGCATCCTTCTATTCGTGAATCGATCGGCAAACTGCTTTCGCAAAACGAACAGATCGACGTGGCGAAATCGAAATATTACCCGCAGGTTTCTGCCGGAATGAATAACGGTTACGGCAATACCTATACCGACCACGGCTTTAGCCCGGCGCTGGTTATTTCGGTGTCACAAATGCTGTACGACTTCGGCAAAGTGGCAAGCCAGGTCCGCGCCGAGACCGCCGGAGCCGCACAACAGCAGGCGAATGTGTTACTCAGTATTGATACCATCGCCCACGCAACCGCCAACGCGATAGTCCAGGTGCAGACGTGGCAACAAATGGTGGATGCCGCCGAAGAACAGCTCACCGCCTTAAACGACATTGGTCGACTGACCCGACAACGCAATGATGAAGGGGCAACCTCGCTGTCCGACGTGGTGCAAACCGATGCGCGTATCGAGTCTGCGCGTTCTCAGCTGGCGCAGTATCAGGCCAATCTCGACAGCAGTAAGGCCACATTGATGAGTTACCTCGGCTGGAACTCACTTAACGGCATCAGCAACGAATTCCCGGCCAAACTGGACAGCAGCTGCGATGTGGTCAAACCGGAAGATAAACTGGTTCCCGCGGTTCTGGCGGCCTGGGCGCAAGCGAATGTGGCACAGGCAAATCTCGATTACGCCAACGCGCAGATGACGCCCACCATCTCTTTGGAACCGTCGGTTCAGCATTATCTCAACGACAAATACCCCAGCCATGAGGTGCTCGACAAAACCCAGTACTCCACGTGGGTAAAAGTTGAGATGCCGCTGTATCAGGGGGGCGGACTCACCGCCAGGCGCAACGCCGCCAGCCATGCGGTAGAGTCTGCACAATACTCCATCCAGCGCACCCGACTCGAAGTACGACAAAAATTACTGGAGTCCCGCAGCCAGGCAATGAGCCTCGCCACCGCCCTGCAGATTCTGCGCCGCCAGCAGCGACTGAGTGAACAAACGCGCGAGCTTTATCAACAGCAGTATCTGGACCTCGGTTCGCGCCCGCTGCTCGACGTGCTTAACGCCGAGCAAGAGGTGTATCAGGCCCGTTTTGCGGAACTCCAGACTCAAAACCAGCTGCGCCAGCTCCAGCTGAACTGCCTCTATAACACTGGCTCGCTTCGCCAGGCGTTCGCCTTAAATAATCGCAGCATTCAATCGGTGGAGATCAAGCTATGAGCGACCTCGATTCACATGCAGAAGATGCGATTACTGAACACGATCTTAGCCAGTGGGCGCAGGCGATGACGCATATTGCCAATCACTATCGCGTGGCCTGTTCTCCCGGCGCAATCCAGGCCAACGCCCCGTGGTTTGCGGGAAAAAGCCGGGCCACAGCCCTGTCGCAACTGGCGCGTCAGGCGGGACTGTCATTTCATGCGCTGAATACCGCCACGCAGGTATTCGGTCAGTGGCGTCTGCCGGTGGTGGCGGAACTGCGCGACGGCCAGCTAATGGTGATAGAACATTTCAACGGCGAAGATGCACTGGATGTGTTTATCATCGCCGAAGAGGGCCAGCGTAACCGGCTCACGGTCGCAGAGCTTCTGCCGGAGATCGTGAGTATTACCGCGATGCGCCCGCTGTCGGCGCTGAAGGACAGTCGGGTAGACCGCTATATTTCGCGCTTCAAGCCCGACTGGATGCGCGAACTGGTGTTAAAAGACATTAGTCCTTATCTGCCGGTCATGATTGCCGCCTTTCTGATTAACGTTCTGTCGCTCGCCGGGATTATCTTTTCCATGCAGGTTTATGACCGGGTGATCCCCGCCCAGTCTTATCCAACGCTGTATGTTCTCTCCACTGGCGTTCTGGTGGCGGTGCTGTTTGGCTTTTTGCTGCGCGAAGCGCGTACCCACATAATGGACCTGCTCGGCAAACGCGCCGATATGCGCATTTCCGATCGCGTGTTCAGCCATGCATTGCGCCTGCGCAACAGCGCCGTCCCCCGCTCGACGGGGAGCTTCATTTCTCAACTGCGCGAGCTGGAACAGGTTCGCGAGATGATCACCTCCTCGACCATGTCGACCATTGTCGATCTGCCGTTTTTCTTTTTGTTTATCGTAGTGCTGGCTTTTATCGCCCCGCCGCTGGCATGGATAGCGCCCGTCGCGGCCCTGCTGATGATCCTGCCCGGTTTGCTGTTACAGAAGAAGCTGGCGGTGCTCGCCAACCAGGCTGCCCATGAATCCACCCTGCGCAACGCGGTGCTGGTCGAGAGCGTTCAGGGGCTGGAAGACATCAAGCTGATGCAGGCGGAAAACCGCTTTTTACAGCAGTGGAACAGCTACATCCGCATTACCGGAGAGTCCGGGCTGCGCACGCGCAGGCTGACTCAGGGGCTGATTGGCTGGGGCATGTCGGTACAAAGCCTGGTCTACGCCGCGATCATTATGTTCGGCGCGCCGATGGTCATTGAAGGCACGATGACCACCGGCGCCGTGGTGGCCGCTTCGATGCTCGGTTCCAGAATGATTGCCCCAATGGCAAATCTGTGCGGCGTGCTGGCCCGCTGGCAACAGGTCAAGGCGGCGAAGATGGGGTTAGACAGCATCATGCAGCTTCCCACCGAAACGCAGTACGACGAAGACCGGGTGCATCAGGAGATTTTTCACGGCCATTATCTGTTTGAGAACGCACACTTTCGCTACCACAGCGACGATCAGCGCGTTCCGCTGCGCATCTCGCGCCTGGAGGTCATGCCCGGCGAGCGCGTGGCAATCCTCGGGCGTAACGGTGCCGGGAAATCAACCCTGCTGCAGGCCATGGCGGGCGGTGTGGAGATTATCCAGGGCGATGTCCGGCTCGACAACCTGAGTCTGGCGCAGATCGATATGGCTGATTTACGCCGCAACATCGGTTTTCTTAGCCAGAACGCGCGGCTGTTTTTCGGCACCCTGCGCGAGAACCTGACCCTCGGCGCACCGCATGCCAGCGACGCGCAGATCTTCGAAGCGCTGGATGTCAGCGGCGCGGCAGCTTTCGTTAAACAGCTCGCCAAAGGGCTGGCGCATCCCATTATGGAGGGCGGCAACGGTTTGTCCGGTGGACAACGGCAGTCGATCCTGCTGGCAAGAATGCTGCTGCGATCGCCCAATATCGTGCTGCTCGACGAACCCAGCGCCTCGCTGGATGAACATACCGAGCGGGAGTTTATTCAGCGCCTGAACCAGTGGCTGGGCAACCGCACATTGATTGTCGCCACTCATCGCGTACCGGTTCTGGAGCTGGTCGAACGCGTGGTGGTATTAAAAGAAGGCCAACTGGTTATGGATGCCCCGAAAGCGCAGGCATTAAATGCGAGCCGGGCACCCGCCCCAACTCACGGTCGGGAGTGGAAAAATGAAAACCAATCCGCATGATGCCGCCATGGACGACCTCGATATCCGCCGCGAGCACCGTTTTTCCGGGGCCAGCCGTATTATTCTGCTCAGCACGCTGCTGTTTGCCGTCCTGGGTATCTGGGCATATTTCGGCAAGCTGGATGAAGTCTCAACCGGCAGCGGAAAAGTGATCCCCAGCTCGCGAGAGCAAGTCTTGCAGTCGCTGGATGGCGGCATTCTCGCCGAGCTTACGGTACGCGAGGGAGATAAAGTGCAGGCCAATCAAATAGTCGCCCGCCTCGACCCCACCCGTTCTGAGTCCAACGTTGGGGAGAGTGCAGCCCGTTATCGCGCCTCACTGGCTTCCAGCGCAAGGCTTAATGCCGAAGTTAACGATCTGCCGCTGGTCTTTCCCGATTCACTGCGCGCCTGGCCGGATCTCATCGCCTCCGAAACTCGCCTGTATAAAAGCCGTCGCGCGCAGCTTGCGGATTCAATGGCAGAACTTCAGGATGCACTGGTCTCAGTAAATAAAGAACTGGCCATCACCCAACGGCTGGAGAAAAGCGGTGCCGCCAGCCACGTAGAAGTGCTGCGCCTGCAACGACAAAAAAGCGATCTGGGATTAAAAATCACCGACCTGCGCTCACAATATTTCGTGCAGGCGCGGGAAGCGCTGTCAAAGGCCAACGCCGAAGTGGATATGCTGGCGGCGATTTTAAAAGGACGTGAGGATTCTGTCACCCGCCTGACCGTACGCGCGCCGATGCGCGGTATTGTGAAAAACATCCAGGTCACCACCATCGGCGGCGTTATCCCGCCCAACGGCGAGATGATGGAGATTGTGCCGCTGGACGATCATCTGCTGATAGAAACCCGCCTGTCGCCGCGTGATATCGCTTTCATCCATCCCGGCCAGCGGGCGCTGGTAAAGATAACCGCCTATGACTACGCCATTTACGGCGGACTGGAAGGCGTAGTCGAAACCATCTCTCCGGACACCATTCAGGACAAAGTGAAACCGGAAATCTTCTATTACCGCGTGTTTATCCGCACCCATCAGGACTTCTTACAGAACAAACTGGGACGCCATTTCTCCATAGTACCGGGCATGATTGCCACAGTGGATATAAAAACAGGTGAAAAAACCATCGTCGACTATTTAATCAAACCGTTTAATCGCGCAAAAGAAGCGCTGCGCGAGCGCTAAATCCTTGAGGATTAGGGGTTGCGGGGGCTGGTCACGCGTGTCACAAGTCTGTTATACTTGCTCTAACACATTGGGGCTGATTCTGGATTCGACGGGATTCGCGAAACCCAAGGTGCATGCCGAGGGGCGGTTGGCCTCGTAAAAAGCCGCAAAAAAATAGTCGCAAACGACGAAAACTACGCTTTAGCAGCTTAATAACCTGCTCTGAGCCCTCTCTCCCTAGCTTCCGCTCTTAAGACGGGGATCAAAGAGAGGTCAAACCCAAAAGAGATCGCGTGGAGGCCCTGCCTGGGGTTGAAGCGTTAAAACTAATCAGGCTAGTCTGGTAGTGGCGTGTCTGTCCGCAGGTGCCAGGCGAATGTAAAGACTGACTAAGCATGTAGTGCCGAGGATGTAGGAATTTCGGACGCGGGTTCAACTCCCGCCAGCTCCACCAAATAAAACAAGGGGTTACGTGAAAACGTGACCCTTTTTTTTGTCCAGTGTCCACTTAGCGTCCACACAGAGGCGATTAGTTAGATAATGAAGATGAACTTACTTTCAGGTGCTATCGCGACTACATACCTTCTTGTTTGTAGCTCTCTCTATCTATGGATATTTTGGCTACATTTTGATATCAATATACTTCAATTCATTGATGTTTCAGATATTATTAAGGCTTCAGCATTACCAGCTATTCCTCTAGTTTGTATAACGCTAGTCAGTATCTTCCTGCAACAATACAATATTGTGGATACAGATACGCGAAAACAATACAAAGCTGCTGGCGGGGGATTTAAAGTCTATAGTTACTTTGCCACCTTCTACATTCTATGCATATTAACGAGTACAGCAGTAATACTAGGTATCGCAGTTTATAATGCTTTCACAGGGAATCTTCCAAGTAAATACGCCAGCGTAGCTCTGCTCATCAGTTGTTTTGCTGCTTACTATCTGATGTTCCAAGTAAAGCTATTCGAGGAATTGGGGAAACCACGCTTTATTATAATCGCTTTCCTTTGTTATTTTCCTACACACTTTATGAACAAGGCTATTGGTGACGCAACAAGCATCATTGACGGTCAAAGCACTTACCTAATTTCTAGTAACTTAAGTTGTTCAAAAAACGACCACGAAAAATTTCGATACATCGCGACGCTATCAGATAAGGTTTTTTCAATAAACTTAGCAAATAATTCTCTTTGTATTCAGAAGTATGAGTTTTTAACCTTAACTAAAGAACAAAACGCTAAACCTTTAGAGAAAATCGCTGAAAAATAGTCCTCCAATAAAACAGAACTCTTTTAGTCAATTGAATTTTAACAAACAATCCCATTAATAGCTTATTGGAGATCCTTTCTAAAACTGACCCAATCCCTATTAATTTTTTCTTTTAAATGCTGCCAAAGCAGCATATACCACCGACATTTCATTCCAATGTCTTCATGTGCCTGCTGATTCAAGCTTTCTAAAGCACCGTAGGCCATCATTCCAATATTTCCTTTTAGATCTGCATAGGCATGGAATGACTCTTGCTGCGGTTCACCCTGTAACTTTTCAACACCTAGAATATATACAGTCTCCATTTCATATCTAAATTCTTTAATTAACTCACTAAATTCATTAGAGAAATAGACAAGGGCTGTTACTTCTAGTCGTGAAAGATTACGCATTGACTCATCAAAAAGCCCAAAATGGAGATCATTAGTACCGACCGTAATACCGCAGTAAGCTTGTGCCCTACTATTACGCCCCCAAAACGCAATCTGCTCAAAATGATTCAAAACTGTCTCATATGCTTTAACCTTTGCCTCCCAGTATTTCTCTCGCTTAAATTTCGTCACCCCCCACCGACTACCAGCCCATGCGCCTACAAACCCCACTAAAGCAGGGAACATTTTTTCACCAAAAGAAAGCATATCCGCCCAATTCACTTTAATCACCGTACAAAAATTATTTTAGCCAAGAATAACCCAGCATCACCTCCAATGTAAGAATTTCAGTTTTCCCAACTATCCCCCCCCCAAGAAATCCGCGCCAGCTGAGGCTTCACAGCTTTTTCATTAGCACTAACCCACCGTGAATTTGATCTTTACACACACAAAAAAACAAATATCTCTCAAAATTTCAATTAATTACACACTAGCTTAGATCCTCCACTGATCCTTCAAACTGAAAATAAATGAAAATACTTTCAATCTTTTCAGTTCGCGTTTTCCGTGAACCCGCCAGTAATGGCGCTATCCGGGGTACTAGTTTGTAGAAAAATAAAACTGAAAAATTTTATCGATCCAGAAACCGCAGGCGGGTGCGGTGTAGTGCCGTTTTTGTCTGCGAAAGATTTATTTTGTCAGCGTGTAGCGCCGTCAGCGTCACGTGATAGCACAGATCCTTTTGTGGAGTTACGCTGTCGCGGTCAGATAAAAGAGGCGCTTAGAATGCGTCTGGTGAGGTCTGGGAATGGGTACAAAAAAGCCCGCATTATGCGCGGGCTGATGGGATGATCAGGCGATTATTTTCTGATACTTACGCCGGGTCTGTCCGGCCTTCTCTGCCGTCTGTGTGAATGCGCCGGCATTGGTTGGCGTACCAACGTTGGGATGTGAATGGCTCGCACACTGCTGCGCCAGCTCTGCCAGTAAATCAATGGTGTCCAGCATCATAGTCAAGGTGTTTACACTCTCGCTGCCAATATGGACGGTTGGCCCCATAATCTGCTGACCGCCCGCCGCCACCGATTTACGCAATGCGGCAATCTTTTCAGTCAGGGTTCCACCCACATCCACATCCACGGCTCCGGCCACCTTAGTGGATTGTTTCCCGGTTATGTCAGTTTCGTCATTCCCTTCAATGCTGGCCAGCCGGTTGCCCTTCACGGCCTGGCTGTAATCCCCTGCACTGACCTGCTGAATGGCTCCGGCCATCAGGGTGGCAGTACCCAGTACAGTGGTTTTGTCAGTGGCTTTAACTGTCGTTTCACGGCTGACCAGATCACGCTGTTCCGTATCGGCCTTGACCGTCCGCGCCATCGATGTTTCGCTGATGGTCTGATCGGTCTGCCTCACCCAGTCGCCAGCCTGGGTGACACGCTGCGACACTTCCGCCCGCTGCTGTTGCAGCTGCTCGCCGGGTTTAATATCCGGCAGACTGGTACCATCCGGCAATGTCTGCCTGATAAACGGTTTATCCGGGCGACCTCCGGTAAACGCAACTTCAACCAGCGTCCCTTCTGGCGGGAACTGGAACATGCCGGAGTCATTCCCGGCCATAGGTACCGGCAGCGGCACCGCAGAATACACCGGTGTCTGGTTATCCGGGTTGCCGTCTGCATCGAGCAGCTGCACATCAACGGCATAGCGCGGCCGGAACGGATCGGCAAAATTACCGCTTTTCACAGTTTCACTGGGTGCCACCACTCTGGCCAGTTTTGGCAGGTGCAGCCCGGAAGCCAGCTCCGGGTAATGGCTTTCAATCTGGCGCTGTGCCGGTGTTTTCTGTAATGGCTGACCTGTCGCGCGGTTTCTGGGTGTCCAGGTGATGGCCATGGTGTCATTGGTAAGATGAACTTTGGTCACGCGCTCCCCGTTCAGCTCCACACCCGGCCGCAGACTCTGGATCACCGGCAGTGTAATGGAATTACCGCCAGCAGCCCCCTGGCTGAACTCAGCCGGAATATCTACCGGGCGACCGGCAAACATCGCTTTTTCCGCACCGCCCACATACAGGGAACCATCCGGTAACTGGTACCAGATGTAATCCGGGATACTGAACGCCCTGCCCAGATTATTCAGCAACTGATAGCCCGTGCCGTTATGGGTAAAATGGGGGATCGGTTTATCGCTGTAAGAGGCATCCGGCACACTGACAGCAATTCCGCTGTTTTCCTCCAGCCAGCTGGCTACCTTGCGCAAAGTGGGGTGCTGAAATGAACATGGCCACATCCTTTCAAATACGCCGACCAGTTCGCGCACAAACAGACGCTGAAAACCGTTTTCGGCGGGTTGTGAGCGTTCCACATAACCAGTAAACCAGCGCAACAGCAGATCGGAATACCCAACATCCAGACGCACCAGTTTCCCGGTGTAATCCGTGGCTGTCTGTGCTGTGATAAATCCCCGGCCGCAGCTGTTCAGCTCCAGCACCAGGCTGGCATCAGCCAGGTGAACTTCATCCGTTGAAAGGTACAGGCGTTTAACTGGCTTCATCATTAACCCAAAGCATCATTGACGGGTTTCAGCACCCGTTTTTCAAACCACGTCAGTTTTTCTTCATCTTCTCCGGCACTCTGGCCACCAGGCTGTCCGGCATTACCGGCCGTCTGTTTTTTGGCAGACGTTTTACCTGTTGCCCGGGCTTCCCGCTTTTCCTGCACGCTGATATGTTCTGCCAGGGTGAACGTGACCAGCCAGGCCATTTTCCCGTCCTGCTGCGGGGCATCAAGCATCCCGCTGAATGTCGCCTCACGAAAATTCACGGCTCTGGCCACTTCATGCGCCACGCGGTATTTCTGGCGGTTGCCTCCGGCATCCGTGGCGCTGGCCAGTTCGAAAATACGCTTCAGGATCTCCGGGCTTTTAAACGGAATTTCGCCACTGATACGCAGCTCTTTCCCTTTTGCCCCCTGCTCTGATTTGGTTGTGGCGCTTGTCTGGCCGGACTGGTCTTTATCCTGAAACTGCTGCGATACAGTCACGCGCATGTTTTTCAGCTGGATAGCCTCACCATTAAGCGCCAGTGTTGGGATCGAAGTCATGAATCATTCCCTTTATTCCATCCAGATTGTCACCGACCAGCATCACCGCCGCGGTATAGACGGCAGACGGTTGCGGGATATCCTTTACCAGTTCCAGCAGCGTGGTGGCCGTATCGCCGGTGCTGGTAAACACCCATGCTCTGGCACTTTTCCCCTGCAAATCATTCAGCCCGCTGGCCACATCACTGATCAGGCTTTCACGCAGCTGCGCGAACTCACCCAGTTGCTGCTTTAATCCGTCCAGGCTGAATCCCGCACTGGCTGCTTTCTGTGCCTGGCTGACAGCCGCCGCAGACAATGCCGCCCTGGTGGTTGGAACTGACAGCGGAATGGCCACCGGCAACCCCGCCCCGGCTTTAGCGGGGATCTGCATTTTTTCGATGGCCAGCGCCGCAGCGGATTGTGCCAGGCGTTTTACCTGCGTGAATGCCGGTGCCGGGAAAACATCTACCAGACCGTTGAGGCGGGTCATAAAATTCTCATGCGTCTGGCCTGTCACCATCATGATCATCACATCGGCATTCCCGCCCGTTCCGGCCAGCCTTTCAGCAAGATAGCGGACGGCATTCACCGGGCTGAGGTATGCCCCGTTATCCGTCTGCTGCCCCAGACCATTAATCCACGGATGCGCCGGAACAACGGAACAATTCAGTGCGGCCAGTGAGTCAGTGAAAGCCAGACGCGCTTCACGCCACATCAGGTACCTCCGGCCAGTTAATATCTGGTGCAGTGCTCAGATCCAGACGGCGCAACGCAGTACGGTAAGCGCGCAGTGTCACCAGCTCTGTTTCCTCATCGGATGAAATATCACCGTCTTTTTGTGCGTCCTCCAGCCAGTCAATACGCGTTGTAACCTCCGCCATGCGGCTGTCACGTTCCGCTTCAGCGTCAGCCAGGTGATTGCGGATTTGCTGCAATTTGCCGTCTTTATAAAACCAGTCATCACCCAACGTGACGCGCAGATTAGCTTTTGTTGCCGGAAGCTCAACAACACTCAGATTGACCGGGAAAAGCGCATGAATATTTGTCGTGAACGTTCTTACACGACCATCATCGTCATATCCAATTTTTAGGGTTTTTGATTCATCAAATAATTCAATAACGTCATACCAGTCATTACCTTTATCATCCTGCAAAAACATAACATTCTGACCATCTATAATTTTTGGTCTGTCAGTAGTGTCTGGTGTATATGGGGTGAATTTGCCGAAGCGTTGCATTTTTATTTACCTTTAATTAATCACATACCAAGTGTTATTCACCTGTTTCCGCATATAACGAATGATAAAATTACCAACGTTACTGCTACCGCCAACCATATTAAAGTTGTACATGGCTGCACCATCTGTCCCTCGTGGATACCCCCACCCATCACGAAATCCAACTTCAGCAGGTGCTGTCAGGTCGATATTCTGGACAAAGTTCTGCAATACCCATTGTTGTGTGGCGTATGCCGATAAATCAGTAGCTGGCGGCGGGTTTATAGGTGAATAGACTCGATTACCTTTGTCATAAATGCCGACTGTGCTATCTACTGCGCCAAATACAGCCAGATATCCATGAATTGATGTACTACCATCTCGACTAATGGTTAATGGATTTGATGCCCACGTACCTTCTTCATCATAAAAATGAATATCAAATCTGTCCTGATAATAACCATATCCGCAAGCCAGTATTCCTTTATCATCGCCGTTGTATATTAAGTGGTTAGCGCCAGATCTGGGCTGAGATAATGAAAATGAAAGTTGCCCCTGTAAATTACCTCCTGTTATTGGAAACGCGCCAACATCTCCGGGCGTTGGCTTGTTTGCGGTATTGAAATCGCGGCGCCAGGTAGCCGGATACCCCCCACCATGATTAACGTAGGTAAACTGAGCATTTACAACACCAGTTGTTGAGGCAGTTGGTGTCGTGACACGAATGGTCATCGCATCACGAACGCCCATAACCTCAACGACCGCACCGGCTAACTGGATATTTCCGCACCCTGTATCAGTAATGGTTCGGTTATCACCATAAGACCACGAACCTTTACACATCCAGTACGGATGATTAAATGCTCCCTGAGATTCCAGCCAGGCGATAAAATCTGCTGTTGTCCAGTTTCCACCCCCGCCTATGCTTACAGTTCCGCTGAAAGCCCGCGCAGCTCCGAGATTACGCACAAACCAATCCGGTTGTGGTACGTCCGCGCCGTTCTGCTCTTTTTGCAGTGATCCGGCAGCCTTGTTAACCGTATCCTGCAAACCAATATTTTGAACAAACAACGGCGGGTTCGGGATATCGGCACCATTACGCTCTTTTGCAAGACGCGCGTTTGCGTTATCCATCGCGATTTTAACTGCTTTCGGCGTTGCGGCCTGTTCTTCACTGGTGCTGTCTGTCGCACTGCTTAACCGGGTGAATCCCTTCTCGCTGGTCGTGGCATCAGGGTGATTACGCGATTGCTCATGCTTTTTCAGCGCATCACTGGCCTGTTGTTCGTTCAGCGTCCCTTTTGGCCGTAAATCCGTGATATTGCCATTCACATCAATGCTGGCCACGGCAAAAACATAATGCTGTACGCCGTTCTGCACGTAATCTGCCAGGCTTTCCGCCACGGTGATTTTGTTCTGAACATTCCAGACACTGGTCAGTGCTCCCGTCCAGCACACATCCAGCCAGACTTTGACCGGCTTTGTCGTCACGGTGATATTCTGATTGTCAGCCAGTGACGTACGCAGTCCCGCCACATAGCCGGTGCCTTTGGTAACAAAGAACTGATTGCCCGTTTTACCGACCAGCCAGCCATCGCCAAAGAATGCCGCAGCGCCGTAAATATCCGTATTTTCCAGGCGCTGGCGTTCATCCATTCCGACCATCCGCGCCGTGAAGTCAATCTGCCAGGTTTCAGCCGGTGTATTAATCCCGGTTTCAGTCTGTGCGCCGTTGTACTCCATCAGAAACGAACGGGTAAGCACATTCCCCTGCTGCCCTTCCGCTGTTTTCAGCTTTTGCTGTAAGGGCGCATGAACAATCATGGCCAGGGTGCCGCTGGCCTTATTCAGCAGACCGATCCAGTTAAAGCTGAAATCACCCACATCAGCGCCCAGAACGGCGGAATACACCACCCCGTTTTCATTCACCACGCCAGTGCGGGTAACAGGCTGCCGGTGCACAATCTGCTCCACTTGCGGCATTGCTTCACTGCGATCAACTGGTGTATCCGGGTTTAGTCCTGGTACATTCGCAAACACAAATTCATCCAGTAACACCGGCTCGCCGGTTGCACCCTGCCGCGCTTTCCAGTGTTCAAACGCCAGCGTGATAGCTGTCTGTGACATAAAAAACTCCTTACAAACCTGCGCTGAATGTCGCGCTGTGGGTTTCCGTCCCTGCTAACGAAGCCGGATAAACCACATATTCCCCCTGATCCCATCCGGCTCTGATGGCCATTTTTTCCGATGTGATCACCTCAAACTGATAGCGGCGGCATGTTCGCCCGTACTGCCTGATTATCTGGATAAGCAGCTGCGTGTTGTCTGCTATCTGGCTGTCCGTCACACGAACCAGGATCACATCCCAGTCAATACCCGGCTGACGCTCCCGCAGCTCCACATATCCAATGCCCAGCCGTTCAAAGATGTTGATAAATCCCTCTACGGAACCGGCATCACGGGCATTGACAAAGGCATACGCCACACGCTTACGAAACAGACTCAGTGGCTCACCATCAAAGCGGGTTATGTCCCGGTCATACGCCAGCAGGTTCAGTAATGCCGGTGTGCAGGTGAGCGGATCAAACTGGTTCAGTGGCCAGGTTATCCAGCCGTAAACCTCCGCCCAGAATCGCCGCGCTGTTTTCAGCAGCTTGTTCGGCTCCCCCTGATTCATCCAGGAAGGAAGCACCATCCCGGCCAGCTTTTTCATGAACTCATTCATTCTCAAGACTCACTACCAGTGACTTCAGACGCGGCACATTCAGCTCACTGGTAATGTCACCCAGTGAAAAGGACAGCGAATCCGCCAGCGCAAAGGTTTTGTGGATCTCCCGTCCCAGCTGAGAAAACGAGAACCGCGAATATGGCCACGTCTTTCTGACGTCAAAATCAGCGTTTTCACGAAAAGCACAGCGGATCATGTTTTCAATCCCGTCCTTCAGGCTGTTACGTTCGTCGTCTGTCAGGTTGGCCAGATTTCTGACGTACACCGTCACCGCCAGATCGTGGCGGGTTTCCGGCATGGCATAACACTGCATATCGTCGCCGTGGCCGTGGTGTCCCTGCGTGTTGATGTAATCATTCACCGCATTCACGAACGGTGCGGAAGCCACCCCACTGTCCAGCAACAGATAGGCGTTTGCGGTACCCGGTCCCCTCGGCGCTTCATGCTCAAAGAAAATCCGGTCAATACTCAGCCCGGCAACACCGGCAATCATTGAACGGTAAACCGCATCCGTGTGGTAATTGCCCACCAGATTGAACTGGTTGCGGCAGCGTTCACGCAGTTCATCATCGCTTTCCTCATCGGCACCCGGCACCGTCAGCCAGTTTTCCTCGCTGGCCACATGGCTGATACCATCCACGGCCACAGGCAAAATGCGGTAATACCCTGGCGCAAGGTTATAGGCTCCCCCGGTTCCGGTGGCTTTCACCGGCAGCAATGCGCTGGCCGTGCCGGAAGGGATCACCACATCGGCTGTGGTCGCCAGTTCGTACACCCTGCCGTTAATGCGTTCAGTCTGGATAACCGTTCCGGCCTTCACCGTCACAACAGCTTTGGCATCCTCCTTAAAGAAGCGGATCACACCCTGCGCAGCGCTGGCCGGTTTCGCCGTCACGTTCACCGCCCAGGCCAACAGGCGCAGCATGCTCCCGCTGGCCGTGGCCACAAACATATTGGCCAGCACCGTGGACACCAGAACCTCTTTCAGCCACATCACCGGCGCAGTCACAATGGCCGTAATTAACCGCCAGAATGGTGACATACGGGATGTGTTAGTGATCATGCCCTCCTCAGCCGCAATCGCATTAAAGCGATCCCGCACTTCAGATTCCGTCACCGGCATCCCGCTGGCCTTCACCACTTCCTCAAAATCAACCTGCGGTTTTTCCGTCATAAATCCACCTGCGCAGATATGCCGCCAAAGTCATAGGTGCTGGCCGTTATCCATAATCGTTTCTGGCTTTCCTCACTGATTTCCACTGTTCCCGGAATAATCCGTTCATCATCTTCAATCAGTAACTCCATACGGGTAAAAATATCTGCCCGCATTGTTGGGCTGCGTTCGGCAATCAGTTCCGTTGCCAGCCCGCTTTCAATAATGGAATGAATAATGTCCTGTCCGATACTTTTACGGTTATTACACAGTTCAGGTTCATATCCGGTATTCAGAACAAAATCGCCGCCCTGAATAAGCAAATCAATATAAAGGCTCTCACTCATGCGCCCAGCTCCTGAAATTCCATTAACTGACCGGGTGTAATCATTTCTTTCGGATAAATGTTTACCGTGTCAATTTTCCGGCTATTGTCGGTCACGGACTTAGCATTACTGTTAATCGTTTTGGTAATTCCGCCCTTCTCAATGCCTTTTAATTCGCCTCCGGTTAAAAGCCTGTCTGGGGTGAAACTATTTTGCGTCACCGCAGGAAGTGCGCCTTCAGCTTTCGCGGATTGTTTTAACTCCGGTACCGGATACACCGCTGTTTCATTTTTAGGGATACCTGCTGAAGCAGCGCCCGCCAGTTCAATATCAACACCCGGAATATTATTTAATTTACTTACAATCCAGTTCCATGATTTCAGAAAGCCGTTTTTAACCGACAGCCAGACATTATCAAACAATGACACAATGCCCATGGCCAGTCCGCTTAATGCCTGAGAAGGAGAAAACCCGGTCAGCATGGAAATAAAACTGTTCCAGCCTTCGCTGATAAACTGCCAGGCTGAAGCAAACACACCGGCAAGCCATGCCACTACCCTGGCGCATGCCTGAAATGCAGCGGTATCCATGACCGCGTTCTTTACCGTGTCCCAGTGTTTAATCAACAGCCAGCAACCGGCAGCAAGCAAGGCAACGGCACCAATCACAAGCAGGATCGGCCAGCTCATCAGATTGATACCTATCCCGGCCATCATTGCCGCCATACGAACCGCCAGCAACGTACCGCGCAGAAATTTCAGCGTGGCGTTCCAGGCAACCACGGCAATGTTCCCCAGCCAGACAGTGGCGGTGTAGATTTTCGTGACGGCCGTCAGCGCTACCCAGATCCCGCGCAACCCCATCATGATGAATCTGGAGACACCCATCACAATATTGGCGACTGCCCCCACAGCTGCAAAGCTGAGTAAGGCCATTGCCGCATACCCGACAACACGCGCAATGTTGGGAAACAGCTGCATCCAGCGGGCAAAGGTCTGTCCCATATCAGCCAGGCGGTTCAGAACCGGATAGAGCACCGGGATCAACGTCAGGCCGATTACGGTCTGGATAGCCTTCAGGATTGCGACAAACCGATCCCACGGCTTCACCATTTTCTGCGCCATTTCCTGGGTACGCTTCAGACCATCAGCACCGCCCAGTTCTGTGATATTGCGCTGAAGCAGCGCCACATTACCGTACAGGTGTTTTACCACTGCCGAACTGTCACCAAATGCCGCATCCAGTTCAGCCTGGGCTTTCATGTTCCCTTCCAGGCTTTTGCCATACTTGCCCTGTAACTTGATCAGCATTTCAGGCATGGACAGCATTTTGCCGGTGGAATCCGTGAAGGACATCCCCAGCTTTTTACCGCCCTCAATGGCTCCGGTCATAAAGCCTTCATAAGCGCTGCTGGCTTCCGTGCCCAGTGTCCGCTGAAGCTGTCCCAGCACGGCCAGCTGTTCATCCAGCCCCACGCCGTAGTTAGTACCCACGCCGCGCGCCCCTTCCATCAAATCCTTGATAGCGGCCATTTCCGTGCCAAAGGTTTTGCGCATATACACCATTTTTCCGGCCAGCTGTTCAGCAAACTCAACTTTGCCCAGCCGGTTGGCATCGGCGGAAAAGTTACCGAACATCTGCCCCATAAACTCAGCGGTTTCCGCAGCGGTGGATTTAAGCGCAAACGCCAGGGTATTAGCGACTTTCGTCACTTTCGGCAGCTCATTCCCGGTCAGCCCGGCAATAGAGGCGTTTATACTTTCCGTGGACTGTACAAACTCCACTGCGCTGGCGCCGTAGGTCGTACTGAAGCGCAGCGCATCACGCTGAACGGCCTTAAGCGCAGAATCATCGATCCCTTTTGCGGCCGCATCATTCAGCGCGTCATACATTTCAATGGCGGGCATCAGCACACCTTTAATGGCCATCCCTGTACCCGCCAGCGCCAGAACACCGCCGCCAATCTGCATAAAGGCTTCTTTTGATTTTTCAGCAAAGCCCGTTACGTTGCCCTGCGCCTGTTTTAACGGGCGGGACAATTTATCAATAAGGCTTAATGTAAAATCTAACTGTTTCATTCAGTGCCTTTAAATGCTTTAGCCACACCATTAGCCACGGCTATTCCCGTATATTCCCAGTGACGGTTATCCAGCCATATAGCGGCAGCAATATCGTCAACAGAATCCTGACCATGTGGTAAATAATGACGACGGAGAATTAAATACTGTTCGAGTCCATTTCGTTCAATATCATGGACTCGCTTTGTCAGTTTTTTACTTCAATCTCCAGTTCCGGCGCGTAAATATCATTAACCTTACTGACCAGTTGCAACGCTGCACCCGGACGTTTTAATACGTCAATCAGTGCTTCTTTCGTTTCCGGGGTAACAATACGCATCAGATAATTATTTGCAGGTGCAACTTTATTATCCATCGCCATTTCATTAATCAGTTTATTGTAGGCAGTCTGATTAGGTTCAAAAACAATATCTGCACCACAAACACACAGTTTAATTTGTTCCATAAATAACACGCTCTCTTAAATTAATTTCATCAACTAACTGATTATGACGCGCTGCACACTGACCATATATTTCAAGGTAAACAGTCAGCAGTTCCGCTGCATCTTTACCTGTTGCCCCGTTCAGGCGCGGCAGCTGCGTGGCGCATCGTGTTTTCAGGTTTTCCTGATAATGCACGTTCGGTACCGGCGACGGCGCTGTTGTACATGCTGACAAACTCATCAGACAGGCACCTGTTAGTAAAAACCGGCTTAAGCACTTCCGTGCGGATCTCTCGCGGTTGCGCATTTCTTAGCGCCTCCAGTTTATCTTCCAGCTCCCTGGCGGAATCACTGGCAATGCCCTGCATCACCTTTCGCGATTCATTTCCTGCCACCTGCGCCGCCGTGTTGATTGCCAGCTCCAGACTGTCGCGCCGCCAGTCAGCGGTCAGCCAGCCCCACACAAACGCCAGCGCCACCACAACCAGCCACTGCGCGTGACTCATCAGCGCACCCCGTTATGTTCCAGGCTGAAATGATTACCATCCGGTCTGGATTTGAAGCGCCCGCCCCAGCTTCCGCCCAGTGATTCCCAGTATTCACCCAGCGGCAGATAGTCCTCTGTACGGGTCTGGTACTGACCATTAACAAACAGGTTAAAATCCACGGCCAGACGCTGGGTGTGCAGACTGTTCGAAATACCGCTGCCCTTCTTCGCGTTCAGCGCCGCCTGTTCCGGGGTGCGGTACGCTTCGCCAAACGTCAGCCGGTAGCCGCGTTCTTCCGCCCAGTGGATCAGATTGGCCACCATGACAGTAAACAGCTGCTGCTTTTCACTTAACGTCACTTGCTGCCCCCTTTACCTAAAAAATCGATCCCCTTTCGGCGCAGCCAGGCTTCAACGCCATTCAGACCGAGAATACCCAGCGCGGAACCAATCCCGGCGAGCGCCAGTGGATGAATATCCGGGACAAAGTACAGTGCCACCCCAGCCGCAACCGACAGGGCGCTACCGACAATGACGCGCCCCGCAACCAGCCGCAGAGTTATCGGCTCCCCACTGCTCAACATTTTGCCCAGCGCAATCAGCGCCCCCATCACCGCCAGGGCAATAAACCCTTTCTCATAGTCCTGCATCCCTGCCCCCTATCCGATCAGGTTTTCCGTGGCTTCCGCTTCCAGATACGGCACACCGTTGATGTTCACGAACTTGGGACTGGTCACAAAATATTTGATTTTGTGCGTCGCCACACCGCCGCCCTTTGGATCGATATCCAGCAGATTACTTAGCTGGAGTTTGTTGCCGAACGATTCCACTTTCATTTCTTCGCTGCCCGCTTTGGCATAGAAAAGAAAATCCAGCGGCGGAATACCACGCCATGAACCTGCGGCGCGGGCTTTGGCCGTCAGTACGCCCAGCACTTTGGAACTGACTTCAATTTCTCCCTCTGCGGCCACATCGCCATCAACATGACCATCCGGCACACCACGGGTCTGGGCGGCAGCGCTGTTATCCGTGATATCGAGTGTGATTTTCTCTATGTGGATGAGATCGCCGTCAAGATAGGTATCAAACGACATACCCGAAATACGTTTACTCATGCAGCGCCCTCCAGACTGGCATCCAGTAACAGACTGATGGTGATTTGCAGCGGGACTTCCCAGGTGCGTACCACCAGATAAATATCCACCGTCTTTTTGTTCTTCCAGACAATGGTCACATCACCATCCTGCGGCGGCTTCACTTCCCCCGGAAATGACACGCCATTGATACTGGCCGCCGTGGACATTTCACGCAGTGGGCGTGCAAACAGCGTCTGGTGTGCAGCAATGCTGCCCGGTGTGCTGTTCAGTGAACGATCCGCAATTTTGCTGATAGCCAGCAGACGTACACGACGCGCCGCTTTATCGGCAACACGCAGGGTTTCAATCGACTGGTAATCGCCGCCTTCCACATCCAGCGTCCGCCCGTCAGCCCAGTAAAAACCGTCATAGTCCGGGTACCACATCGGCACACTAAAGCGCTGGGCTTCCAGTGCCTGAAGCGTGGCCAGCTCCAGTACCGCCCCGGTACCATCAACCGGCATTTCATCACTGCCCAAATTCAGCAGCGCCCCGGTTTTCACACGAGCAGGACTGTCTGCGATAGTCACGGCACGACTGCAAAGACGGCCAGCCAGCACACCCGGCTCATTTCCCCACAGACGCGGGACCAGCTGCACGGCCTTCTCTGCAATACCGTCCTGAATGGCAGACACACGGGTCAGGTAATCCGCCTGGGCTTCTTCTTCCTGCATTCCCTGCACGGCCAGGATGAACCACACCCAGCGCCCATATTTAGAAATCAGCGTGGATCGTAACGTCGCCGCCTGATTCACCTGGGCTTTTGCCGTCACATCACTGGACAGCACCACCCCTTCCACCGAACACACCACCTGTGCGGCCAGTACCGCTTTTACCCAGGCATCGTCCTCAGCATCTGCGGGCAGCACATGCATAAATGCCCACCAGTTCTGACCGGCGTTTGCCAGTGCCGCCAGAACATCGTTTTTCAGCGGGCTTTCCCCTTCTCCCAGCAGTGCATCAAAATCACTCTGGGCATTCACCGCCAGCGTTTTCCCCACATTTTTGGTACCCGTACCGATAAACAGCAGCGTGCGTTCCACTTCATTGGTTTCACCCAGCAGCTGGTTTACCTGGTTCACGGTCACGTTTGGCCAGGTCATGTTTTCCCCTTAATATCCTGCGCCTTAACATCCCAGCCAAAGCCGATGGCCTGAAGCTGACGCGCCAGCGCGTTATCAAATTCATCGTCACTCATGCCCAGAAAGACACGGGCAGGAAGATCCACTGTCCAGCTGGTTTTCACCGCTTTACCGCTGAGTTTTCGAATCAGTAGCCCCGCCCGGCTGTATGGCATCGTTTGGGTTAACTCGCCCAGCGTGGGCTTTTTCCAGCGTTTACCGGTGCGTACCCGGTACCCCAGCGCCCGCAGTTTTTTGGCCTGGGCTGGCGTGGCCATTTTTCCGGCCTCCACCTTCCGTGGCTGGCTGCGACGGCTGACACTGACGCGCATCCCGTTTTGTTGCGCATATCCGACTGTCCCGGCCGGTACCGGCGTTTCCCCGTTCCGGTAGCCACCACCCTGCAAATAGATCCGTACCGCCTGAATTTCTGGCATTTCACGGATATGCAGCAGTTTTGGCAGGTTCCGCAGCATCTTCCCTTTGCGCTTCGTTTTACGCCCCGGCCACTTCTGGCCATCCGGTGCTTCCTGATTGCGAACGTGCCGTTTTGCTGCGGCAATCACGCCATATTTGGCCAGCCTCCAGATAAGACGCTGGCGCTTTTTGGGCGGCAGCTCCATGCTGGCCAGTGATTTACGCAACTCTGCCAGCTGCTTTTTATTCAGCTCGCCACCGGCAATCATTCGTTACCGCCTACCGGCGCACCGGTTTCATCCACGCCATAAATATTGGCGGTGATCGCTATCCAGACTTCAGGGTTAACCAGCGACCAGCGTTTCCCCTGCCACGGGATCACCCCGTTTTCGTCCTCCCTGATCACCAGTTCTTCCGCCATTGGTACCGTCAGCACAATGGTGGCGGTTTCTTCATCCTCCACTGACACATCCCAGTCCGGTTCAGCTTCAGTCAGGCCGACTTCATCCAGTAATTCCCTGTCAGCCTCATCCAGCCACGCGGCCAGCAGCGACATAAGCAACTGCGGCGGACACAGGCGATACGGGAAACGCTGCCAGCTGATTACCGCGTCATAACGAATCACCGCCTGGCGGTACTGCCCCAGCCCGTAATCCTTCGCAGCAGGGATGAACTTCATTTCATCCAGCACACTGTCAAATGACTGCATGGCGCGCGGCGGCACGTTTTGCTGAAAAAATGCAGTCAGGCTCTCAAGCTGCGTCTGGCTCATACTTTTTTCACCGTTGCCCGTTTCAGTCCCTTCATGCGGCGGATCACCACTGAAGCCTCAGCCAGTAACCCGGCGCGGGTTTCCATACTTTCCTGTCCCGGATGGGTTTCACGTCGCCCTACAGTGGCGAACTCCCCCAGCAAATCCGCTTTTGCCCTGGCAAATACCGCTTTCATGTACTGGGCGCACAGGCTGTTAAGCCCGCCCATTTTTACGCCCGGAACATCTGCTGCCAGCGTGTGGCCTTTTGCTTTCCAGCTGGCCTCCACGTTTTCCAGCTCGGCATTCACCTCCGCGACTGCGGCCAGCAGCGCCTGACTGATGGTGTCCGCGTCGATATCGGCTGGCAGTGACCGCTGCGCCTGAAAGTCCTTCAGATTCAGATCCGGCCAGAACCCGTTATTCGTCAGCGGTTCATCCTGATAATCCAGCGGTTTTCCGCTAAACATAATTCCCCCGAAAAAGGCGGACTGACCGGTTTCCACGGCACAGTGACACATGGAGTGTTCTGCCCTCCACCGCGTCCGCCTGGCTTGCGGTAGTCTTTACCCCTGCGTCAGTTTTCGGATACGGGCGGCAATCGTCTGCCGTGCCGTTCTGACGCCGATTTTTAAATAGTATTTTTCTGCGGTGGCCAGCAGTTGATCGGCTTTCTCCAGCGTTTCAATGTCGTCCACACTCGCGGCCGTTGTCTGGCCATCTTCGCCGCGCAGCAGCTCCAGCCCGGCAAATTTGAACCACTTGGCCGTAACCTGTTCATGCAGCCGCCAGGTACTGGCGACACGCTCAAATGTGCGGGAAAAATACGGCTCAACACTTTCCCCGCGCCCTGATGTTTCCTGCGCCCAGGCCAGCATCGTATCGGCCACGAACGTGGGAAAATTACTGCGCAACCGATCCGGGGTTGCCTGCTGCTGGCTGATTGCAATATCAGCCCAGTCCAGCGCCTTATCCAGATCGCCCACGTCAAACAGCCAGATAACACACCAGGCAAATACCGGGTTGGCGTACACCTGCCCGCTTTCCAGATACGCTTCCACAGTCGGTGTCCAGCGCGGCAGCAACACATCCCGCTTAAACTCAACGCGATCCGCGATTGTTGGCAGGTTACGGGCATGCTCCACATCCGTTTCCAGCGCCTTAATCAGCAGGTGCATGCTTTCCGTGGTTTCCAGTGCCTGGCTGCGTTTCAGCTTTTGTTCCATCGCAATGCGCTGGCTGTGACGCTGCGCGGGAGAAAGTGCCATTTATCAGCCCTCTGCTGGTTCGGAAACCTTGCCAATGGTTACGGCAGATTCATCAATGGCCGCGTACAGCTCCGGCACTTCAACCGCGTAGCCTTCGTTACGCAGGTATTTGTTTTCGAACTGCTTACGGTCTTCAACAAATTCCGCCTTACGCATGCGGGTGTTGCGCTGGGTGTAGATATGCAGATTAGAAAGTGGCGTGACGACCATACGTTTACCCGGCATAAACGGCGGGATAACAGCAGGACGGCCAGCAATAGTACTGCCCAGCATCTGCGCCGCGATTTTCTCAGTCGGGCGGTCTGCGGCCTGATACAGTCGGTATTGTTCAGCAGCAACCAGATCGGCACCAACCAGAACCACCAGGCGCGGGTCATTGCGGAACTGGGCAGGAATCTTGGCGTTAATCAGGTCTGAAGCCATTGCATCCAGTGACTTGTAATCCCCGGCTTCATCCAGCACGACCGGATCGGTCATAATCTGATTACCACCCAGCAGCGTTTTCATACGCTCATGCCAGCCGATGTTGACATCTTCGCCGTTCGGGTTATCCGTTGGATTCGTCGTTTTGGCACGGCTCTTACCGTTAAAACCAATACGCAGCATATCCAGCGCAAACGCCTGTGTGGTAAACGCCTGGACCAGGTTGTAAAACTCGTTTTCGTCCTTACCGGCATTGGCCCAGACCGAAAGCAGATCCCAGCGCAGTGCGGCGCAACTGTCCGTTTCAACCAGTGAATAGTCATTGCCATCCACGCCAACCTGACGAACAAAGCGGCCATTTTCACTGCGGCCGGTATGCAGCACGGAGGAACCGACAGAAATCACCTGGCCACTCAGCTGGTCAACATCCAGACAGGTGATCATGTTCAGGAACTCCACGGACTCCAGCAGCGCCAGACGCAGCGCGTTTTCCTGCGGGTCATTCAGGGAGAAATAACGACTGGTATCACGTGCGCCAAACTGCTGCGCCATACCACTCGAATATTTATCCAGTAAATCCCGTGCACGATTATTAAGGTGCATAAAACTCCCTCGCGATTAAGCGATAATAAAAATGTTTTGTACTAATTAACGTCAGAACGTATTACAGGAAATTAAATTTACCCGCTTTTTCTGAAATCTTACGCCCCGGTGTACGGGTGGATTTATTACCCAGATCGTTAAAACGTTTAACGATATCTTTTGCATTATCACGAATAGCCGCAAATTCTTCGGTATCGACCACTTCCGCAATGGTATCCACATCACCCTGAACATCATTCAGCTGATTTTCAATTTTGGCCACCCGGCCTTCCAGTTCGTTTACCGCGTTGGCCAGCGCCTGTAACTTATCATCACCCTGCGCGGTATCATCAGGCGGCGTTTCATCTTCAAACTTCGGTTTAATACCAAACAATTTTTGCCAGTTCTTCATTCGTATATCCTGTTTAATTTTTCCGTCACGGGAAATCACACAACTGTAATATCCCTGCTTAGATAATTTTTTGCGCCGACTACTAAAGCGCAGCCGTGTGGTGCCAACACTGGCGGGAGTATCTGTTACCGCCAGCCCCTTGAGGTATGTACGCCCACTACCGCGCCAGTTTTCTTCCGGTTCAATCGAGAAGAACAGGAGCTGATCTTCATGGTTGGCGAATATTAATCGCATATTCGGGCAAAGGCTGACATAAAGCCGCGCCAGTCCGTCCTCACCATCATGCCAGGTGGCTTCCAGTACCTCCCCAAAATTACCGCAATCATCCTCGTGTTCTGGCCAGATTAAAGCGACATAGTGGTTATAGTCATAGGTTTCCCCCATATCGATAATCCACTGGCGTTTAATATCCCTGCCGTCAACGGTATCCCCTTCGGTAGCAACACACAGCCAGTCAGTTTTTAAATGCGACATATCTCCCCTGATTTATTCACCGACGCTGCAAATCAATTATTGCCAAATAAAACCACCACCGCATCACGCTTTATTCTGAACAGTTCGGTTATCACGTATTACCGAACAGACGCGAATTAACACCGCCGTTTTTTCATAACAGCCACGGCATAATTATCCGCATGGCTAAATACTCAGAAGAACTAAAAGGCGTTGTCCGCGCACTTTATTTGCGCCGCTATACGCCAAAAGAAATTGCATCAGAATTAAATCTGCCGAATGCGCGGATCGTTTACTACTGGGCTGAGAAATACAGCTGGGCTGATTTACTCAGCTTTGAAAGCACAGAGGAGGCAATTGAACGCCGCTACCAGCTACTGGCCAGCCGCGATAACAAAACCGATCTCGACCTGAAAGAAATGGACATGCTGATTGCCCACGCCACAAAGCTGCGTGCTCAAAGTAATAAGCATAAAGAAAAGATGGCCAGCGGCCAGAGTAACGGGCAGGCAGCTGCGCGGGACAGCAACAACGATGAACCCCGCCCCAAACGCAAAAACAGGAAAAACGATATTTCTTCTCTGACCCAGGCGGATTTTGACACCTGGGCGGAAGAACATCTTTTTGAATACCAGAAACACCTGCGCAGGAATATTGGCCAGCAGGTCAGGAACATCCTGAAAAGCCGCCAGATTGGTGCCACCTGGTACTTTGCATTTGAAGCCTTTGAAAACGCGGTCATGACAGGCGATCCGCAAATCTTCCTGTCTGCCTCCAAAGTCCAGGCGGAATACTTCCGGTCTTACATCGTCAACATTGCAGAACAGTATTTTGGCATCACGCTGACCGGCAACCCGATCCGCCTCAGCAACGGCGCTGAACTGCGTTTTCTCTCAACCAACAAAAACACGGCACAGTCCTACAGTGGCCACCTGTACTGTGACGAATATTTCTGGGTGCCTAACTTCGCCAGGCTTAACGAAGTGGCCAGCGCAATGGCAACCCATGACAAATGGCGCACCACCTACTTTTCAACGCCATCGGCCAAAACGCACCAGGCTTACCCGTTCTGGACGGGTGAAGAATGGAAACAGGGCAGTAAAAAACGCGCGGCCGCACAGTTCCCGTCCTTTGATGAAATGCGCAACGGCGGACGGCTTTGCCCGGATGGTCAGTGGCGCTATGTCATCACGATGGAGGATGCCATTGCGGGCGGCTTCAACCTGGCCAACATCGAGAAGCTGCGCAACCGCTACAACACAGCCACCTTCAACATGCTCTATATGTGCGTGTTCGTGGACAGCAAGGATTCCGTATTCAGCTTTTCAGACCTAGAAGCCTGCGGCGTGGAGGTGGATACCTGGCAGGATCACAATCCGGACGCTGCGCGGCCATTTGGTGACAGGCCAGTATGGGGAGGATTTGACCCGGCACGCAGCGGCGATTTGTCGTGTTTTGTGATTATTGCCCCGCCGATGTACGCCGCAGAGAAATTCCGCGTTCTGAAGGTCATTAACTGGAAGGGCATGAACTTCCGCTATCAGGCCAGGCAGATCGAACTCCTGTTTAAAAAATACAACTTCACCTATCTGGGAGTGGACGTTACCGGTATTGGCCAGGGTGTTTTTGACAACATCCAGCATTTTGCCATGCGCGTGGCCGTCGCCATTCGTTACGACATGAACACGAAAAATCAGCTGGTACTGAAAGCGGCGGACGTGGTGGAAAGCCAGCGTATTGAATGGGACAAGAACCTGAAAGAGATCCCGGCCAGCTTTATGGCTGTACGCCGCACCACCACGCAAAGCGGTAACGCCATGACATTTGTTGCTGACCGCAGCCAGGACACTGGCCACGCAGAGGCGTTCTGGGCAATTACCCACGCCCTGCATAACGAACCACTCAACTACGAAAACAAACCGAAATCCCGCTGGGGTGTAAGGAAAGAGGCTGCATGAGTAAAAAAAACCGCTTCGTTAAGCGCAACCCGCGCGGCGATAAGTCCAAAAAAATGAGCATCATTACATTCGGCAAACCGGAACCTGTGCTGACCACCGGCACGGATTACCGCGATATCTGGTACGACAATGCCGCCGATCACTTTACCCAGCCGATTGACCGGCTGGCACTGGCACAGCTTATCAATCTGAACGGTCAGCATGGCGGCATCATCCACGCCCGGAAAAATATGATTGTGTCTGATTATCTGGGCGGAGGCCTGACTTACGACCAGCTGGAAGCCGCAGCGTTTGACTATACAACCTTCGGGGATATTGCGATTGGCAAAATCCGCAACGGCTGGGGGGATGTGATTGACCTGGAACCTTTACCCGGCCTGTATATTCGCCGCCGTAAAGTCAGAGACAACGCCACAGACCAGCCCGGCGATTATGTGGTATTGCAGGACGGTGAACCGCAGGTCTGGCCGCAGGAAGATATCATCTTTATCAAGATGTACGACCCGCAGCAGCATATTTACGGGCTGCCCGACTATATCGGTGGCGTACACTCGGCCTTGCTGAACAGTGAAGCCGTCATTTTCCGCCGCCGCTACTACCACAACGGCGCTCATACTGGCGGCATTCTCTATACACGCGATCCCAGCATGACGGATGAAATGGAAGAAGAAATTGAACAGCAGCTGCGTGACAGCAAAGGTATCGGCAACTTCTCCACCATTCTGGTGAACATTCCTGGCGGGGATGGGGATGCGATCAAGTTCATTGAAATGGGGGATATCTCTGCAAAAGATGAATTTGCCAACATCAAAAACATCAGCGCACAGGACATTCTCAACGCACACCGCTTTCCCGCTGGGCTGGCCGGAATTGTCCCGCAGAACACCGCTGGCCTGGGGGATGTTGAAAAGGCGGAAAGGATTTACAAGAAAAGCGAAATAGCACCTATTCAGCGCCGGTTTATGACTGCCGTGAACAACGATCCCGAAATACCGGAACGTCTGCACCTTCACTTTGATTTAAGTTACACAGAATCAACGGATAAGGATGCGGCATGAGGCGAAAAAGGCTAAAATCCAGGCATCATTTAACAGCTGGAGCATGGAATATGCGAGTTCTGAAAATCGAATGCCCGGAATGCGGCTCAAAGGCTGTTATTCGTAAAACAAACCGGAAGCACCGGCAGATTGCGGATATTTACTGCGCCTGTTCAGATGTGGAGTGTGGCCATACGTTTGTGATGAACCTGACGTTCTCCCACACTCTCAGCCCCAGCGCGAAAACGGGTGATGCAATGGTGCAGAAAATACTGAATGCACTGTCACCCGATCAGCGTCAAATGGCATTAGACCTACTGAAAGCGACTCCCGCCGCCTGATAAGCCCCCTTCACGGGGGTTTTTACTTTCATATTCATCAAGTTTACTTTCCAGATCTGAAGTCAGCTCGCTTAGCCAGGCAAGTGCAATGTCCTTTTCACAGCCAGTGCAATTACTTTTGGCGATCAACCTGGTAAACAACGCAATCCGCTGCAATGCGATAGTTTCCATAAACAAATCCTGCACAAGCATCCTCCTAAAAACAGAATAACTGTATATTCATACAGTATACATTTAAGCACAAAATGTGAAAGTGATTTTTCCTGCTATTCGCTGACAAACAGTGACGTATCACAGACTTACGAGGCTACAACCACCCCGGCCACAGCTCGTGCATTGGCTCGTTTCGTGTCTCCTGTAACCGACCATTACGGTAAATCAATGCCGCCTGGCCAAATCTCAAACCACTACCCCGCATGAGAATGGCTATTTCATCGTCAGAACCTTCAAAACCCCGGCTGCGCAATTCCAGTTTTAACCGTCTGCGGGTTCCACCCTCCGTACAGTTATTGACAGAACTCCAAGGGGCGGCGTTGCCGCCAGAAAAACCCGCCTCCGCTGGCGCTTTGGCCAACTTCGCAACCTTCTGCCACTTCACCAGGCGCGTACATACCGCTGAATCTGGAACCAATGGAGAATAAACACCCTGAACGCGCTGCACGTCCTCTGCGTATTCATTACCCTGCTCAGTGATTTCATAAGCCAGACGAACAACCAGATCACGGCGAGCAACCAGTGCGCCACCCTGCGCCTGGGTGTATGCAGCCCAGTCCCCAACATCAGCAGCAGCCAGAACCGCATCCATTCGGCGGTCAGTCAGCACCTGATCACGCAACCGGCGCAACTCGCGCCAGACAGTCACCGGCGCACCACCAATCTGCTGAAACTGGCGAATGCGCCACCGTGAAGCCCATGCAGAAACGGATTTGGCCATATCCCGCAGGTTTTCCCCTGTTTCGTCGTCCTGTTCACCATCCAGCGCAAACCCATCAATGTTTTTAGAAATGTATTTGGCGATGTAACCCGTAGCCGAACCTTTGGCAGGATCGATAGCTTCAACGTGGAAGCGTGCCTTTAGCGCGTTTGGCGTTTGCAGTTCTTCGGAGTCGGTAATTCTGGCGTGATAACAAAGAATATCGCGCACGGTATCCACGTCACCAGGACGCATAAAAAGCAGCATGTGCCAGTGCGGTGTCCCATCGTGGTGAGGCTCCACCACGCGAAAACCAAAAACATGGATACCTGCACGGGAAATAGCGGCGCGGGCTTTCGCCCATACACCACATAAGTAGCGCTGGGTGTCCTGCGGGGTGCAGCCATCCCACTGCGAAACAAAGCCCCCTTTGCTGTGTACCGCATGGAATCGCGATGGCGCGGTGATGGTGTAAAACTCGCCGGCCAGCCCTTCTTCATTGGCCATATCTTCAAATCCTCTCATTCTTACCATTAGCTCACAGCGACGGATCGCCGGATTAGCAACGCTGCGGTGCACCATGCTGTCCAGTGCAATACGCAGCCCTTCATCATTCAGCAGGTCAAACTTTTTGAAGAACTCAAGGTTCCGCTTTTTCTGGTCTATCCATTCACCCAGGGTTTTACGGGACACATAAGCGCTGGCCGCTTTCTGTACTTGCCCCACTGCAATGGCCATATGCTCACGCTGCATATCCCGCGCCCGCTTAAGACGCAGATACCACCATTCAGGTGCCATCATGCGGAGGATCCCGGATTCAGCCTTACGCGTTTCCAGTTGCCCGCCATTGGCTTCATGTTCAGCCCAGTACGGCGGCTGATTGTTCAGCATCAGGGAACACGAGCATAAATGGCGGTAAGACTCCAGCGTACGGCGGCGCAGCTCTGCGGCATCGTCAGTGCTGCCCACAAACTGATCGGTAAAGTCATACAGTGACTGGGAGATCCAGCCAGATATCTGGCCAGCCAGTTTTTTGAGTTCCGGGCGGTCAAGTGACGGCAGTCGCTCCAGCGACTTACCGAAAGGAAGATCAAGTGCATCAGCGGCCAGTTTGTAACGTGCAGCCACTTTGCGCAGACGTGGCAATACATTCCCGCCGATAGTTTTACGCAGGAATGTATTGGCACGGCGACGCCCGTCACGACCAGCCAGCAGCTTTTCGTAACGGTTGCCAAAATACCCGGCTAACCAGTCGGGAATCTCATGCAGGTACTGGGAACGCCACTCATAGTCCTGTGGGTTTACAGCCCACAAACGGCGTTCTGTGATCGTTGCATCTGAAGGGGTGCCAGGCGCAAAAGTTTCACGCCGCCAGGCATTGACGGCGTGGTGTTGTCCAGGCTCCAGCATATCAACCACGATTAACCCACTTTCGCCAGAAATCAATCAGGAAGGCCACAAGCACGGCCGCTACCAGTGGTAGCCAGAAAACCGCGCTCAGTGTGATTAACCCTAAATCCTCAGCATCGTGATCAAACTCATCCTGGCACTCGTCCCATAAGAGAAAGGCGAAAGTGATACTGGCAAACAAGGCATAAAAGCCGGTGATAATCTCCGCCATCATGCCATCACCGCCCTAACGTCGTTCGCCGGGTTTGCAGGTGACTTAAGAATCAGCTCTGCGGCAACTTTCTGGCTTGCAGCTGCTGCACCCACACTACGTGGCGCATTTACCCGAACCGCTTCAAATCCTGCATACAGGTAATGCACCATTTCCAGATCGCTGTTTGACGCGACAACCTTAATCCCACGCTCAGTCAGGCGGCGCAGCTTACGCGCCAGCCGTCCCTGGTCCATGTGCGAAAAACCACGCTCATGGTAAGCGGTGAAATTGTCGGTATCAGTCAGATAAGGCGGATCACAATAAACAACGTCATGCCCGTCCCTTACCAAATCAAGCGTTTCTGAATAGTGGGCAGTAACGAACGTTGCACGTTTCGCTTTTTCAGCAAAAGCGCGGATTTCATCAGCAGGAAAGTAGGTTTTTTTATACTTACCAAACGGAACATTGAACTGGCCACGGCGATTGTACCGGCACAGGCCATTGAAGCAGTGACGGTTCAGATAAAGAAAACGCGCCGCAGCTTCCACAGATTCAGAACCAAAGGATTTGCCGGACTGGTTGAAGGCATCACGCACCGCGTAATAGAAAACAGCGCGGCTTTCTTCATCGCCTAATGAACCGGCAGAAAATAAAGCCTCCAGCTCAATGAGCAATGCATCAGTCTGATAGGCCATTGTCTTATACAGATTAACCAGGTCAGGATTCACATCAGCGATCAGGTACTCGTCATAATCCGTATTCATCATGACAGCACAGGAACCGGCGAAAGGTTCAATCAGGCGCTTACCTTCCGGCAGATGGGGAAGCAACTGTGGCATAAGGCGGGCTTTACTGCCCACCCACTTAAGCGGAGTTTTAACGGCCATATTCAACCCCACTTAAAAGCAATTCTGATACGCCGTCAGAAATGATGTATTCCAGCACTTCAAGGGGTGACAATGGTTGAACAGACAACACTACCCAGTTATCCGTATTGGCAATGATTTCATTCACCGGCAAAACATGGGTAATAACCGCCGCCCACTCTCGCCCGGTGTAATTCCCGTGTTTCCACTCGCACAGCGAAAGAACATCACCGGTTTTATAGTTACGATCATTCTTACGCAGTTCTGCTTTTTTCTGGCCAGCGACTACTGCGTTAAGGTACTTGGGCGCGATTTTTATCGTATGAATTTTTACTGCCATGCGGCACCGCCTTTGCTGCAAATCGCCGCAGCTTCTTCGCGGATTAACTCAACGATTTCCGTTGCGCTTAAACCTTCATTGGCTGCATGGGTAGCCAGCTTATCCAGACGGGTGGAACACAGATCAGCAGCTGCGGCTTTACCTTCCTGTGTGGCTTTAGTGAGCATGGCCAGCAGGTCAGTGCCTGATTTTGTTGCGGGTAAATCCTGACGTGTCATGTGCATTTTGGTTTCCTTAAGGCAAAAGAATCCCCGGCCACTTGAACCGTGGCCAAAAATTTCAGGTTGTTAATTAGTGAAAAGCGGGTTGTACAGTGACGGCTGAATAGTTCGGTGCTGGAATAAGGTGCAGCTCGTACGTTGTCCGCCACCACTCCTGGATCAGTGCTTTAATTTCGCCAACACCCAGCGCTCCGGCCGTATAGAAAATTGCTCGGATTCCGGCCAGCGCTTCAATCTGTGCTTCTTTGCTTTCTGCCTCGCGGTACACGCAGCACCAGAAAGCGGCATTGATCGCCAGCCAGTGACGCGGGTTTGTCATGTGTTCGGTGTCATTGAAGAAAAACGGATGCAACGCAATGCGACCATTTTTACTGGTGCTTTTCTCTGCAAACGCTAAAGCGTAGTTATGCGGGACTCCCCACGCGGCCAATTCTGCCCCCAACGATTTACCCTCGACGGAAATAATGGTCATTAGTGATTCCCCTGCTGCTGCAACTTATGGACGATATGAGGCGCGATAACCATCTGCACCCCGCTACTGCTATAAATTGGATGTACTTTTTTGATCGGACGGTTCGCGGTGCGCTTCGAAAAATCGCTGTCACGTAAACTGCCGAAACCTTCAAACGTTAACCGCGCCCGTGAAATGCCTTGGCGCAGCAGAATCATGTCCCGATAGCCCAGGCGTTCATAAAGCTCACGCCAGCAGCACTTGCTTAAGTGGGCTTTAAATGCCCTAGCGCCAGAAGTAACCGCAGCGGCATGAAGCACCACGCCGCGCCACTCCGGTGTCAGGTTGTCCCACCATTCAGCGGCCTCACTGCTTTCACTGAAGTATTTGCGGCGGATCTGTTTTAAATGTTCCAGTCCGCGTTTTTGTTGTTCCTGGCTAATCGCCATAGCGCCCCCCTATCGCCCCAACCAGGTGACGGACTTTTGTAGACAAGAAACGTAAAACCATCCCGCCTTTCATTCGAACAGACTCATGCGCATTGAATTTATACGTGTGGCCAGGGTTCCAGCGCTGACCGTTCGGCAGTTCTATCCAGCCCGTTGAACCGTTTGGCCGTTGCATGGCGGGTGATTCTTTTTTCAGGTAAGTAACAAACGCTTTCATGGCGCTCCCTCACATCAAGCCGGTGGCGTTAGCCGTCACCAGATCCACCGCTGCGGCCAGAACGGGCGCAGACTGGATACGACTTTCAACGGTATAAGCCAGTACGGATAAGCTACGGATTGCATCGCGAGCGCGATCCAGAATTTGTGTACGGCGGGCGGCGGTCATAAGACCAGAAGATACGGCTTCCCCAGCAATTGCGCCCACACTGGCTGTGGCACTCAGTGCACACAGCTGCATGTTGCCTTCTGTGGCATTGTTCACCGGTACAGATGGAAGGCAGTTAATCTGCCCCAGCATCCCATCCAGTAAACGCGCATCTTCGGTGTAATCCGTGATGGCTAAAAGCTCGTCACAGGTTAAACGGTGTGGCTGTGCTGGGTTTAATTTGTTGCGCAGGATCTGCGGCCTCATACCAACGGCAGCGGCTATATCTTCCAAGTTGTGCGAGTGCGCAAACGCCCGGCAAGCTGCATCAAAGTGAGCATGTTTAGAAGTTTGATAATCAAACATTGTCAGCCCCATCCTAAAGAAACAGAATTGATAGCGAAAAGTCACTATTCGTGACTTTTATTTGCCGTTCACCCAATCGAACCAATCGACATAGACATGATCTTTCGGCTTTGACTTGGGTAGGATTCGTACACGACCAATCGACACCCAATAACGACCTGTACGGATTTTGATGCCAGCGCGTTCACAAAAAGTTTTTAGCGGGACGTAACGATTTTCTGGATGTGTTGCAGCACTAGTTTTCATAAGGCAAAATCTCCTGCTCAGTTGTCACCAGCGGCTACTAGTGACAACCATTGTTAACAAACTACATTCGACAAAACATACTAACTACAAACGAAACATTGCAGAGAGTATTTTTGATTTTGTCGTTTGTCAACCACTGCGAACTACAAACATGAAAACGTACAACATCAAAACAGGCGCTCGGGAAGCAGTAGAACGAATCTGTGAAGCATATGGCTTTACATCAAGACTTCAGCTTTCCAACTACCTTGGAATGTCCGCTAGCGCTCTAAGCACTAGAATCATGCGCGATAATTTTCCTGCGGACCTGGTCTTGCTTTGTGCTTTACAAACAGGGGCTTCTATCGAGTGGCTAACGACTGGCGAGGGTGTAAGATTCGATCCGGCAACCAGTGATACTTGTCGCATCCCAGCCTATAAAATTGATGGGGCAGATGTTGTTAGGCAGGCCTCTTTCCTTTTTGATAAGGCAATGCTGCCTAATTACAAAGGCGAACTCCAAATCATTACAGAAGGCAATACTAGTTACTTTATTGATGTGGCTAATCATTCTATAGCGGATGGAAAATTCCTCCTTGAATATTCCGGTGCTAAGAGCATCAAAGAGATAACCCTTCTACCAGGTAATAAATTGCGAATCGATTGGGGCAAGTATCCTTTAGATTGTGATGTTTCAGATGTGAAACTAATTGGCAAAGTGATTGCCATCTACTTGGTTAATGAGTCATGACCGTAAGAAAAACAACTGAAGGGGAATGGATTTGTGATTTGCGCCCAAACGGTGCAAAGGGGAAACGGATTCGGAAAAAATTCGCAACCAAAGGAGAGGCCTTAGCTTATGAAAAATACATATCTAGTGAATTAGAAGACAAACCCTGGTTAGGAGAAAAACAAGATAACCGCCGTCTCTCTGATTTGATTGAGCAGTGGTATTCGCTTTACGGCAGAACTCTCTCGGATGCAGACCGGATGATGTCTAAGCTCAAAGGAATTTGTGCAGGAATGGGAGATCCCATTGCATCAAATATTACGGCAGCCGATTTTAGCGCATATCGTGAAGGGAGATTAAAAGGAGAGATACCAGATATTCATGGGCGTTACATGCCTATAAAACCACAAACAGTGAATCATGAACAAAGGAATTTATCGGCGGTATTTGGAACTCTAAAAAAACTTGGGCACTGGTCTTTACCAAATCCAATTGCAGGGATCCCAACGTTCAAAGTAGACGAAAAAATGGTTACATTTCTTTATGCCCAAGAAATTAAGACACTCTTGCAATTTCTATCAGAGTCTAATAGCAAGGACGTTATGATTATTGCAAAAATTTGCTTAGCTACTGGTGCTAGATGGAGTGAAGCCGAAAATTTAGAAGGCTCTCAAATCACAGAGTATAGGATTACATATAAAAATACAAAAAGTAGAAAAGTGAGAACAGTACCTATATCTAAAGAACTGTATGATGAAATTCCGAAAAAGCGCGGGCGACTATTCACTCCATGTAGAAAAACTTTCGAGAGAGTAGTTGCAAAGGCTGGAATTGATTTACCGGAAGGACAGTGCACACACGTTCTGCGCCATACGTTCGCCAGTCACTTTATGATGAATGGTGGAAACATTCTTGTATTAAGAGAAATTCTCGGTCATTCAGATATAAAAATGACTATGATATATGCCCATTTTGCCCCTACCCATTTAGAAGATGCAATAACAAAAAACCCATTAACAATGATTAGGGATATTTAATATGCTTACTTCATTAAACAACTATATCATTACAGCCAATGTTATTTTTATAATTTTTTATCTGGCATATTTATTTAAAATAAAAGCATTTAAAATGAATGCTGAACCATTAACACACCAACCCTTATTCAAAGCTGCATTAATAATGCCAATTGTGAGTTTTACTTTATTAGGTAGTATTGTGTGGCAAGGGCATAGTTTTCAAATCGACGACGACGGCTTCAACAACTTTCTGACAATCAGTAAACTTCCACTGGCCGTACTATCGCTTTGCATTCCTTTTGGAGTAATAGTCAACAATATCCACAGAACCATTCAAACCGATAAGCAAATTAAAGAAGCTGAAAGAAAGAATATCACTGATGGATTTTACTCGCATAGAAAACATACCGTAGAAGTAATACAAAACTTAGAGTTCACCCCGATAAACATCTTAGGGGAAGAATATGAGTTACAATTTAGAAATTGCTATTCTTGTTATAGGGTGTTTTTTCCTTTCGCTACCGAATCAAAGTTGGACTTTAATGCCTCACCAACTTTCACTTCCAAACTAGAAAGGTTATGGTTAGAAATGGCAAGCTTAATCAAAAAACCTCACTTTAATGATCAGCATCATTATTATTCCCATCTTAATATCATGGAAAATGCTCTTTTCCAAATTCACCTCGCCTGTTTGTTTAAAGACTTTGACAATCAAAAAATATTTTCAATCATTTTTTTGGACAGCAAAGGTGATTCATGGGAATTAAGAACACGATTTTCCTCTGAATATTCCTTTAAAAGAAGTATTAGCGGTTACTGGCATGCATATATTTCAATAATGGAACTATTTGAATATCAATATTCCGATGAATTTAAGCAAAAGACCAGGCCAATGATAGACTACATCCTAGGGTTCGAGAAACGGTTTGAAAAATGGACTGATGGTAATGAAGTTAAGGCACCTCTCCCGCAGCTCCTGAAACTATGATCCACATTTTGTCCATCCGGGTTGTAAACGGCTGTCAATGACTGTTAACCATTGTCATATATGTTACTGTTATTCAACATAAACATATGATTTCACTAGATGGAATGGAGAATGTAGGAATTTCGGACGCGGGTTCAACTCCCGCCAGCTCCACCAATCATGATTGGACAGTGCTAGGACAGCACTAACAAAAACAGGAAGTTAGCAGTCTCAGCAGGACACCGACCAGACGGTGAGGGGACAAAAAAGGATACGCAAAGGAGCCGCGGCTCCCGAGTGACATGAAAGCCCGCTTACGCGGGCTTTTTTATGGGAGTAACGACCATGAATCAGCTTGAAGAAATCATACAGATACTCAGTTCAGGAAACGAAGGCGTAACAAACGCTCTTCTGAAAACTAAGATCCTTCTTTTTTCAATAGGCAAAAAAGAGCTTGCTGCGTGGGTCAATTATGAGATCAATGGCTATCCAGATAATGCTCAACTTCCTGACTACAGAATCGTATCCACCAGAATACTAGCGGATCTCAACAACGGGGTTCGCCACTATAATGCCTTCCCATTGCCGATCGGTTATCTTGAAGACGATGACTATGAGGATGCAACTCAAAGTGAAGTCCGGTTATCCATAAGCCAAGTAGAAAACTTAGTGCTGAATGCAGGCGATAACCATACACTTCAGCAGCCAATCCCCTTAGATATTGCATACTTAAAATACTGTAAAAGTATCGAACGGGGGTATGAAATGACTCGGTGCTATAAAGAAATCGCACTACATAATTTTGTATCAATTTTAACACAAGTTAGATCAAGGTTATTGGACTTTACCCTTGAGCTTTCAGATCATGTTGATGAAATTCCTGGAGAAAAATCAATGATGGAAAAGCTTAAAAATATTGATACCGCATCGCTATTTCATAACTCTATTTTTGGTGATAATACAGTTATTAATTTTGGTAATGAGAATAATATCTCGGTTACAAATAACATTTCAAAGAATGATCTTGAGTCGTTAAAAAAATATTTAACGGAACAAGGATTCTCTCAAGATGATGTCCGAGATTTAGAAATAGCGATTACTTCAGATGGTCCAATTGCACCCAGAAACGGAAATTATGGGCAATCCGTAAGTAACTGGCTTGCTAATGTCGTTGGAAAAGCAGCGCATGGTGCAATGGGAATAGGAATTGCCGTCGTTACAGAAGTGGCCACGTTAGCCTTAAAAAAATACTACGGCTTAGAGTAGCCGACATGGGGTGTCGGGGGTCGGAGGTTCAAATCCTCTCGTGCCGACCAAAAATCCTCTAAGAACCAGCCTGTTACGGCTGGTTTTTTTATGCCTGTTTTCTGAACGGGGAAGCAACGGGGAATTACGGGGGAATAATCCCGTCAAATGCCCCCACGGATCGCTACCACACAAAGATTAAGTAACCTTTTCACTTTCGGAATTCATCAATTCACAAAACCATCATTCCAATTTACCTTACAAGCTCCTTTTAAATCTTTAACGGTGCGCACCATTTTTTCTTACTGCCCTATACTTTCAGTCTGACATATGGCTGGAGGTTTCTATGTGTGGACGCTTTTCACAGTCAATGACGCGTGAAGATTATCTTGCCCTGCTCGCTGATGAATCAGTACGCGATATTCCATACGATCCAGAACCCATTGGAAGATTCAATGTAGCGCCAGGAACAAAAGTTCTGCTTCTGAGCGAACGTGATGAGCAGCTGCATCTTGATCCAGTGATCTGGGGATACGCCCCCGGTTGGTGGGATAAACCGCCGCTCATTAACGCACGGTCTGAAACTGCGGCCACCAGCAGAATGTTTAAACCACTCTGGCAGCATGGCCGCGCGATTTGCTTTGCTGATGGATGGTTTGAGTGGAAAAAGGAAGGGGACAAGAAGCAACCCTACTTTATTCACCGGGCAGACGGTCAGCCAATTTTTATGGCGGCGATCGGCAGCACACCATTCGAACGTGGAGATGAAGCAGAAGGTTTCCTGATAGTGACAGCTGCGGCCGACAAAGGGCTGGTAGATATACACGACAGGCGGCCTCTGGTACTTTCACCAGAAGCCGCTCGCGAATGGATGAGGCAGGACATTGGAGGGAAAGATGCTGCGGAAATTGCTGCCGACGGTTCAGTGTCGGCTGATAAATTTATATGGCATGCCGTTACACGTGCCGTCGGGAATGTGAAAAATCAGGGAGCAGATTTAATTAAGCCTGTTACTTAACCTGAAGCAGGTCCTCATAGCGGGTCGTGTATCGTGGTGAAAGCATCTCTCTCTTCATCGCCCATTGTTGCTGGATCCCCTGTCCGGCGAAATAAAGCGCCCCCTTTCCTTCCTTTGCATTCAGATGATCCAGAACTTCCATCAATTTCTCACTACCCCGGCGCGGCGCATTATCATCGAACAGATTCAACTGGGCGATGCCCTGACTGAAGAAGTCCCCCAGCATTACCCCGGCTTTCTGATATCGGTGTCCGTCTTTCCATATTGCATCCAGACTCCTCGTCGCTGCTGCAATGATATCCCGGCTGTCCTGTGTCGGGGTGAGCAGCTTCACCGACGCGCTGTTACCGTAGTACGGTTCGTTCAACGCGAAGGGTGACGTTTTAACAAAAGTAGATATGAAGCGGCAATACTGATGCTCTCCACGTAACTTTTCTGCTGCGCGCGACGCGTAACTGCAGATGGCCTGTCGCATAGCGTCATAATCCGTAACACGTTCCCCGAATGATCTGGAACAGACAATTTCCTGTTTTACGGGGGCAAACTCCTCCAGTTCAAGACAGGGTTCGCCGCGCAGTTCGCGCACCGTTCTCTCGAGGACAACATTGAAGTGCTTCCGGATAAAACGAATATCAGTATCAGCCAGATCCAGAACCGTTTTAATCCCCATTGCCTCCAGCTTTTTGCTGATACGGCGCCCTACTCCCCAGACCTCCTCCACCGGAAGTGCAGCCATCAGTTTGCGCTGGCGATCCAGGTTAGATAAGTCCACCACCCCACCCGTTTGTCTCTGCCATTTTTTGGCGGCATGATTCGCCAGTTTCGCCAGCGTCTTTGTCTGAGCAATACCAACGCCAACCGCCAGACCCGTATTTTGATAAACAGCGTCTTTTAATTCCTGCCCAAACTCCTGCAGAACCCGGCAGTTTCTTACACCTGTCAGGTCACAGAAGGCTTCATCAATTGAATATATTTCGCAGCGGGGAGACATTGCCTCCAGCGTGGACATTACTCTGCTGGACATATCTGCATAAAGCTCGTAATTGCTGCTGAAACAAACCACACCATATCGACGGAATAAGTCCTTCTGCCTGAAATACGGATCCCCCATTTTCACACCAGCTCTTTTGGCTTCAGCGTTACGGGCGATAACGCAGCCATCGTTATTTGACAGAACAACTACCGGCCTGCCTTTCAGATCTGGCCGGAATGCAGTCTCGCAACTCGCATAAAACGAGTTCACATCAACCAGGGCAAACATATCAGCTTGCCGCTTTCACGATAAACGTCACCACCCCAAAGATATCCAGCGTATCTTCGCTGTTTATCGTAATGGGTGCATAAGCATTGTTTTCAGGAACAAGCATCAGTATCGGATGTAACTGAAGACGTTTAACCGTAAACTCGCCATCGATGGCAGCGATAACAATATCTCCATGTGAAGGCTTTCTGGAACGGTCGACGACAAGCAAATCGCCATTTCCGATCCCCGCTCCAGTCATAGAATCACCAGACGACTTCACGAAATATGTTGCACATGGGTGCTGAACTAATAGCTCATTGAGATCAATACGTTGTTCAACGTAATCATGCGCTGGAGAGGGAAAACCGCATGGAACAAGATCACTAAATAAGGGAAGCGCAACTATCTGGCGCAACTCAGCTGGTGAATAAAACTTCATAATAAACTCACTCGCATTTATACTGTTTATACATACAGTATATACTGACATCAAACACAGTAAAGAGGAGTTAAAGCATGTTCGTGGAACTCGTTTATGACAAAAGGAATTTTGATGGTCTGCCTGGTGCAAAAGATATTATTCTGGGCGAATTGAGTAAGAGGGTTCACCGGATTTTCCCCGATGCTGATGTTCGGGTTAAACCGATGATGACTCTGCCGGCGATCAACACTGACGCCAGCAAACATGAGAAAGAACAGATAAGCCGAACGGTTCAGGAAATGTTTGAAGAGGCTGATATGTGGCTGGTTTCAGATTAAACGCCTTGAACCGTCATATTGCTTAAGTACAATCCGCGGTGACTGGCAATCATTCAATACTCGCACTATCGAACGTTCGCCAGTCGGCCGCAATCATGCTCTTGCATACGGCGTGGTTGCGGCAGCTGTAACTTTTACGACTGAATATCCTGCTGCTTTTGCTGGTGCTCCTGCTCAGCTTTTTCCATGGCCTCCCGTATTGCCAGTTGCTTCTGATTCCAGAGACTGTCCTCCGGCATCTGAACACGCACATCAACCCACCGACCTGCAGGAATATCAACCGGCTCGCCATCCAGCACCGTTTCAGTGAATGATCCATCGTTATTCTTAATGCCAATCAGGTTTCGCGCGAATTCCGGCGCGCAGGGGTGGGTGCGGTGATACGTTTTCAGCAGGATAGCACCGTCAGGTTTCACACTAAAATCAGCCCAGACCAGCGGCTGGTTATTGATATCCGTCGGTATCACTACACCACCATCAATCCCGCCCCAGAGCGGATCGGCGTTAAGCCCAACAACACCAAAGATCAGGTACACCCCGGTTGACTCGCGTTTTACAGTAACGCCTTCCGATTCATCATTCAGTTCTGCAGACCCGTTGCCAAATATTTTAACTATCGGTGATGCCGGTTTCAGAGCCCCGTTTGCATCAATTGTAGTGTTTGCCTGTCCCCACTGTGCAATCCATGGCGTGTCAACAGTTTGACCCGACGCTGTGTATGTCATTCTGAGGTATATTTTATTGTCGTCAGAAATAAACATCCATCTGGATACCTGACCTTCGACAAAATCGTTCTTCTCATTTCCTGAATTGTTGAAACACAGTACCCCACCATATTGTGCAGGGGTCCATTGATTATTAACAGCCTGCCAGTAACCCGTCCTGGGGGGGTAATTCTGAATATTTTTGTTAATAATGTTCGATGAGAATGAGTTCCAGATACTCGCCGCCTCTAAATTAACCCTTGCTCCGGCAGCATTATCTGAGCCCATACCGCCCTGTTTCAGGCTCAGCGGCGTGGTTAGCCCCGTTATGCTGGTTATATCGGAGTTTGCTCCGCTCCCGGCTTTCCCTTGCAGAGCCTGAGAAATATTACTCAGTGTCGCGGTAATCCCCCCCCATGCAGGTCCGCTAAACTCCGACTGGTCAGGCAGCCTTACCGTGATATTTCCCGTACCACTGAATACCTGCTGCCAGTTCTGTTTGTCGTAGTTAAGTCCGCGAAGGGCTTCTGTGTTCTGCACCACCATCGCGGCAGTCACCATATTCAGCGCCACACGGGGAACAGCATACCAAGCTAGCCCACTTTGAGTTGGCCCCGTGTAAGGACTGACGAGAGCAAGGCCCGCATTATCATCAATGGTTTCTACTGGTAACGTATACGTGACGCCACCTACCACCGAGACAATGAAATCACCGGCTTTTAAATCTGTCGTAAACGTCGTATTTGTGCCAGTAACGTAACGGTCGTTATTCGTCAGGGTTAATGTTCCTGCTGACATGGATATCTCCTGAATTCAGATAATAAAAAACCCGCCGGAGCGGGTTATTTTTTTAGTGATTCATTATGGGCAATTCGAACGGGTGAAATTATTTTTATTCACCCATCGCCAGTTAAATGGATAACCGGCCCTGTACTCAGTCTGATTAGCAACTTTTCGCACACCGTAAATGTGTACCGACTGTGGCAACCCGCCAGGCGCAAACTCAGCCTGACAAACCGGTTTCTGTTTCTCCTGAGCAGGACCTGAACACGCTGAAAGCACCAGACAGACAATTACTGGAATAATTATATTTTTCATTTCGACACCAGAGTTAATTATTTAAACAAAAAATAACCAATGGCATTGAATAATAAAAATAGTTTTAATAGATCAATATTCTAAAATTGATCGTTTAAATCGATCAGTTTAATCATATGCAGCTGTGTTTATAGCCGTTATCACAATTCCACTATTTGTCGTACCGATTGAAGAGCCGCTTGCTGTTGTTGATGTAAGTCCTTTTATTCTCGTTCCCGCACCTTCATTGAAGCAACCTGTACCCACATCCACAGACTGAATGATTGGCTGTCCACCGGGTGCCGAACCAGCATGAAGGAGAACAGATCCCAGCCCCATCGGATTTATGGCCCATTTGCCTGCCATGTATGTATCAATGTTAAGCCCACCACTTACAGCACCTGGTGAACCAATAGTTGTAAGGTCGCTTAATACCCGGGACTCATTCGTAAGTACCAGTGTCCCTTCGGCATCCCATATAGCCACCCCCCAGGCAGGAAGCGTAAGCGGATATATGGCAAAAAAATAGGCCTCAAGGACAAAAGCCGATCCCCTGTAATTAGACGCATCAACACTGAACGTATTGCCACTTTTTGAAGCTGATATCTTCGCCGGGGCGCTGGTTCGTGCAAATGCAATCCCTCCCTTCTGACCGTCGATAGTAACGGACGCCGAAGCACTGTTAAAATTCCCCCCAAAAGTTGAGTTTACCGTTACTTTTCGGTAAAGCGTCATTGGTGTGGAATCAGGCGTGATAAAAGGGTTCCCGTTAGGTAATGAAATCAATGCGCCATATTTAGCCATCTACGCAGTCTCCGCAAAAACAATTAACTGCACTTTGATTGCCGGGTAATCATTAATCCCATCACTACCTGAAGGCTGTATTGTTATGGTGTTTCCAGATGCAATAATATTTCTTTTATCTGTGTAACTTATTGTCCCTTTATCCTCCAGAGTACCAACTGCAAACCCAACCTTTAAGCCAGGCTCAAGGTTGAACTGGTAGCTTCCTGTTTTCTGACCTAAAGCAAGATCGATGATGCCCACCACGGTTACAGGTTTAATGCCATAGTTATTCGGGACGCCGTTAGCGTCCCATGTCTGAATTCCCCATGCCATCAGAATACCCCTGTTAATTTGCCAATCTGCACGCGGAGAACGCCATTGCCATCTTTAACGCTGTAATTCAGATTGGTCATTTTCGTTGCACCCTCCCCGGAAACTGCCCCATTCATTTCAAACGTTCCGTCCGATTTCATGATGGTGCCCGTTTGTCCCTGAACATAATTAGCGGAGCGCAGTTCGCCAATTTTTGCCAGCGTGATTTGGCTATACTGGATAAACGCATCGCTGATAAACACCTGACCATTAACAACAGCAAAGGGTGAATATTGCGTATCACCGCTACCACTCATCAGGACGAACTGGTTGGCGTTAAACCCGACGCGGGTGACTACCGGCTTACCCGCTTCCGCCAGCACCGCAATCGACATTCCGGCGTTATACATCACACCGTTAATCCGGACTCCTGTTTTGAGGGTGTAAATCGCAGAGGCTCCGGTAGCATCAACCACGGCAGTAAGCTTGTCCTCCAGTGCGGCAGTTACATTATTGAACTGCGCCTGCACCTGCGTCGACATTTCAGCCATGGCTTTATCCACCTGCGCAATGGTCGTTTTAACCACCAGAATATCCGCGCGTACTTCGCCGTACTGCGCCCACTGGTGTTCCACCGTTCCATGGTTGGCCAGCGCATTCTGCAACGCAGCTTCCAGGTTGGTATCAATGTCGCTTGTCAGGCGGTCACCATCGGCAGACGTCAGAAAATCATCGGCAATATCGCCCAGGTAGTCGTCAGCATTCGCGTTGGATTCACCACGAATCCAGTCGGTCCAGCCTGATTCATTACCCGTTCTGTCTACCAGCTGCGCTCGGTACCAGAATTCCTGCCCCGCTTTTAAACCAAGTTGGGTGTATTCGGCAGACGGATAAGGCACATCCGACAACAAAAGGGGATTTGAGAAATCACTGTTCGCGGTGTACTGAATTTCCGTTTTCAGCGTGTCCCCGGTGTTAGCCGGGAATCCCCAGTTCAGGCGAATCCCCCAGTTGATCGGCGTTGTCGCAAAGCCGACAGGTTTTGGCGGATTTCCCACCTTACCCGTCAGCGTTTTCTCTTCGGAGTAGCCCCAGCCAGAGGATATTTCAGCGGCATTTATTGCGCGCACGCGCACAAGGTAACGCCCGGCATAAATCCCCGGAACATCGAATGACGTGGTGGAGCTGCGCGGCACATTTACCCAGTTACCGTCATTGCGGCGCCACTGTGCCTCATAGGCGATGGCATTCTGCGCCTGGTCCCAGCTCGCACGCATGGTTTCGACGCTGATATTCTGCTGCACCACTGAAAACGAGCTGATCACAATGTTAGCCGGCGGCGACTGGTTACCCGGCGGGATTACACTCACAGGCCGCTGGTCAATGATGGCTCCGGTATCGATACGGGCATATTTATCCGGGTCATGCCATGCGCCGGTAATAGAGAAAGTGCCATCATCATTATCGGAGACGCTCACAACACGATACTGCTGGGCGTAGAGCTCGTCTGACTCAACCACCCATACAGCTTCGGCCTGTGGTGTCTCACTGTATGCCGTGGTGACTGTGACTGATTCCCCGTTAATCGCCTGAATAGTCCTGCTCTGTGACGCACCGGAGGGAAGATTGAGAATAAGGCGATCGCCTGCTGATGCATCAGCTACGCGGTCAAGTTTAATCACGCGACCGTTAACAGCACTTATGCGGCCGCCCATAACTTTGCCGGACAGAAGCTCGTCTGACACGGCGATGATGTATCCCGGTTGCGGAATGTTTCCGTCCAGGCCAACATCAAACGAAACAACGCGATCCTTATTGTTGGTGAGAATACCCCAGCGCCCCTTTCGGTTCGCTTCTGATTGCCGGGTACAGCCGATGGCTGTCATTTCCAGCTGATTAAATCCGTACCGGGCCACCAGAGGCTGCTCAAACACAGGCTCCATCGCATCCGCATAAGCGTTACCCGGATCAGACCAGGAAACCAGCGCGGTGGTATACCGCGTTTTTGTCGTGCTGCTGGAATAGGTAAAGCGTCCGTCGATAACGTTAGCGCGGGTGTAAGCGTAATCCACATCTCTCGGCATATCGGCAAGCGCAACAATCTGATCACCGCCCCAGTACGTCATACCCCGGAATATAGCCGCAAAGTCACGCAGCACAGTGTAAGCGTCATTCCTGTCCTGAACATAGACGTTACAGGTATAGCGTGGCTCTGTCCCGCTTCCACCCTTTCCATCCGGTACCGGCTGATCGCAATACTGCGATACCTGGTACAACGTCCATTTATCGATGTTGGCTGCACTCAGGCGATTACCCAGACCAAAGCGATCGGTAATAACCAGATCGTAAAATATCCACGCCGGGTTATCGGTCCAGGCCCACTTAAACGCGCCCTGCCATGTACCACTATAAGTCCGCGTATCGGGGTCATAGTTATCAGGAACTCGGATCACCCGGCCACGTGGTTCACAGGATATCTGTGGAATCGAACCATTGAACTGACTCGAGTCGAACTCGATGTACAGCAGCGCGGTGTTCGGATAGCGCAGCTTGGCATCAATCACCTCCGTGAAGCTTTGCAGCGTCATCGTGTCGCCGATCTTGGCGCTGTTTGCGTCAGCGGTAATCTTACGCAGTCGGATTGTCCAGGTGCTGCCAGCCTGCGGTAAATCAATACGGTGGCTGCGCTCATAACCAGACGTCGTTTTGCCGGTTACGCTGGTATTAAGAACGGTTTGCCAGGTCCCACCATCAGTTTGCAGGTCTATTGCATAATTGATGGAATACCCTACCAGATCGCCGTTGTCCTCCTGCTTAAACAGAGAAGGCCATTTCAGTCGCAGGCGAACGGCTGATAGTTGGGTGTTGGTGAAAGTACGCGTCCAGGCTGTTGCGCTTGATACTTCAGTTCCAACGTTGATTTCGTTTTCGGTACCGGGAATGCCCTGAATGTAATTTTGTGCCTGAGTTCCCGCGCGAAATTCCCACGTCACGCCGCTAAAGTTTTGGGAGCCATCGGAGTTTTCCAACGCCGTGCCGTCCAGGTAGATATTTTTTCCGGTTAATTGCCCTGCAAATTCCCCTTCCCCAAGCGCAACGAGGATTTTGGCCTTCGCTACAGATTGCAGATCATCAGGCTGTTCGGTAGGGGTTCGTGAACTGGAACTGCCGCCCTTGCGGCCTTTAATCGGGGTTGCTGTAGCCATATTGCGCCCATAAAAAAAGCCACCATAAGGTAGCCTGAAAGGAAGATTATTTTGTTATTGCTGGTCTTCGACGTATATACCAGCAGAGATGATCGCCCCGCCAATGCGTCTGCGACCATAAAGCAGCGGGACCGGATAACCTTGTGCGGCAGTATTTGTCACCCCACCGAAAGCATATGAAGCGTGGTTATCTGCACTTTGCTTACTGGCAAGACCTGACGGTTGAGGTGAGAGCATCTGAACAACGCCGCCAAGTGCCATTGCCGCACCAATTTTCATCATAGGCACGCCAACAGCGCCGCCCCCAAAATATGTTGCTACAGCACCAACTACAACTAAAGCTGCTCCCAATATGGTTTGTAACACGCCAGCTTTTTTACTGCCTATAACGACAGGAATAATGCGAATAACCTCACCTGAAACAGGATATCCAAGATCAGATTCACTCAGATTTTTTTTACCTTTGAACACCGCATAAGTAAGACCACGCAGCTTACTTGAATTCAGAAACTTTTCGAATCCATTAATTGTACAGCATAGGGCTCTTACTGCTTCGGATGTGCTTCCGACTAATCGATAGTGTTGTTTACCAAATGTTTTCCCAAGAACACCACCTAATTCTATTTGCGTCATAACCTCAGACATAATCGCTCCATAAAAAAAACCACCAGGAGGTGGTTTCATTGCACTGTAGTAGGTTTTATATCTACATTGGCATCATTGTCTATATATATTCTGACAGTCTTACTATCATCAGTTTTTATATTTATATAGCGTTCTTGCCTTTCAATTCCGGAGTTACACATACCTTTCCCATCAAATGTAGCTCCGACCGCCCATTCACCTGGAGGCAGATGAAAAATAGCCTTTTCCTTCTGGTTTAAAATTGCGGCTTTCTCACCGTTGATATACAAACTTGCTGCACAGCCTGCAGAGATAAATCCGCTGTCACGCACAACAGTAAGTACACCATCATTCGGATTAGTCTCTTGAAATTTATAGAGCTGATTTGCCGGAGCAAGTTTTGCTTTACTTGGAGGAACCACCTCAGTTGAACATCCAGACAATAACGCAATAGACAAGACTAAAAGTATTTTGTTCATAATCCATTCCCTGAGTAAACGTCCATAAAGGTTAGCACAGAGATTTATGCCGTAGAACCTTCATCGTCCGTTCCTGCCAGTAGCCGCCATAAGGCACACGCTGACTCAAATGGCCATAAAGATGGTGGAGTAGCATATTGCCTTCCAGCAGGATCCCTGCATGGTTCCACTTATTAGCCTGGACCTGCATGATAACCATATCACCTGGCTGCGGTACGCCACTGAATTCACGGAATCCGCATTCATACCAGCAATCGTGGTAGAAGTTTTCGGGATAACTGTCTTCCCACCAGGGATAATCCACGCGGTAATCCGTCAGCTCAATGCCGTGCGTTTGCCGGAAATAGCTCATCACCAGCCCCCAGCAATCGAAGTGACCGAGCACAAATGGGCGCTCCAGTAGCGGAAGCTCGCCCCGCGGCTGAATGGTACGCAGATCCCCCTCCGGCCAGCTGACGATGTGCCACGGAAGTAACGTAGCGTCACACTGTGCCTTATCCAGTTCGCTCGCCTGCGTCGTGGCATCCGGGTGGCTGTGGACAATGGCAATCACTGTTCCCCAGTCTTCAGCAGCGGCGTAATCTTCCGGCGACAGGTGGAAATGCTCTGTCGGATCGGTTGCCAGATTACGGCAGGGAATGTACCGCTGCACCCTGCTTTTTTGCACCACTACGCCGCAGCATTCACGCGGATATTCAGCAGCAGCATGCGCCATAATGGTGTCGATAATTTTCTGACGCATATCAGCTCCTGATCAGGGATGTGCCAGGGAAGCCACCGAACGGCAACTCGTTCCCCTCGCCATGCCTCAACTTGCACGCAGTGAGCGTACCGGGACATTCATCGAGTGACGGATCGTTAACCGGGTTGTTGTGCTTGTCGAAATAACGCGTTCCGGCATAGTCACATCCATCACCTGAGCGATATTTGTTACGGATACACCAGGTACAAAGCGAATGTAGCTGGCGCGTCGGGATCATCAACCCCTGCAGGTCCATTGGACTGGACAACGTAAACGCCACCACCTCGTTGGTTTCAGTGCTCTTGGCGTCAATGTAAAACACCTTCAGCTTTTCCTGCTGCGGATCCGCTGACGGGTTGCCCTCCGGATAGTTTTTCGCATCCAGATACTGCGCCAGCGTGTCATGAATCGTGACCTTTGCCTGCAGCAGGTCATCATAAGCAAGACACAGCGCCGTAATGGAACTGTCCAGGTTAGCGACCGACAGCGTCGGCTGCGCGCTGGTCCCGTCGGTCGCCGTCTCAATACCCTCGATCTGGCAGGGCCAGGCTTTATATTCCTGCCCCTGCCACCAGATCGATTTCGCCGGTAGCTTATTTTCATCTCCACCAGCAGCGGCAATTTCATCGGGAGTGTGGGCAATATTGTGGGCGTGGAAGCGGAGAACGTCGGAAACACCAAATGCGGTGCCATCGACATCAAAAAGCCGGACAACATTGCCCGGCTCAAGTTTCTGATAATCACTGTTTAAGCTCATGGTGCAAACGCCTGTTCAAAGGTGGCTGATACGGTTTCCACCGTTTTACTTTTGGTGACGCGCTGCAGGCTGTCTGCCTCAACGCGCCACAGCGCCAGATCACCGCCTGGTGGGGTAAACGAAAATGATTTCGTCTTATGGCGCCGCAGAAAAGCATAGATATCCTTGACGGTTCCCGGTTCGCCGGTAAATGAAAACTCATAGCTGAGCGTTTCATCATTCATCCCGGCCCCTGATACTTGCTTATAGCCATCACCAAACTGTGCCGTGCGGACGGTATCCTTACTTTTCAAGGTCGGCTGGCTGGATGCTTTAATCCGCCACGCAAAATGCTCGATCGCCATTGCTTACCTCTGTTTTGTTGCATTCCAGATAATGCCGCCGGGCCGGACCTCTCTGGTGATACCTTCCCTGATGGAACTATTGATCACCTGCTGATAGGCTTTCCCCAGCGCATCGCCGCTTCCTTTCTGCTGACCGGAATCCCCCTGGCCTGTTGTAACCGAAACCGGCGCATACACGCTGACACCAAAAGGAGAAGCAACGCCACCGCCACTCCCCCCAACCAGACCACCAGTCGCATAGCCGCGCATCATGCGATAAAGGTTGCCGACACCGATTCGGTTGGTGGCTTCCTGAGTAAAGACAAACTCTCCACGGTGCACCACACCTGCAGGCTCATACTTGCCGCCGGACCCGGTATAACCACCACCAGCAAAACCCAGCGCTGACGTGGCAGAACTGACCAGGCCGGCCATGGCCTGCTTCATCAGGATCTGCGTCAGCATCGACAACGTGGAACGGGTGAAATCTGCCCAGTTTGCTTTCCCTGTCGTCAGCATATCGGCCATATTCTGGCTGATACCATCGAATGTGGCTGAAGCAGCGGACTTCATCGAGCCATAGGCATCAGCTGCTGAATCGGCATAGTCAGCCCACGCTGATTTCGCCCCGGCCTGCCAGTTGCCGCGGAGCTCGTCCTGTGTGGCATAATATTTCTTCAGTGCATCCAGTTCGTTCTGATAACCCTGATCGGTGTCCGTACCGCCGGCATTCATCCAGCCCTGCCGCAGCTGTGCCTCTTCGTTTTGCCGCTGCGCGCCGCGACTGCTCATGCTGCCCCCGGCCACAAGCGCTCGAGTTTTCTCCCCAATCTGGGTAACGTACTTCTGCGAGCTGTCCTGCAGACGGTTTAACCGTTCCTGAGCAACAATCTGATCGCCCAACCGGGCATTCACTTCGGCCCGCGCCAGTACCTCGTCTTTGTTCGCCAGCACCGATTTTTCATCGGCGGTCAGCGCGCGCTTTTTGGCGGCCTCTTCCAGCACCGAAAAGCGGGATTGTTGTTTCCACAATTCCTGCCGCTGCTGGCTGATGGTATCTGTGATGCTCTTATGCTCCTGCAGAGTGCGTAACTGCGCCTCCAGCTCCAGCGTCTGTGCGCTGGCAGTATCGACACTTTTTACACCTGCGGGTGTTTTTACCGCTGAAGGGGCTTTGGGTTTCTTCAGCGAGTCGTCGTATTCTTTTTTCGCAGCTTCCAGATTGATGTTGTAGTCAGCCTGGAGGATCCGACCGTCTTTCAGCGCTTTGTTCAGTTCATTCTGACGGGCCGTGTACTTCTCCAGCGCAGTCTGCGTCTTTGCATAATTCGACTGCGCCTGCGCGGCATACTTCTGGCGGTCAGATTCAATCACCGCCTCGCGCGCGGCGTTATCCTCAGTTGCCTTTGCCACACTGGCCTGCTGTTGCGCCATTTCCAGTGCAAGGCGGGCAGATTCCCGATCGTTCCAGTAGCTGGCGCGCGCATCATCATTGACATAACCATCACCTTTACGCAGATTCCAGATTTCATCCGCCCGCTTAAAGGCCGCTTCCGCTTTGGCAACCATCTCCTGCGTGGTGTCAGGCCGCCCGATATCGAGCGCCGCATCCCACATCGATTTAAAGGCACGCTTCAGGCTGTCGGCAGCAGACTCAATCGACCCCATATTGTCGCGCAGGCTCTTTGTCTGCTCACGAAAACCGTTCGTCGCCGCATCATTAGCTGCCTGCAGCGCCCCGGCTTCATCCCCGGCGCGTTGCAGTTGCGCCACATAAGCAATCTGTTCCGCGGTAACGTTGTGGAACTGCTGCGCCATGGCAATCAGACCAGAGGTCGGATCGTTCGTCAGTTTGCCGAATGCCGCCGCCACCTTATCGACCGGCACACCCGACGCATCGGTAAATTTCGCTACCGCCTGACTCATCTCATCGAACCGGGCACCGGCGCGCACTCCGGCGTTGACCAGCTCCGTCAGCGCGCTGCTGGTCTGGTTAAACGTGAGTCCCGCCTGCTCGCCGGATTTCGCCAGCACCAGCATGCGGTTTGAGGTCAGCCCGGCAGTATTACCGGACAGAACCAGCGTTTTGTTGAAATCAGACAGCGTGGACGAGCCCTGATACCAGGCGTAAACCACCGCGCCAGTGGCGGCAGCCAGCGCGCCAACACCTACCATCACCGGCGATATGGTGCCCAGCAGCGCCCGAAAGGTCGGAATAATACCACCGAAGGAGTCTTTCACCTGACCGCCCTGCTGCAGCAGGATAAGCCACGGACTCTGCCCACCGGCCAGCTGGGTGGCGATATCCGTAAACTGCGCAGGCAGCATACGCATCGCCGCGTTGTACTGGCCGACTGAAATACCGGCCTTCTTCGCGGCGCTCTCCTGGCGGGTAAATGACTGCTGTACCTTCAGCGCAGAGTCATTCGCTGCGTCACCCGTCTGCTTAAACTGCCTTTTTACGTACTCCATCTGCTCGTTGAACTTTGACGAGTTAACATCAAGATTAACGACCAGGTCACCCACTGCCGTCTGGGCCATAGCGAACACCTCCTGAAATGCCCTCGGCCTTTGCCATCAGCACAGCGTCACCGGGTTCATCGTCGGCAATATCCTCCGCAGAAGGTGAAAGAAGACTGAAGCTGGCAGGGGTTGATGTGGTTTTGGGGTCAAGCGCGGTAATGACGATATGCATCAGCGAGGAAAAATGTGCATCCAGTTGCACATCATTAAAAAAATTGTCCTGGTAGAACGTTCGCCAGTCGGCGTATTCCGTTGACGACATACCAGCAAGCATGGCGCGCCAGTCCGGGCGGCGAAATTCACGCGCCAGTTTCAGGACGAATGTCAGCTCGCTGGCGAGGACTTTTCCAGACTGACCGGCTCAGTCACAGCAACATCCTCCGGATCTTTCGCTTCCTGCAGCGGCACCATGCCGGATAACAGCTTCACGCTGTACTCTGCTGCGGAAACAATCTCCAGCGGCCAGGTCATCAGCACTTCATTCTGGATCTGTTCAACGTCTTCTTTCGGCGTTTTGTGCGCCCCTTTCAGGGGATGTCCATGCCATAAAGACATGGCCACCAGCAGTGCGCCGGATTTAATCGTCATATCCATCGCCGCCTGCATGTCGGCATCGGTGATACTTTCCAGCGTCTTCAGGTGTTCAAGATGCTCAATACGCTGCAGCGCCGACAGTTCGTAGAGCGTGACGGTCTTGCCGTTGCGTTCGAACGGCTCACTTTTTAAAAACATGCATTACTCCAGAAAGCGGGGCCACAGCCCCGGAAGTCAGGAAACGGTGACTTTACAGGTCGCGACAAAAAGCCCGTCGTTGGTCATCACGATAATGTCGGCGGTTCCGGTGGCAATGCCGGTTACCGTAAGAACCGTACCAGCGACAGTCACCGTGGCTTTGCCTGCATCCGTGGTGGTGGCCCGGAAAGATGGATCGCTTGCGCTGGCTGGCGCCACGGTGACATTCAGCGTGGTGGTGGCAGCAACCGCAACAGTGGTGGTCGATTTATCCAGGCTGACGCCGGTTACGGCAATCGCTGCAGCAGCGCTGTCTTCAGCAAGACCTGGTTTGCCGTTGTTGCTGATTTTGACAGAGCGGGTAATGGTGTCTTTTGCCGTCACCGTTTTACCCAGGCTACTTACCCATCCACGGAACACATCGATGGCGCCATTCGGGTATTTGATTTTGTACGCCAGCACGGTACCGTCATCAAACCAGCGAACCAGATCCTGCTGCCCGCTCTCGGCAGGTTTCCAGGCCAGCGTAAAACTGGCCTCCCCCGCCGATTTCTGCCCCTGCGCGGTAGCAGTCCAGTCGGCATCTTCGTCGTCCAGGTAGGTGTCGTCGTTTGATTCGGCAGTCAGTTCACCGGGCTGCAGGTCTTTAATCTTTGCCAGGCGCGTCCAGTCAACATCCGATAATGGGTTAGCGAACGGGTTACCCGATCCGGAATAAATCCAGAGCGTGGTGGTGGCACCCTTTACCGGCGCCAGTGGGTTTGGTGTAGTCATTACGTCCTCACATAATGTAGCTGATGGAATAACTGAGGTCGGCAGATCCCCACGTCATGGCCTCTTCATCGCGCTGATAGTCATACCCCTGAGCCGCCATCAATTCGAGAAGATTTGCCAGTTCGGGAACATCAGCCATTGCCGGATAGATGCGGTCCTCCATCCAGGAATCCAGAGCACTGTCTGTAGCCGTGGCTTTTAGAAACACCTCAACATGCAGCACGGCTGTCCACATATCTTCATCAACACTTTCATCCGAGGCTCGGGCGTCAGAAAGGTAAACCGCAACCGCCGGAAGATCCTGCTCATCCAGAAACCCAGGACGACCATCGAACCATGTCACTGCATCTGAGATATTGCGCTGGAGCGCGGTTAGTACGGCTTTGCGGATATCACTGTTTTTCATCGTTTAAGGATCAGCCTCAGTTGGTTAGACAGGTTTTGTCGCATAATTTGCGGCATACGTTCGTCCATAAGTTTTGGCACTTCAGCCCGGAACGTTTCGGTCAGAGGAACGGAAAGGGGAATACTTACCACTTCAATGGGATACCGACTCTTTGTGGTACGCCGCAAGACATGCCAGCGACCGTTTGCCAGTTGTTGAATAAAGGCCCCGGGAAAACGAAAACGCCCCACACGCAGCTCACTGTTCGTACCTGACTTATCACGTTTACGCCGTGACAGACGCATACTGGATGGTCCCAGTTTGATAGCGGGAAGATTCCCGCGGTTTATGCGAATCAGAGCGCGCGGCTTCTCCACCGTAGCCCGACGTATCCGTGCACGCTGCCTGACCAGTTTTCGGGGAACGCGGGTTGATTTCGCGACAGCGGACACACTGCGATTGACCGCCTGCGTGGCGATACGATTCACCGTCTGGGCGGAAGCGCGCGGTACAGCTCTTTTACTGATGCTGTTCAGATTAGCAATGGCCTGCTCCAGCCCCTTAATCGACATACTCCCTCCTGCTTACTCGATAAAGATGCGCGGTTTGCCGTTAAAGCGTTCGTGACGGGTAAGATGGAATTCCTCCCCTTCAAAAATCACCACGTCATTACGACGCGGCCTGTATCCTGCAGTAAACACCACCAGCGATCGCCCTGTTCCGCTCAAAGGCCCCATTTCTTCCAGAAACTCAGCCGGAATAACAATCATGGGCTCCCCGTTGATGATCGCTGGCTTGCCCATTTTGTTTACCGTGACCGCATCCATGCGGCTGACAAGTCTGTCAAAGGGATTAAGCATTGATTTTCACGGCTACAATTGCGGAACTGGCAGCAGCATCTTCCCAGGCTACCCCGGCCAGATCGGCTCCTGTCGCATCGTTCTGCACTTTGCCATCTTTGATATGAACCTGCTCACCGATGGTGATCGCATCGGTAGTCAGCTTAGGAAGCAGGAAAACCCCTTCGGCAAAACCGTCCCCCGTCTGGCCTGCCGGAATATCAGTAATGGCAATCGCCACGACTTTCCCCACCATCACCGGCGAACCACTCAGGATCGCACCGCTGCCCGTGTTGGCAATCTCAATAGTTTTGCCATGCTGTACAAAATTCTTCGCCATAAATTCAGTCTCCAACCAGCCCCGTACGGGGCCGAATTCAGATACAAAAAAAGCCCTTATGGGCTGTGATGTGCTGCTTGAGTGGAAGGGATTATTTCCCGGTTGATTTCGCCAGGCCGCGATAATCCAGAGGAGATACACCGGCATCGATGCGCACTTTGGTGGCAATACCGTCGGTCGTGAAGCCTTCCTGCTGATCGATATACGGAGTATCAACGCCGTTCAGGTAAGCCACTTCGATGGTGTCCGTGCCCTTAGCGGCGGTCAGATACCAGGCACTGGGGTCTTTGGCATCAAGACGCGGTTCCGCGATAACTTCAGCAAAGTTCTGAATCGGGTTATTAATTCCGGAGTTAATATCCGCACCTTTTACGCTGGCAGACTTGATCGTCTGGTTTGCCAGAGTTTCCAGCGCCACCGGCACCAGCATATATGCCGGACGAATATTCAGAACGCTCTCGCCATCTTTCTGCAGACGCATCATCTTGCGTGCATCATCAAGGCTGGTAACCGAAATGGCACCCGCGGACAGGTTGTTGTGATCTGCATGGAACAACGGCTTACCATCAGATAATTTCGCGTTCTCGGTCAGGACGGCATACACCAGATCGCCAATCGTTCTTTTTGCCGCACGGCCCATCTTCATAGGTACATCGGTTAACTGACTCAAATCGTCGTTGATGATAGCCTGACGGGTAATAGAGAAGATTTCACCGTAGGTGGCCAGCGCGATGCTTTCACCTTTATCTTTGGTGGTCACATACTTATATTCAGCACCTTCGCGTACCTGACGCAGGGATGAGAAGCCGCCCAGACCGACACGATGCGCCGTTTTAAAGTCAGACAACTGGCCTTTCTTGGTCCACTGCTCAAAAGTTTCTGCTGCTTCCTCCCAGCCCTGCAGTAACGCTTTATTAGCAACGTCGAGCAGGATATTACCAAAGTCAGACGTGCTGTGCGTCAGAGCCATGCCGACCATTTGCATCGGGTTATAGCTGGAAACGCCGATGCCGCGTTCGGTCAGTGCCATACGGGCATATTCGCGCAGCGTCATGCCGTTATAGACGTTATCACGTTCCATGTTTTCGAAGCCTGCACGCGCCATCAGCGCCTGGCGGACACCATCACCAACAAAGTTACCGTTCCCGGCGTAAATGTGCGCATCGGTGGTTTTATTCGACGGCGTGGCAGTTTTACCCAGCGCCGCCAGTAAATCATCTTTTGCCTGTGCAACGGTGCATTCCGGATCCGCGATGCATTTATTCTGCAGCTCATGATGCTTGCCGCCGAACATCGCAAAGAGATCGTTAATCGCGTTAACACGGTTCTTTTGCTCGGCAAGCACCTGTGCACGGATAGTGGCCTCATCAGAAGTGGTCGCTGGCGTTGTGGTCGTCGTTGCCACCACCTGTGGTTGCGGTTCGCGCTGGGTTGTATTGCGCGGCGGGGTGATCATGTTACGAATGCTGTTTGGCATCTTTTCAAAGTCCTCGATACGTTTTGATTGAATACAGGCCATCGCCTGCAGAGATGTTGTGACCTGATCAGCAAAGCCATGCGCCAGGCATTCTTTACCATCCATCCAGGTTTCATCGTCCAGCATGGTGGCGATTTCATCGGTCGTTTTTCCTGTTTTCTCCGCGTACGCCGGGATCAGGACAGACTCGACCTTATCCAGCAGATCGGCATAATCCCGCATGTCGTTGGCATCGCCACCTGCGAATCCCCATGGTTTGTGGATCATCATCATCGTGTTTTCCGGCATAATTACCGGGTTGCCAACCATCGCAATCACCGAAGCCATTGAAGCTGCCAGACCATCAATGTGAACGGTGATCGCCGCGCCGTGATGCTTCAGGGCATTAAAAATGGCGATGCCATCAAAGACATCACCACCGGGCGAATTGATGTGAAGGTTGATATGGGTAATGTCGCCCAGCGCCTTAAGGTCATTCACAAATTGGCGCGCCGTCACCCCCCAGTAGCCGATCTCGTCGTAGATATAAATATCCGCTTCGTTGTCGGCGCTGGCCTGCATACGGAACCAGGAATTACTTTTTGCGCTGGCTTTCGGACGGTGGTACGCCCGGTTCTTTGGCTTCGGCACTTGTGCCTCCTTTGTCATTGGCAGGGTCAGTGTCAAACACCAGCCCCATCTCTTTGTTTTCGTCGATCTCTGCCTTCCGGCGCGCCTTCACATCGTTCGGGTTACGTCCGCTGGCGCGGACCCAGTCGGATTCCGTTGCCGCTCCGCCCCGGATCTGTAACTTCCAGGCATTGGCCTCTTTAACCGGATCGATCCACGGCATAACAGGGCCGGAATACACCGCCGAGTACAGCGACTCCATATCCAGACCGCGGGGTAATTTAATCTCGCCAGCAGCCACCGCCATTTTCAGCCAGGCGCGGTACATTGGCCGGGTCACCGCGCCAATAAACCAGTCCTGTAAAATGAGATAGCCATCTGTTGATTCCACCAGTTCCTGCCGCTGCGCGCTGTAGGTGCCGTTGTAGTTTCTGGCTGTGCTTGAAAAGCTGAGTCGGCTGCCTGCTGCGACAGCGCGAAGTTGCCCATTACGGAAGGTTTCAAGGTTAGGATTGGGCCGGTCAGATTTCACCATGCCGATATCTTCACCAGGCTTCAGATCGTCATAAATGATGCCTGGCTGAATCATCACTTCCCGATCATCATCATCGGAAGAACTGTTACTCTCTTCGAAGCTTTGCCCGTCCCCCTTTTTGATGTACATACCCAGCGCAGCAGCAATACGTGCGGCGGTGAGCTCAGCATCTTCATACTCTTTAAGTGCGCTCAGACGCATCAGTACACCGGATAGCATCGATACGCCCCGGGTTTGGTGCAGACGGCGGACAAATTTAAGATGCAGCATGTTTTCCGCATCCACTTCTTTGGTATCAAGCTGACGGCCTGAAATGGGCAGGCTTTTATAAACCTGATATTTCCTTGGTCTGCCCCAGTTGTCGACGAATACCCCCTGATTAAGCTGGCTGGCAGCATCGCTGTTCATGGGAATAAAATCTGGTTCAAGCGCTTCAAGCCAGAAGGGGATACCGGCTGCTGGCGTAAGACCATTCCCGGTTCCACTGACAAGCTGGGCAAACACTTCGCCATCCCGCAGCCAGGTGCGCAACATCAGGCGCTCAAGCATCGGGCGGGTAAACTGGTTCGTGACATCAGGCCTGACAGACCATTCTGCCCATTTATTACGGATCTGATCTGCCAGCTTTTTGGCGATTTTACCGTTCATCAGTTTGGGATGGGGTTCAACAATAATTCCGGCTTTCCCCACCACCCTCTCTTCCAGCTTATCGAACACCCCAATCACCAGATCGTGATTGTTATCGAGCCACCGGGCCTGCTCCCGCAGTGATACCGCCCCCATTTTGCTGAGCTGATCAGCTGAACGATTTTCACGGCGCCCTTTGTGCGTTCTGGTCGGGGTAACGGCTTCATATGCCCTGATTTTCGCGCGCGCCTGCAGACGGGCTGCTTTCCAGCCAGGCGAAAAGACCCCAATCGCATCATCTAAAAGGCTCATTCAAACCTCGCCAGTCGGTAACCGGGTCGCCCGCGGCGATGAGAAATAAGAGAAGAGAGCCGACGCTCCCACTCCTGACGCCCTTTTCGGATTTCCGACAGGTTCTCCATCGTCATTTCCTGCCCATTGAAACGAATAGTTTTGCCATCCAGTACCGCCATTTCTGCTTCGGTATATCGCTGGATCATGGCTTCAATATCAACACGGTTCACAACCATCCTCCTGATGTACTCCAGGGGTTAGCATCATCGGTTACGGGCTTTTTCCGCTTCCGTTTTTTGGTGGGTACTGGTTCTGGTGTCTGGGATGACGCTTCGCCAGCTTCCGGCGGCGCGTTCTCCAGCCAGGTTTCCCGCCTCGCCCACTCAGGAGCAGCGGGCCATTTGATTTTCTCGTAGCCGTGGAGAATGGCGAGCGCATCTGCGTAGACCAGCAGGTCAAATGCTTCGTTTGCACCACGTCCAGGCTTACTCCATTTGCCATCGGTCGATCGCTCCTCATAGGTCAGTTCATCGTAAAACCAACTGCCGAGCCAGTCAGGGAAATGCACATAGCCAGGGCCTGGTGAATCACGCCACAAAGCGTTGTTCACCCGGTCTTTCAGAGCATCGGTCTGGATCAGATAAAGCGGGACGTCACCAGAAGCCTGTGCCCGCCGGCTTGAACGTCCGGTATTATCAGGAAAGGTTCGGGAGATGAGTTTTGAACGGCGGACACTGTCGCCTTTGAACAGATAGATCTGTTTTCCGAGTCCTTCACGACGACACTTACGCCAGAATTTATAAGCGTTGTCGGTCACACCATCCTCACCGCCGGAGTCAACGGCCATCGCCATCAGTCGCATACACCGGATAGGATCCGATGCCAATGGCCAGGCTTTGTTAAACACATCGGTCAGCAATAAATCCCAGTCTTCCGGATAGCTTGCCGGGTCAATCTGCTGGCTCTCCCCATTGGCGTCATAGCGCATCGACTGCCGGATATTGTAGCGGTCCACCAGCCAGCGCTCTCCCATGCTGCCGTAGCCAGTAACCTGAACAACAAAACGCCGGTTGCGGCCCGCCTGAACATCGACGGTCGCCATTAGGAAACAAACCCCGTCCGGAACAGCGCGCTTTGGTACAACCTCCGCACGCTGCTCAAGAAGTTCACTCTTGCGCTGTTCCATGCTGGAGCGGGGAAGATACGGACGCCCAAAATCGGTGTTGATTACCGTCTTCAGTGCTTCCTCGCTGCCAGTAGCCTGATAGTCCTGCTCAGCGGTAAGAAATTTATAGATGAGCTGCGCCCATGTCTGGTACGCGGCGGCAGGGCCTTCCATCCAGAAGGAGGCAATGCGCGAGCGTCTCCCTTCCCCAGTGATAACACCATCGTTGTCGATGGTTTGCCCATCCCGCAGCCACTTCCCTTTCATATTCAGCGAACGCTTCATATCCGGAGTGATATGCTCTTTACAGGCAGGGCATTGAAGACAGGCTTTCTCGCTGGCCTGAACAGGGTCCGCGATATCGCGGTAACCTGTCATATTGTCCATTTCAGGCTGGAAATATTCACCGCAATGTGGGCACGGCCAGTAAAGGCGACGGCGATCACCGCGGTTGTACAGCGCCAGAATCCCCGTTGAGGGAGGTGCTTCATGCGGTGAGCTACGGCGCCATTTTGTGTCACGTATATCGCGGCCCGGCGAACTCTCAACCAGTGTCATACCTGACGACATGAACGTTGTTGTTCGCTTTGATGCCAGGGAAAATGCGTCACCTTCCCCATCAATATCTTCCGGGAAACGGTCATAGTCGGTCAGTGCGACGCACTTATAGTCCGATGAGGACATGATATTGACCGATGGCCAGCCTATTTTCAGATAGTTACCGGCACGAAACGTGCGGTCATATACGTTGTTATCATTACGTCGCGGACTCAGTCGGGATTTCACTTCAGGGCTGCAACGGAATGTACGATCAAGACGCTTTTTGGAATGCTCGCGCGCCTTTTCCTCAGTCATCTGAATCAGGAGCATATCAGCCGGATCACAGACAACGTTGTAAACAATCCAGCCGTCAATCAGACCAATGGTTTTACCCGTTCGCGCCGGACCAACAAACACTACCGCGTCATATTCACGCGATGCCAGGCAGTTCATCGGTTCAATCACGTAAGGTGCCAGATCCGGATCCCATGGAACAGAGTTACCAGCCCCCATTGGCACGCGCATATAAGTACTGACCGCATCGGCCACCTGCATTCGACGCGGGGCACGTAAGATACCGGAAACATCGCGGCGGATGCCTCTGGCGGATGCCCGCTTTGCCATCAGTCCTCCTCTGGCTCTTCCTCCTCTGCTTCAGCGTCCTGCACCCTCTCCGCCATCTGATCGCGTAGGTCATCAATAACGCTCTGCACGCGAGAAACCGCAACAGGCGTTAATGCACAGTCACGCTCAAGTACATCAGGGAGGGTTTCAAGTACCATGACGACGGCTTTCGCCATCAATGAGAATTCACGCGCAACTTCATCGGCGGGAATGAGCTGCCCCGTATCCTGCTCGAACTTGAGTCTCTCATTCTCTGCTTTCCAGTGGGAAAGCCTGTCCGATGGCGGCATATCATCGATATTGGCTGACACAGTGGGGATCATCAGTTCGGTCAGAATATCGGTTATCAGGTAAAGCTTTAATTTGCTGTTGCTACCTGGGGCCGGTTCAATATTTTTCAGCCTGGCGGCGACCGTCTGACGGTGTACGCCAGTAATCCCTGCCAGTTGGTTGATGTTCAGTTTTAAAGCGGCAATTTCCTGGTCCATGATGGTGAACACTTTTTAAACGATTCGACATCTGCGCGAAATAGCCTCTAATTAGATCAATAACCTGCGCAAATGATGATGATGACCTTAGATCCGAAAAACTAGCCGTTTTCCGCGCCGCTCCCGCCCCGTGGCAGGCCGCACCGCCGGGAGGACCCGTTAAATAATAATGATTTTCACTTGCAATAGTGAATGGCGAGCAACAAAAAACCGCCCGAAGGCGGCTCTCAAATATTCCCATGCAATCCATTTTTATTTGAAAACGAATTGTTGAGAAAGGATAAGGTGACAGCAATATTTCACGTGGATATTGTTATCCAGCCCCCTAACATAGTCTTTATGAGCCTCTGGTAAAGAACGGCAGCAACTGACTACCCGAGGATATTCTTCCAGCATTTGCTCGCAAATTAGAACAGCATTTAAAATGGCATTTAGTTTATGCCTTAATTCTCTTAACTCTGCCCTTTTTTCAATGCGTATTGCAGCTGAGCCAAAGTTTACAGGTAGCTGGGAAAGTGAATTTGAATATTCAGCCACAGCCATTTTTAAAGCCATTTTAGCCTTCAGAGCCTCTTGCTGACGCCATACCCTCATTGCCCAAAAAGCAATAAAGGCAGTTGTAGCAGTAAATAATGCGGATGCCGCCGCCCATATAGTTGCCCAGGGCCAGTTATAGACGACTTGCAACATGAAAACCTCCTTGGAATGAGGAGCTATTTTATCGTAAGTAAATATCGCGCGCACTCAGTGAATGCCTGCTGTAATGCCAATCCAGTCGGGCTTAAGTGTTTAGTTGATTCAGAGTATTCAAGCAGTCTAGTACACTAGACTGCTGCTTCTACCTGCTGTGCGAGCTTTAGACGCTACAATGGGAGATGGCGACCCGTGACTATCTCCTCATATATAGCCAAGGAGATAAAATGAATCACCAAATCGCGCTCGAACTCGCACTTGCATACGCTCCACACATTGAGAAAATCATTGATGTAATATGCTTTTGGATAACCCTTGAACTCACTAAACGCTACAGCAACAAAACCTTTAAGTGAATGTCACCCCGAGTATCGCAAGCGCTTCTATCTTTTGCTGAATGCGTCTATCCAGTTCGGTCACTGCATGCGGTCGTATGGCATCAAGAAAGGCGTTATCCTGATAGGTAGACTGGATTGTCACACCAAGTCCGGCACCACTTTCCAGTATGCTTTTCTGACGCTGTAGTTCTTTTATATCGTTATTGAGGTAATACGCTTCACTTAGGTTTTCTGCGTTCATCGTCTAACCCTGTTGTTGTTTGACTGCCTCACTGAGTCGTAAATGCGCTCACACGTCATTCCTGCCCGGTAGCGTTCGTCAGATCGTTCAGCATAATATCGAGCTTCTTCTGCAAGGCGTCCAAGCATGTCGGCGAGCACTGCGGCGTCGGCTCCGGCTGTTTTGCTTCTGACGGCAGTGGCAAGATTTGCGGTATGCTTTGCGGCGTCCAGGAGGGTGGCAAGCTTTGTTGCTTCGGTACGCAGCTGGTTAACAGTGGCAGACAGGCCAGCAGCAGTGGCAGCAGATTTAGCGGCTTGCGCTTGTGCATCTTTTACAGCCTCATCACGGGCAATTATGCGCCCTTGCTCAATCATGCGGGCGGCGGTCTGCGCGTTCGCTGTT
>NZ_JAOWGS010000035.1:0-124223 GCF_030333035.1 Citrobacter sp. Cpo015 | reverse complement strand
GTCAGTGGAGGCGCATTATAGGGAGTTATTTCAGGCTGACAAGGGGAAATTTAAAATAATCTTCCGAGTGCGTATTTTTTCATCAAAACCACTTAAACTGACAGTTTTTCGAGCGTTTTAAAGCCATAGCGCTGTAGCACAGGCAATAATTGTTCAGCTTCTGTCGTCATTGCCATACAAAATGCAACGTTCTCATCGGTTGATTTCGCATCTGGTGCTTCATGCTCTAACAACCAGGCCGTGCGGCGCGCTATCGCGGCACCAGAATCCACCAGTCTCGTCCCCTCGGGAAGGACCTGTAAAAGTTCTTCCTGTAATAGAGGGAAATGAGTGCAACCGAGCACTACTGTGTCAGGTGGTTCAGACATCCGCAGCCACGGACGCAGAATACGCCGCAGCTCTTCCAGAGAAACTGTTTCACCGTGCAGCTTCGCTTCCGCAAGTTCCACCAGCTCAGCAGAACCCAACATTGCAATTTGGCATTCGTTAGCGAATCGCGCAATCAGCTCATGGGTATACGAGCGCTTCACCGTTGCACGTGTAGCCAGTAGCCCCACAACACCGTTCGCCGTGAGTCGCGCTGCCGGTTTAATCGCAGGCACCACGCCCACAACCGGGAAAGCAAATTTCTCACGTAACGCAGGGAGCGACACCGTGCTTGCTGTATTACACGCGATGACCGCAAGAGAGAGGGGATAGCGCTGCTGGACCGCAGTCACTATCTCAACAACACGCTCGACGATAAACTCCTCGCTCTTCTCTCCATAAGGAAAGGCGACGTTGTCGAAAGCGTAGATATAGTGGAGATCCGGCAGAAGGCGCCGGATCTCGTCATAGACCGACAACCCACCGACGCCGGAATCAAACACCAGCACGGTGGGACGGGGATCAGAAGGTGTAGCTGCCAGACAAGGTGTATTCCCGTCCTGCAGTTGCGTAGCCATAAACTGTCTCGTAATCTTTATCGAACAGGTTGGCGATTTTACCACGAACTGTCAGCTGTGAGGTGATTGGATATGACACTCCGATATCCCACAAGCTGACCCCGCCCAATTTAACATCACGATTATTGTCGTAATCATTATCGTAACGTTCACCTATATATTGATAAGCAACGTTCCACCCCAAGTCCTGAACCTGCCCAGTTAACTCATACTTAACCTGCTGTTTTGCTCGGCGATAGAGTACCTTATTCGTATCATCATCCCGCGGGTCAACATACTGTAGCGTCAGGTGATGATCTACCGGGCCAGTCGTAACATTCCCAGTCCATTCCAGCCCTTTAATCGTGGCTGACTTAACGTTGACGTACTGGTTATTCTTGTAATCGATCAGGTTTTGAATTTCATAATGATATGCAGAAAGACGCCAATCAAGCGGCCCTGTCAATCCATCAATCCCTGCTTCCCACTGTTTAGATTCTTCCGGTTTCAAATTCGGGTTGGCTGCAATACCCGGCCCATAGGAAGAGGCAAAACGCGTAGCCCCGTATTGCTGACCAAGTGAAGGAGCCAGGAAACCTGTGCCATAAGAGAGCGTTGCACGGTAGCCATCAACAAACTCCCAGCCTGCAGCAGTCTGCCAGGTGCCATGCCAGCCGAATTGTTCATCATGATCTTCACGGCCTGAGGCTTCCAGCGTGACGCTATCAATTTGTTGTTGCCCAGTTAGATAAAGTCCGGTCGTATCACGTTTATAAGCGTCCGATTTCGTGGTACTACTGGAAGTCAGCTTTTCTTGTTTCCAGTCGACACCACCGCTAATCGCTCCATGCCCAACCTCAACGTTATTTCCCCACTGAATATAGCGCTGTTCCATATTATCCAGCGTAGCATCCCCCGCATAACGACCGAGTTGATTGCTATAGTTGTAATCTTTGAGATGCTGGTAGTTAGCAATCAGTTGGGCGGAATAGATACCTGAGCTGTAACGAAGGCCGGAATCCCAGGACTGAGTGTAATTCTGAGCTTCGTCATTACCGCCAGCATAGCCATAAGAGCCCTGATCGTAATCGCTATTCGCCGTGTAGCCGTAACCACGGAAGAAACCGGAGAAGTTATCGTTAAACTTGTGCTGCAAGCCGCCCCAGAACAGTTTGTTGCGATAACCATCGCGATCGCTGTCGCCGCTGTAAGGGGAGTCAGGTTGAATGTTAAAACCTTTGGTCGTCTGGTAAGCGCCAGCCGCCGTCACCATCGTGTCACCAAATCGTTTATTTATCGTGCCGTCGTAGGTCTGATAACCATCAGTCCCCATACCTGCGTTGATCTGTGATTTCTCTTCATTACTCATCGTAATGATGTTCATCACACCACCGATCGCACCAGATCCGTACACAGCTGAACGCGGCCCGCGAATATATTCAACACGTTGCACCAACGATACCGGAATCTGACCAATATCAATCGCATTACCGATGCCCGCACGCGCCATCGGCACTCCATCAATCAATACCAGCACATGCCGGGACTCAGTACCGCGAACATACAGCGAGGAGCTTTTCCCCATACCGCCGCTTTGCGAAATATCTACGCCCGGCAATCGGCGCATGACATCATTGAGATCTTTTGACTGCCAGCGCTGAATATCTTCACGCGTCACCACATCAGTGGGGGCAAGTACAGTATTAACAGGCTGCTGAAAACGGTTGGCAGTAACGACGAGAGTATCTGGGCTAGTATCCTGTGCCCAACCAGAAAATGCCGTGACGGAAAGTGCCGTGCACAGCAACGATTTTTTAATCATTGTAAAGCATCCACAATATAAGAAGGATGCCGCAGGTCCCACCGATAGTACGCGATGATGAAAGCCAGATGCGACGTTAGCCGGCAGGTCTTCGGGCTTGGAGGCAACTTAAAGAGACGATGACTTCCCACGGCATGCCGCAGTGTCTGCACCAGGTGCGCTCATCCCCTACCTTCCTTACCGCTGCGCGTCAGCTCCAGATTCACACTGGATTCCCTTTTAACTCACAGGACCGGAAAACGGATGCTACAGTTTGTTACAACCCACTGTCCAGACTGCGTATCACAATATCGGAAATAATCAATGACTGGACATCTGATGAGCAATCCCTACAATCCCCGCGTACTTTTATTTTTCAGGACGCATCATGACCCCCGAACACCTTCCGACAGAACAGTACGACGCACAGTTAGCTGAAAAAGTGGTGCGTCTGCAGAGCTTAATGACGCCATTTTATGCACAGGCTCCGGAAGTGTTTAGCTCACCGGTCAGCCACTACCGTATGCGCGCGGAATTCCGTTTGTGGCATGACGGTGATGATCTGTACCACATCATGTTCGACAGCCAGACCAAAAACCGTATCCGTGTCGACAGCTTCCCGGCAGCCAGTGAGCTTATCAACACGCTAATGACGGCAATGATCGAAGGCGTTCGCAGCAACCACGTCCTGCGTCACAAACTGTTTCAGATTGATTACCTCACAACTCTGAGCGGTCAGGCGGTGGTATCGATGCTGTACCATAAAAAGCTGGATGATGAATGGCGTCAGGAAGCTGAAACGCTGCGGGATGCGCTACGGGCGAAAAACCTGAATGTGCATCTGATTGGCCGGGCAACCAAAACCAAAATCGAGCTGGATCAGGACTACATTGACGAACGCTTGCCGGTTGCGGGTAAAGAGATTATCTATCGCCAGGTTGAGAACAGCTTCACCCAGCCGAACGCCGCCATGAATATTCAGATGTTGGAGTGGGCGATTGATGTCACCAGGGGCTCAAAAGGCGACCTGCTGGAGCTGTATTGCGGCAATGGCAATTTCTCGTTAGCCCTGGCACAAAACTTCAACCGCGTACTGGCGACGGAAATCGCCAAGCCGTCCGTTGCTGCTGCACAGTACAACATTGCGGCTAACCAGATTGAAAACGTACAAATAATCCGCATGGCGGCCGAAGAGTTTACTCAGGCGATGAACGGCATTCGCGAGTTCAACCGTTTGCAGGGAATCGATCTGAAGAGTTACCAGTGTGAAACTATCTTCGTTGACCCACCGCGCAGCGGTCTGGACAGCGAAACGGAGAAAATGGTGCAGGCGTATCCGCGCATTCTGTACATCTCCTGCAATCCGGAGACGCTGTGTAAAAACCTGGAAACGTTAAGCCAGACGCACAATGTTTCGCGTCTGGCGCTATTCGATCAGTTCCCGTATACGCACCATATGGAGTGCGGCGTACTGTTAACCAAGAAGTAAGACAGAACGTAGGCCGGCCGCTTCAGATTGCCGGATGGCGGCTTTGCCTTATCCGGCCTACAGTTACAACTGTTACTCCACTATTTCCTGCTTACGGTTACGCACTTTAAAGCCGATCCAGAACACCAGAATCACCGACAGTACCGCTGGGAAGAAATTAGAACCAATATCCGGATATTCAGCGCGTACTACGGTGCTGTACAACAGAACGCCGAGGATAAAGCAGGCGGCAGCCAGGCCCGGCAATCCCACAGGCATGGTGCGGTTCTGATAGCGTTGATGCAGACAATACACCGTCAGCACCAGCGAAATGATCGGGAATACTGAGAATGGCACAATGGAGCTAAACAGCGCCGCAAATGTACCATTGATCGATAAGCCAGCAACCAGCGCCAGCAGCAGCGTACCTTTATCTTGACCTGACTGTTTCATTGCTTGTCCTTCTCGTTACTCGGAGTGGTGCGTCATCTTCTCTTGTTCACGGCGGTACCAATAAAATGCGCCTTTCGCGATCATGCGTAGTTGCAATACCAGCCGCTCTTCCAGCTGTCGGCGCTGCTCAGCGCCAACATCCAGTGCTTCTGCCCCGGCGCTGAACACAATGGTTACCATGGCTTCGGCTTGTGCTTCAGTAAACGCACGAGGCATATGGTTTTCGAGTTCCAGATAGTCCGCAAGTTCCGCGATGAAGTGCTGAATTTCACGAGCGACCGCTGCACGAAACGCTGCGGATGTCCCCGAACGCTCGCGCAATAATAAACGGAAGGCGTTGGGATTGTTGCCGATGAACTCCATAAATGTTGAGACCGAGGTGCGGATCACACTCCCGCCCTTCGCGATACGCTGGCGCGCCTGGCGCATCAACTGACGCAGCATCAGACCGCTCTCGTCCACCATCGTCAGGCCGAGTTCATCCACATCGCGGAAATGGCGATAAAACGAGGTTGGCGCAATGCCCGCTTCACGAGCAACTTCGCGTAAACTGAGGCTGGCAAAACTACGCTCAGCGCTGAGTTGACTAAATGCGGCTTCTACCAGCGAACGCCGGGTTTTCTCTTTTTGTTGCGCTCTAACGCCCATCACGATGTCTGAATCCTTCCACATACCTTGCTGGCACTATACCAGAGATTAGGCGGTTGGCATGGCTTTGTGAATGATTGTTTACGCGCAGTTTGTGCTTCGACTTCGCAAAAAAGCACAACGATAATTGGGTTATCTCAACAACGATGTTACTATTCTGTTGCTTTTATGTATAAGAACAGGTAAGCCTGACCATGTCACATTCTTACGATTACGATGCAATAGTAATAGGTTCCGGTCCCGGCGGCGAAGGCGCGGCAATGGGTCTGGTTAAGCAAGGAGCGCGCGTCGCGGTAATTGAGCGCTATCATAACGTCGGCGGAGGTTGTACCCACTGGGGCACCATCCCGTCGAAAGCTCTCCGCCACGCCGTCAGCCGCATTATTGAATTCAATCAGAACCCACTGTACAGCGACCACTCCCGACTCCTTCGTTCTTCTTTCGCCGATATTCTCAACCACGCTGATAACGTTATTAATCAGCAAACGCGTATGCGGCAAGGATTTTACGAGCGCAACCACTGCGAAATTTTGCAGGGAAATGCTCGTTTTGTTGATGAACACACGATCGCCCTGGAATGCCACGACGGCACGGTGGAAACGCTGACCGCGGATAAGTTCGTGATCGCCTGCGGTTCACGCCCTTATCGCCCTGTTGACGTCGACTTTTCGCATCCCCGGGTTTATGACAGCGACTCCATCCTGAGCCTGCACCACGAACCTCGCCACGTTCTGATTTACGGCGCGGGGGTGATTGGCTGTGAATATGCGTCGATCTTCCGTGGAATGGACGTCAAAGTTGATTTAATCAACACCCGCGATCGTCTGCTGGCATTCCTCGATCAGGAGATGTCCGACTCGCTCTCTTACCACTTCTGGAACAGCGGTGTGGTCATTCGCCACAACGAAGAGTATGAGAAGATTGAAGGTTGCGATGACGGCGTCATCATGCACCTGAAGTCCGGTAAGAAACTGAAGGCCGACTGCCTGCTGTACGCCAATGGCCGTACCGGTAATACCGATTCGCTGGCGCTGGAAAACATTGGTCTGAAAACCGACAGCCGCGGGCAGCTCAAAGTGAATAGTATGTACCAGACGGCGCTGCCGCATGTGTACGCCGTAGGGGATGTGATTGGTTATCCGAGCCTGGCATCGGCGGCCTACGACCAGGGACGCATTGCCGCCCAGGCACTGGTAAAAGGCGAGGCCACCGCGCATCTGATCGAAGATATCCCAACCGGGATTTACACCATTCCGGAAATCAGCTCCGTTGGTAAAACAGAACAGCAGCTCACGGCAATGAAAGTTCCCTACGAAGTTGGCCGCGCCCAGTTTAAACATCTGGCACGTGCACAAATCGTGGGTATGAGTGTCGGAACGCTGAAGATCCTGTTCCATCGCGAAACCAAGGAGATTTTGGGGATCCACTGCTTTGGGGAGCGCGCGGCCGAAATTATTCACATCGGGCAAGCGATAATGGAGCAAAAAGGTGGTGGTAACACTATCGAGTACTTCGTTAACACCACCTTTAACTACCCAACCATGGCAGAAGCCTATCGGGTAGCGGCGCTAAATGGCTTAAACCGCCTGTTTTAACGCACTGTCGAAATGGCCATCCATTGATCCACGGATGGCCTCTGCCAGCTGTTCATAACGGCTGCGCAGCGGCGAACCAGGACGGTACACCAGACCAATCGTACGACGCGGTTCGGGTTTAATGCATGGCAGATAAACGACACCATCACGCTTACGCTCCGGCGGAACGGCCAGCGCAGGCAGTAACGTAATACCGCTACCTGCCGCCACCATATTGCGCAGCGTTTCCAGACTGGTTGCCCGAAAATGGGTATCTTCATCAGCACCCGCTTCAAAGCAGAAACCCATCGCCTGATCGCGCAGGCAGTGGCCATCTTCCAGCATCAGCAGTTTTTCACCCGCCAGATCGGACATCGGTACACAGTCACGGTTTGCCCACGGATGATCTTCATAGATCGCCAGCATCATAGGCTCATCAAATAATGGAACTTCGATGAATGCCTCACTCTCTTTGACCAGCGCCAGAATGACGCAGTCGAGCTTGCCGCTATCCAGTTGCGCCAACAGCTGATGTGTCTGCGCTTCATGGAGATACATCTCCAGTTTTGGGAAGGTCTGGTGCAACATCGGAATAATATGCGGCAGCAGGTATGGCCCCACCGTTGGGATCAAACCAATATGCAGCGGGCCAGACATTGTCTCGCCTTGTTGGCTTGCCATCTCCTTGAGCACTTTGACCTCGCGCAGCACGGTGCGCGCCTGATCCACCAGCAGCAAACCGGCCTGGGTGAACAGCACCTTGCGACTCGTACGCTCCAGCAACATGACGCCAAGCTCATCTTCCAGCTTGCGGATCTGCCCGCTCAGCGTTGGTTGGCTAACGTGACAGGAGTCTGCCGCTCGTCGGAAGTGACGATGTTCGGCTAGTGCCACCAGGTATTCAAGATCACGAATATTCATTATTCATCCTCCATCGCCACGATAGTTCGTAGCGATAGGTAGCATAGCAACGAACGATTATCCCTATCAAGCTTTCTGTTTAATAATGCACCACAGAAACGGAACGGTACCCCTTTAACCCTTGAAGCTACTGTCCGTTTGAGAGTTTCTCTCATACTCGAAATAACTAAAGCCAACGTGAACTTTTGCGGACCTTGAGTCCGCATTTTTTTTGCATAAAAAAAGCCCGGCGTCGCAAAGCTCGGCCGGGTTATGGTTTGGTAGGCCTGATAAGCGTAGCGCCATCAGGCAGAACGGCGCACAGTGCCGGATGGCGGCTTCGCCTTATCCGACCTACAGGCGTGCCTTCGCGTAGTCGATCGCCTGCGCAACCTGCTGCGGCGACACGCCACCTTTCGCTGCACGTTTATCCAGACACGATTGCAACGAGAGGATCGGGTAAACGTCATCGCCAATCACCTGGCTGAACTTTTGTAAGTCGGCAAGCGACAGCGCTTCCAGCGGTTTGCCCTGACGAATCGCCTCGACCACCGTTTCCCCCACAATATGGTGCGCTTCGCGGAACGGGACGCCCTTCGCCACCAGATAATCCGCCAGCTCAGTGGCGTTAGCATAACCCTGCTGCGCCGCTTCCTGACAACGCGGACGTTTCACCTGAATGCCATCCAGCACCAGCGCGGCCATATGCAGGCAGTCCAGCCAGGTGTCGAGCGCGTCGAACAGCCCTTCTTTGTCTTCCTGCATATCTTTGTTGTATGCCAGTGGAAGGCCTTTTAACGTCATCATCATGCCGGTCAGCGCACCCTGCACGCGACCGCATTTGCCACGGATCAGCTCCAGCGCATCCGGGTTTTTCTTCTGCGGCATCAGAGATGAACCGGAAGTCACACGGTCGGAGAGTTCAACAAAACCCGCTTCGCCGGTGTTAAAGAAAATCAGATCTTCAGCAAAACGCGACAGGTGTACCATGCCGATAGAGGCGTCGGAGAGTAACTCCAGCACGTGGTCACGGTCAGAAACGCTGTCCAGGCTGTTGCGCGTTGCCGAGGCAAAGCCCAACCAACCCGCCAACTGCTCGCGATCGATTTCATACGCCGTACCCGCCAGCGCGCCGCAGCCTAACGGACTGACGTCCAGGCGTTTGAGCGCATCCTGCAAACGGCTCTCGTCACGCGCCAACATTTCAACATAGGCCAGACACCAGTGAGCAAACGTCACCGGCTGCGCACGTTGCAGGTGGGTGTAACCCGGCATGACGGCGTCCTGGTTATTCTCCGCCGTCACCACCAGCGCAGTTTGCAACTGACGATTGGCCGACAGTAATTCGATAACCGTATCTTTGCACCACAGCTTGAGATCGGTCGCGACCTGGTCATTACGGCTACGCCCGGTATGCAGTTTTTTACCAAGCTGGCCGACTTTATCAATCAGCTTACCTTCCACCCAACTGTGAATATCTTCGGCATCGCTTTGCAAAATCTGCTGAGGATTCGCGCGAACCTCTTCCAGCAGGTTATTCAGCGCCTCTTCCAACTGCAGCTGTTCATCGGCAGTCAGTACACCTACCGTTACCAACGCTTTGGACCAGGCCACAGAGCCAACAATATCCTGTTCTGCCAGGCGGTAGTCAAAACGCAACGAGTCGTTGAACTGTTTGAACCGCTGATCTGCTGCCTGTGTAAAACGCCCACCCCAAAGTGCCATAACGAATTTCCTTAATATGATATTTTTGCCCGGTGGCGCTGCGCTTACCGGGCCTACAAAACCCACGTAGACCGGATAAGGCGAAGCCGCCATCCGGCACATTAATGGTTAAGCCAGAATACGCGTACCAATTGGCGTGCCGTTAAACAGCGCCGGAAGTTGCTCTGCATGACGCCAGGAGGCGATATCCACCGGACGGCCCAGCGTACGCGCGGCATCCAGCGCTGCATTCACCTTCACGATCATGCCATCGGTAATAATGCCCTGTTCAATCAGCTGTTCCGCTTTCGCCGCGGTCATTTCGGCAATGCGCTGGCCTTTGCCATCCAGAATACCGCTCACATCAGAGAGCAGGATCAGATCCGCACCCAGCGTTGCCGCCAGCGCCGTTGCAGCCTGATCGGCATTCACGTTCATCAGCAGACCATCATCAGTGACACCAATAGAGCTCACTACCGGCAGAAAACCGCTTTCCAGCAGCGTGTTAATCAGCTTAGGCGAACCCGGCTGCGCCAGTCCAACATGACCCAGTTCTTTATCGAGCGGCGTCACTTTTACGCTGTCGCCATCGCCAAGATACAGACCAACAGACGCGATGTGATGCTTTTTCGCCCAGGCCAGCAAGGTTTTATTCGCCGTTCCCGCCAGGGCACCGGTAATAATGTCAATTTGATCGGCTGGCGTGACGCGCAGACCATTTTTCTTTTTCACCGGCAGATTCAGCTGCTTCATCAGCTCGTCGACCACGCAGCCGCCGCCGTGCACAATGACCAGCGGACGCTGGTGCGACTCACGATAATTCACCAGTGCGGTAAACAGACGCTCCAGCGCCTCTTCGCTATCCAGTAAAACGCCGCCCAGCTTGATAATTAATGGATTCATTGTTGCACCCTTAAATAAGAGACTGCGTTTGGGCAAAGCCAAAACGAATATTTGCGCACTGCATCGCCTGTGACGCCGCGCCTTTCAATAAGTTGTCTTCCGTCGCCACAACGATCAAATGCTCACCCTGCACAGCAAACCCGATATCACAGAATGGTAATCCAACCACATTCTTCAGCGCTGGAACCCCTTTGTCATACAGACGCACCAACGGTTTATCGCCATACGCCTGTTGCAGCGTCTGCGCTACCTGAGCATGAGTTACACCCGCTTTAAGGCGGCAAGTGATAGTTTCCAGAATTCCGCGCGGGAAGTTGCCCAGATGCGGGGTGAAAATCACTTCAGCCCCCAGATGAGTAGCGATTTCCGGCTGATGACGATGGGTAAAGACGCCATACGGTTGCAGGCTTACTTCGCAAAAACTGTTAGAGATAGCCGCTTTACGGCCCGCGCCGCTCACGCCGCTGGTCGCATTAATTACCGGCCACTGGCTGAGATCCAACAGCCCGGCATCAATCAGTGGTTTCAGCGAAAGCTGCGCCGCCGTCGGGTAACAACCCGGCACAGCAATCAGATTCGCTTCTTTCAGTTGGTCTTCGTTCCATTCCGCCAGCCCGTAAACTGCCTGCTCCAGCAGATCGGGATGCTGATGGGTAAAACCATAATATTTTTCATAGAACGCGCCGTCATTTACGCGAAACGCGCCAGAGAGGTCAAACACCACGCAACCGGCCTGCAAAAACTGCGGAGCCAGGTCATGACTTACCTCATGAGCCGTTGCGAGGAACACAACATCCACCCCTGCGCTAAACTCGCTGATATCTGACATTGGCTGCAACGGTAAATCGACAATGCCTTTCAACTGCGGATGTAAATCGGAGATTAATTTTCCTGCATCATTGCTTTGCGCTGAGACGGTCAAAGCGGTTATGGTCATATCAGGATGGCGATTTACATAGGTCACAAGCTCTGCGCCGGCATAGCCACTGGCGCCCACAATCAGCGTATTCAACATCGGGGCTGCTCACCTTCTTAGATTCTGTTGCCAGGTATAAGCCTTTATCACCTCACCTTACACTTGGTGGGTTTTATTACGCTCAACGTTAATGTATTTTTATTCACAAATACTGCATGAATATTGATACTATCATGACCCGAGGTGTGTCAACAATGAAAAACAATTTACCGCCATTTATCGAGATTTACCGCGCTCTGATTGCCACGCCATCGATTAGCGCTACCGAAGAAGCGCTCGATCAAAGCAATGCAGGTTTAATCACTCTGTTGGCGGGCTGGTTTAAAGATTTAGGCTTCAATGTGGAGGTCCAGCCGGTTCCCGATACGCGAAATAAATTCAATATGCTGGCGAGCATTGGACAGGGCGCTGGTGGTCTGTTGTTGGCGGGCCATACCGATACCGTACCCTTTGACGACGGACGCTGGACGCGCGATCCGTTCACCCTGACCGAGCATGACAATAAGCTCTATGGTTTGGGTACGGCGGACATGAAAGGCTTCTTCGCCTTTATCCTCGACGCGTTGCGTGATGTCGACGTCACGAAGCTGAAAAAGCCCCTCTACATTCTGGCCACTGCCGACGAAGAGACCAGCATGGCGGGAGCACGCTATTTCTCTGAAACCACCGCTCTGCGCCCGGACTGCGCGATTATTGGCGAACCCACTTCACTGCAACCGGTTCGCGCGCACAAAGGTCATATCTCTAATGCGATACGCATTCTGGGGCAGTCGGGTCATTCAAGCGATCCGGCGCGTGGCGTTAATGCGATTGAACTGATGCATGATGCCATCGGCCATATCATGCATCTGCGCGATGACCTGAAAGCGCGCTATCACCATGATGCCTTTACCGTTCCGTATCCAACGTTAAATTTGGGCCACATCCACGGCGGCGACGCCGCCAACCGAATCTGCGCCTGCTGCGAACTGCATATGGATATTCGCCCGCTACCAGGTATGACGCTAAACGATCTCAATGGGTTACTTAACGAAGCGCTGGCCCCTGTCAGCGAACGCTGGCCGGGCCGCCTGACCGTATCGGAACTGCATCCACCGATTCCAGGCTATGAGTGTCCGCCTGACCATCAACTGGTAGAGGTGGTTGAGAAACTGCTGGGCGCACAGACTGAAGTGGTGAACTACTGCACCGAAGCGCCATTTATCCAGACGCTTTGCCCGACGCTGGTATTGGGTCCAGGTTCTATTAATCAGGCGCATCAGCCGGATGAATATCTGGAAACACGCTTTATTAAGCCAACTCGCGAATTAATCACCCAGGTTGTACATCATTTCTGCTGGCATTAACTGCTTGTCACCCCGCTAATCCTTTAGTGGTAAGCGGGGTGATTTTTTAACATTTCCATAAGCAACGCTTATTTGATTGGATGTGAATTAAATAACGTAAATTCACGGCATTTATTCGTTTGCTGAACCGATTTCGCAGCAATTGACGTCACGTGTTTTACGTGGCTTTATAAAAGACGGCTAAAAAGTTAAGTCCGCAAGATTTCGCGTGATAGTCAGGCGCGAAAGATACAGGACATATTCAAAATAGATGGGGTGTCTGGGTTAATATGAACGAACAATATTCCGCGTTGCGTAGTAATGTCAGTATGCTCGGCAAAGTGCTGGGAGAGACCATCAAGGATGCGCTGGGAGAGAACATTCTTGATCGCGTAGAAACAATTCGTAAGCTGTCCAAATCATCTCGCGCTGGCAATGAAGTTAATCGCCAGGAATTGCTCACCACACTGCAAAATCTGTCTAACGACGAGCTGCTGCCGGTTGCCCGCGCATTTAGCCAGTTCCTGAACCTGGCCAACACCGCCGAGCAATACCACAGCATTTCGCCAAAAGGCGAAGCAGCCAGCAACCCGGAAGTGATTGCTCGCACTCTGCGTAAACTGAAAGAGCAGCCCAACCTCAATGACGCCACCATCAAGAAAGCCGTAGAATCACTCTCTCTGGAGTTGGTACTCACCGCCCACCCGACCGAGATCACTCGTCGTACGCTGATCCATAAAATGGGTGAAGTGAACGCCTGCCTCAAGCAGCTTGATAACAAAGACCTCGTCGATTATGAACGCAACCAACTGATGCGCCGTCTGCGTCAGCTCATTGCCCAGTCCTGGCATACGGATGAGATCCGCAAGCTGCGCCCAAGCCCGGTTGATGAAGCCAAATGGGGTTTCGCGGTAGTTGAAAACAGCCTGTGGGAAGGTGTACCGAACTACCTGCGCGAGCTGAATGAACAACTGGAAGAGCATCTGGGTTATAAGCTGCCGGTTGATTTTGTCCCGGTTCGATTTACTTCCTGGATGGGCGGTGACCGTGATGGTAACCCGAACGTAACGGCAGATATCACCCGTCACGTGCTGCTGCTCAGCCGCTGGAAAGCGACAGACCTGTTCCTGAAAGACATCCAGTTTCTGATTTCTGAGCTGTCGATGGTGGATGCCACGCCGGAGCTGATGGCGCTGGTAGGCGAAGAAGGTGCAGCTGAACCTTATCGCTATCTGATGAAAACCCTGCGTTCTCGTCTGATGGCAACCCAGGCCTGGCTTGAAGCCCGTCTGAAAGGCGAGAAATTGCCGAAACCAGCGGGACTTCTCACCCAAAACGAACAGCTTTGGGACCCGCTTTACGCGTGCTACCAGTCTCTGCAGGCCTGTGGCATGGGTATTATCGCCAATGGCGAATTGCTCGACACCCTTAGGCGCGTGAAGTGTTTCGGTGTACCGCTGGTGCGTATTGATATTCGTCAGGAAAGCACCCGTCATACTGAAGCCCTGGGCGAACTGACCCGTTATCTGGGTATTGGCGACTACGAAAACTGGTCGGAAGCGGATAAACAGGCTTTCCTGATCCGCGAACTGAATTCCAAGCGTCCGCTCCTGCCGCGTAACTGGGAACCGAGCAACGACACCCGTGAAGTGCTCGACACCTGTCGGGTCATTGCCGAAGCCCCATATGGCTCCATTGCCGCCTATGTTATCTCGATGGCGAAAACTCCGTCGGATGTGCTGGCCGTGCATCTGCTGCTGAAAGAAGCCGGAATTGGTTTTGCTATGCCGGTCGCTCCGCTATTTGAAACGCTGGACGACCTCAACAATGCCGATGACGTCATGTCTCAACTTTTAAATATCGACTGGTACCGCGGCTTTATTCAGGGCAAACAGATGGTCATGATTGGCTATTCTGATTCCGCAAAAGACGCGGGCGTGATGGCGGCCTCCTGGGCGCAATACCAGGCTCAGGACGCGCTAATCAAAACCTGCGAAAAAGCCGGTATCGAACTGACGCTTTTCCACGGTCGCGGTGGTTCCATTGGTCGCGGCGGCGCGCCTGCACATGCGGCGCTACTCTCTCAACCGCCGGGCAGCCTGAAAGGCGGTCTGCGCGTGACAGAACAAGGGGAGATGATCCGCTTTAAGTACGGCCTGCCGGAAGTGACCATCAGCAGCCTGTCGCTGTATACCGGAGCAATTCTGGAGGCCAACCTGTTACCACCGCCAGAACCGAAAGATAGCTGGCGTCATATCATGGATGAGCTTTCCGATATTTCCTGCGAGCTCTATCGTGGATATGTGCGTGAAAACAAAGACTTCGTCCCTTATTTCCGCTCAGCGACACCGGAGCAGGAACTGGGTAAACTCCCGCTCGGTTCACGTCCGGCAAAACGCCGTCCGACCGGCGGGGTAGAGTCTCTGCGCGCCATTCCGTGGATCTTCGCCTGGACGCAGAACCGCCTGATGCTCCCGGCCTGGTTGGGTGCAGGTACCGCGCTGCAAAAAGTGGTTGAAGACGGCAAGCAAAGCGAACTGGAAGCCATGTGCCGCGACTGGCCATTCTTCTCCACACGCCTTGGCATGCTGGAAATGGTTTTCGCGAAAGCAGACCTGTGGCTGGCAGAGTATTACGATCAGCGCCTGGTCAAAAAAGATCTGTGGCCGCTGGGTGCAGAGCTACGCCAACGCCTGGCAGCAGATATCGATGTCGTACTGGCGATTGCCAACGACTCGCATTTGATGGCCGACCTGCCGTGGATTGCCGAGTCCATTCAGTTAAGGAATGTTTATACTGACCCACTGAACGTATTACAGGCAGAGCTGTTACACCGCTCACGCCAGGCAGAAGAACAGGGCAATGCACCAGACCCACGCGTGGAACAAGCATTGATGGTCACAATCGCTGGTGTCGCCGCTGGTATGCGTAATACTGGCTAACGTCCCTCCCCCGTCGCCTTCGTGCTATTGTACGAAGGCGACAGCAAAAACCACTGTTACAACCACTTCATTTTCAATATATTTCCCCTCGAACATATTCACCACGTGAATATAACAACGGCAAAACACGATCCTAAGATCGTGATGCTTCAGTTCCTCTTAATGTTTAGGTGCTAATCTTGGCGCTACAATTAAAGACAGGCTCATACTATGCAATCCTTACAACTCCAGTCTAAACCCGTATTTAGCTGGAAAGCCCTGGGTTGGGCGCTCCTCTATTTTTGGTTCTTTTCTTCGTTACTGCAGGCCGTTATCTATTTTAGCGGCTACAGCGGATCTACCGGTTTACGCGACTCCTTGTTGTTTAGTTCGCTGTGGTTGATTCCGGTATTCTTATTTCCAAACCGTATCCGCATTATTGCTGCCGTGATAGGCGTGGTGTTATGGGCGGCCTCGCTGGCTGCTCTGAGCTATTACGTCATCTACGGGCAAGAGTTCTCGCAAAGCGTTCTGTACGTAATGTTTGAAACCAATGCGAACGAAGCCAGCGAATATCTGAGCCAATATTTCAGCCTGAAGATTGTCTTAATTGCGCTGGCCTATACAGCTGTGGCAATTCTGCTATGGACACGTCTGCGTCCTGTGCATATTCCATCACCCTGGCGCTATCTGGTGTCGTTTGCACTGTTATACGGATTGATTCTGCATCCGATGACAGTGAACACGTTTATCAAACATAAGCCGTTTGAAAAAACGTTGGATGGTCTCGCCTCACGCATGGAGCCTGCCGCACCGTGGCAGTTCATCTCCGGGTATTATCAGTATCGTCAGCAGTTGACCGCACTGAATAGCCTGCTGAATGAGAACAATGCCCTGCCGCCGCTGGCCAACTTTAAAGACAACTCCGGTGATGCGCCGCGTACGCTGGTACTGGTGATTGGCGAGTCAACGCAACGTGGCCGCATGAGCCTGTACGGTTACCCACGCGAAACAACGCCTGAACTGGATGCGCTGCATAAATCCGATCCTAACTTCACCGTGTTCAATAATGTCGTGACCTCCCGTCCGTACACCATTGAAATCCTGCAGCAGGCGCTGACCTTTGCCAACGAGAAGAACCCAGATCTGTATCTGACTCAGCCGTCCCTGATGAACATGATGAAACAGGCAGGTTATAAAACCTTCTGGATCACCAATCAGCAGACGATGACCGCCCGCAACACCATGCTGACGGTGTTCTCTAAGCAGACGGATAAACAGTTCTATATGAACCAGCAGCGTACCCAAAGTGCGCGCGAATATGACAGCAACGTGCTGGCACCGTTTAAAGAAGTACTGGCTGACCCTGCACCGAAAAAGTTCATCATCGTTCACCTGCTGGGTACGCATATTAAGTACAAATTCCGTTACCCGGATGGTCAGGGTAAGTTCGACAATAATATCGACAATGTGCCCGCTGGCCTGAGTAACGATGAGCTGGAAGCTTACAACGATTACGACAGCGCGAATGTCTACAATGACCATATCATTGCCAGTCTGATCAAAGACTATAAAGCGACCGATCCGAACGGCTTCCTGCTGTACTTCTCCGATCATGGGGAAGAGGTATACGATACGCCGCCGCATAAAACGCAGGGTCGTAATGAAGACAATCCAACGCGTCATATGTATACGGTGCCGTTCCTGCTGTGGACCTCGGAAAAATGGCAGGCTGCACACCCGCGTGACTTCTCACAGGATGTGAATCGTAAATACAGCAGCTCAGAGCTTATCCACACCTGGTCTGATTTAGCGGGCTTCACCTATGATGGTTTCGATCCAACTCGTGCCATTACCAGCCCACAGTTCAAAGAGACGACCCGCTGGATTGGCAACCCGTACAAAAAGAATGCCCTGATTGATTACGATACCCTGCCTTACGGCGATCAAATCGGTAATCAGTAACAGTCTGCCGGATGCGCTACGCTTATCCGGCCTACAGCTCGCAAAGACTTGTAGGCCGGATAAGGCATTAGCCGCCATCCGGCAATAATCACTTGAGGGCGATTGTTTTCAACGTTACTGTTTCCCTGTCTGCTGCCTGCAAGGGATTAACATGTATCACGACATCAGCCACCTGCTCTCTCGCCTGATCAACGGCCCCACACCGCTGCGGCAGATTTACTTTGCCAGCACCAGTAGCTCAACGCCGGAACTGGCGTATCAGGTCGATTTTCCCCGACTGGAGATTGTGCTGGAAGGTGAATTCACCGATAACGGTGTTGCTGGTGCATCCGCGACGTTACAGCCTTGCGATGCCTTGTTCGTTCCGGCTGGTGGCTGGAACTTTCCACAGTGGCTCACACCGGTGACCACACTCAGTATCTTATTTGGCAAACAGCAACTGGGTTTTAGCATCGTTCAGTGGGACGGTAAGCAATATCAAAACCTTACCCGCCAGCACGTCGCGCGGCGTGGACCGCGTATTGGCTCATTCCTGCTGCAAACGCTCAATGAAATGCAGATGCAGCCGCAGGAGCAGCAAACCGCCAGGCTAATCGTTGCAAGCTTACTGAGCCACTGCCGCGATCTGCTCGGCAGCCAGATCCAAACCGCATCACGCAGCCAGGCGCTTTTCGAAGCCATTCGCAACTATATTGACGAACGCTACGCTTCACCGCTCACCCGAGAATCCGTCGCGCAGGCGTTTTACATCTCACCCAATTATCTTTCCCACCTTTTTCAAAAAACGGGCGCTATCGGTTTTAACGAATACCTGAACCACACGCGACTAGAACACGCAAAAACGCTGTTGAAGGGTTACGAATTGAAGATTAAAGAGGTGGCGCACATTTGTGGGTTTGTTGACAGCAACTACTTCTGCCGCCTGTTTCGCAAAAATACCGAACGTTCACCATCAGAATACCGTCGGCAGTACCACAGCCAATTGACGGAGAAAGAAGCTAATCCAGAGTAAGATGTGTGTGCTGTGGTGCTGAAAGCAGCTTTCGCACGGCGCTCATCACCCGCTGCGGCTCACGCAGAAATGCGCTAATGCCCGACTGAACGTATCGGCTCTGCGTAAAACGCTCTGCTCCTGCCAGTTCAATATCAGTAATGAGCAACACCACATCAGCGCGGTTAATATCCTCTTCCGTCAGGCGATTTTCAGTCCCCAATGCCCCTTGAGTTTCGATCTTGATACTCCATTTTTCCTGCTGGCAGAGTTTCTCCAGCCGCTCAGCTGCCATATAGGTATGGGCTACGCCGCTTACGCACGCGGTGACAGCAACCAGATATCGTACAGGTGCGATGGTCATACTATCCTCCTACTGTTACCTGAAATCCGGCGCATTCTGCCATCTTACGTATAATATCCACCTCTTGCGCAGTCGGTACGGGCACTTCTTTCATCAACCAGGGCAAACCGAGCAGGCTGTATTTGGGCTCGCCATATTGATGAAACGGTAGCAGGTGTACCTGTTTTATGCCTAGCGATGACAACATCGTCAACACATGCTGCGTGTTATCTGAATTCATCGTAAAGCCCGGGATCAGCGGCAGGCGAGGTATGACATTAACCCCTTCCTCCACCAATAGCCGTAAATTCGCCAGTACACGCGGTAGGTTCATGTTGATGACCTCACGAGCCAGATCTCCATCCATTATTTTGAGATCGAACAACACCTCATCACACTCTTTTGCCAGCGATAACAAGCGACCGGCCGGCGCATCGCCAGCCGTTTCAATTGCACAGCGCACATCCCAGCGCCGCAGACGTTGCAGGAACCGTGTGGCAAAGGGCGCTTGCATCAGCACTTCACCGCCAGAAAGCGTTACCCCCCCACCAGAAGAGCGAAAGAAAATATCATCTTTCATCACTTCACGTTCCAGATCGTCCAGCGTGATATCACGACCAATACGTTCAAACGCCCCAGAGGGACACTCGTCGGCATCACGCAGACAGGGTGTACAGTGCAGACATTTACTCTCCCGCCGTACCGTTTCAATACGTGGTGAGAGTGATTCCGGGTTAGCACACCAAGGGCAGGTATGCGGACAGCCTTTAAAAAAGACGACCGTACGAATACCCTGCCCATCATTCAGTGAGTAACGCTGAATGTTGAATATACGCGCGACTTCCTCGCCTCGTGGGTCAATTACCTCACAGTTGATGCGCGGTGCGGCGAATGATGTCATCCTGGATCTCCTTCGACAACTCGACAAAGAAGGCGCTGTAACCCGCCACACGCACCACCAGCCCGGTGAAATCCTGCGGGCGCTGCTGCGCTTCGCGCAATGTGTCGGCATTCACCACGTTAAACTGGATATGCTGGAGTTTGAGCTGGGTAAATGCCCGCAGAAAATCCGCCAGCTTGCGTAAACCGGCCTCACCTTCCAGTGTGGCTGGCGTAAACTTCACGTTCAGCAACGTCCCATTGGAAAGCAGTGTGTTATCCAGCTTGCTGACCGACTTCAACACCGCCGTCGGTCCTTGCATATCCTGTCCCAGCATCGGCGACAGCCCCCCATCTGCCAGTTGCTCCCCGGCTAAGCGGCCATCCGGTGTTGCCCCAACGACCGAACCCAGCGGCACGTGTGCAGAGACGGTATACGAACCCGGCGTAAATTGCCCGCCGCGCGGATTCTGGTATTTCTCTACCTCTTTGCAGTAATGACGTAGCAGTTCGGCGCTAATGTTATCTACATCATCGATATCGTTGCCGTATTTTTCGAAGCGATTGATCAGCCTGGCGCGAACTTTCTCGCCTTCCGGGGTAGCAAAGTTATCTTTTAGCACCGACAAAAGTTCATCAAAAGATAAGCGCTGTTGTTCGAATACCAGCCCATTGAGCGCATGCAGCGAATCGCTCAGGTTTGCAATACCGATCCCCTGTACGCCGGAGAAGTTATAACGCGCACCGCCGTCGGTAATATCGCACCCTTTATCCAGACAGTCGCTAATAAACGAGGAGAGCAGCGGCACCGGCGCCCAGTCGCGGTGACCGATATCGCAGATATTACTGCCCTCCACCATCAACGTGATGTAGTGGCTGATTTTGGCACGAATATGCGCCAGGAGATCGTCGTACGTCAGAGTGCGGTTGCCTTCGTTCTCATGCAGACAAATTTCCATCACTTTCAGCAGATTAAACATAGCGATATCGTGCAAACCGTATGTTCTGCCTGGAATAGACAGCTCGACACAGCCTACTACCGCGTAATCCCGCGCATCTTCCAGCGAAACACCGCGATTAAGAAACGCGGGCACCACCACTTCATCGTTAAAGATTTGCGGGATGCCGGTACCAAGACGAATGGTCTGTGCTGTTTTCATCAGGAACGGTGTATCGATCAACGCATTCGTGCGCACACCGAGGTTTGGTTGTGGTAGCTGTACGTTCTGATACGCATCAAGACAGAGGAAAGACAATACATTTACCGCACTACGACCATTCTCCGTCAATCCCCCCAGTAGCGCGGTGTAGCCTGTTGGGAAGCCAGCGAAATAGCGCGCGCTGCTGGTGGATCGCAGCAGTACGATGTCATTACATTTCACCCACAGGGATTCGAGGATCTCTTGTAAGAATGCCGGGTCTTCCCCCTGCGTCAGCGAGGCCTGATAAAACGGCAGCATATACTGGTCGAAGCGTCCGAGTGAAAGAGAACTGGCGTTGGATTCATATTGCAAAATAATGTTCATGTACCAGAACAGCTGACATGCCTGCCAGAAAGTTTGCGGCTTGCTTTGAGCGTTATGCCGAGAGTTTTCAGCAATCGTCAGTAATTCCTGGCGTCGCTGCGCATCCGGGCAGCTTTCCGCCATCTTCTCTGCCAGCATAGCGTAACGCAGAATATGGTTTTGCGAAGCCTCAAGCAGCAGCAGCGCAGCCTGATAAAAGTGATTCTCCGGCTGCTGCAGACAATGCGCTCGCATCTGCGCTACCAGTTCGCCAAGCCCATGATTCAACAGGCGTGGATAATCAATAATGATATGTCCCTGACCTTTGTCAGTCTGGTTAATGCTAAAAATCTGGGTACTGACGGCAGCTTTAACCTCATCGGTCATCTGACCGTTGATGAAATCTTTCATCGACCGCTTTTCCCAGTACGGATACAGCACATCGCGATAGAGATGTTTATCCTCTTCGCTGATGTCAAAACGGTCCTGCGGACGGGTTGGAAACTGCTCCAACTCTTTAAGCAGCCAGTAAGGATCCATTTCCGGTGACATAATGCCCGCACGCGGTTTAACAGTACGGTTTCCGGCAATCAGTTCCTCATCACGAATCGAAATCTCAACGTGCTCAAGAATATATGCGGTGGCTTTCGCCCGACGCAGAATAACCGGCTCTCCCTCCGTCTGCTGGTGGCTGGCGGTATATAACAGTGCACGTTCAAGCGAAATTTCACGGTTGTTCTGAAACAGAGCGGTTTTTAAACGTTGGATGCGGTTAGTCATGAGGAACTCCTGCGGGAATAGTTGCCTGATGGCGCTACGCTTATCAGGCCTACGCATCTGTAGGCCGGATAAGGCGAAGCCGCCATCCGGCAAACAAACGGTTAAGCGGTTTGCGCAAGGTGCGCGCCAATCTTGTTCATGATGGCGTCGGCACGTTTCACCGCATCGCTGATGTTGACGCGAACGATAGTTTTGCCCGCAAAGCGCTCTTCAAACTTGATACCAATATCCTTGGTCAGAATGACCATGTCGGCTTCCGCCACATCCGCCACGGTCAGTTCGTTTTCCAGACCGATCGACCCCTGAGTCTCAACCTTTACTTGCCAACCTTTAGCTTTAGCGGCGCTTTCCAGCGCTTCGGCTGCCATATAGGTGTGGGCAACGCCAGAAGGACATGCGGTTACTGCGATAATCTTGGTCATGACTCATTCCTCACTTAATTCATTTCAAAATCTAAATCCAGGTCATCTTCTTTCTGATCGACCTGAGACACTTTTTTCCGCGCCAGACTTTTCAGTACGTTAACGCACACGGCGGTCACTACAGCACCAACGGCAACCGCCGCGATATAACCCAGTTTTCCTTCCACTACAGGCAGAACAATCAGCCCGCCCCAGCCGGCATAACACTGCGCACCAAACAGGGCGGCGGTTACCGTGCCACAGGCGGAACCCACCATAATCGATGGAATGACACGCAGCGGATCGGCTGCAGCAAACGGAATCGCGCCTTCCGTTACGCCAACGCAGCCCATTACCAGCGCAGCTTTACCGGCTTCGCGTTCTTCAGAAGAGAAATTCTTACGACCAATCAGCGTCGCTAAACCTAAACCCAGCGGCGGTACGCAGATCCCTACTGCGGCGATTGCCACGACGGCATAAACCCCCTGCGCCACGCAAATCAGCATGAAGGCGTAGGCAACTTTGTTAATTGGCCCTCCCATATCGAAGGCCAACATCAGTCCCATAATTACCGCCAGCAGCACAATGCTGCCCTGCTGCATACCCTGCAGCCACTCGGTCAGGCTAGTAGTTAACGCGCCAACAGGCTCCCCCAGCCCCCACATCATGATACCTGCGGTGATAAAAGTGCCGACGATGGGAATAACGAAGATAGGCATTACCGAACGCAACACCTTATGTACGGGGATCTTCTTCAGATAATGGACAACGATACCGCCAATAATCCCAGCAATTAATGCGCCAAAGAAACCTGCACCGAAGCTGTTTCCCACCCATGCGCCAATCGCACAAGGGGCCAGAGCAGAACGTTCAGCGATGGAATAGCCGATATAAGCAGCAAGAAATGGCACCATCAAAGTCAACCCGGCGACGCCAATATCAAACAGCTTTTTAAGATTAGGATCGGTCGCAGCATCCGGTACCGCGCCTTTGCCATACAGCATGACGGAGACAGCCAGCAAAATACCGCCCGCTACGACGAAGGGGATCATATGCGAAACACCGGTCATCAGGTGCTGACGAGTATTTTTCAGGATTTGTACCAACTCTTTCATAAGTCGCTCCCGGGCTGCCTAAAGCCCATATCCATAAACTTGTTGCGGAAAACAATAGGCAATCTGACGCGACGCAAACAGTGGATAAAAAGGCCATTTGCTGGACTTTTGTAATATCAGTACAAAAATGCGATCCGCCTCATAACTTGCAGTTTCTCGGAATTTATAGTGGATACGCTGACTTGTGAGGGATGTCTCACTTTGATAGTTACATTACATTTATCCAGTTTTTGGCAGATTTGTCACATGGCAGGCTCAGGCGTTGCCCTTTTATCCTGTAGCGAGAAATCGTTATGGGAGATGAGGCTATGGCCCTGATTGTGGAATTTACCTGTGAGCTACCCAATGGCGTACATGCACGCCCGGCAAGCCACATAGAAACGCAGTGCAACACCTTTACCTCACACATTGAGTGGCACAACCTGCGTACCGAACGTAAGGGCAACGCTAAGAGCGCACTATCGTTGATTGGCACCGATACTCTGGCGGGTGATAGCTGCCAGTTGCTGATTTCCGGTACAGATGAACAGGCAGCCCACCAGCATATGAGCCAATGGTTACGAAATGAATTTCCGCACTGCGATGCACCGCTAGCGGAATCCAAAAACAACGAGCTGGAGCCACTTCCAGCATCGCTCACCCATTTAAATCCACAGCTTTTCCGCGCTCGCACCGTCTGCAGCGGCAGCGCAGGAGGCGTTCTGAGTCTGCTTTCTTCGCTGGATCTTAACGCGCTCAGTAACCTTCCATCCGCTCAAGATATTGAAACCGAGCAAGCGGCACTGGATAACGGTTTAACGCTGTTGATGAAAAATATTGAGTTTCGATTACTCGACAGCGACGGCGCTACCAGTGCGATTCTGGAAGCACACCGCTCGCTGGCAAGCGACCTCTCACTCCGTCAGCACCTGCTCGCCGGCGTATCACGCGGGTTAAGCTGCGCCCAGGCGGTTGTCGAAAGTGCCGGACATTTTTGTGATGAATTCGCCCGTTCAAGCAGCAGTTATTTACAGGAGCGTGCACTGGATGTACGCGATGTTTGCTTCCAGCTTCTGCAGCAAATTTATGGGGAACAGCGCTTCCCTGCACCGGGAAAACTGACCCAGCCTACGGTTTGCATGGCGGATGAGCTAACACCGAGCCAGTTCCTCGAACTGGACAAAAAATTGCTGAAAGGCTTGCTGTTAAAAAGCGGTGGTACTACGTCACACACGGTGATTCTCGCCCGGTCATTCAACATCCCTACGCTGGTTGGCGTAGATATTGAATCTTTGATGCCATGGCTACAGCAAACGGTTTATATCGATGGTAACGCAGGAGCAGTCGTCATTGCCCCTGATGAATCCATCGTACGTTATTATCAGCAAGAAGCCCGTATCCAGGATGCCATTCGGGAACAGCAACGTATCTGGCTGACCCAGGAGGCACGCACAGCTGATGGCATCCGTATGGAAGTCGCCGCCAACATCGCCCACTCCGTGGAAGCACAAGCAGCCTTTAGTAACGGTGCGGAAGCGGTTGGCCTGTTCCGTACGGAAATGCTGTATATGGACCGTACCTGCGCCCCGGATGAGAACGAGCTATACAACATTTTCTGCCAGGCGCTGGAACCCGCAAAGGGACGCAGCATTATTGTACGCACCATGGATATCGGCGGTGATAAACCCGTTGATTATCTGAATATTCCTGCTGAGACCAACCCATTTCTCGGTTATCGCGCGGTGCGTATTTATGAAGAATATGCCACGTTGTTTACTACGCAACTGCGATCGATCCTGCGCGCCTCAGCGCACGGTAGCCTGAAAATCATGATCCCAATGATCTCCTCGATGGAAGAGATCCTGTGGGTCAAAGAGAAACTGGCTGAAGCCAAGCAGCAACTGCGAAGTGAACACATTCCGTTTGATGAGAAGATCCAGCTCGGTATTATGCTGGAGGTTCCGTCTGTGATGTTCATCATTGACCAATGCTGTGAAGAGATTGATTTCTTTAGTATTGGCAGCAATGACCTGACGCAATACCTGCTGGCGGTCGACCGTGACAACGCCAAAGTTACCCGCCACTACAACAGCCTGAATCCGGCCTTCCTGCGCGCGCTGGATTACGCCGTGCAGGCAGTACATCGGCAGGGGAAATGGATTGGCCTGTGCGGCGAACTTGGTGCCAAAGGTTCGGTGCTGCCATTGCTGGTGGGACTGGGTCTGGACGAAATCAGTATGAGCGCTCCCTCCATTCCCGCCGCCAAAGCGCGGATGGCGCAACTCGACAGCCGTGCCTGCCGTCAATTGCTGAATCAAGCGATGGCTTGTCGAACCTCGCTGGAGGTCGAACATCTGCTGGCCCAGTTCCGCATGACCCAACAGGATACGCCTCTGGTTACCGCCGAATGCATCACACTGGACAGCGACTGGCGCAGTAAAGAAGAGGTCATCAAAGGGATGACCGACAACCTCCTGCTGGCAGGCCGTTGTCGCTATCCACGTAAACTGGAAGCAGACCTGTGGGCACGCGAAGCCGTCTTCTCTACCGGATTAGGTTTTAGCTTCGCCATTCCACACAGCAAATCCGAACATATTGAGCAGTCCACCATCAGCGTAGCGCGCCTGCAAGCGCCGGTACGTTGGGGTGATGATGATGCACAGTTCATTATTATGCTGACGCTCAACAAACATGCCGCTGGCGATCAGCATATGCGTATTTTCTCGCGTCTGGCGCGCCGCATTATGCATGAAGAATTCCGTAACGCGCTGGTTAGCGCCGCCTCAGCCGACGCTATCGCCAGCCTGTTGCAACATGAACTTGAACTTTAAAGAGGATGTTTTTGTATGGAACTTTACCTTGATACCGCCAACGTCGCGGAAGTTGAACGTCTGGCACGCATCTTCCCTATCGCGGGTGTTACCACCAACCCAAGCATTGTGGCGGCAAGCAAAGAATCTATCTGGGATGTACTGCCGCGCCTGCAAAACGCCATCGGCGAAGAGGGTATTTTGTTTGCCCAAACCATGAGCCGCGAGGCGCAGGGCATGGTGGAAGAAGCCAAACGCCTGAGCAATGCAGTGCCCGGTCTGGTAGTGAAAATCCCGGTGACATCCGAAGGTCTGGCCGCGATTAAGATGCTGAAAAAAGAGGGTATCACCACGCTGGGAACCGCCGTTTACAGTGCTTCTCAGGGGCTACTGGCTGCGCTGGCAGGAGCTAAATATATCGCGCCTTACGTTAACCGTATCGACGCACAGGGCGGCGATGGGATTCGCACAGTACAAGAACTGCAAACGTTACTGGAGCTGCATGCGCCAAACAGCATGGTACTGGCAGCCAGCTTTAAAACCCCGCGTCAGGCGCTGGATTGCTTACTGGCAGGATGTGAAGCTATCACCCTGCCATTAGACGTAGCGCAACAAATGCTCAATACCCCTGCGGTAGAGTCAGCAATAGAGAAGTTTGAGCAGGACTGGAACAACGCATTTGGTCACATCAACCTGTGAGGGAAATAAAGTATGGATCGCATTATTCAATCACCTGGTAAGTACATCCAGGGTGCCGATGTTATTACCCGTCTTGGCAGCTACCTCAAACCACTGGCAGAACGCTGGCTGGTCGTTGGGGACAAGTTTGTCTTAGGCTTTGCCCAGGGCGCACTGGAAAAAAGCTTCCAGGATGCCGGACTGGCGCTGGAAATTGCACCGTTTGGCGGCGAATGTTCACAAAACGAAATCGACCGTCTGCGCGGCGTAGCGGAAAAAGCGCAGTGTGGCGCAGTACTTGGTATTGGCGGCGGTAAAACGCTGGATACCGCCAAAGCGCTGGCGCACTTTATGGGCGTGCCTGTCGCCATTGCCCCAACCATCGCCTCTACCGATGCGCCGTGCAGCGCGCTGTCCGTCATTTACACCGATGCCGGTGAATTCGATCGCTATCTGCTGCTGCCCAACAACCCGGACAGGGTCATTGTGGATACCAAAATTGTCGCGGGCGCACCGGCGCGTCTGTTAGCTGCGGGTATTGGCGATGCGCTGGCAACCTGGTTCGAAGCACGTGCTTGTTCACGCAGCGGCGCAACCACCATGGCGGGCGGTCAGTGTACTCAGGCGGCGCTGGCGCTGGCAGAGCTGTGCTTTAATACGCTGATCGAAGAAGGTGAAAAAGCGATGCTGGCAGCCGAGCAGCACGTGGTGACACCAGCACTGGAACGTGTTATTGAAGCCAACACCTATCTGAGTGGCGTCGGTTTTGAAAGCGGTGGTCTGGCAGCGGCTCACGCCATTCATAATGGTCTGACCGCAATCCCGGATGCGCATCACTACTATCACGGCGAGAAAGTGGCGTTTGGTACGCTGACGCAGCTGGTGCTGGAAAACGCACCGGTCGATGAAATTGAAACCGTTGCCGCGCTGTGCCATTCCGTTGGCCTGCCGATTACCCTGGCGCAACTGGACATCAAACAGGATATTCAGGCGAAAATGCGCATTGTGGCTGAGGCCGCCTGTGCCGAAGGCGAAACCATCCACAACATGCCTGGCGGCGCAACGCCGGACCAGGTGTATGCCGCCCTGCTGGTGGCTGACCAGTACGGTCAACGTTACCTGCAAGAGTGGGAATAACCTGCCAATAGAAAATCCCCGCACTCGCGGGGATTTTTTTATTCATACTATGCCGGATACGCACAAGCGACATCCGGCATTATCTGTTACAGCAGATCGAAACGATCCAGGTTCATCACTTTCACCCATGCGGCAACGAAATCTCTCACGAACTTCTCGTGAGCATCGCTGCAGGCATAAACTTCAGCCACTGCGCGCAGTACGGAGTTAGAACCGAACACCAGATCGGCGCGGGTTGCCGTGTATTTTACTTCGCCGCTCAGACGGTCACGACCTTCAAACAGCTCTTTTGACTCATCAACCGCCTTCCACTCATGGCGCATATCCAGCAGATTGACGAAGAAGTCAGTGCTGAGCACGCCAGGACGATCGGTAAAGACGCCATGCTGGCTGCCGTCGAAGTTGGTGCCCAGTACGCGCATACCGCCCACCAGCACGGTCATTTCCGGTGCGGTCAGCGTCAGCTGCTGTGCTTTATCAATCAGCAGCGACTCGGTGGTCGATACGTCAGGACGAGCGCGGTAGTTACGGAAACCATCGGCAATCGGCTCAAGCAGTTCAAACATCTCAATATCCGTTTGGTCCTGACGCGCATCCACGCGGCCCGGCGCAAAAGGTACTTTAATGCTGACACCCGCAGCGCTAGCCGCCTGCTCTATACCGACAACACCGGCCAGCACGATAATATCGGCTAACGAAGCGGTATGGGCTGACTTATAAATGCCTTCCAGCACAGGCAGTACGCGTGCCGCGGTAGCATTCACATCCCAGCCACGCTGTGGGTCCAGCGCCAGACGCGCACCGTTAGCGCCGCCACGTTTATCCCCACCGCGGAACGTTGATGCCGAAGCCCACGCTACCGATACCAGTTCGCCCACGGACAACCCGGAAGCGGCAATGGTCGCCTTCAGTTTCAGGATATCTTCTTCGCTTGGGTTAAAGAACGCATGCGGCAGCGGGTCTTGCCAAATCAGATCTTCTTTTGGCACTTCCGGTCCGATGTAACGTGCTTTTGGCCCCATATCACGGTGCGTCAGCTTAAACCATGCGCGGGCAAATGCTTCGTTGAAGGCCTGCGGATCGTTCAGGAAACGACGGGAGATCTTCTCGAACTCCGGATCGAAACGCAGCGTCAGGTCGGTAACCAACATTGTTGGCTTACGTTTTTTCGACGGATCGAACGGATCGGGGATAATTTCCGGTGCGTCAACCGCTTCAAATTGAATCGCACCTGCCGGACTGCGGGTTTGTACCCATTCATATTTGAACAGGTTCTCGAAGAAATAGTTGCTCCATTGGGTCGGCGTCTGCGTCCAGACCACTTCCAGACCGGAAGTAATTGCGTCTGCACCCGCGCCGCTGCCGTAGCTGCTGGCCCAGCCCAGGCCCTGCGCTTCAATTGGTGCGGATTCTGGATCGGCGCCTACGTGCGAAGCCGGTGCAGCACCGTGAGTTTTGCCCAACGTATGACCGCCGCCAATCAGCGCTACGGTTTCTTCGTCGTTCATGCCCATGTTACCGAAGGTCGCGCGAATAGCCGCTGCCGCAGAGAGCGGTTCGCCGCTATGGTCCGGCCCTTCCGGGTTCACATAGATAAGGCCCATTTCGGTTGCGCCCAGCGGCGCTTTTGCCAGTTCTTCCGGATGACGGTGGGTCAGCCAGGCTTTTTCATCACCCCAGTTTACGTCGAGATCCGGTTCCCAGACGTCTTCACGACCGGCACCGAAGCCGAAGGTACGGAAGCCTGAGTTTTCCAGCGCCACGTTACCCGCAAGGATAAACAGGTCGGCCCAGGAAATTTTCTGGCCATATTTCTGCTTGATTGGCCAAAGCAGACGACGCGCTTTATCCAGGCTGACGTTGTCCGGCCAGGAGTTCAGTGGCGCAAAACGCTGCTGTCCGCGACCCGCGCCACCGCGTCCATCGATGGAGCGATAGGTCCCTGCACCGTGCCATGCCATGCGGATAAATAATCCGGCATAGGTTCCCCAGTCAGCGGGCCACCACGGTTGAGATTCGGACAGAAGGGCTCTGAGATCCCCTTTCAGGGCAGAATAGTCGAGTTTGCTAAACTCTTTTCGGTAGTCGAAGTCCTCACCCAGCGGGTTAGAACGGTTGGAATGTTGGTTTAAAAGATCTACACGGAGTTGATTGGGCCACCAGTCGCGGTTGTTCGTTCCTGCTCCCGCACTCTGATCGTGACCGCCCTGATGAAAAGGACACTTACCGGCAGTTGATGCGTTTTGGCTATCGTCGGACATGCTCATCTATATGCTCCCTTTACAGTGTTCTGACTACGATATACACCACCAGAGATAAGATATAGTCGAAAAAACCCACAGATTCGATAGCTAATTCCTTTTATATTTAAAGTTACAGAGATGTAGATCAAAATGATCAATAAAAAGCCCTCCCTAGAGGGCTGGGGCATCTGTTTAATTCGGTCTTACACCCAGTGTGTGACAAATAGCGTAGCTCATCTCGGCACGGTTAAGGGTATAGAAGTGAAAATCTTTCACCCCTTCGCGACTGAGGATTTTCACCATGTCCATAGCGATGTTTGCACCTACCAGCTTGCGGGTTTCCGCATCATCATCCAGACCATCAAACATGGTCGACATCCAGGAAGGGATACGAACATTGGTCATATCGGCAAATTTTTTCGCCTGTTTAAAGTTAGAGACTGGCAGGATACCCGGAATAATTTCCACATCGATTCCCGCAGACACACAGCGATCGCGAAAGCGTAGATAGCTTTCTACATCGAAGAAGAACTGAGTAATGGCGCGGTTTGCACCGGCATCAACCTTACGCTTCAGGTTCAGCAAATCGGCCTGAGCGCTCTTCGCTTCTGGGTGTACTTCCGGATAAGCCGCAACGGAGATATCAAAGTCCGCAACGTCTTTCAGCAGAGTCACCAGGTCAGAGGCATACATATCCGGTTTACCGCTTCCCGGCGGCAAGTCACCGCGCAGAGCAACAATATGACGAATACCGTTATTCCAGTAGTCCTGAGCAATGGTCCGCAGCTCATCGCGGGTAGCATCAATACAGGTCAGGTGCGGAGCCGCTTCAAGACCAGTGCGATCCTTAATACCTTTAATAATGCTGTGCGTACGGTCGCGCTCACCAGAGTTTGCACCATAGGTGACTGAAACAAACTTCGGCTTCAGGCTGCTCAGGCGATCGATGGAGTTCCACAGGGTTTGCTCCATTTCACTGGTGCGCGGCGGGAAAAACTCAAACGAAACGTTAATCTGACCCTGTACTTCCGCCAGGCTCTGATTCAGGGCTTCCCGCTGGTTGGCGTGAAAAAAGCTCATACCTTACCTCATCAATCTTTTGTCGTTATATGTTGTGTTGTGAACTGCTATACGTTTAGACGTCTAGATGTAAAAATGACGGAAAAGCATGCTGGCGTCAACACAAAAATCATCGTTAAAGGTGAGGAATACTCAGCCAACGTGAAAAAAATTCACATCAGCCTGAAATGATGAGGGATTGCGTCACGACCGTCTGCAGCCACGCTAATTTTGTTACGTTCTCAGGCAGCATCAGCAACCCCATGCTAATACGCAACTCGGTATCGGTAAGAGGAAGGAATATCACGCCCTGACGCTGGATCGCGGAAAAGGAGGCCGGAATCAGGCTCAGGCCGTCACCCTGCGCGATCCGAGCCAGCAGCACGTCATGTTCCAGCGGCTCTTCAATACAGGCAGGCGAGTAACCCGCACGACGAAAAATGTGTCGGGTGTAATCAAAGAAGGCAGGGTTACGTTCGCGTTTGAACCAGAACAGCGGTCGGTGGCTCAGCGCGGTTAATGAGAGTGACGACAGTGCCGCTTCTGCCCACTGCGCGGGTAAGGCGGCAATCATCGATTCTTGCCAGCCAAGCGGCGTGACGCTAAGCCCCGAAGTTTCAAGCGGTAGTGCCACCAGAGCGGCATCCAGTTTGCCCCGACGCACCTGGCGCGCCAGTTCAGGCGAACCATGCCGGACAATATGTAGCTTCTGTATGCGCATATTAAGCCGGGACTCAAGCGCCGTAAAGACACCCTGCTCAAACGCCGTACTTAGCCCTAAGCGCAGAGATTGCTCCCCCGTTTTCACTAACTGACCCAGCGCCGCCCAGGTTTTATCCTGTAGCGCCAATAGCGGGCGTACGATTTCAAGTACGCGTTGGCCATCCTCCGTCAGCGTAAGCCCACGGGTATGACGGACAAAAAGCGTCACTCCCAGGCGTTCTTCAAGCTGGCGAATGTGGCGACTCAGCGGCGGCTGCGACATAAACAAGCGCTGCGCCGCCCGGCTCATATTGTTCTCTTCCGCTACTACGGAAAAGTAACGCAGCAGGCGAATGTCCAGAGAGTGCAAAGACGATGTTGTCATACCGAAAAGGTATCACGGAAACGGTATTATCCCAATCATTCCGCACGCCCTATCCTCACACTACAAACCACACGAAAGAGGAAGGAATGATGCCTTCAGAACGCTTTATTACCGGTCAGGAGATGTTGCAAAAAGTGGATGGTAAAGGGGGCGATGCGGTCGTCGAAAGTCTGCAGGATATTGCGCCAGACTTCGCCCAATACCTGATTGAATTTCCTTTTGGCGACATCTATTCAAGGCCGGGGCTGGATTTACGCAGTAGAGAAATCGCCACCGTCGCGGCATTAACTGCGCTGGGTAACGCCACACCGCAGTTGAAAGTGCATATTGGTGCGGCATTACACGTGGGTTTAACGCAGGATGAGATCATTGAAGTGATTATGCAGATGGCCGTATATGCTGGCTTCCCCGCGGCACTCAACGGCTTGTTCGCCGCAAAAGAGGTGTTTGCCTCCCACAAAGGCTAAAACAACAGGCCAGCGGAATATCTGCTGGCCTGACCTCACTACGGTTTCACATCTTCCACACGCATGCCTTTGAGTTGCTCATCCGTCAGCGTATTTCCCGCTTTGAAATAATCAACGACAGCATTAGAGACATAGTAACCGCCGGATGTGTTACGCGCTTTACCTTCGGTGAATGCCGTAAAACCATCACCGCCGTCTGCCAGGAAGCTATTGGTGGCAATGTGATAAACCACAGCGTCCTCAATTGGCTTACCGTTAAGCGTCAATACGGTGACCCGCTGGCCAACCGGTTTGCTGCTGTCATACTTCATCTCCAGTCCTTTGGACACCTGCAATACGCCGTTGCTTAAACCCGCGCCGTGCTCCATCAGGCTACGTAACTGCTTCCCGGTGAGATCCATGGTTGCCAGCTCGTTCGGGAACGGGAAGGTGCTAATGACGGCACCCATCGTGATAGCACCTGCCGGGATTTCATTCCGGATGCCGCCCGAGTTAGTGAGTGCTAACTGGGTATCTTTACCCGCCGCAGCCAGCAATGCATCTGCCGCCAGATTTCCCAGGGAAGAAGATTCACCGTAAGCACGCGTCAGCTCAACCGGAGAGTTGGCTACCGTTTGTTGTACCACTTTATCGAGCTTTTTATTCCAGCCATCAATGACCTGTTTCGTTTGCGGGTCTGGCTGCCACTCATCAGCAAAAATGGTCTTCAGTTCGAAGTTCTTAACGGTAAATTGATGCGGTTTTTGCTGGTAATCCAGCACCAGTTTACCCACATCAATACCGCCGCTGTCGGTAGACAGAATCAGGGTGTTACCGACTTTAATCGGCTCCGGCGTGCCCACATGCGCATGACCGGTGATCAGGATATCCAGGCCATGCACCTGACCTGCAGTCTGGATATCTTTATCCAGCGCACGGCGCACATCGGTGCCCCCCAGACTGGACTGACGTGCTGGCGTGCCTTCGTGGATGAGTGCCACGGTGAGATCGACTTTGCCTTTAAGCTCATCGATATAGCGTTGCAACCACTTAACCTATCAGGGATGGTGGCAAAATGAGTGGCAAATCTGGCAACGAGGCGATACGCGTAAAATGGTGTGTTTGTTAACGCAGGGGCGTGTTGAAGAAGGCGCGTCAAAAACTCTGGCGGCAAGCCATCATTTTCTCGCCTGGTTGCAGCAACAGACGGAATTTCAGCAAAGCCCCCGCTACTCCGCCCATTCGGTATTTCAGACGATAAGGACGCTGGTAGATCAATACAACGCCCTGATCACCCAGCACGATTTGCCCGGTGGCGCTGCCGCTTACCGGGCCTACGATTCATGAAATATGTAGGCCGGATAAGCGTAAGCGTCATCAGGCAACGCAAACTACAGCAGCTGCGCCAAACGGTTGATGTCTGACTGAATAGCGCCGGCGGTAACGTCACGACCTGCGCCCGGTCCACGGATTACCAGCGGGTTATCGCGATACCAGCGGCTTTCAATGGCGAATACGTTATCGCACGGCAACAGCGCCGCCAGCGGGTGTTCAGGACGAACCGCTTCAACACCAACGCGCGCTTTACCGTTAGCATCAAAACGCGCCACATAGCGTAGCACCAGCCCCATTTCACGCGCCGCTTCCAGACGCTGCACCATCTGCTCGTTAAGCTCATCACCATTCTCAAAGAAATGGTCAATAGAGCCTTCTTCACAGTGTGCAGGCACCAGCGATTCCACGCGAACCTGGTCCGGTTCGATGTCGTAACCTGCTTCACGCGCCAGAATCACCAGCTTACGCATCACATCTTTGCCGGAAAGATCTACGCGCGGATCGGGTTCAGTCAGCCCCTGTTGCCACGCCTGATCCACCAGATCGGTGAACGGGACCGTGCCATCAAATTGCAGGAACAACCACGACAACGTACCGGAGAAGATCCCGCTGATCGACAGAATGGTATCTCCGCTATCAATCAGATCGCGCACGGTATGATTGATCGGCAAACCTGCTCCCACGGTGGCGTTATACAGCCAGTGGCGGCCGGTTTTTTCAAAAGCGTCATGAATTTGGCGATAATTATGACTGCTGCTCGCCCCCGCCAGTTTGTTGGCGCTGATAACGTGGAAACCATGGCTGGCAAAATCCAGATACTGATCCGCAAGTTGCTCGCTGGCAGTAACGTCCAGCACCACTAAATCATCATACGGGTGAGCACGCATCCACAGGAATAGAGACTCTTCATCCTGCTCTACCGCCTCGTCATCAAAGAAAGCTAACGCGCGGCTGGCATCCAGCCCTTCGTAATTCAGCAGGCTACGACGGCTATCAACCACACCCGCCAGCACAAACTCTAATCCGGTGCGCGCCGAGAGCGTGCTCTGCTCGCGAGCGAACAGCTCCAGCCAGCGCGAACCAATGTTGCCTTTGCCGAACAACACCAGACCAATGCGTTTTTCCGCGCGGAAAATTGACTGATGCAGGCCCTGAATCAGGCTCTCTGTTGGCCCAGTACGCAGTACCGCGACCAGGCTGATACCCTCTTCCGATTGCCAGGTGAATTCAACCGGCTGACCTTTCAACTGTTGCCAGAAACGGTGGCAGTGCAGCGGATTACGGGTGACGCCCGCCCCGACCATCGCTACCAGCGCCAGCCCCTGGCGCAAACGCAGCTCGCCCGGCAGACCTGCTTCATCCAGAATTTTCAGTGCGCCGTCAGCGACTTCGGAGGTATAGCAAAATTGCAGCAGTTGGCGGTCAGGATGCACACCCACTGCCAGCGGACGCACCTGGGTACGTTTTAAAACCTGATCAATCTCTTTATAAGCCAGCTTAAAGTCCTGGCCAGTCGGAACCAAAAACTCAATCAGGCAGACGTCATCATGACTGGTCACAATACGCGCCCCGGTACCGGAGGCCAGTACGCGTTCAATGCGCGTTGAACCCTGCTCCGGCGTATAGCTACAACGCAGTTGGAGATCGATATCGCTACCGGAAACCGGCTGTAAGGTACGGGCATGGAGAACCGGTGCCGCCAGACGCGCCAGCTCGCTGGCTTCATCCAGACGCAGCAGCGGCAGCAAACAGGCGTCTTTTACTTTACGCGGATCCGCGCTGTAAACCCCGGCGACATCGCTCCAGATAGTTACGCGAGAAACGCCCGCCAGCGCGCCAACCTGCGTCGCCGAGTAGTCGGAGCCGTTACGCCCCAGCAGGACCGTTTCACCGCAATTGCTGCGGCTAATAAAGCCGGTAACCACCAGCCGTTTACCCGGATGCTGCGCCAGCAGTTGCTGTAGCAGCGGGTAAGAAAGACCTTCATCTACCTGCGGCTGGGCACCGCGTTCAGCACGTAAAAAATCGCGCGCATCCAGCCAGGCTGACTCCAGCCCCTGTTGGTTAAGGACCGCAGACATCAAACGCGCGGACCATACCTCACCATGCCCAACAACCTCAGCATAGACGGCATCGTTCACGCCACTGTCGAGTAATCCAGCCAGACGCTCCAGATCGTGAATAAACGCACCAATTAGTCCATCCGCTATATCAGGCGGTAACAAACCGCTGATAAGCTCGCTCTGATAGCGACGTAACGCCTGTTGAACCTGATGCGCAGAAAGGCGATCGGTCTGGCTTAATTTCAGCCAGCTAATCAACTGGTTAGTGGTACTGCCTGCGGCTGAAACAACCATCATGTCATCAGGCTGCGAGTACTCCGCCATAATGCCTGCGACACGCAGATAACATTTCACATCAGCCAGACTACTACCACCAAATTTGTGCAGTTGACGACCCTTCGCCCCTGCCTGCGCAATCACACTCATGTTTACCCCTTGTTTGCAGCCCGGAAGCCATTTTCCAGGTCGGCAATTAAATCTTCGCCATCTTCAATACCGGTGGAGATACGCAGCAGCGTTTCGGAAATTCCGGCAGCAGCACGCGCTTCTGGCGCCATGCCCGCGTGTGTCATGGTTGCGGCGTGGGAGATCAGACTTTCAACGCCCCCTAACGATTCCGCCAGCGTAAACAATGACAACCCGCCAAGGAAGCGGCGCAGCGTTTGCTCATCACCATCCAGTTCAAAACTTAACATCGCGCCAAAGCCTTTTTGCTGACGCGCGGCAATCTCATGGCCCTGATTATCCGGCAATGACGGGTGATACAATTTTTTCACCAGCGGCTGAGTTTGCAGATAATCGACTATCGCCTGAGCATTACGTTGCGCCACCTCCATTCGAGGAGACAGAGTACGCAGGCCGCGCAACAGCAGATAACTATCAAACGCGCCGCCGGTCACACCAATATTATTCGCCCACCATGCCAGTTCAGTGACCGTTTCCGGATCTTTCGCTATCACAACACCAGCCACCACATCTGAGTGACCGTTTAAATATTTCGTGCATGAATGCAACACCAGATCGGCGCCCAATGCCAGTGGATTTTGCAGTGCCGGGCTTAAAAAAGTGTTGTCGACCACGCTGACCGCGCCAGCTTCACGCGCCAGCTGGCAGATTTTCGCAATATCCACCACGCGCAGCAGCGGGTTGCTTGGGCTTTCTACCAGCACCAGTTTCGGTTTTTCTGCCAATGCGGCTTGTAATGCCTGCTCATCACCTTGATCGACAAACAGGACGCGGTAACAGCCACGTTTTGCCAGACTGTCAAACAGTCGGTAGCTCCCGCCGTAGCAGTCATGCGGTGCGACCAGCAGATCGCCTGGCTTGAGGAAGACCGTGGTCACCAGATGAATCGCCGACATGCCAGTATTGGTCAGCACAGCACCTGCACCGCCTTCCAGTTCCGCCAGCGCACGCTGAACAACATCGCGCGTTGGGTTGCCGCGACGCGAATAGTCATGGGCGCGAGGTTCATTAAATCCGGTAAAGTTATAGGTGCTGGAGAGGTGAATCGGCGGGACAACGCAACCGTACTGTTCGTCGTCATTTAACCCGCTACGCACTGCGATGGTGGCCTGTTTACGCGTCATATTGAGGAGATCCTGGCTGAGTCGGTGAAAAGTCAGACACCAGAGTAATCATAGTTACGATAGCCGTCAATACATCTGGACATCTAAACTTCTTTGCGTATAGATTGAGCAAACTGGAAATAGCCGTTAAAATTATATGCATTAGCGTACATCTGCGTCGGCTTACTTCGTGTCAGGGCCACGCCACTACGATAAACTACGCGCAATTATGGTCCGGGCTCAGGTTCTGGCCTCAATATTAATGACGAAGAGGATTAGGTATCTCATGGCTGAATGGAGCGGCGAATATATCAGCCCATACGCTGAGCACGGTAAGAAGAGTGAGCAAGTCAAAAAAATTACGGTTTCCATTCCTCTGAAGGTGTTAAAAATCCTTACCGATGAACGCACGCGTCGTCAGGTGAACAACCTGCGCCACGCCACCAACAGCGAACTGCTGTGTGAAGCGTTTCTGCATGCTTTTACTGGGCAACCCTTACCCAACGATGACGACCTGCGTAAAGAACGCAGTGATGAAATCCCGGAAGAAGCAAAGGTAATCATGCGTGAACTGGGTATCAACCCGGAAACGTGGGAATACTGATAGTTAGAACAGCAATGGGCGTGTAGAGGCGGGAATGCTCCCGCCTTTTCTCACAGTGTTACTTACTAATACCATTGAGTTTATTCAATGTTTCTTCCATTTTGAGCGTTTCCGTACGGTTCAATGGATAGAAATAAATCAGAATGACCGCCGCCAAAAACAGGCATAGCGCCGGCAAGAGATTCGCCATCGTATAAATATTTTCCTGCACAATGCTGGTTTGCACTGCACCACCTGTTGACGATGATTGATAGCCAATGATAGCCAACATAAAGCCACCAATCGCCCCTGCGCATGCCTGACCAACCTTGCGCGCAAAGAAGTTCACACCATAAACCGTGCCATCCTCGCGATCGCCAGTGACATACTGATGGTAGTCACAAACATCAGTCATAAACGCCCAAATCATCAGGTTGAATAACCCTGCACCCAGCGTCGCCAGGAACAAGAAAACCAGATAGACCTTTGCATCCGTAATGTGGACAAAGTACATAATCACATACATGACCACGGCAAAAAGCAACGCGCCTACGCTGGCTTCTTTTTTACCAAACCGCTTCGTGAGCCAGGATGCCGATGGCGCCAGCAAAACCAGGGAACCAAAGGTAAACAGCAACGCGACTGACATCGCCTCTTTATTGTGGAAATAGTCATTAAACAGGTAAGTCATGTTGGTACCGGACAACCCCTGATTAATTACAATCAGCAAATCCACAACCACTAAAACAATCAGCGCCTTATTGCGTGCCAGTCCCTTCAGCAACACCGAAACGGGCATGCTCTCTTTTCTCTCCACGCGCACGCGCTCCGTCGTTAAATGACAGGTCAAGGATAAAAAGATCAAGCCCAGCACTGCGCAACCAATGGAAATCCAGAAGAAGTGTTGCCCGGAAATCACCTGGCTTCCATCCACCAGGGTGGTGTACATCAGGATTGGAATGAAAAAGCCAGTTGCCCCACCGCCAATTGCTGACCCAACGCTACGCCAGGTTGAAAGCGATACACGATCTTCAGGATTCGAGCTAATCGCCGCAGACATAGCACCGTACGGAATACTCACGGTCGATAACAGCGAACCGTAAATGAAATAGGAGCAGCAGATGTAGATGATTTTCGCCGTATAAGAAAAATCATTCACAAACGGCAGGAACAGGACAACCGCAATGATGCAAAATGGATACTTCATGCGACGCACCCACGGGTTGAAACGTCCATGTACCGTCAGTTTAGAGGTATCGCATAAGCGCCCTACACCAACATCAACGAACGCATCAAAGAGTTTGGTCACAAAATAGAGTGAGCCAACAATAACGCCGGAAATACCGAGGACGTTAGTGTAATAAATCATTAAAAAACTATTAACTAAGCCAAGAATAAAACAGGTTCCGAGGTCACCACATAAATAACCAATTTTATCTCTAATTCCGAAAGGCCTGACGGCAGTGGTTTCATTATTTCCGATAATAGTTCCATCATTAGACATGATGTCAACTCCTTAGACATATTATTCACACAAACTATGCTTATCGACGTAATCAGCCGATACGAAAACTATTACCGATTAAAAGTTATAACCAAGACCGACACGATAACGGGTCTGACGATCGTCTGTCGTTGTTGTGTTATAACCCGAGGAAACGTTGCCAACCTCAACAAATGGAACCCAGGAGCCTAATTTGTACGCCACGCGGAAGTTATATTCATAATCATCTTTCCGGTTGTTATATAAATCTTCGCTATCGGCAATTTTATAAATACCATTTAGCTCAAACATCCAGTCATTGACGTTATAACCAAGCCAGGCTTCCGGACGATAGACCATGCGGTCATCTTTGCCGTCAGTGTTTCTGCGCATGTACTCCTGACGATAGCGGAACGCGGTCCACCAGTTGTCGTTGATGTTGTACTGCACGCGGATATAAGGCTTATAAATCGCGATATTATCGCCCGTTTCGATTGCAATGCCGGGCTGCCAGACAAGACCCTGCCAGGTGAACTGATAGCTTGCGGTATACTCGTTGCCGTTACTTTCCATATTATTCCACGCATCATTTGACTGCGTGTTTTCGGAACGAGAAATGGCTTCTACTGCCACACCAAAACCCGTGGCAAAACGGTGAGACATATACACACGATCGTAATTACGTCCATCGTCATAATATTCATGTCGGTAATCAACATAACCCGCCTGTGCGGCCGCAGAGAATAATGGAATCAGTAATAACGCAGATTTAAATTTCATGACAATCCCTCTTCACACTCAACAACGGAAATAATCCATCTCGTTTGTCCATAAAATGGGAAAACAAAAAGGCTTTTAGATTAATTTTATATTTCCACGAAAGTGTATTTTAGAAAGAAAGCAGAAACCTTTGGTATTTTGCCAGGAGCTGGTAAAAGTGGCAAAAGACAGAAGATAAAAAGGACGCAGATCACCAGTTTCAATATTTTATCGAAAAAATAAAACACCGTTTTATTTATTGAATAAAATAGATTATTCAATACATCAATATATATTTCAGTTCTGAAGCGCAGAAACAAAAAAAGCGCCATAAGGCGCTTTTTTCTGACAGCTGAAACTTACTTGCTGCCTGGGATGCTGAAACGCTTGTTGAAGCGATCAACACGGCCACCGGTAGCAACATCACGCTGCTTGCCAGTATAGAACGGGTGGCACTGACCGCACACGTCCAGGTTCAGATCGTGACCGACGGTAGAGCGGATTTTCATGACGTTACCGCAAGAGCAGTTTGCAGTAATTTCTTCGTATTTCGGGTGAATATCTTTTTTCATGGGAAAACCTCGGTTTAAGGCCGCGTCGCTCTTCCAGCCCTAACGCCAGACACCACGCGATGTTAATTATTCCCCGTCACCTTTCACGCTGCATCAACAGCCTGAAACTCTCGGGTAATGGTCATTGTTTGACGCAATCAATTTGCATCAAAGGCGGCGAATCATACAGAAATTAACCTGCTCATGCAAACTGATCCGCATTCTACCCTCCACTAATGTGTATACTAACCCGCCAGATTTCAAGTCAGGATGATTCAATGCCCGTTGCGCACGTTGCCTTACCTGTTCCGCTACCTCGCACCTTTGACTACCTCCTGCCGGAAGGCTTGAGTGCCAAAGCCGGGTGTCGTGTACGCGTGCCCTTTGGCAAGCAGCAGGAGCGCGTGGGTATCGTCCTTTCCGTCAGCGAGCACAGTGAACTGCCGCGGAGCGAATTGAAAGCCGTTCTCGAAGTGCTGGACAGCGAACCGGTCTACTCGACCTCTGTCTGGCGTCTGCTGTTGTGGGCGGCTGATTATTATCATCATCCCATCGGTGACGTACTGTTTCACGCTCTGCCAATTTTACTGCGCCAGGGACGCCCGGCGACAAACGCGCCCATGTGGTACTGGTTTGCCACTGAAGAAGGCCAGGTAATTGACCTCAACAGCCTGAAGCGTTCTCCCAAGCAGCAACAGGCGCTGGCTGCGCTACGCCAGGGGAAAATCTGGCGCGACCAGGTGGCTGAACTGGAATTTAATGATGCCGCATTACAGGCACTGCGGAAAAAAGGGCTGTGCGATCTGGCGAGCGAAACACCAGGCTTTAGCGACTGGCGTACGCACTACGCGGTTTCTGGTGAGCGTCTGCGGCTGAACACCGAGCAGGCCACCGCCGTCGGGGCGATTCACAGCGCCTCGGACAGTTTTAGCGCCTGGCTATTAGCGGGCGTAACGGGATCAGGCAAAACAGAGGTCTATCTCAGCGTTCTGGAAAACGTCCTTGCCCAGGGCAAGCAGGCGCTGGTGATGGTGCCGGAGATTGGCCTGACGCCGCAAACTATTGCCCGTTTTCGCGAACGTTTTAATGCGCCGGTCGAAGTCCTGCACTCCGGTTTAAACGACAGTGAACGTCTTTCAGCCTGGCTGAAAGCAAAAAATGGCGAGGCGGCGATTGTTATCGGCACGCGTTCTTCGCTATTTACGCCGTTTAAAAATCTCGGCGTGATTGTCATCGACGAAGAACACGACAGCTCTTATAAACAGCAGGAAGGCTGGCGCTATCATGCGCGCGACCTCGCGGTTTACCGCGCCCATAGCGAGCAGATCCCGATTATTCTCGGCTCAGCCACCCCGGCACTGGAAACGCTGTGTAACGTGCGGCAGAACAAATACCGCATGCTGCGCCTGACGCGCCGCGCCGGCAATGCGCGCCCAGCCACTCAGCACGTGCTGGATCTCAAAGGTCAGCAGGTGCAGGCCGGACTCGCCCCTGCGCTGATCGCCCGTATGCGTCAGCACCTGCAGGCGGATAACCAGGTGATCCTGTTTTTGAACCGTCGTGGTTTTGCGCCTGCGCTGCTGTGCCACGACTGTGGTTGGATTGCCGAATGTCCGCGTTGCGATCATTACTACACGCTACATCAGGCGCAGCACCACCTGCGTTGCCACCACTGCGACAGCCAGCGCCCAATACCGCGTCAGTGCCCTTCCTGTGGTTCGACGCATATGGTTCCGGTAGGACTCGGCACCGAACAGCTTGAGCAGGCTCTGGCACCTTTTTTCCCCGGTGTGCCAATTTCACGTATCGATCGTGACACCACCAGCCGTAAAGGGTCGCTGGAGCAGCATCTGGCGGAAGTGCATCGCGGCGGCGCACGAATTCTTATAGGCACGCAAATGCTGGCCAAAGGCCACCACTTCCCGGACGTCACTCTGGTGGCGCTGCTGGACGTTGACGGCGCGCTATTCTCCGCAGATTTCCGGTCAGCAGAACGCTTCGCCCAGCTCTATACGCAGGTCTCTGGCCGTGCCGGACGCGCCGGGAAGCAAGGCGAAGTGGTGCTGCAAACGCACCATCCTGAACATCCGCTGCTGCAAACCTTGCTGTATAAAGGCTATGACGCGTTTGCCGAACAGGCGCTGGCCGAGCGACAAACGCTCCAGCTTCCACCGTGGACCAGCCATGTGATCGTGCGGGCAGAAGATCATAACAACCAGCATGCACCAATGTTCTTGCAGCAACTACGGAATCTCATTCAAGCCAGCCCGTTGGCCGATGACAAACTCTGGGTGCTCGGCCCGGTTCCCGCACTGGCGCCCAAACGCGGTGGTCGTTATCGTTGGCAAATATTGTTGCAACATCCATCACGAATTCGTCTGCAACATATCGTCAGCGGCACGCTGGCACTGATCAATACGCTACCCGATGCACGCAAGGTTAAATGGGTGCTGGATGTCGATCCCATCGAGGGATAACCCCTCACGATGCGAGGCGGATCGTAAAATTAAAGATCCATCACACTTTTTATGAAAATTCTGTAACCGCTTCCATTCACTATCTGATAAAAATGTTTCAGATGAAGGTTATCCAGGGACGAGTCTGTGCCAGCAGCTCTCTGGCGAGGAGAAAGAGTGAAACCGAATAAGCAGGTTGCCGCCGCTACGATGAAAGATGTTGCTCTGAAGGCGAAAGTCTCAACGGCAACCGTATCCCGCGCATTAATGAACCCGGACAAAGTCTCGCAGTCAACCCGTAACAAGGTTGAGCAGGCAGCGCTGGAAGTGGGATATCTACCCCAATCAATGGGACGTAACGTTAAGCGTAATGAGTCACGTACCATTCTGGTGATTGTGCCGGATATCTGCGATCCGTTTTTTAGCGAAGTGATTCGTGGCATCGAAGTGACTGCCGCAGAACAGGGATACCTGGTGCTTATTGGCGACTGCGCGCACCAGAACCAGCAGGAAAAGACGTTTCTTAACCTCATTATCACCAAGCAGATCGATGGCATGGTACTGCTCAGCTCGCGCCTGCCGTTTGATGCCAGCGTGGAAGAACAGCGCAATTTACCGCCGATGGTCATGTCGAACGAGTTCGCGCCAGAGCTGGAACTCCCTACCGTGCACATTGATAACCTCACCGCCGCCTTTAACGCGATGAATTATCTGCTGGAACTGGGGCATAAACGCATTGGTTGTATCGCCGGCCCCGAAGATATGCCGCTGTGCCATTACCGTCTGCAAGGCTACGTTCAGGCATTACGCCGCAGCGGAATTACGGTCGATCCGCATTTCATCGCGCGCGGTGACTTTACCTATGAAGCGGGAGCCAATGCGTTGAAGCAGCTCCTTGAACTACCGCAGCCGCCTACCGCTGTCTTTTGTCACAGCGACGTCATGGCGCTGGGTGCACTCTCTTACGCCAAACGTCAGGGTCTGAAAGTCCCTGATGATTTATCCATTATTGGCTTTGATAACATTTCGCTCACGGAATTTTGTGATCCACCCCTGACAACCGTCGCACAGCCGCGTTTCGATATCGGACGTGAAGCTATGCTGTTACTGCTCGATCAATTACAAGGGCAGAGCGTCAGCAGTGGCTCACGTTTACTGGACTGCGAGCTTATTATTCGGGGTACTACCCGGGCACTGACGTAAAGTAAAGTGCTTTCGGACTCCCCTGTCTGGTCAAAGGCCCGCCGCTTAAGTAACATGGCGGGCTGACGAACGAATAAATACAGCGAAACGATAGTGGCACAACGAGATTATGTACGTCGCGGCCAACCGGCACCTTCGCGGCGCAAGAAGAGCACATCACGGAAAAAACAACGCAATACGCCTGCGGTATCGCCCGCAATGGTTGCTATTGCTGCAGCCGTACTCGTGACCTTTATCGGTGGTCTGTACTTCATTACGCATCACAAGAAAGAAGAGTCCGAAACGCTGCAAAACCAGAAAGTCACCGGTAATGGCATTCCGCCAAAACCGGAAGAGCGCTGGCGATACATCAAAGAGCTGGAAAGCCGTCAGCCTGGCGTACGTGCGCCTACCGAACCGTCTGCGGGCGGCGAGGTGCTGAATGCCGATCAGCTAACCAATGAGCAGCGCCAGCTATTGGCGCAAATGCAGGCTGATATGCGTCAACAGCCGACGCAGCTCAACGAAGTACCGTGGAACGAGCAAACGCCTGAACAACGCCAGCAAACGCTGCAGCGTCAGCGTCAGGTGCAACAGCAGCAGTGGAATAACGCACAGCAGCAGGCTCAGCAGCCGCGCCCACGGGCAACAGAACAGCCGTATCAGCAGCAGCAAACGCGTACAGCACAAGCCGCGCCGGTACAGCAGCCGAAACCGCAGCCAAAACCGGCGGCGCAACAGCCGTATCAGGATCTGCTGCAAACGCCAGCGCATACCACCGCTGCTCAGCCAAAACCGCAGCCGGCCGCGCCGATAACGAATGAAACGCAGCCGCCAAAACAGACTGCTGAGAAAAAAGATGAACGCCGCTGGATGGTTCAGTGCGGATCATTTAAAGGCGCTGAGCAGGCAGAAACTGTGCGTGCGCAGCTGGCCTTTGAAGGCTTTAACTCCCGTATTACCACCAATAACGGCTGGAATCGTGTGGTCATTGGTCCGGTCAAAGGCAAAGAGAATGCCGACAACACCATCAGCCGCCTGAAGGTTGCTGGTCACACAAACTGCATTCGACTCTCCACTGGGGGTTGAAACCCCCAAAATCCCCCCCATCTATACTTGCATTACGCCCCGTACATTGTTCGGGGCCTGTACATTGCATTTGTAACCAAGGGGTCTGCTCGTGACAACAATAGTAAGCGTACGCCGTAACGGCCATGTGGTAATCGCCGGTGATGGTCAGGCCACACTGGGTAACACCGTAATGAAAGGCAACGTGAAGAAAGTCCGCCGTCTGTACAACGATAAAGTCATCGCGGGCTTTGCGGGCGGTACTGCGGATGCATTCACGCTGTTTGAACTGTTTGAACGCAAGCTGGAAATGCACCAGGGTCACCTGGTGAAAGCTGCCGTTGAACTGGCAAAAGACTGGCGTACCGACCGTATGCTGCGCAAACTCGAAGCGCTGCTGGCCGTCGCAGATGAAACTGCATCGCTCATCATCACCGGTAACGGCGACGTCATCCAGCCAGAAAACGATCTGATTGCTATAGGCTCCGGCGGTCCCTACGCCCAGGCTGCTGCACGCGCTCTGCTTGAAAATACCGAGCTTGGCGCACGCGAGATTGCTGAGAAAGCGTTGGATATTGCAGGGGATATCTGCATTTATACCAACCACTTCCATACCATCGAAGAATTGAACTCCAAAGCGTAAGGATCCCCCATGTCTGAAATGACCCCACGCGAAATTGTCAGCGAACTGAACAAACACATCATCGGCCAGGATAACGCTAAGCGTTCCGTGGCGATCGCCCTGCGTAACCGCTGGCGTCGTATGCAGCTCAACGAAGAGTTGCGTCATGAAGTCACGCCGAAAAACATTCTGATGATTGGCCCGACCGGCGTCGGTAAAACCGAAATCGCCCGTCGTCTGGCAAAACTGGCCAACGCGCCGTTCATCAAAGTTGAAGCAACAAAATTCACCGAAGTCGGCTATGTTGGTAAAGAAGTAGATTCCATCATCCGCGATCTGACCGATGCTGCCATCAAAATGGTCCGCGTGCAGGCAATCGAGAAAAACCGCTTCCGCGCTGAAGAGATGGCGGAAGAGCGCATTCTCGACGTGCTGATCCCACCTGCTAAAAATAACTGGGGACAGTCAGAGCAGCCGCAGGAACCTTCTGCAGCGCGTCAGGCATTCCGTAAAAAACTGCGTGAAGGCCAGCTGGATGATAAAGAGATCGAAATCGATCTCGCGGCCGCACCGATGGGCGTTGAAATTATGGCGCCTCCAGGAATGGAAGAGATGACCAGCCAGCTGCAATCCATGTTCCAGAACCTGGGCGGTCAGAAGCAAAAACCGCGTAAGCTGAAAATCAAAGACGCGATGAAGCTGCTGATTGAAGAAGAAGCGGCCAAACTGGTGAACCCGGAAGAGCTGAAACAAGAAGCTATCGACGCCGTTGAGCAGCACGGGATCGTGTTTATCGACGAAATCGACAAAATCTGTAAGCGCGGCGAATCCTCCGGCCCGGACGTGTCCCGTGAAGGCGTACAGCGCGACCTGCTGCCGCTGGTTGAAGGCTGCACTGTCTCCACCAAGCACGGCATGGTGAAAACAGATCACATTCTGTTTATCGCTTCTGGTGCATTCCAGGTAGCCAAACCGTCCGACCTGATCCCAGAACTGCAGGGTCGTCTGCCGATTCGTGTCGAGCTGCAGGCGCTGACCACCAGCGATTTTGAGCGTATCCTTACCGAACCGAATGCCTCCATCACCGTCCAGTACAAAGCGCTGATGGCGACTGAAGGTGTGGACATCAACTTCACTGAATCCGGTATTAAACGCATTGCCGAAGCGGCCTGGCAGGTTAACGAAACCACCGAAAACATCGGTGCACGTCGTCTGCATACCGTTCTGGAACGTCTGATGGAAGATATTTCCTATGATGCGAGCGATTTGAACGGCCAAAGCATCACAATTGATGCCGAATATGTGAGCAAACATCTGGATGCGCTGGTCGCAGATGAAGATCTGAGCCGTTTTATCCTATAATCGCGTTCAATGCATTTTCATCACTGTTGATGGGGCTGATAAAGCCCCATTTTTATTGGCGCTAAATATGACTGAACAACAACAAATTAGCCGCTCACAAGCCTGGCTGGAAAGTTTACGACCTAAGACCTTACCGCTCGCCTTCGCGGCGATCATCGTCGGTACGGCATTAGCATGGTGGCAAGGATACTTCGATCCGCTGGTTGCTCTGCTGGCATTGATTACGGCAGGACTGCTGCAAATTCTGTCCAATCTCGCTAACGACTATGGCGATGCCGTCAAAGGCAGCGACAAGCCCGACCGTATTGGACCGCTGCGCGGTATGCAAAAAGGGGTCATCACCCAACAGCAGATGAAGCGCGCGCTGATCGTCACCGTGGTGCTGATCTGTCTGTCCGGGCTGGCCCTGGTTGCTGTAGCCTGTCACACGCTGGCGGATTTTGTCGGTTTCCTGGTGCTCGGCGGTCTGTCGATTATCGCCGCGATCACCTACACCGTGGGTAATCGCCCTTACGGATATATTGGCCTGGGCGATATTTCTGTGCTGGTATTCTTCGGCTGGCTCAGCGTAATGGGAAGTTGGTACCTGCAGGCGCATACGTTGATTCCAGCGCTGATTCTGCCTGCCACCGCCTGCGGCCTGCTGGCAACCGCCGTGCTCAACGTAAACAACCTGCGCGATATCAACAGCGACAGAGAGAATGGCAAGAACACGCTGGTCGTGCGTTTAGGCGCTGTCAATGCCCGCCGCTACCACGCCTGTCTGCTGATGGGCACGCTGGTCTGTCTGGCACTGTTCAACCTGTTCTCACTGCAAAGCCTGTGGGGATGGCTGTTTATCCTCGCCGCTCCGCTGCTGATCAAACAGGCTCGCTATGTAATGCGCGAGATGGACCCGGCAGCAATGCGTCCGATGCTGGAACGCACCGTAAAAGCGGCATTGTTAACTAACCTGCTGTTTGTCGTTGGAATTTTCTTAAGTCAGTGGTCTCTTTAACTGACAAATATCAATTAACAATTGATGATTTTGCCAACAGTACACATAGCGCGATATACTAAAAATTCTCGCAGCAACTGAACGTTAAGCCTATGAAATACGATACATCCGAGCTTTGTGACATCTATCAGGAAGATGTCAACGTCGTGGAACCGCTGTTCTCTAACTTTGGAGGACGGTCGTCGTTTGGCGGACAAATCATCACGGTAAAATGTTTCGAGGACAACGGGTTGCTGTACGATCTGCTCGAACAAAACGGCCGTGGTCGCATTCTGCTGGTCGATGGCGGCGGTTCTGTTCGTCGTGCGCTGGTCGATGCCGAACTGGCACGGCTGGCCGTACAGAATGAATGGGAAGGTCTGGTCATCTACGGCTCAGTACGCCAGGTAGACGATCTGGAAGAACTGGATATCGGCATTCAGGCGATTGCCGCTATTCCGGTAGGTGCCTCAGGTGAAGGCATTGGAGAAAGCGATGTACGCGTCAACTTCGGTGGCGTGACGTTCTTCTCCGGCGACCACCTGTACGCCGATAACACCGGGATAATCCTCTCCGAAGACCCGCTCGATATCGAGTAAGCGAAAAAGGCACCGCAAGGTGCCTTTTTTATGCGTGTCACTGATTGCCGGATGGCGGCTTACGCCTTATCCGGCCTACAATCAGGGGCGGTTACGCGAAAGATTTCGTGTTGTAGCAAGGCGGCAAACGAAGGTATCCCCAGAAGCGTAGTAAACTACGTGACTGGGGTAACTGAGCGCGGCCAACGCAGCTACGGCGCGAAAGATAAAGCGTAATTAGACTTCTTCCATACGACCGAGGAGGGCATGCAGACGATCCTGCCAGCCGCTCTGCTGTTCTTTCAGGCTGTTGTTCTCACGCTCCAGTTCTTCACGCTGCTGCTGTGCAGTCTGAACTTCCTGCGACAGTGAGTTGTTCTTTTCTTTCAGCTCTTCGATTTCCATCTGCAACAGCGTGATGGTATCAATCGCCTGCTGTACTTTTGCTTCCAGTTTCTCAAACACTTCTAATGACATCGTCATACCTCTCCTGAATTGCAAGGCGTTGATGGATAAAAATCCTCGTCCCGATAACCGGCGACGCCTTAATAAAAACGAGCGCACTCTACTTAACACCGATTGTATGAAGCCGCGTCATCCCTGTCCAGCGGCATCCCGCGCAGATTGCGGTTTGCAACACTTTTAGTCTTTCTCCTGGTGACATTACTGTCATAACTCTTAAGTGTTAACAGATTGATCAGTGAAATGATTCAGCTCACACTATTTTTGTATAACAAATACCTCACGATGGCGCGAAAACGCTCATTTTGTTGATGCAGTACACACATTTTAATTTCGATATTTCTCGTTTTTGCGCGTTAACGATAAATTAACAGTGTGCCTACCGGCTCCGGGGATGTCAGTGACCTTCTCGCACACAATAAACATTAAACTCTCTTCAGGATCCGATTATGAGTCAAACATCAACCTTAAAAGGCCAGTGCATTGCTGAATTCCTCGGTACCGGGTTGTTGATTTTCTTCGGTGTGGGCTGTGTCGCTGCACTTAAAGTGGCTGGGGCTACTTTTGGTCAGTGGGAAATCAGTATCATCTGGGGTCTGGGGGTAGCGATGGCTATCTATCTGACCGCAGGCGTTTCTGGTGCACACCTGAATCCCGCGGTAACCATCGCACTCTGGCTGTTCGCCTGTTTTGATAAACGCAAAGTTGTTCCTTTTATTATTTCGCAAATTGCCGGCGCCTTTTGCGCAGCGGCACTGGTTTACGGGCTTTATTACAATCTTTTCCTCGATTTCGAACAAACTAACCATATCGTACGCGGCAGTACCGAGAGCCTGGGTCTGGCAGGTACTTTCTCCACCTATCCGAACCCGCATATCAATTTTGTGCAGGCCTTCGCGGTTGAAATGGTCATTACCGCTATTCTAATGGGGCTGATTCTGGCTCTGACCGACGATGGTAACGGTGTACCTCGTGGTCCGCTGGCACCACTGCTGATCGGCTTGTTGATTGCCGTTATTGGTGCTTCCATGGGTCCGCTGACAGGTTTTGCGATGAACCCGGCACGTGACTTCGGACCGAAACTCTTCGCCTGGATGGCCGGATGGGGTGAGATTGCCTTCACGGGTGGTCGCGATATCCCTTACTTCCTGGTTCCGGTGTTTGGCCCGATTACCGGCGCGATTTTGGGCGCATGGGCATATCGCAAACTGATTGGTCGTCATTTACCGTGCGATGTCTGCGCGATTGAAGAAAAAGACGTTGCGGCCAACACTCAACAAAAAGCTTCGCAGTAATGTGACTACGGGACAAAAAATTATGACTGAAAAAAAATATATCGTTGCGCTCGACCAGGGCACCACCAGCTCCCGCGCGGTCGTAATGGACCACGATGCGAATATCGTTGCCGTTTCACAGCGCGAATTCGAACAAATCTACCCGAAAGCAGGTTGGGTAGAACATGACCCGATGGAAATTTGGGCGACCCAAAGCTCCACGCTGGTAGAAGTTCTGGCGAAAGCCGATATCAGTTCCGATGAAATTGCAGCGATCGGTATTACCAACCAGCGTGAAACCACCATCGTCTGGGAACGCGAAACCGGTAAACCTATCTATAACGCGATTGTGTGGCAGTGTCGTCGTACCGCGGATATCTGCGAAAAGCTCAAACGCGACGGTATGGAAGAGTACATCCGTAATAATACAGGTCTGGTCATTGACCCGTACTTCTCCGGCACCAAAGTGAAGTGGATCCTCGACCACGTAGAAGGCTCGCGTGAGCGCGCTCGTCGCGGCGAACTGCTGTTCGGTACCGTAGATACCTGGCTTATCTGGAAAATGACGCAGGGACGTGTACACGTCACGGATTACACCAACGCCTCACGTACCATGCTGTTCAACATCCACTCCCTGGACTGGGATGACACGATGCTGGATGCGCTGGATATTCCGCGTGCAATGCTGCCTGAAGTTCGTCGCTCTTCTGAAGTGTACGGCCAGACCAACATCGGTGGTAAAGGCGGTATTCGTATTCCTATCTCCGGTATCGCCGGTGACCAGCAGGCGGCGCTGTTTGGCCAGCTGTGCGTGAAGGAAGGGATGGCGAAAAACACTTACGGTACCGGCTGCTTCATGCTGATGAACACCGGCGAGAAAGCCGTTAAGTCCGAAAACGGACTGCTGACCACCATCGCTTGCGGACCGACCGGGGAAGTGAACTACGCGCTGGAAGGTGCGGTATTTATGGCTGGCGCATCTATCCAGTGGCTACGTGATGAAATGAAACTCATCAGCGATGCGTTCGACTCCGAATATTTCGCCACCAAAGTGAAAGACACCAACGGCGTGTACGTCGTTCCGGCATTTACTGGCCTGGGCGCACCGTACTGGGACCCGTATGCTCGCGGTGCCATCTTTGGTCTGACCCGTGGGGTAAACTCCAACCACATCATCCGTGCCACGCTTGAGTCTATTGCATATCAGACTCGTGATGTTCTGGAAGCAATGCAGGCTGACTCCGGTATTCGCCTGCACGCCCTGCGCGTCGATGGCGGTGCGGTCGCCAACAACTTCCTGATGCAGTTCCAGTCCGACATTCTCGGCACACGCGTTGAGCGCCCGGAAGTCCGCGAAGTCACCGCATTGGGTGCGGCATACCTGGCTGGTCTGGCAGTAGGCTTCTGGCAGAATCTGGATGAGCTGCAGGAAAAAGCGGTCATCGAGCGTGAATTCCGCCCAGGCATCGAAACCACCGAACGTAACTTCCGTTACAGCGGCTGGAAAAAAGCGGTCAAACGCGCCATGGCGTGGGAAGATCACGACGAGTAATACGTCATAGCCGGATGGCAACTGTGCCTTATCCGGCAATATCTTCGTGCGGGGGCAACCCCGCACACACATCAATAATCTCGCCCCCTCCCCTGTGCTACACTTCGCGCCATTCCTTTCAGCTACGAGTTTGCAATGAGACGAGAACTTGCCATTGAATTTTCACGCGTGACCGAAGCGGCCGCGCTGGCTGGCTATAAATGGCTGGGCCGCGGCGACAAAAATACCGCTGACGGCGCGGCGGTAAACGCCATGCGTATTATGCTCAACCAGGTCAATATCGACGGCACCATCGTGATTGGCGAGGGTGAGATCGATGAAGCACCGATGCTGTTTATCGGTGAGAAAGTCGGGACCGGTCTTGGTGATGCTGTCGACATCGCCGTCGATCCTATCGAAGGCACGCGTATGACGGCAATGGGTCAGGCAAACGCGCTGGCCGTACTGGCTGTTGGCGATAAAGGCTGCTTCCTGAACGCGCCAGACATGTACATGGAAAAGCTGATTGTCGGCCCAGGCGCAAAAGGGTCTATCGACCTGAACCTGTCGCTGGAAGCCAACCTGCATAACGTTGCCGCTGCACTCAATAAGCCGCTGAGTGAACTGACCGTCACCATTCTGGCCAAGCCACGCCATGATGAAACGATCGCCGAAATGCAAAAACTGGGCGTGCGCGTCTTTGCTATTCCAGACGGTGACGTTGCGGCCTCCATTCTGACCTGCATGCCAGACAGTGAAGTTGACGTGCTGTACGGCATTGGCGGCGCACCGGAAGGTGTCGTTTCTGCCGCCGTTATCCGCGCGCTGGACGGCGACATGCAGGGTCGTTTGCTGGCGCGTCATGACGTCAAAGGCGACAGCGAAGAGAACCGTCGCATTGGCGAACAGGAACTCGCTCGTTGCGCCGCCATGGGTATTGAAGCGGGCAAAGCGCTGCGTCTCGATGAAATGGCGCGTAGCGACAACGTCATTTTCTCTGCCACCGGCATCACCAAAGGCGATTTGCTGGAAGGGATTAGCCGCAAAGGTAATATCGCGACCACCGAAACGCTGCTGATCCGCGGTAAATCACGTACGATCCGTCGCATTCAGTCGATTCACTACCTCGATCGCAAAGATCCCGATGTGCAGGCGCACATCCTGTAATTGATTTGATCAATAGAGCCTTCCAGCCCATATGGGCTGGAAATCTTTCGTCCAACGAACGAAGATAAGGCAATCAAAGCAGACAGGAGAAAACCATGGCAGATTGGGTAACAGGCAAAGTCACGAAGGTACAGAACTGGACCGATGCCCTGTTTAGTTTGACCGTGCGAGCTCCGGTTCTTCCTTTCACTGCAGGTCAATTCACCAAGCTTGGCCTTGAGATCGACGGCGAACGCGTCCAGCGCGCCTATTCTTACGTCAATGCCCCTGATAACCCCGATTTAGAGTTTTATCTGGTGACGGTTCCCGACGGCAAACTCAGCCCTCGTCTGGCAGCACTGAAGCCTGGCGATGAAGTCCAGGTGGTGAGTGAAGCTGCTGGTTTCTTCGTACTGGATGAAGTCCCCGATTGCGACACGCTGTGGATGCTGGCAACCGGCACGGCTATCGGCCCATATTTGTCGATTCTGCAATTAGGCAAAGACCTGGATCGCTTCAAAAATCTGGTGCTGGTCCACGCCGCGCGCTATGCCGCCGATTTGAGCTATCTACCGTTGATGCAGGCGCTGGAAAAGCGCTACGAAGGTAAATTACGCATCCAGACGGTGGTCAGTCGTGAAACCGTGGCAGATTCGCTGACCGGGCGTGTACCGGCACTAATTGAAAGCGGTGAACTGGAAAAAGCGGTCGGGCTGCCAATGGATAAAGAAACCTGTCATGTGATGCTGTGCGGAAACCCGCAGATGGTGCGCGATACCCAGCAGTTGCTGAAGGACACCCGGCAGATGACCAAACACCTGCGCCGCCGACCGGGCCATATGACCGCAGAGCACTACTGGTAAGAACGTTTCAATGCCCGGTAAACACCCGGGCATTTTGCCGGATAGCGCATACACTTATCCGGCCTACGAGTCAGCCCTGTACTTTACGTCCTGCGTATCCTTACCATATTTATTTGCGTCCTGGGTGCCAATGAACGCACCCAGATCGATAAGCATGCCGACCAGAATCAACGTTGGAACAAAGCGGCCTACCGCCCATTGCCAGACGCCGGGTAACATCGCCCAATTTCCGGCCAGCAGCATCCACGCCAGAATCATCAACAGCGCCCACGCTCCGGAACGTCCCCGGTCATGCAGACGTTTTACCGTCACTGCCGCCGTTGGCCATAGCAGACACACCAGACAAAAAGCCGCGGTCTGAATATCGAGTAATTGTTTGCTCGCCAGCGAAAACAAAACCAGCATGCCGACGATCCATAGGCCAATCCAAATCCAGAAATCACGGCGCCCGATGCGCCCTTTAAATGAGAATAACCACTGCTGTATGGTCATGTAAGTTCCTTTATTATTACCTTCCAGAACAGTTTACCCTTTTGACAAGCTCGACGGTTACCGTTTTAATCGTGAGCAGTGAGAATGAAAGGTACGATTGATGAAGCACGGATTTACACTGTTTTTATTATTGTTTTCAGCCTTAACCGCCAGCCCTGCGGCATTGGCGGAAGCGCCATCGACGGCAACCACAGCCCCCTATTTACTGGCGGGCGCGCCGACCTTTGACCTGTCGATTAGCCAGTTTCGCGAAAACTTTAATACACAGAATCCGAAGCTGATCCTGAATGAGTTCCGCGCCATCGACAGCAGTCGCGATCGGGCAAATCTCACCCGCGCGGCCAGCAAAATCAATGAAAACCTGTATGCGTCTTCCGCCCTTGAGCGCGGTACCCTGAAAATCAAAAGCATGCAGATAACCTGGTTACCAATTCAGGGACCAGAGCAAAAGGCAGCTAAAGCGAAAGCGCTGGAATACATGACCGCCGTCATCCGCACCGTCGCACCGCTACTGACGAAGGAACAGAGCCAGAAAAAGCTACAAAAACTGCTCGCCGCAGGCAAAGGTAAGCACTATTACGCCGAAACAGAAGGCGCAATTCGCTATGTCGTGGCAGATAACGGTGAAAAGGGGCTGACCTTCGCTGTTGAACCGATTAAGCTGGCTCTATCTGAAAACCTCGAAGGGTCGAATCCCCCCTAAATTATTCACGTTTCAGGAAGGCGGCGACGCAACGAATCCCCAGGAGCTTACATCAGTAAGTGACTGGGGTGAGAGAGTACAGCCAACGCACCTGCAACGTGGAGAATGACGGGGAAATGACAAAAAGCAAAGCCTTTCGGGGGATGAATCTCTATACTGTTTCACAGACCATGCTGCCCTTACGGGCGGCCATATTCCTTAATTCGCTGACAAGCGTGGAGAAATGAAATGCGACATCCTTTAGTGATGGGTAACTGGAAACTGAACGGCAGCCGCCACATGGTAAACGAACTGGTTGCTAATCTGCGTAAAGAACTGGCTGGCGTTGCTGGCTGTGCAGTAGCGATTGCTCCGCCGGAAATGTATATCGACCTGGCGAAACACGCCGCTGCCGGTAGCCACATCATTCTGGGCGCGCAGAACGTTGACCTGAACCTGTCTGGCGCATTCACTGGTGAAACAAGTGCTGAAATGCTGAAAGACATCGGCGCACAGTACATCATTATCGGTCACTCTGAGCGTCGTACTTACCACAAAGAATCTGACGAGCTGATCGCTAAAAAATTCGCCGTGCTGAAAGAGCAGGGTCTGACTCCAGTTCTGTGCATCGGTGAAACCGAAGCAGAAAACGAAGCGGGCAAAACTGAAGAAGTTTGTGCACGTCAGATCGACGCGGTTCTGAAAACTCAGGGCGCGGCAGCATTCGAAGGCGTCGTTATCGCTTACGAACCAGTATGGGCTATCGGTACCGGTAAATCTGCAACTCCTGCTCAGGCTCAGGCTGTTCACAAATTTATTCGTGACCACATTGCTAAAGCTGACGCGAAAATCGCTGAGCAAGTAATCATCCAGTACGGCGGTTCTGTAAACGCAGCTAACGCGGCAGAACTGTTTGCTCAGCCGGACATCGACGGTGCGCTGGTTGGTGGTGCTTCTCTGAAAGCAGACGCCTTCGCCGTCATCGTTAAAGCAGCAGAAGCCGCTAAACAGGCTTAAGTTGTTAAGGCGGGAGGAGCACTCCTCCCGCTGTATTAACTACCAGTATCCCAACCAGTGCCACCAGAAGGCGCCGGTCACCCCCCAAATGGTCAGGTTGACCACACTCATCACCAGCCCCGTTTTCCACCACTCTGCCAGCGTGACATAGCCCGAACCAAAGATGATCGGCGCAGTACCCGTGCCATAGTGCGTGAGCGACATCATCAAGGAGGAGGAGAAACCGAGCATTAAACCAAGCAATGCTGGCGGCGCGCCGAGGCCTAATCCTGCGGCGAAGAACGCAGCGAACATAGCCGTAATATGCGCAGTAGTGCTGGCGAAAAAGTAGTGCGAGTAGACATAAAGCAGAATCAACAGCAGCGTTGCAACACTCCAGTGCACGCCAAGATGGTCGATTGCGCTACCAACGCTGGTTGCCAGCCATCCCACCAACCCCAGTTTGCTGAGAAAATCCGCCATCATCACCAACGCGGCAAACCAAACTATCGTATCCCATGCCCCGCGGCATTTAAGAATGTCATCCCAGCTCAATACACCCGCCATCAATAGAATCGACAAACCAATTAACGCGGCGCTAGTGGGGTTTACGCTCCAGGCACTGCCCATCAGCATCGCTGGAACACCCGCCCACAGGCAGAGCAGCAAAATGAACACTGCCAGGGTGATTTTTTCTGCCAGTGATAGTGGACCCAGCGCATCCAGTTTTTGCCGCGCGAACTGCGGCGCATTTGGCGTGCGCGTGATAGCTGGCGGATAGAGCCACCAGATTACAATCGGCATGACAACCAGTGATACCAGAGCGGGAAGAAGCGCCGCAATAGCCCACATTCCCCAGGTCATGTTCAGCACGCCATCCGTCCCCTTCGTCAAAAAGCTGACGATTAACGGGTTAGGTGCGGTCGCGGTGATGAACATTGCCGAGCTGATCGGGTTAATGTTGTAGTTCACCAGCGCGAGATAACGGCCCGTTGAGCCATTCTCGGCATGGCCTGGCTGCGAGCCGAGGCTCTCCGCAATCGCCCGCATTACCGGGTGGATAATGCCGCCGCCACGTGCGGTATTGCTTGGCGTTACGGGTGCAATTAGCGTTTCCGCAAGGGTTAATGCCCACGCAATACCCAGAGTTCTTTTACCAAATAGCGCAATAAACCCGTAGCCAATACGCGCTCCCAGGCCGGTCTTTAACAGACTTTGCGACAGCATAATGGATAAACCAATCAGCCAGATTAACTGGTTAGAAAAGCCACTCAACGCATCGTTCAACGCCGCGGAGGGTTTGCCGGGGTTAGTAACGCCAGTCATCGCCACCAGCATAATCGCCACAATCGCAATTGCGCCAATGGGCATAGCTTTACCGATAATCGCAGAGATCGTACCAATAAACAGTGCCAGCAGGTGCCACGCTTGCGGGGTTACGTCAGGAGGACACGGGATAACAAACCAGATGGTCAGCGTAATCACGAGCGAGATGATGGCAGGCCAACAGCGGATGGGGGTCAAACTGTCCATGAATCAATCCTTGAATTTCCAGTGCGCAAATCTGCGCTCGGGCATTAACCGATATTGCCGCACATAATACAATTCACTCACTCACAAAACATAAAATTAACATTTTGATACATCTACAGTTTTCCTAACACCGTAAACCAGGCGTAATCCAGCGGCAGAAGAATCAAATACGTTGCCGCCGCCAGTGCGATACACAGCAGCATCCCCGCCCTTGCAGGTACTTTCCCGAGCGCCATCGCCACTACGATCGGTGAAGCCTGATACGGCAACAGTGGCGTGGAATAACCCAGCACCTGGATCATAATCACCGACAGCAGCGGGAATCCCGTCGCATCGGCAAAACTTTGCGCCAACGTGGTATACAGCGCCGGAACACCGTTCGCCGTCATAATAAAATTAAGCGCTGTGGTAATACCGGTTAGCGCGAGGAAACTGGTAAACGGCTTTTCCGCATCCAGCGGCATCACCTGTAACAGCGCTTCGCCAACAGCGCTACCAATACCGGTTTGCGTGACGGTGATCGCCAGCCCCAGAATACCCGCCACATAAATACAGGTACGAATGTTGACCCCAGTGGAAAACTCGTCGCCATTGATAAAGCCAACCCGTGGTAGCAATGTGATAACTGCCGCAGCCAGCCCGGTCCACGCAGGGCCAATGCCGTGCCAGCTTTCGCTTACCCACAAGAACAGCACCACCGCTAACATCCAGGCCAGACGTTTTTCATTCCGGCTCATCGGCTCCGGCGGAGTGAGATCGCGCGGCGCATGCGGCTTGCCAGGGAACAACCAGCAGATAAGCACAATGAGCACCGCGCCTTTAAGCCAACCCAGAACCGGCGTATGCAGCAGCAAATAGGGAAGATAATTGAGGTGGATACCGTAAGAGCCTTCCGCCGCGCCGCTCATCACCAGATTCGGTACGTTAGCGGGTAAAATCGTCGCAGAAAGCTGGAACGTCCCAAACCCGACGGCCAGTGCCAGACCATACCAGGCGCGCGTGCCGTCGTTAATTCCAGCCCGTTTCGCCATCGCCGCGACGATCGGCATCAGCAGCGCAATGCGGCCCATGTTGGATGGCATTACAAATGCCAGCGCGTAACTCAGCAGCACTACGCTCGCCACCATTAACGGCCAGGAATCAGTCAACCTCGATGACAGCGCCCTCGCCGCCCTGTCCGCCAGCCCCGTTTTACGAATCGCGATACCCAGTACAAAGCCGCTAAACACCAGCCAGAACGCGGAGGACGCAAAACCGCCAAAAATCACATCCGGTGGCGCGATTTTGGCCACCATCGCCACGGCAAAGAACAGCAGCGCCGTTATAAACTCCGGCAGCAGCGACGTAGCCCAGAGCAGAATGGTGATACCAACCACCAGAGAGGGGATAAACAGAGGGTGTGTAAGCCAGAGCGACATGCCTGTCTCCTGTTGTTTTTTTCAACAAGAATACGGGGACAGGCATGCGGAGTAAACGCCAGATTAGGTGGGGTTAACGCAGAATATCACATTGATGATCCTGAATTTCCTCAGCGGAGGCGAGATTCAGTGCCAGCAGATTGCGCTGAGTAGCCAGCAGGACAAAGGATTCGTCGCTCTGGCGCACCATCGCCAACGCATAGCTGCCCATATGCTCACGCGCATCCGGCACCTCTTCCGCCAGCATTATAAACGGGCTGCGTTGTGCCAGTTCATTTTCCGTGACGCGACGTGCCAGATATTCATGACCGCGCAGTCCACCCGGTAATGGTAGCCAGCGGGTGCTGATTTTCGCCAGGTTGTCATCCAGCTGCTTTCTGACATCGGTTCGCAGGCAGGAGATATGAATATGCAGGTGATTTTGCGTACGCCCGCTACGAGAGTTAATGGTCAGAGAGACTGCTTTGTCAGGGATTTCCTGGCCGTATTTTTGGCTCATAAAGCTACGTGCCTGCCAGGCCAGCCAGAAAAAGTTCGGTGTGCCTGATTTCAACAACAGCGGACTTTCCGTACCGTTGATCCGCCAGGTAGGCATCAACAGATATTGCAGTGGGCCGTTACGGTCTTTGAACACCACATATCCGGCATCCGGCTTTACTTCAGCGCATGGTGCGGGGTCCTGCTGCTGCAACTGGTGCGGCAGGCATTGCTGAAGAACGATCTGTCGTAATGCGTCCGGGTTGCCGGTGAATTTCCAGTACCCGATACCTGCAGCGGCGGCGACCACAATCACCGCCAGTAAAAGATAGCCTGCTTTTTTCATTACGCGTTTCCTGTATCCCATTGAAGGGCAAGAGTAACGCAAAACCATGACAAATAAAAAACCCGGTCGCGCTAGGCCACCGGGTCGGTAAATCAGAGACTTATTTATCGTTTACTGATTTGGTCGAACGTACCGCCGTTAGAGAAGTGCTCTTTCTGCGCTTTCGTCCAGCCGCCAAACTCTTCGTCGATAGTGAACAGCTTCAGCTTCGGAAATGCGTTTTCGTATTTCTTCGCGACTTCTGCATCACGTGGACGATAGTAGTTTTTCGCCGCAATTTCCTGGCCTTCCGGAGAGTAGAGATACTTCAGGTAAGCTTCCGCCACCGCTTTGGTATCTTTCTTTTCCACCACTTTATCAACCACGGACACGGTCGGCTCCGCGAGGATAGATTCACTCGGGGTCACTATCTCGAATTTATCTTTGCCCAGCTCGTTCGTTGCCAACAGCGCTTCGTTTTCCCAGGCAATCAGTACATCACCGATACCACGTTCAACGAAGGTATTGGTTGAGCCACGTGCGCCAGAATCGAGTACCTCAACGTTTTTATACAGGGCCTTTACAAAGTCTTGTGCCTTGGCCTGATCGTTGTTGTTGTGGTGCAGGGCATAGCCCCATGCCGCCAGATAGTTCCAGCGAGCTCCGCCGGAGCTTTTCGGGTTCGGCGTAATGACCGACACGCCCGGTTTGATAAAATCATTCCAGTCATGAATTTGTTTGGGATTGCCTTTGCGGACCAGGAACACGATGGTGGAGGTGTAAGGCGCGGAGTTATCAGGCAGGCGTTTAATCCAGTTTTTATCGATACGGCCACGTTCAGCAATGGCATCCACGTCGTAAGCCAGTGCCAGCGTCACAACATCGGCTTCAATGCCGTTGATGACGGAAGTCGCCTGTTTACCCGAACCGCCGTGCGACTGGCGGATCACAACGTTGTCGCCCGTTTCCTGCTTCCAGTGCGCGCTGAAGGCCTTATTGTACTGCTCGTACAGTTCACGCGTTGGATCGTACGATACGTTAAGTAACTGAATATCCTTTGCCAGAACGCTGGTCGATGCCAGCAATAATGTTAACCCTACGCCCCATTTGTTCATCGCCCAGCTCTCTTAGGTAGTGTTGTGATGAGCAAAGCGTGCCAGAAAGGCATCCAAACATTAAAGAATAAAAAAAGATTTGCTATAACTTGGGGGAATATATGGCGTGGAGTTTTTGCCTGATGGCGCTACGCTTATCAGGCCTACGATTTGCATCATGTAGGCCGGATAAGGCGCAAGCCGCCATCCGGCAATTGCAATTAGTACAGTTTTTTCGCGCAGTCCAGCCAGTCACCTTTGAACGGACGCTTCATGTTTTCGATAGCGTCGATGATGTCGTGGTGAACCAGCTGCTCGTTCTGAATACCTACGCAGCGACCGCCGTGACCTTCCAGCAGAAGTTCAATGGCATAGGCGCCCATACGGGATGCCAGGATACGGTCGTAAGGAACCGGGGAACCACCACGCTGAATGTGACCCAGTACGGTTGCACGCGTTTCACGACCCGTTTCTTTCTCAATGTAATGCGCCAGTTCGTCAACGTCACACATGTGTTCAGTGATCGCTACGATTGCGTGTTTTTTACCTTTCGCGATGCCCGCTTTGATTTCAGTAACCAAATCGTCACGGCTGAATTCCACTTCCGGAACCACCACGAACTCACAACCACCGGCAATTGCAGCCGCCAGGGTCAGGTCACCACAGTAGCGGCCCATCACTTCGACGATGGAAATACGCTGGTGAGAAGAAGAGGTATCACGCAGGCGGTCAATCGCTTCAACGACAGTGCCCAGAGCGGTGAAGTAGCCGATGGTGTAGTCGGTGCCCTTGATATCGTTGTCGATAGTGCCCGGCAGACCGATGCATGGGAAGCCCATTTCAGTCAGGCGTTTTGCACCCATGTAAGAACCGTCACCCCCGATAACAACCAGGGCGTCGATGCCACGCTTCTTCAGGTTTTCGATCGCCACCGCACGTACGTTTTCATCACGGAATTCCGGGAAACGAGCAGAACCGAGGAAAGTACCGCCACGGTTGATCATGTCGGACACGCTGTAGCGGTCAAGCTGGACCATACGGTCTTCATACAAACCCAGGTAGCCATCATGGATCCCCATGACTTCCAGCCCTTCCGTCAACGCTGCACGTACAACACCACGGATTGCTGCGTTCATGCCCGGCGCATCACCGCCGCTTGTCAACACACCGATTTTCTTAATCATGACTACCTCTGAACTTTGGAATGCAAAATGAAATCTGCTGCCGGAAGTCGATTCCGCATATCGAAACGATCCAACGAATATGCAGATAGTATAACAATCACTTCCTGCTGAATTGATTCAGGTCAGGCCAAATGGTGGTAATTTATACACAAAATGCTGGCCCGGTTCACTTTTTTTACAACGAATTATGAAAGCTCAAACATCTTGCCTTCCTTGGGTACGACTGAACAGGGATCCTGATGAATGATGACATCCGATCCCGGGAAACGCCGTAAAATTGCCTGCTCAACCTGTTCAGCCACTAAATGCGCCTGAACGAGCGGCAGATTATCTTCCATTTCCAAATGAATCTGAATAAAGCGGGTCGGCCCTGACTGCCGCGTGCGAAGATCGTGAGCGCCACTGACTCCAGGCCATGACGTCACTATATCAATAATTTCCTGACGTTCCTCATCGGGTAAAGCGCGATCCAGCAAAGATTGCACTGCCTCATACCCCATGCGTAATGCGCTATATAAAATATAGATGCCAATCCCGAGCGCAAACAAGGCATCTGCACGATGCCAGCCATACCATGCCAGCCCGAGCGCAATGAGAATCGCACCGTTCATCATAACATCAGACTGATAATGAAGCATATCTGCCCGAACGGCCTGACTTTGCGTACGCTTCACTACCCAGCGCTGAAACGAGACCAGAATGATTGTACACACTAACGCAATGATGGTGACAACCACCCCAACGCCCGGATCTTTCATCGGTGTGGGTTGGATGAGATGCTGAATCCCGGTCAGGAATAAAAACAGCGCCGAACCAGAAATAAACATGCTTTGCGCCAGCGCCGCCAGCGATTCCGCTTTTCCGTGTCCGAACGTATGCTCATCATCGGCGGGCTGCAGCGAATAGCGCACCACCAACAGGTTGGTTAACGACGCCGCGATGTCCACCAGAGAATCCACCAGTGCAGCCAGAATACTGACCGATCCGGTGTACCACCACGCAAAAATTTTGATCAAAAGTAACAGCGATGCCATCACGGTTGCCGCGATTGCCGCCCGGCTCACTAGCCGCCCATAGGTTTGATTCATAAACACTCCTGCCAGGATATGCCGCTAGTATAACGGATGAAGTAAAACAGTCAGGCAATAACCGAGGGACAAATTTTGGGCAAAAAAAACCCCCACATCATGTGGGGGAAGACAGGGATGGTGTCTATGGCAAGGAAAACAGGGTTACTACTGGGAACGTGAGTTGCTACTACTCAATAAATTCAACGATGAGCTTTTTTTCCAGTGCGCTACATCGCGCAGTTGCTCCATTCGTTGTTCATGTTTCTCATTTAAAACCGCTTGCTGCTCTGGCGTTAACAGGCGATACATCTGATTGCGGATCCTGGCTATTTCAACCTGGCGGGCAACCTGTTCTTGCGCCATTCTTTCTGCCTGAGCGCGCACTGCGCTTTCATCAAATTTCTCTGCGGTGACAAGGCGATGCATTGTCTCCATTTCGCTAACATTAACAGGAGGCTGTTCGTGTCTTGCCTGCTGCATTAAATCTCGCATCTGTTGACGTTGATGTTTGGTTAAACTGATACCGTCAAACATGTGGCTCTGAACGCTGCGTTGCGATGAGCCTTCACCCAGGTGCCAGTGATCGCCTGTGACGACTTCAGCTGCATGGCTAAATGTACTGAGTGCCAGCGTTGAGGCCATGACGGCAGCGGTAACTTTGCCCATCACTTGCTCCCAAAATCTTTTCTGTCGCGATTCAACGAGAGACAGTTTACGATTCGGGCTGCAAACATGCGTCAGGGGGTGTAAAACAACGTAAAGTCATAGATTAGCGACGCCTGATGACGTAATTTCTGCCTCGGAGGTACGTAAACAATGAATAAAATCCTGTTAGTTGATGATGACCGAGAGCTGACTTCCCTGTTAAAGGAGTTGCTCGAAATGGAAGGTTTCGATGTGCTGGTTGCCTATGATGGGGAACAGGCGCTTGAGCTTCTGGATGACAGCATCGATTTACTTTTGCTCGACGTCATGATGCCGAAGAAAAACGGCATTGATACGCTGAAAGCACTTCGTCAGACACACCAGACACCTGTAATCATGCTGACCGCTCGCGGCAGCGAATTGGATCGCGTACTTGGCCTTGAGCTGGGCGCGGACGACTATTTACCTAAACCGTTTAACGACCGTGAACTGGTCGCGCGCATCCGCGCTATTCTACGTCGCTCACACTGGAGCGAACAGCAGCAGAACAGCGATAACGGCTCGCCGACGCTGGAAGTAGATGCGTTAAGCCTTAATCCGGGTCGCCAGGAAGCCAGCTTTGACGGGCAAATTCTGGAGTTAACCGGCACCGAATTCACCCTGCTCTATTTGCTGGCTCAGCATCTCGGTCAGGTGGTTTCGCGTGAGCACCTGAGCCAGGAAGTGCTGGGCAAACGCCTGACGCCTTTCGATCGCGCGATCGACATGCATATCTCGAACCTGCGTCGTAAGCTGCCAGAGCGTAAAGACGGACACCCGTGGTTTAAAACCCTGCGTGGTCGCGGCTACCTGATGGTCTCCGCTTCATGATAGGGAGCTTAACCGCACGCATCTTTGCCATCTTCTGGTTGACGCTGGCACTGGTGTTGATGTTGGTACTGATGTTACCCAAGCTCGACTCACGCCAGATGACCGAGCTACTGGACAGCGAGCAGCGCCAGGGGTTAATGATTGAGCAACATGTTGAAGCTGAACTGGCGAACGATCCACCCAACGATTTGATGTGGTGGCGTCGCTTGTTTCGGGCGATAGACAAGTGGGCGCCGCCAGGACAGCGGCTATTACTTGTTACGACGGAAGGACGCGTGATCGGCGCAGAACGCAACGAAATGCAGATCATTCGTAACTTTATTGGTCAGGCCGATAACGCCGACCATCCGCAAAAGAAAAAATACGGTCGCGTTGAGATGGTCGGGCCTTTCTCCGTCAGAGACGGTGAAGATAACTACCAGCTGTATCTCATACGACCTGCCAGCAGCTCACAATCTGACTTTATCAACCTGCTGTTCGACCGACCGCTGTTGTTGCTGATCGTCACCATGTTAGTCAGCTCACCGCTATTGCTTTGGCTTGCCTGGAGTCTGGCGAAACCGGCGCGTAAGTTGAAAAACGCGGCGGATGAAGTAGCTCAGGGTAACCTGCGTCAGCATCCAGAGCTGGAAGCCGGTCCGCAGGAGTTCCTGGCGGCAGGCGCAAGCTTTAACCAGATGGTGACGGCATTGGAACGGATGATGACCACACAGCAACGCCTGCTGTCGGACATCTCTCACGAGCTGAGAACACCGCTAACGCGTCTGCAACTGGGCACCGCTCTGCTGCGCCGTCGTAGCGGTGAGAGCAAAGAGCTGGAGCGCATTGAAACAGAAGCTCACCGACTGGACAGCATGATCAACGACCTGCTGGTGATGTCACGTAATCAGCAGAAAAACGCGCTGGTCAGCGAAACAGTGAAAGCTAATCAGCTTTGGGGTGAAGTGTTGGATAACGCCGCCTTTGAAGCTGAGCAGATGGGTAAATCACTCACGGTGAATTTCCCGCCGGGTCCGTGGCCGCTGTACGGTAACCCAAATGCGTTGGAAAGTGCGCTGGAAAACATTGTGCGCAATGCCCTGCGCTATTCACATACGAAGATTGAAGTTGGCTTCGCGGTGGATATCGACGGGATTACCATCACCGTGGACGACGATGGCCCTGGCGTTAGCCCTGAAGACAGAGAACAGATTTTCCGTCCGTTCTATCGTACCGATGAGGCGCGCGATCGCGAGTCTGGCGGAACAGGTCTGGGTCTGGCGATTGTGGAAACCGCGATCCAGCAGCATCGTGGCTGGGTGAAGGCCGAAGACAGCCCGCTGGGTGGTTTACGGCTGGTGATTTGGTTACCGCTGTATAAACGCGCTTAACAGGCTTCCCCGGTCATTTATTGCCGGGGAAGCACTCACGTTATGCTGCCGCAGCCGCAGCCGCTAGCTTTTGCTTTTTAATCCGCTTCACCAGAATTGTCGAACAGATAAAGCCCATTAAGCTGAACGCAATCATCACGCTAAAGACATAGTTGTAGCCAGTGATGCCGCTATTGGTATCCAGCAAATAGCCGTACAACGTGTACGCAAACATCGCTGGCATATAACCGATGATGCAACCAAATGCCATTGCCGAGCCCGCATACTCACGTGGGGTACCGATCTCATCCATCGGCGCGAAGAAAATGGCGCGCTGTGAGAAGATAATCGCTCCGAACCCTAATGTCGCCGCCATACCGATATACACGTTCATTGTTTGATGCGGTAACTGCATGAACACAAGCATCGCCACAGCAGAGATCAGGAACGTCCACTTCAGATACACTGTCGGTGATTTAGCAACTTTATCTGCCAACATTCCACCAATCGGCCCGCCTACCATTTTTAACGCATACTGGTTGATGATGCCGTACGCACCGACGAGAGCTACCGGCAGCATATAGATATCTTTTAAGAACGGGATAAAGTAAGTCAGTCCACAGTACGCGGCATAAACGAAGAAAATACCTAAAGAAGCCAGCCAAACATTAGGGCAGGACAAAACATGTTTGATACCCTTTAACACTTCCATGTTGGCACTGGTTTTCTCGCCGCCTTTCACTTTGTCATCATCGACAATAAAGTACGTCACAATACCTGCCACAAGCGTAATTACCGTATAGAACAACAGGCCCGCCTGCATCCCCGCTTTACCTTCACCAAACTGGACGAAAACAAACAGAGCGCCAGATGCAACGATAACATCCACCACGCCACGTCCGGCTTCTAAAAAGCCGAACATGCGTCCTTGTTCTTCTTTCGTTCCCAGCAAACGAACGGCTTTCAGCAATACCGGCCAATAAACCACATCGGCAAAGAAAGCCATCGCGGCAAAGCAAATGAGATAACCAGTAAATGACGGTAGCGTTGCCAGATATAAACCACATAACCCAACGCCAATCAGACCGAACGGTAATAATATTTTCTTGGAGTAACGATCTGCGATATAGAGAGAAAGAAAAAGTCCAGTTGTCTGAACAATCGTATAAACCGTAAAGCTCAACCCAATTTGCGTATTAGTTAAACCCCAGTCATTCTGCATTGGCACATAGAAAACATCTTTCATACTTGAAAGCTTGAATATCGTGCCGCCGCCTAAAATCAAAAAACAGAGCCTTGCCCATTTATTCATGAACATGATTAAACCCTCATTGCTTGTTGAGAGAAATATCTAAATTAAATTGTATAATTAATAAAGCCAGGGGATTACTTTCATAATCCTTTCCGCATTTAATAATATTTTAAGAAAACTAATTAATTGCCTATAAACTTGTCACATATATCACGAATGTATTTTATTTGGGCAAGAGCATGTTCTTTTTCCTGCGCCAGTCGCGCATCAACCATGTTGCTGTCAGGCAGCGGCGTATAACTTGCATCGCGCCATGGGATCCATGGATTATCACCCTCATCGTCGAAGCGAAATGCAGGGGCATAATATTCAACTTCTTCTTCCAGGCCAAAAGCATGTACTTGCGGTTTATCTTCACCTAAAAGTAATAATGCCTTAAGCATTTCTTCCATGGGTAAATCGCCGTGTCCTGAACGACAAGCCTCATGCCCCCAGCCTTTACCTTCTTTAATAATTTTTGCGTCTTTGATATGCACCTGGGTGATTAATGGAGACATAACCTCTAACGCAGAAAGCGGCTGCTCATTGGCATTAATCATGTTGCCAAAATCAAACAGAATAGAGAGATTTTTCATCCCGCTATTGTTAACCAGCGTCACCAGCTCATGGCCTTGCAGATCTTCATGCTGTTCGATAGTAAAGCTTAGTCCGCAATCGTCATACTGAGACAGCCACGCAATATCATTGGCAATCTTCGCCATAACATCGTTGAGATGCCCTTCATAACGCGGGTAGAAACGCACTGAAGTTGCACCAGTAGCAACAGCAATACGGATGGCATCCGTCAATGTCGCCTTATCCGATGCGCTCGTTTCGATATGCACATCCAGATTATATTTTTTGGCCTTCTCTTTAAAATCGTGTAGCTGCTGATCGTTCAGTTTCTGCAGTGATTGGGACTCACCATCCTCAACATGTATTTTTACACCCTTCAATTTTTGCTGATGCGCAATATCCAGAAGATCCCCCGGCAGGACTCTCTCGTAGCGCATATTCAGATGAAAAGCATAAGCATGTAGGTACAGCGGTATATTTCTCGCGCGTTCCGCAAGAAGTTCTTGGTTACATTTTCCCATTATTTTTCTCATTCATCGCGAATAACAAGTTCCACTGATTCAAGTCTCCAGTATTCGAAATCAACCTGAACCACTTTTTTATCTCGGGTAGCCCGATGTTTTTCTACTAAAATTCCATACGTATTAGGCGCAACACCCAGCTCTTTGCAGGCCACTTCTGGCATATTGACCGGTTTAAAAATCATTTCTTTGATATTTAAAACATGGCCAAACGCATCTTCCCAGACGCTGGCAAAAGACTGATTGCCCAATTTATTAATGAATCCTGGCGCAACATCAGCATCAATATAGGATTCATGGTAAAACACTTTATGTGAATCAAGACCGCACCAGCCGGTAACTAAATAGCGGTCACCGGAGGAGAGAAAAACATCATCAACATGATGCGGAACTGTATCAATGGTTTCTTTGGTTAAATAATCCCAAAAAGGCTTACGTCCCTGAGCACAGGCTTCAGCATTGAAGCTGGAAAGTGATTTAGGGTTATAAATAAATCGCTTCGACGAAATAAACCAACCACTGCGGTTCTTGCGGAAAATACGCGCATCGATCTCAAGCTCAATCAGAACCTGACGTAAGGTCATACGCTTTGCATCCAGCAGCTCACATAACTCCCTTTCCGAAGGCAATTTGGACCCCGCTGGTAAATTCTTCTCGTTTAACCAGCTTTCAAAGCGCTCCCTGAGCACATCAACATTGTTTTTCTTTTTCATTTCGCTCATCTGGTTTAAACCAATTTGAAGCTAAGATATTTGAGTGCAGGAAATACTCAAGTTTTTTTTCAACGCAGAGTTTCTTTTTGTGGACCAGGTATCAAGAATGGCTTTGAAGCAAACCGTGACCGTCAGGTTTTTGCCCGGTTTGGTACGCAGGGGATGAAGCACGGGGGAGAGGTAAATCAGGTGTCGCCACCTGATTTAATAGCCAGATGAAGGTAGGTTTATTTTCCCCACAAACGGCGGGAATTGTCTTCGATCTTGCCGCTTAAACGGCGCTTTTGCATCGTTCTGGTCCAGCTTTTTGATAACCCAGCAGCCGACAGTAAACGGTGATATTGCGAATCATCAAACGGCATATGCCAGGCGATAGCAATGGCCTCCCGCACGCTGACGTCGCTCACGCGTGACGCCAGGATCAACGGCGCGTCTGCTGACACCTGACCAGGCGCGATGACGCTACACAGCCAGCCTGTCTTACCTGCATCCTGCATCTGGCTGGCCATATCGCTGATGCCAAAATGGAAATTTAACTTAAAGCACGGCGAGCGCGGCTGCGTGACCTGAATCAGCGCCTCTCCCCACTGGAAAATGTCGCCAATATACACATTATCTTCAGTCAGCCCCTCAGTAGAGAGGTTCTCACCAAACGCGGGGGCGACAAATAGCTCCGCTTGCTCCGGAAACGCTTGTCTCCAGTGCTGATAGTGTTCACGCGGATAGTGACACAGCGCGCGATCCGGCCCGCCGTGAATTTTCGTTTCCGCTTGTTCATCCCCCGTCAGCCCCAGTTCGGTCAGCATCAACTCACCGTCAATCTGGACTTTAGCAATCGCGCTGGGACGGCTTCCCGTGTAGTCCCGAACTTTGCCTGTAAAAACATCGACCGGATATCGCATCTGTTCCCTCTCCCGATAAATTTCCCCCATTACACCACATTTATTTTACCCCAGTCGCTCAAAATGAGAGCACGGTTCACATGAAACTTAGGGACACATGCTATCAATGTAATCTGGTTTTGAAACATCATTTCAAATAAGGAGTCGACAACGTGACTGGTCAATCGCAATTTGCTGGCGTCTGGTGTCCTTCCATTACGCCAATGGACAATGATGGCAAGATCGATCTCAACGGTCTAAGCCAACATCTCAAACGCCTTACCGAGGCCAAAATCGACGTGATTTTGCTGATGGGCAGCATCGGGGAATTTGCCTCCTTCACGCTCGAAGAAAGACTGCTGCTGATCCGCGAGGCCCGCGCCATGAGCTCGCTGAAGATGGTCGCCAACGTCTCATCCACCTGCCAGAATGATGTTTTATTGATGGCGCAGGAAGCGTATCGCTCAGGTTTCGATGCCGTGATGATCCTGCCGCCCTACTACTACGGACAAACGGCGAAACAGCTGCTGAGCTACTTCCGTCAGTTGGGGCAGAAACTCAGCGGCAAATGGTTTGCTTATAACTTCCCGGCACGCACCGGCTGCGATTTAACCCCCGAACTGGTAGCCACCCTCGCCGCCGAGTTCCCGAATTTCGCTGGCATTAAAGACACCGTCGACTGCCAGTCCCATACCCGCAGTATGATTCAGACCACCCGCGCCGTGCGGGAGGATTTTGCCGTGCTGTCCGGCTATGACGAATACTACATTCCCAACCTGTTAGCAGGTGGCGCGGGGATTATTTCAGGGTTGAACAACGTCATGCCGGAACTGTTTGTCAGCGCGCGGGAAGCGTTCAAACAGGGCGACCTGGCAGCGCTTCGCGATATTCAGGACCAGATTGGCACCTACATGTCCATCTATGCCATCGGCGAAGATTTTGTCACCACCATCAAAACCGTGGTATCGCGTAAGTTTGGCTATTGTACCAGCGTGTCACGTAATGCCGGTGGAGAGTTGAACGAGAGTGAGTGTCGAACAATCGATGAGGTGTTTGTCGTCAAAGGGTAAATAATTAAGCCGGATGGTGCAGACCATCCGGCTTAAGAGACTTACTTCACGGTGCCACGAATATCAATTTCTGCCGCCCTTGCTTTGGCCCTTTTCGACCAGATAGACGTGATAATCGGCACCAGAATGGAGGTCACAATCACCGACGTGGCGACCAGGGAAGTTGCTGCCGGTGCCATCGGTTTAAATGCCGGAACCATTTCAGCAATCAGCACAGGCGTAGCAACCGCCGCCCCCGCAGAACTGGAAGCGGCAATCCCCGCCGTACCATCGCCACCACCAATCAGTTTATCGGCGATAATCAATGGAATACCAGTGATGATAATCACCGCCACGCCCAGCAGAATACCCAGCACGCCGGTCTGCGCAATCACGCTCAAATCAATGGTGTTACCTAATGCGAAGGCAAAGAACGGGATCAGCGTCTGCACCGCTTTGCTGAAGAACTCCCGCAGTTCAGGGTCCAGATTCCCCAGCGCAAAGCCAATCAGGAACGGCAATACCGCACCAACAAATACGTGTGGTTCAAACGACGCGATCCCGGCGGTTCCCAGAATCACCATGGTCATCAGCGGGCCAGACTCCAGCGACATCAGGACAAACGCCCCGGCCTCTTCTTTGGTGCCGTACTGCTGCATAATCGAGGCATACAGCCCGCCGTTGGTCATATCCATCGCGGCCACCAGCGCCAGCGTAGACAACCCAGCAAAGAATCCGACCTCTACACCATGTTCCGGCAGAATGCGTGAAGCAATCGCTGCAACCACCCACGCCACCAGAATCTTGGTGATGACTAACGTACCTGATTTACGCAGCACGGTGCCGGTGGCGCTTAGCTTGATCGACGCCCCCATGCAAAAGAACCAGACTGCCAGGATAGGCACCGTACCGGTGATCATACCGTTGGTAAAAGAACCGAAATATTTCCCGGCGCCGGGGGAAAAGGTATGACACAACGCGCCCAGGAAAAGCGGCACCAGCATCATACCGCCTGGGATTTTCTCTATCGTACGTTTGATCTGCATTTCCATCACCTGTAGACATAAAAATGGGGCAATTTTTATGGGCGATTGCATCTTGCTTTGAGATGCGCCCGTCTTGATGAAAAGAAGATAGACATTCATAGAGACTATAAAAGTGATCCCACTCGCATAATAAAACCTTGTTTCAATTTAAGTGGATCATTGTTTTTATATTGAGTTTGATCACAAAAAAACCCCACAAGCATCGCTTGCAGGGCTTTGTTAAAGCGTAGATCTTATTTTTTTGCTGCGAAACGCGCGGCAGCTTCGTCCCAGTTCACGACGTTCCAGAACTCTTTGATGTAGTCCGGGCGACGGTTCTGGAATTTCAGGTAGTAAGCGTGTTCCCAAACGTCCAGGCCCACGATTGGGAAACCGGAAGCGCCAGAGATAGCTTCACCCATCAGCGGGGAATCCTGGTTGGCGGTGGAAACAACAGCCAGTTTGTCACCTTTCAGAACCAGCCACGCCCAGCCGGAGCCAAAGCGGGTTGCCGCTGCTTTTTCAAATTCAGCTTTGAAGTTGTCAACGGAGCCGAAGTCACGTTCGATAGCCGCTTTCAGGTCGCCCTGCAGCGTAGTACCGGTTTTCAGGCCTTTCCAGAACAGGCTGTGGTTAGCGTGACCGCCCGCGTTGTTACGCAGTACGGTTTTCTTGTCTGCTGGCAGTTGATCCAGTTTGGTGATCAACTCTTCAACGGACAGGCTGGCGAATTCAGGCAGGCTTTCCAGCGCAGCGTTGGCGTTATTTACGTAAGCCTGGTGGTGTTTGGTGTGGTGGATTTCCATCGTCTGCTTATCGAAGTGCGGTTCAAGGGCATCATAAGCGTACGGCAGGGATGGCAGTGTATAACTCATAATCATCTCCAGTATTGTCGGGCGGCCAGTGTTAACGCCGCGTAAGCAGTTGGGTCATTATAGTTAATTAAATGATATTGAAAATGATTATCAATGCCGTACTTTTTACAGGGTTTTAATGAATCAAACCCATTGTTAAAGATGTGAGCCGAATCACCCACTTAACGTGATAATTGCCAACATGCGCAAAAGGGCGGCAATCGTCAAAAGGTTAACCACCTGCGTAATTTTTAAACTCGTTAGGTCGGAGGGGTCATTACCGACGATAAAAAATAACGAGGATTAAGTCATGAGTAACGCGATTACGATGGGTATCTTTTGGCATTTGATAGGGGCAGCCAGTGCCGCCTGTTTCTATGCCCCGTTCAAGCAAGTCAAACATTGGTCATGGGAAACGATGTGGTCGGTTGGCGGGATCGTCTCCTGGATAATCCTGCCGTGGACCATCAGCGCCATGTTACTTCCCGATTTCTGGGCCTACTTCAGCTCCTTCAGCCTCTCCACGCTGGCGCCGGTATTTCTGTTTGGTGCAATGTGGGGGATTGGCAATATCAACTATGGCCTGACCATGCGCTATCTCGGTATGTCGATGGGTATCGGGATTGCGATAGGTATTACGCTGATTGTCGGCACGCTGATGACCCCGATTATCAACGGCAATTTTGATGTACTGATCAATACCTCTGGCGGCCGCATGACGCTGCTTGGCGTACTGGTCGCGCTGATTGGTGTGGGCATTGTTACCCGTGCCGGTCAGTTAAAAGAACGCAAAATGGGCATCAAAGCGGAAGATTTCAACCTGAAAAAAGGTCTGGTTCTGGCCGTCATGTGCGGTATTTTCTCCGCCGGGATGTCCTTTGCGATGAACGCGGCGAAACCGATGCACGATGCCGCCGCCGCGTTGGGCGTCGATCCGCTGTATGTCGCCCTGCCTAGCTATGTGGTCATTATGGGCGGTGGCGCGCTTGTTAACCTGGGCTTCTGCTTCATTCGTCTGGCAAAAGTGAAGAACTTGTCGATAAAAGCCGACTTCTCGTTAGCCAAACCGCTGATTATCACCAACGTGCTGCTCTCTGCGCTTGGTGGCTTGATGTGGTATCTGCAATTCTTCTTCTACGCCTGGGGCCACGCACGTATTCCGGCGCAGTATGACTATGTAAGCTGGATGCTGCACATGAGCTTCTATGTTCTGTGCGGCGGGATTGTCGGTCTGGTATTGAAAGAGTGGAAAAACGCGGGTCGTCGTCCGGTCAGCGTGCTAAGCCTCGGCTGCGTAGTGATCATTGTCGCGGCAAACATTGTCGGTCTGGGAATGGCCAGCTAAGCATGCTGAGTACTGAGATGACGCCACTGGCTCGGCGTCATCCCGGTTTCCCGCGTAAATACCACCGAAAAGTAGTTACTGTCCTCAAAGCCGCAGCGCATGGAAATCTCGCTAATCATCAACCGACTATGTTTGAGCAGATACTGCGCATGGCAAACCCGCACCTGGCGGAGATACTGGTTGATGGTCATCCCGGTCTGGCTGCGAAACTGCTGGCGCAAAACGCGCTCGCTGCATTGTTCGCGCTCGCAAAACGTATCCAGTTCAAACGCATGCTCATGGCTACCGGCTAACGCGGTGATCAGTTTATCCAGCAGCGTTTCACTCGAGGTCGCCGGGAGCGTATCCGTGGCATAACGATGCCGCTTAAGGTGTGTCACCAACTGCCCGAACAGCAGCTCAGCCATGGTAAAAGCCTGTGCATCACGTTGATTACTTTCATGTTCAAGCTGGCTTATCACCTGTCGGACCTGGCTCATGCCAACGCTGCCGAGTCGCCAATGCGGCTGCCTCGGCGTACCGTTAAATCCGGGGATCGCCCCTTGCCAGTCAACATTCAGCGTCAACCGCTCCGGGCAGTAGATGATATTTTGCAACACCAGGTCGTTCACAGAGGTGTAGGAGTGTTTATCTTCGGCGCGAATGTAAAACAGATCGCCACGGGTTATCCGGTACGGGCGATCGTTAAGGACATGCAGACCATTACCGCGCCAGACCATAACCAGCTCGCAAAACTCGTGGGTATGCTCAGCAAAGACATCCTGCGGATAACGGTCAGCCACGGCCACAGCCTGCTGCTCATGCGCAAAGAAGTCTGATTTCAGAAGGACCAGATGATTCGCCATCACAATATTCCCTGTCGGATGGCGGCTACGCCTTATCCGACCTACAGATTACGTGACACGTAGGCCGGATAAGGCGTAGCCACCATCCGGCGTTAAGGGACATGATTATCTGAGATTCGGCGGTAAAAAACGTTGATAGCTTTCGCGTTACTGGAGGCGGCTTGCCACAACGAGATCGCGCCCCTGACGAATATCGCGTGGTGACCACTTGAACTCACGACGAAAAAGCGTCGAAAAGTGGTTACTGTCGCCGAATCCGCAGAGATAAGCGATGTCTGTCACGCTGTCATCACTGTGGCGAAGCAGATGCCGGGCCTTGATCAGCCGCAAGCGGTTAAGGTAGCGCTGCGGCGTCAATCCGGTTTGCTGTTTGAGCTGGCGATGCAGAGTGCGCAAAGAGAGGGAAAACTTCTCGGCCACCGCCTCCCAACACACCTCGTCGGCAAAGTTATCTTCCAGCCACGCCAGCAGGAGGTTAAGCCGCGCGTCGTTATCGGTCGCTGCTTCCATCAGGCTGCTTTTACGCAGCAGCACCAGCAGTTGCATAAACAGGATCTCGCGATTTGCCGCCGTTGGTGTATCCATCCCCTCACCGAGCGCTTCCATCTGCCCCACCAGTTGTCGAATCTGCTGCAACACCCCCTGATTCACCCGCCAGTGGGAGGGATACTGCCCGTTCTGTTCCTGAGGTAAAAGCTGATTCAGCCCAGCCAGAAATTGAAACGCATCCGGGGAGCGATACAACACATTGGTCAGGCACAGATTGTCAGTATGTTCATATAAATGCCGGTCATGATCGCGAACGAAACACACCGTACCGCCGCTGATTGTGTAAGGCTGCCCGTTGAACACATGGATCCCCGTTCCATGTTCGACCACCACAATTTCATGAAAATCATGATGATGCTCTGGAAACGCAGGTTGAGGAAGCCGCGGTTCAATAGCCACTGGCGCTTTACCTGTCGGAAAAAAATCCACGCAATGCAATACCGTCATGATGACATCCTTCCCGATCAAATGAACATGGCTGAATAGTAATTAAGGGTTATCACCCTCACCTTAAATTTTTGACGCCAAAGTGCGTAAACACGGTCAATTCTTCAAGAAATGGCGGGAAAGATCGCGAATTGCGGAAGGCGTCACATCCGCTAAAACAGGTCCTATTAATAGAAATTGTGAACAGCGTCACGTTCACCTTTGCCATGTTGCCAGCCGCTAATTGTGGCTGTCACTGTCAAGAAGGTACGCTTTATCTGGGGTTCTTAGACTGAGTGCAATAAAACTCAGAAGGACCTCACTATGACTTTTCGCCATTGTGTCGCAGTCGATCTCGGCGCATCCAGTGGGCGCGTAATGCTGGCGCGTTACGACAGTGAACACCGCTCCCTGACGCTACGTGAAATCCACCGCTTCATGAACTGCCTGCAAAAAACAGACGGTTTTGACACCTGGGACATCGACAGCCTGGAAAACGATATTCGTCTTGGCCTGAAAAAAGTCTGCGATGAAGGCATTCGGATAGACAGCATCGGCATTGATACCTGGGGCGTGGATTACGTTCTGATCGATAACGTCGGTCAACGTGTCGGTCTGCCGGTCTCTTACCGTGACAGCCGCACGACCGGCATTATGGCGCAGGCGATGGAGCAGCCGGGTAAAGGTGAAATTTACCGCCGTAGCGGCATTCAGTTTCTGCCCTTTAACACCCTGTATCAACTGCGTGCGCTGGTTGAACAGCAGCCAGAACTGCTCCCGCAGGTGGCCCATGCCCTGCTGATCCCCGACTACTTCAGCTTTCGCCTGACCGGCAAAATGAACTGGGAATACACCAACGCCACCACCACCCAGCTCGTCAATATCAATACCGACGACTGGGATGACACACTGCTGGCGTGGACCGGGGCAGACAAAGCCTGGTTTGGTCGCCCGACGCATCCAGGGAACGTGATCGGCCACTGGATTTGCCCACAGAAAAACCAAATTCCGGTTGTCGCCGTCGCCAGTCACGACACGGCCAGCGCGGTCATTGCTTCTCCGCTGGCCGACAAAAACAGCGCCTATCTCTCTTCCGGGACCTGGTCGCTGATGGGCTTTGAGAGCAGAACACCGTATACCAACGATGCGGCGCTGGCGGCGAATATCACCAATGAAGGCGGCGCGGAAGGACGCTACCGTGTCCTGAAAAATATTATGGGGCTGTGGCTGCTCCAGCGCGTATTAAAAGAGCGCCAGATTACCGACCTGCCAACGCTTATCAGCCAAACGCAAGCGCTGCCGGCCTGCCAGTTCCTGATAAACCCGAACGACGATCGCTTTATCAACCCCGACGATATGAGTGCAGAAATTCAGGCAGCATGCCGTGAATCAGGCCAACCCGTTCCCCTGCAAAACGCCGAACTGGCGCGCTGTATCTTCGACAGCCTGGCGTTGCTGTACGCCGACATCCTGCAAGAACTGGCACAACTGCGTGGTGCAGCATTTAGCCAACTGCACATTGTCGGTGGCGGCTGCCAGAACACCTTACTGAACCAGCTATGTGCGGATGCCTGCGGTATTCGCGTGATGTCCGGGCCGATTGAGGCTTCCACGCTCGGCAATATTGGCATCCAGCTGATGACGCTGGACGAGCTGAACAACGTCGATGATTTCCGTCAGGTGGTGCGCGCCAACTACGAATTGACCACCTTCATTCCCAATCCTGAAAGTGAAATTGCCCGCTACCAGGCGCAGTTTCAATCACTACGACAGACAAAGGAGCTTTGCGCATGACCACTCAACTTGAACAAGCCTGGGAACTGGCAAAACTGCGTTTCGCCGCGGTAGGCATTGATGTCGAGGCGGCCTTACGCCAGCTCGATCGTCTGCCGGTCTCCATGCACTGCTGGCAGGGCGATGATGTCGCCGGTTTCGAAAATCCGGAAGGCTCGCTCACTGGCGGTATTCAGGCTACCGGTAACTATCCGGGTAAAGCGCGTAACGCCACCGAACTGCGGGCCGATCTGGAGCAGGCGCTGAGCCTGATTCCTGGTCCAAAACGTCTGAATTTGCACGCGATCTATCTGGAGTCTGATACGCCGGTTGCCCGCGACCAAATCAAACCTGAGCACTTTAAAAACTGGGTGGTGTGGGCAAAAGCGAACCAGTTAGGGCTGGATTTCAACCCATCCTGCTTCTCACACCCGCTGAGCGCCGACGGTTTCACGCTGGCGCACGCCGACGACACCATTCGCCAGTTCTGGATCGATCACTGCAAAGCCAGCCGTCGCGTCTCGGCGTATTTTGGCGAGCAGTTGGGTACACCATCGGTGATGAACATCTGGATCCCGGATGGCATGAAAGACATCACCGTTGACCGTTTAGCGCCGCGCCAGCGTCTGCTGGACGCACTGGACGAAGTGATCAGCGAGAAACTCGACCCGGCGCACCATATCGATGCCGTCGAAAGCAAGCTGTTTGGCATCGGTGCGGAAAGCTACACCGTGGGCTCTAACGAGTTCTACATGGGTTACGCCACCAGCCGCCAGACCGCACTGTGTCTGGATGCGGGCCACTTCCATCCGACTGAAGTGATCTCCGACAAAATTTCCGCCGCCATGCTGTATGTGCCGCGCCTGCTGCTGCACGTCAGCCGTCCGGTGCGCTGGGACAGCGATCACGTGGTGCTGCTGGATGATGAAACTCAGGCGATTGCCAGCGAGATCGTTCGCCACAACCTGTTCGACCGCGTACACATTGGCCTCGACTTCTTCGACGCCTCCATTAACCGCATCGCCGCGTGGGTGATCGGCACCCGCAATATGAAAAAAGCCCTGCTGCGCGCGCTGTTAGAACCCACCGAGCAACTGCGTCAGCTCGAAGCCAGCGGCGACTACACCGCACGCCTGGCCCTGCTGGAAGAGCAAAAATCGCTGCCGTGGCAGGCCGTCTGGGAGATGTATTGCCAGCGCCACGACACGCCTGCGGGCAGCCAGTGGCTGGACAGCGTGCGCGCTTATGAAAAAGAGATTTTGAGCAAACGTAGCTAACCGTGACGCCAGGCTTGTAGGCCGGATAAGACGCCCCGCGTCGCCATCCGGCAAAAAATGAAACACGATTGCCGGATGGCGCTTCGCTTATCCGGCCTACGTAAGACCCGATAACGTTCGGGCAATAAACAGGAACACCGAACATGCAAAAAATTACGACTTCCTGGTTCGTCCAGGGGATGATCAAAGCCACTTCTGATGCGTGGCTGAAAGGCTGGGACGAGCGTAATGGCGGCAACCTGACGTTGCGTCTTGATGAAGCAGATATCGCGCCGTTTAGCGCCGATTTCCACGAAAAATCACGCTATATTGCGCTAAGTCAGCCGATGCCGCTGCTGGCAAACACACCGTTTATCGTCACCGGTTCCGGTAAGTTTTTCCGTAACGTCCAGCTCGATCCCGCGGCAAACTTGGGCGTGGTACAAATAGACAGCGACGGTGCGGGCTACCACATCCTCTGGGGCCTGACCCACGAGGCCGTGCCGACCTCTGAACTGCCGGCTCACTTCCTCTCTCACTGCGAACGCATTAAAGCGACGAACGGTAAAGACCGCGTGATCATGCACTGCCATGCCACCAACCTGATCGCTCTGACCTACGTACTGGAAAACAACACAGCGCTGATTACCCGCAAGCTGTGGGAAGGCAGCACCGAGTGCCTGGTGGTGTTCCCGGATGGCGTTGGCATTCTCCCGTGGATGGTGCCGGGTACAGATGAAATTGGTCAGGCTACCGCCGAGGAAATGCAGAAACACTCGCTGGTACTTTGGCCGTTCCACGGCGTGTTCGGAAGCGGACCTACCCTCGACGAAGCGTTCGGTTTGATAGATACCGCAGAGAAATCCGCCGAAGTTCTGGTCAAAATCTTTTCGATGGGCGGTATGAAGCAGACCATCTCACGTGAAGAGCTGGTCGCACTTGGCAAACGCTTTGGTGTTACGCCGCTGGCAAGCGCCATAGAGCTGTACTGATACCTCCCAACGCAACGCCGGATGCGGCTTCGCCTTTCCGGCCTACAGGATTTTATTATTAAGGAGAATAATGATGAGCTTTATGTTGGCACTGCCAAAAATTAGCCTGCATGGCGCCGGCGCGATTGCCGATATGGTGAATCTCGTGGCGAATAAACAATGGGGCAAAGCGCTGATCGTCACCGATGGTCAACTGGTAAAACTGGGCCTGCTGGATAGCCTGTTTGCCGCGCTGGATAAACATCAAATGTCTTACCACCTGTTTGATGAAGTATTCCCGAACCCGACAGAAGAGCTGGTACAGAAAGGGTTTGCGGCCTATCAGGGCGCAGAATGTGACTACATCATCGCCTTCGGTGGCGGCAGCCCGATAGATACCGCCAAAGCGGTGAAAATCCTGACAGCCAACCCTGGCCCTTCTACCGCTTACTCCGGCGTGGGCAAAGTGAAAAATGCGGGCGTCCCGCTGGTCGCCATCAACACTACCGCCGGTACGGCAGCAGAGATGACCAGCAACGCGGTCATTATCGACTCTGCCCGTAAGGTTAAAGAGGTGATCATCGACCCGAATATCATCCCGGACATCGCTGTGGATGATGCCAGCGTCATGCTGGAAATCCCGGCCTCCGTCACCGCCGCAACCGGTATGGACGCCCTGACCCACGCGGTGGAAGCCTATGTTTCCGTTGGCGCGCATCCGCTCACCGACGCTAACGCGCTGGAAGCGATTCGCCTGATCAACCTGTGGCTACCAAAAGCGGTCGACGACGGTCATAACCTCGAAGCTCGTGAGCAAATGGCGTTTGGTCAGTATCTGGCGGGGATGGCATTTAACAGCGCTGGTCTGGGTCTGGTGCATGCGCTGGCGCACCAGCCGGGCGCAACCCATAATCTGCCACACGGCGTCTGCAACGCCATCCTGCTGCCGGTAATCGAAAACTTTAACCGTCCGAACGCCGTGACGCGCTTTGCCCGCGTGGCGCAGGCAATGGGCGTCGATACCCGTGACATGAGCGATGAAGCGGCAAGTATGGAGGCCATCAACGCGATTCGTGCACTCAGCAAGCGTGTTGGTATTCCTGCGGGCTTTAGTTCCCTTGGCGTGACGAAAGAGGATATTGAAGGCTGGCTGGATAAAGCGTTGGCCGATCCGTGTGCGCCGTGCAACCCGCGCACCGCCAGCCGCGACGAGGTCCGCGGGCTGTATCTGGAGGCGTTATGATCCGCAAGGCCTTTGTGATGCAGGTGAATGCCGACGCGCACGTTGAATATCAACGTCGGCACAATCCCATCTGGCCAGAGCTGGAAGCGGTGCTGAAAGAGCACGGCGCCCATCACTACGCGATTTATCTCGATCAGGCGCGCAATCTGCTGTTCGCCACCGTTGAGATTGAGTCCGAAGAACGCTGGAATGCCATTGCCAGCACCGACGTTTGCCAACGTTGGTGGAAGCATATGCGTGACGTAATGCCAGCAAACCCGGACAACAGCCCGGTTAGCGCAGAGCTAAAAGAAGTGTTTTATTTACAGTAAGTTATATGCCCGGTGGCGCAAGCTTACCGGGCATATGGTTTTATTTTTTGTAGGTCGGATAAGCGATAGCGCCATCCGGCAATTCAATTTTGCTCAGAAACCAGAATCGCCTGGGTGTCAGGCTCCAGCGCTTTAAAAATATGCGCCCGATCGGCGGGGTAACAAATATAGTCCCCCTCACATAACTCCTCCGGCGCTTCCGTCAATCCTACCATCGCCTTACCCTGCGTCACGATGATGTGTTCAACCGATCCAGGTGGATGCGGCTGTGAAATACGATCCGCGCCCGGCTGTGTCAGCAGCAGATAGATATCCCGCCGCGCCCCCGGCGGGCAGGCGGCCAGTAAAATGGCCTGGTAGTGGGCCTGCTCGGCCACCACCTTTGTTCCTTCGCCGCGTCGAATCACCTGCGTTTTTTGTTCCTGCGGCTCCAGCAAGCGAGCAAAGGGAATATCTAACGCCACACACAGCGACCAGAGCGTTTCCAGGCTAGGATTGCCATTGCCCGCTTCCAATTGCGAGAGTGTCGATTTTGCAATCCCTGCGCGACGGGCAATCTCTGCCAATGACAAACCGGTGCGCTGACGTTCACGCACAAGGCTTTTCGCGATCATACTGATGGGCTGGGTCATTCACGACTCCATGTTCTCTATATCGAACGATTCGTTCGACTTGTAATATTAACTGGTCGCGTTCATTATAATGGAAATTCGTTCGATATGGCTAAAACGGTATGAAACATTATTTTTCCAGTCTCAAAGGCGACACGATAAAAGCAATATTTTTAGTCTGTCTGGCCGTCGGCGTAGTCGGCATGTCATACGGCTCGTTGGCGATGGCCTACGGCTTCCCGCTGTGGGTGCCGTTTGTGCTTTCGATTACGGTACTGGCGGGTGCGTCCGAGTTTATGTTTATCGGCATCGTCGCCAGTGGCGGTAACCCACTGGCGGCTGCGGCTGCCGGCTTACTGGTCAACGCACGACACGTGCCGTTTGGCGTCACGGTGCGCGATCTGGTGGGCTCGCGGGCTGCGAGTTTCCTCGGCTGTCATATCATGAACGACGAAAGCGTAGTCTTTGGCCTGTCGCAAAAAACGCCCGAACAACGTAAAGCCGCCTTCTGGCTGTGCGGTCTGGGCGTCGCGCTTTTCTGGCCTGTTGGCACACTGATCGGCGCGGGCGTCGGCAAACAGCTCCCCGCCCCGGAAACCATCGGTCTGGATGCTGTCTTCCCTGCAATTTTATTAGCCTTAGTGGTCCCGGCCTTTAAAAACCGCACCACGCTGATTCGCGCCTGTAGCGGCGCCGGGTTGTCGCTTGCCGCCATCCCCTTTGCGCCGGTCGGTTTACCTGTTTTGCTCTCACTGTTTGGCTTACTGACGAGGAAAAAATAATGGGCAACATGACGCTGTTTATCGTCGGTATCGCCATGTTATCTCTGGGAACATATTTAATGCGTTTAGGAGGAGCGAAGCTTGGGAGCCGTTTAGCGTTCTCGGAACGCTCGCAGGCGCTGCTTTCCGACGCCGCAACGGTATTACTGTTCTCCGTTGCGCTGGCGACTACCTTTTACGAAGGCGAACACTTCGCTGGCATGGCGCGCGTGCTGGGCGTGGCTTTTGCGGTATTTCTCGCATGGCGCAAGATGCCGCTAATCGTGGTGATCGTCGCTGCCGCAGTGGTGACCGCATTGCTGCGAATGGCGGGTATAAACTAAAAAAGCGCCTCAAGGGCGCTCTTTCGACAGTACTAAGGTATCTTATTTCAGCAGTTCGGCGGTCATGTGCACGCGGTTACCGGTGTATGCCTGAGTGATTTTGTAATCGCTGGCGCCTGCACGTTCAGCCTGAGCGGCGATTTTTGCTTCAGCGCTTTCCAGCGTAGAACCGGTTGCGGTCACTGTCTGAGCAGCGAAAGAACCGAAAGAAGTAGCCAGAGCGATAACTGCGACAAAAGTTTTGATGCTTTTCATGATATAAACCCTTTAACTTAGTTGTTTGAGTAAGGCACCGTGCCTTGATGTGATAAATAATAGGCTGATACCCGAACAACTGAAAGCGGAAGGATTTGCCAGTCTTATTCAAATTATTTGAGAGATAAGATGTTACGTAATCAGGAATCACAATGGCTTGCTGGCAGCCGTAGAAAAACGCAACTGGCGGGTAATTGGTTACTTCGTCAGGGTGAACCACAAAGTAAAATTCATCTTTTACATCATGGTGTGGCTCGTGCGGTTTATCACGCGGACAACGGCGTTGAAAGGGTTAAAGAGTTCTACTTTGCCGGGGAATACTGCTTTCTGTACCTGAACTGGCTAACTAACACACCTGCCGATTACAGCCTACAAATGATCGCCGCGGGAGAAACCACTGAAATACCCTTGGCTTTGCTTGATGCGCCGGAAAATCAGGATATTAAGACTCAGCTACTGGTCCAGCAATTGATCTACAAAGAGAAAAAAGAGCAAATGCTGCTGCTCAATACCCCAGAGCAACGCTATCAGTACGTACAAACACACTTCCCGGACTGGGAGTCACAGCTCACCCAGCGCGATCTTGCCAGCTATATCGGCATTACCCCCGTTAGCCTATCCCGTATTCGCCAGCGTCTTAACAAAGGTTAACGCCTTACGGTGATGCGTCGATTATTGTCCCGTCACTCTTTAATAGATGGCGACCACAATGAACGCATTTCTTCTTTCTCAGATGCTGGCTGGCATCAGCTTCTTACTGGATATTTCCGCTTTTCATTTTCAACGCCGGGCTATCACTTTAACGCTGCTCACCAGTTCTACGTCTCTGTTAGCTATCCATTTCTATCTTTTGGATCAACACGCTGCGGCTGGGTTAATGATCATTGCCGCATGCCGCTACGCGACAGCCATCGTCACCTTTCACCGCTGGGTGATGTGGGGATTTATGCTGGGGTCGCTGCTGTGTAGCATTTATCTTTGGCAAAATCTGTCGAGTATTTTGCCGCTGATGGGAAGCCTGCTGATGACCTTTGCGTCATTTCAAAAACGCAGCGGAAAATTACGGGGATACACCTTGTGCGGCAGCCTGTGTTGGCTGCTGAACAATGTGATTGTTGGCTCGCCAGTTGCCGTAATCATGGAACTGGCATTTTCCGGCAGTATTCTGGCCGCCTGGTGGCGTCACAGCGCGACCAGACGTTGCGGATGCGTATAGATCGTCGCCCTGCCCGGTTTGCAAAAACCCACCAGCGTCAGGTTACAACGTTCGGCAACTTCCACGGCGAGCGTTGTCGCCGCAGAAACAGCAAACAGGATCTCCACACCGCACATCGCCGATTTCTGCACCATCTCATAACTGGCACGGCTGGAGACTAATACTGCGCCATGTTGCCAGGTTTCCCCTTCGATTGCACGTCGTCCCAGCAGTTTATCCAACGCAACATGACGTCCAACATCTTCATGCCCGCCCGCCAGATGACCTGACGGCTGTACCCAGGCAGCCGCGTGCGTGCAGCCTGTCAGTTGCCCCACGGGTTGAAAATCGTTGAGGTGTCGTAAAGCGTTATCAAGATTCGCCAGATCGAATGTCTGGGTAAACGGCAGCGGCTGGACCGGCTTGCCAATGTCATTGAGCTGCTCCACGCCACAAACGCCGCAACCGGTGCGACCGGCTAGCGCGCGACGACGCTCCTTCAGCCCCATAAAGCGACGGCTGGACAGTTCAACCTGCACTTCCAATCCGTTGCAGGAAGGCACTACGTCCATTCCGTAGATATCCTGCGGGGACTCAATAATGCCTTCAGAAAGTGAAAAACCCACCGCGAAGTGCTCAAGATCTTTCGGTGATGCCATCATCACCACGTGCGAAATCCCGTTGTATACCAGCGCAACAGGCACTTCTTCAGCTACCTCATCAGGCTGAGGATGTTGCAAATCCTCGCGTTTCCAGAGGGTCAACTGGCGAGATCCTGTCGAAGATGTCACATTCTTGATGTTTTCTTGAATAATCTTATTCACTTTCTTTTAACCATATTGGAACACGCATACCAACATTGTGGTATTCTTTACAAATCCCTCCTGGACGGAGGGAAATTCACCCAATTCTGGACCTTTGCGGTCCCGTCCGCAAAGAAAAATAACAACCACTTCTCTCGCGTTCGCGTTACAGAAAAGCGAAGGGAACGTGACAATGTCGAAACAAGGAGCGAACCATGCAGGTCAGCAGAAGGCAGTTCTTTAAGATCTGCGCTGGCGGTATGGCAGGCACCACGGCAGCGGCACTGGGTTTTGCACCCGGCGTAGCGCTCGCGGAAACACGGCAATATAAACTGCTGCGCACCCGCGAAACCCGTAACACCTGCACTTACTGTTCCGTTGGCTGTGGACTGTTAATGTACAGCCTCGGTGACGGCGCAAAAAACGCCAAAGCATCCATCTTCCATATCGAAGGGGACCCGGATCACCCGGTGAACCGTGGCGCATTGTGCCCGAAAGGGGCAGGACTTGTGGACTTCATCCACTCCGAAAGCCGCCTGAAATTCCCGGAATATCGCGCACCAGGCTCAGATAAGTGGCAACAGATTAGCTGGGATGAGGCATTTGACCGCATCGCTAAGCTGATGAAAGAAGACCGCGACGCTAACTACGTTGCACAAAACGCTGAAGGCGTAACCGTTAACCGCTGGCTTTCCACCGGGATGCTGTGTGCATCCGCTTCCAGTAACGAAACCGGCTATTTAACGCAAAAATTCTCCCGCGCGCTCGGTATGCTCGCGGTCGACAACCAGGCACGCGTCTGACACGGACCAACGGTAGCAAGTCTTGCTCCAACATTTGGTCGCGGTGCGATGACCAACCACTGGGTCGACATTAAAAACGCCAACCTCGTCGTGGTGATGGGCGGTAACGCCGCTGAAGCTCACCCGGTCGGATTCCGCTGGGCGATGGAAGCCAAAATCCACAACGGCGCGAAGCTGATTGTTATCGATCCACGCTTTACGCGAACCGCTGCGGTGGCTGATTTCTATGCGCCGATTCGTTCCGGTACTGACATTGCTTTCCTGTCAGGCGTTTTGCTGTACCTGCTGAACAACGAAAAATTCAACCGCGAATATACTGAGGCCTATACCAACGCCAGCCTGATCGTGCGTGAGGATTACGGTTTCGAAGATGGCCTGTTCACCGGCTACGACGCGGACAAACGCAAGTATGACAAAACCAGCTGGAACTACGAGCTGGATGAAAAAGGCTTCGCCAAACGCGATGTCACCTTGCAACATCCGCGCTGCGTGTGGAACCTGCTGAAACAGCACGTCTCCCGCTACACGCCGGACGTCGTAGAAAACATCTGCGGTACGCCGAAGGCCGATTTCCTGAAGGTCTGTGAGTACATTGCAGAAACCAGTGCCAAAGATAAAACCGCGTCGTTCCTGTACGCCCTGGGCTGGACACAACACTCCGTGGGTGCGCAGAACATCCGTACCATGGCGATGATCCAGTTGCTGCTTGGCAACATGGGGATGGCAGGCGGCGGTGTTAACGCCCTGCGCGGTCACTCCAACATTCAGGGCCTGACCGACTTAGGTCTGCTGTCACAAAGCCTGCCAGGCTATATGACGCTGCCAAGCGAGAAACAGACTGACCTGCAAACCTACCTTGCCGCCAACACGCCAAAACCGTTGCTGGAAGGTCAGGTGAACTACTGGGGCAACTACCCGAAATTCTTCGTTTCGATGATGAAAGCCTTCTTTGGCGATAAAGCGACAGCGGAAAACAGCTGGGGCTTCGACTGGCTGCCGAAGTGGGATAAAGGGTACGACGTCCTGCAGTACTTCGAGATGATGAATCAGGGCAAAGTGAATGGCTATATCTGCCAGGGCTTTAACCCGGTCGCGTCATTCCCGAACAAAAACAAAGTTGTGGCTTCACTGTCCAAACTGAAGTTCCTGGTCACTATCGACCCGCTCAACACCGAGACCTCCACCTTCTGGCAGAACCACGGTGAGTCAAACGATGTTGATCCGTCGAAAATCCAGACCGAGGTATTCCGTCTGCCGTCCACCTGCTTCGCTGAAGAGAACGGTTCTATCGTTAACTCCGGTCGCTGGCTGCAGTGGCACTGGAAAGGCGCGGATGCCCCGGGGATTGCCGTTACCGATGGCGAAATCCTCGCCGGTATCTTCCTGCGTCTGCGCAAGATGTATGCCGAGCAAGGTGGCGCGAACCCGGAACAGGTGCTGAGCATGACCTGGAACTACTCCACCCCGCACGAACCAGCTTCGGAAGAAGTGGCGATGGAGAGTAACGGTAAAGCGCTGGCCGACATTACCGACCCGGCAACCGGTGCGGTTATCGTCAAGAAAGGCCAACAGCTTAGCTCGTTCGCCCAACTGCGTGACGATGGCACGACCTCCAGCGGCTGCTGGATTTTTGCCGGTAGCTGGACGCCGGAAGGCAACCAGATGGCACGTCGCGATAACGCCGACCCGTCAGGCCTTGGTAATACGCTGGGCTGGGCCTGGGCATGGCCGCTTAACCGACGCATTCTGTATAACCGCGCCTCCGCTGATCCGCAGGGGAATCCGTGGGATCCAAAACGTCAGATCCTGAAATGGGATGGGGCGAAGTGGAGCGGGATGGATATTCCGGACTACAGTGCCGCCGCACCTGGCAGCAACGTAGGGCCGTTCATCATGCAGCCGGAAGGGATGGGACGCCTGTTTGCTATCGATAAGATGGCGGAAGGTCCGTTCCCGGAACACTACGAGCCGTTTGAAACACCGCTGGGGACTAACCCACTGCACCCGAACGTTATCTCTAACCCTGCCGCGCGCATCTTTAAAGGTGACGAAGAAGCACTGGGTAAAGCAGATAAGTTCCCGTACGTCGGTACAACCTACCGTCTGACCGAGCACTTTCACTACTGGACCAAGCATGCGCTGCTGAATGCCATCGCTCAGCCGGAACAGTTTGTGGAAATTGGCGAGAAGCTGGCGAATAAGCTCGGTATCTCCCACGGCGATACCGTCAAAGTTTCCTCTAATCGCGGCTACATTAAGGCCAAGGCTGTGGTGACCAAACGTATTCGCACGCTGAAGGCTAACGGTAAGGATATCGACACTATCGGTATTCCGATTCACTGGGGCTACGAAGGTGTGGCGAAAAAAGGCTTTATCGCTAACACGTTAACGCCATTCGTCGGTGATGCGAACACGCAGACGCCGGAATTTAAGTCCTTCCTCGTGAACGTGGAAAAGGTGTAACGGAGACGACCTATGGCTTATCAATCGCAAGACATCATTCGTCGTTCCGCCACTAACGGTTTCACCCCCGCGCCTCAGGCGCGGGACCATCAGGAAGAAGTGGCGAAGCTTATCGACGTCACCACCTGTATCGGCTGTAAAGCGTGTCAGGTGGCGTGTTCTGAATGGAACGACATCCGTGATGAAGTGGGCAACAACGTTGGGGTGTACGACAACCCGGCTGATTTGACCGCCAAATCCTGGACGGTGATGCGCTTCTCGGAAGTGGAACAAAACGACAAACTGGAATGGCTTATCCGCAAGGATGGCTGTATGCACTGCGCCGATCCGGGCTGCCTGAAGGCGTGTCCGGCTGAAGGCGCAATCATTCAGTATGCCAACGGTATTGTCGACTTCCAGTCTGAGCAGTGTATCGGCTGTGGCTACTGCATCGCGGGCTGCCCGTTCGACGTGCCGCGCCTCAATCCGGAAGACAACCGCGTCTACAAATGTACGCTGTGCGTTGACCGTGTTGTGGTCGGGCAAGAACCGGCCTGCGTGAAAACCTGTCCAACCGGCGCCATTCATTTCGGCACCAAAGAGTCGATGAAAACGCTGGCAGGCGAGCGCGTGGCGGAGCTGAAAACGCGTGGTTACGAAAACGCGGGTCTGTACGATCCGGCGGGTGTTGGCGGTACGCACGTAATGTACGTATTGCACCATGCGGACAAACCGAATCTGTATCACGGCCTGCCGGAGAACCCGGAGATCAGCGCAACCGTTAAGTTCTGGAAAGGCATCTGGAAACCCCTCGCAGCCGTCGGCTTTGCAGCGACATTTGCGGCCAGCATCTTCCACTACGTCGGCGTAGGCCCGAACCGTGCGGAAGAAGAAGAAGACAATCTGCATGAAAAAGACGACGAGGTGCGCAAATGAAACGACGTGACACCATCGTGCGCTACACGGCGCCGGAACGCATCAACCACTGGATCACCGCCTTCTGCTTCATTCTGGCGGCGGTGAGCGGGATGGGCTTTCTCTTCCCGTCTTTTAATTGGCTGATGCACATCATGGGCACTCCACAACTGGCGCGAATTGTGCACCCGTTTGTCGGCGTGATCATGTTTGCCTCGTTTATCATCATGTTTTTCCGTTACTGGCACCACAATCTAATCAATCGGGATGATATCTTTTGGGCGAAGAATATTCGTAAGATTGTCGTCAACGAGGAAGTAGGTGACACGGGACGTTATAACTTCGGCCAGAAATGCGTATTCTGGGCGGCGATTATCTTCCTGGTCCTGTTGCTGGTGAGCGGAGTGGTCATCTGGCGTCCGTATTTTGCGCCTGCTTTCTCAATCCCGGTGATCCGATTCGCGTTAATGCTGCATTCATTTGCCGCAGTAGCGTTAATTGTGGTTATCATGGTGCACATTTACGCCGCCCTTTGGGTGAAAGGCACCATTACCGCGATGGTGGAAGGATGGGTTACCAGTTCATGGGCGAAGAAACATCACCCACGCTGGTACCGTGAAGTCCGCCAGAAACAGGAAAAGTCATCTGAATGAGTATTCGCATAATCCCGCAAGATGAGCTGGAGAAGAGCGAGAAACGCACGGCGGATATGATTCCGCCGTTATTATTCCCCAGACTCAAAAATTTGTATAACCGCCGCGCTGAGCGCCTGCGCGAGCTGGCCGAGAACAACCCGCTGGGCGACTTCCTGCGCTTTGCCGCGCTGATTGCCCACGCGCAGGAAGTGGTGTTGTACGACCATCCGCTGCAGATGGATCTGACCGCTCGCATCAAAGAAGCGAACGATCAGGGCAAACCGCCGCTGGATATCCACGTTCTGCCACGCGACAAGCACTGGCAAAAACTGCTGCAATCGTTAATTGCTGAGCTGAAACCAGAAATGAGCGGCCCTGCGCTTGCCGTGATCGAAAATCTGGAAAAAGCCTCAGAGCAGGAACTGGAGCTGATGGCCAGCGCGCTGTTTGCCTCTGATTTCGCCTCCGTCAGCAGCGATAAAGCGCCGTTCATTTGGGCTGCCCTGTCGCTCTACTGGGCGCAGATGGCAAGCCTGATCCCCGGCAAAGCCCGTGCGGAATACGGTGAACAGCGTCAGTACTGCCCGGTGTGTGGTTCAATGCCGGTCTCCAGCATGGTGCAAATCGGTACCACTCAGGGGCTGCGTTATCTGCACTGCAACCTGTGTGAAACCGAGTGGCACGTGGTGCGCGTGAAATGCAGCAACTGCGAGCAAAGCCGTGATTTGAACTACTGGTCGCTGGATAACGAACAGGCGGCAATTAAAGCTGAAAGCTGCGGCGACTGTGGGACTTACCTGAAGATTCTCTATCAGGAAAAAGACCCTAAAGTTGAAGCCGTGGCTGACGATCTCGCTTCACTGATGCTGGACGCGCACATGGAGCAAGAGGGCTTTGCCCGCAGCTCTATCAACCCGTTCCTGTTCCCGGGTGAAGGGGAGTAAGTTTTAAGATCTTCCCCCGGCAATTGAACCAAACTGCCGGGGATTATCTTAGTGCCTGAATGACATGTTTTGGATCATTGGCAATAGCACGTAACAACGCTTTTGCTGGACCGGTCGGTGAACGACGCCCTTGCTCCCAATTTCGCAACGTATCCACGCTTACCGATATCAAATCTGCGAAACGAGTCTGTGATAATCCTGAAGACTGGCGAATTTCCTTTATTTTCATGGCGTCAATATGAAAGGTACGGGAAGGTTGTCGCGTTCCTTCAGCGATCTCATTCATCTGAACCATACTTTGAGTTAATCGCTCAAATAGTGCCTTATCCATTTACCACCTCTCATTCAACATACGCAGCAGCACTTTTTCTTGTGGAGTCAGATCATCCTTGATCCCTTTCTGATAAATCAGCAACAATCGAATTTGTGATTTTCTGATTTGATGAAAGTAAATGATCCTCACACCGCTACGTTTGCCTTTCCCTCGCGCTCTCCAGCGAACCTTTCTCAGTCCACCCGTTTCTTGTATCAGATCGCCACAATCAGGCTGAATCGCAAGGAATATCTGTAATCTACGGTATTCATCATCATCCAGTAATTTTTTGACGTCTTCAGTGAAGATTTCCGTTTCTATGAATAGCATTTTAGTACGCCATTGGACTATATTAATAGAAATTAACTATACGTCAATGGCGTATAGTACATTTTCCTCACAATACAGAATTCAAACAGCAGAAACCAATGACGGTATTTAATCTGCGAGCAGCTTTCCAGAATCATAACCACCCCCATTTTTCCCATTTTCATTCTTAGTTATCCAGGTTATAAACCTGTATATCCATACAGATAAGGGGATGTGAAAATGGCACTGGAAAGCGGGATTGCACAGCTGGTTGAGGCATTTATCGCGGCGGGACGTCCTTCTTCGCGCGAGCAGAATATTGATGACCGGAGAGCAGGCTACATCGCCAGCACGGTACTGGCCGGAGACACTGAAACCCGCGTACAGGTTGAAGATATTGAACTCGATGCCATGATGTTTCGCGTAGTTTCGCCGCGGGGCTGCACGGGAAATCTCCCCTGCGTTATCTATTATCACGGCGGCTGCTTTGTCAGCGGCGGATTTACCACTCATGATAACCAGCTAAGGCAACTCGCCTGGTACAGCGGCTGTCGGGTCATTGCGGTGCAGTATCGCCTCGCACCAGAGCACATCTTCCCGGCAGCACATAACGATGCTGAATCGGGGGCCAATATTATCTGGAAGTATGCCAAGAAACTGGGAGTAGACCGGGACAACATTACGCTGGCTGGCGACAGCGCTGGCGGGCATCTGGCGCTGGTCACCGCACTACGCCTGAAAGCTACCAGGCAATGGCAACCTGCGCAGCTTATGCTGATCTACCCGATGCTGGATGCAACCGCCAGCTTTGCGAGCTATGACCATAATGGACAGGATTACATTATCACCCGCGACACACTGCTGTCGGGCTACGAGATGTATATGCCGCAAACCGATCCATTGCATCCCGAAGTCAGCCCGCTCTGGCGCGAAGACTTCAACGGTTTACCGCCCACGCACATCATTACAGCTGAATTCGACCCACTGCGAGATGAAGGTGAGGCCCTGTATCAACGGTTCCAGGAGCAGGGCGTGGATTGCACCTGCCAACGCTATCTCGGTGTTATCCACGGATTTTTCCAGCTAGCAGGGGTGAGTCAAGCGGCACGAAGCGCAATGCGGGATGTTGCCTGGCGCGCCATAAATTCTACAGCAGTAAGACATGCTTAATTAATATAGTGTTTTCATCTTGTAAACTTAATTGCGTTGCGTTATTTTGTTTTCAGGTTGAAAACCTTGTAATGGAACTACACCGTGCATGTTATCAGCCGAAAACCTTTTAACGAGGCAATGCTCATGTATCCAAATCATCAGCTTGCTCTCGCTGATTTACTGAATGTTTTGGAGAAAAAAACATTCATTCAGCCTGAAGAGATGAAGCAGTATATTCCTTCACTGGATAATTTTAAGTACAGAGATAAATGGTGGGTGATTGATGTTTCTGGTAACAGCCTAAGACTCATCTCCTACATAGATTTCAGGTCACATAAGATATTTGTCAAACATATCGTTTCCCATGCCGAATATGACAAACTGACAGCATATTATCGGGGTAATAAAGAATGAGAACGCATCGTCATATGGATGCAGCCAGCGCAAAAAAGATTGTTGATACCTTCAGCGATGCGGTAAAAACCATCCCACTGTTGGGGGAAGACCGAAATGACACTGAGTATCGCAGGGCACTTGCGCTAGTGGAGTATCTGGTCGACCACGACGATCTTGAAAACCCACTATTTGAATTGCTCTGTGCCCGAATCAGTAAATATGAAAAACATGCGCCGGAATTCAAAGCACTCAACCAACACCTGGAGAAAACACCCTCTGGCGTTTCAGTATTGCGTACGCTCATGGACCAATACAGTCTCAAAGCAGCAGACCTTGCCAACGAACTCGGTTCAAAATCGAACGTCAGCAACATCTTAAATGGTCGCAGAGCACTGACTGTAAGCCATATTAAAGCGCTTGCAGAACGCTTTAATCTTCCGGCAGACGCATTCATCGAGTAGAGAAGATACCCTCTGACTTACTCTTCCTCGTTCCCGCCTTCTTCATATGCGCCAAACGGTTTTGCGGGTAGCACAATGTAAGTGCCTTCAAACACCACACCCGGCGTGTCGTCGCCAAATACCCCGACCTGCATCTGAACGCGCGCCTTACGACCTCTTGCCAGACGATCCAGGTCTCCGCTCAGCGAGCCCAGATCGGCGATGGCTGTAGGTTTCCCGGTGATCGGCCTGCTGTACCGTATATGCGCGTCAGCAAGGATTATCGTCCCGCCGAGATGACGCTCGCGCAGCATTAGCCAGATTAGCCCCCAGCCCGTTAGCGTCGCCAGTGAAAACAGGCTCCCGGCAAACAGCGTATGGTGCGGGTTCTGATTGCCCGTCTCGGGCATCGTGGTGATAAATTTCTGCCCGGTATATTGCTGAATGCGCACACCCATTTTCTCACTCAATGGAATATGTTCGTACCAGGCTTGCTGTAGCTGTCCGCACCAGTCCCCGCGATGGAGAATGTCGTCCAGCGTCGCGATGGGTTTAATCATCAAAAAGTGACGCACCGGCGTGGTTTGCGGCGTGGTGATTTCTCCCTGGCTCACAAACCCCAGCTTGGCGAAAAATTCGACCGCATCTTCACGGGCGCTACAGGTTACGCGCTTTACCCCTTCCTGACGCGCCACAGACTCCAGGGTCATAGCCATCAGCGTGCCCAACCCTTTCTCCTGCACGGAGGGGTCAACGGCCATAAAGCGTATGGAGGCTTCGTTATCCGCATTGATGTACAGACGTCCTACTGCGACCAGATTCCCCTCTTCGTCCACCACCATCTGGTGATGCGCCATCGCATCCCAGGCATCCCGTTCGGAGCCTTTAGGCTGGTGCAAAGGTTTACGCAGCATCTCCCAGCGAAACTGGTAGTAACGCTCCAATTCTTCTTCTGTTTGCGGTACTCGAAGGTGATACATCGTCGTATTCTCTCTTGTTGTCCGCGGCCACACCGGTAGCTGGTTCATACTTGTAACCAGAACGTCACGGGGCCATCATTAACCAGTGAAACCTGCATATCCGCAGCGAATCGACCGGTTTGCGTATTCATTTCCTGTTGGCGGCAACGCTCAACAAAGTACTCATACAGCGCCTCTGCACGATCGGGCGCAGCCCCTTTTGAAAACCCCGGGCGCATGCCGCGTTCGGTATCTGCCGCCAGCGTGAACTGTGAAACCACCAGCACGCTGCCCCCTGACTGCTGCACGTTAAGGTTCATTTTGCCTTCGGCATCGCTAAAGATTCGATAGCCGAGTACGCGCTCGCACAGGCGGTTCGCTTTCTGTTCGTCATCATCCCTTTCGACACCTAACAGGACCAAAAGTCCTGGGCCAATTTCACCCGTCACCTCGCCCTCCACGGTGACGCTGGCACGGGTTACGCGCTGAATTAATGCAATCATGGTTGCTCTGCTTCTTCTTGTTCTGCGGCTTGTTTAAGTTTGCGGTATTCCCCGAGAGTGACAGTTATTTCCGCGCCTAGCAAGACGATACACCAGGTCCAGTATACCCAGACGAATAAAATGGGGATCACAGCCAGGACACCGTAAATGAGCTGATAAGACGGGAACATCGTGATATAGAGCGCAAATCCTTTCTTTCCGGTTTCGAACAACACAGCGGCCACAAAGGCGCCAATAACCGCATCACGGTTAGGTACACGTGTAGTCGGTACGATGCTGTAAAGCAGCCAGAAAGAGAGCCAGGAGAGCACCAGCGGGAAAATACGCAGGACGTTATCGATCACCGTATTGAGATCGCTGGCCCAGCGCAATGACAACAGATAAGAGCTGATCGCCAGACTAGCCCCCGCCAGCAGCGGCCCCAGCGTTAAAATCATCCAGTAGACGGCGAAAGAGTAAACTTTGGGGCGAGTACGCTTACTGCGCCAGATAGTATTCAGCGCGTTATCAATGGAATACATCAGTAATAGCGCTGTCACAATCAGTCCGCACGCCCCAACGGCCGTCATTTTGTTCGAGTTGGCAACGAACTGTTCGATATAACGCTGAATGACATCTCCCGTCGCCGGGATAAAGTTTGCGAAAATGAAATGACGTAGCTGGACGCTGACGTCAGAAAACATCGGAAATGCAGCGAAAAGCGCAAAAACTACGGCAATAAGCGGCACTAATGAGAGCAATGAGACATAGGCAAGATTCCCTGCCAGCGTCGTCATGTTGTCCTCATCAATCCGCTGCCATAGTAGCTTCAGCCAGGCCCGAACAGGACGCGTATGGTGTCTGGCTTGTTGCTGAACATTTTTTAACATAGCAACTTCGCGAAATAGTCCGGAATGGTCGTTTTATCGACAACCTGGATGCTGGTAATCCCTAACCGATTAGCCCCTTCAATATTATCGGCGTTGTCGTCGAAAAATACCGCCTCATGCGCAGAAAAACCTTCAGACTGCAGGACATGCTGGTAAATCCGCGCTTCCGGTTTACGCATGCCAAGATCCTGGGAAAGGTAAATATGGTCAGCAGCCTGACGGATTTCGGGGTATTCGTCCGGCCAAAACGTCGTGTGCAGACGGTTAGTATTCGACAAGACGACCACCCGATGCCCCTGCTCACGCAGCTTTTGCATGATGTCGATGACTTCAGGACGCAAGGCAACAAAAACGGCCTGCCAGCCGTGGGAGAACTGCTCATAGCTTAGCGGTAGCGCCATGTCATGACATAGCGCTTCGGCAAAGGCTTCATCCGTTATTTCACCTCGCTCGTGCTGGTGAAAAGCCTCTCCCATGGTGAAACTTTGCTTTAACGAAGCCAGCGGTACACGGCTCAGATCGCTCCAAGTACCTAACACGCGATTGAAGTCGATATCGACAATCACATTACCCAAATCAAAGATATAGAGCATGCCCTTCTCCTTATTCGCCGTGGATGAATAACTGTAGCGGGAAAGGAGAAGTTTGACTATGAGTCCCTGTCGGGATTATTGGCTAAGCCATCAGAATTCCTGTGTAAATTGCCAGCGCGACTCAATCACCAACGGAAGACCTGCACTGACAAACTGCGGTGTCCTATTTATCGCATTTGGTGCCTGAGTAAGCGGATTGACACATGTTGCGTCGGGCTGTTTGTCAAAAACGACCAGGCTTTGCGCACTCGATGTCATCGTCATACTCAGCTTACCTGGCCACTGTAATCTGACATTGAGACCATCATTAAAACCAAAGCAGTCATCCCACGGGCCTGATTGTGGGGGGATTTTATTTCCTGTTGGTAACTCATTATTCCCGGCTTCTTCCTGCCAGTCGGCCTTAAAACATACCAGTAATTCATCTTCTTCATTCTGCTGGCCCAGTTGTTTTGCAAACCAAGGGTGCCATCCAGCAGATGCCGGAAAAGTTTCAGACATGGTGTGAATTTCAAGTCGCAGAATTAACGCATCGTCTTCAAGAGTCAGCGTCTGCAGGACCTCTCCTTCCCAGGGCCAAGGAGCGCCCAGTGGCATGCGCAGTTTCAAGGTATCCGCTTTATGTTCGACAATTTCCCATGATGAATAACAGGCCATACCATGTAGAGCATGAGGCGGTTTGTTAGCAGGTAATACGTACTGTTTCTCCCCCACGGTCAATGTTGCATCGCCAAGGCGGCCTGCCCAAGGAACCATAGGAAAGCAGCCATACTGAAATGCTTTACGCTGTGGCTCCCATTGACGTAACACTTCAAAACCAAACGCCTGAAGCGAGGTGATTCTGGCACCATCGCGCGGAAAAATTTGCAGACGTAGATGTCCTTTTTCCAGAAAAATAGGTTGGCCGATCGGTCCCGGCCAGGCGGTATCAAAAGCACGTTGTAATGCTTGATAATGCTCAGTATTCAATTCATTGTTCATGTTATTGCTCTCTGATATTTCGGTAAGAAGTTAAATGTTATTAGCGTCATTTTTATTGTCTGAATGTGGCTCGATAAGCCAGACGCAACTGAATGAAAGTATTGAGATAACAAACAGAAACAGTGCTACATACCACGGTTTCCCGCCTCCCAGCGCCAACAAGCTGGAGGCAATGAGCGGGCTTAACCCACCCAGAATTGCTGAGAACTGATAGGCAAAGGAAAGACCCGTATAGCGCACTCGTGTTCCGAACATACGGGTAAATAAGGTGGGCTGTACTGCAAACATCATCGTTGGCCCCAGGTTATAGCCAAGGATCATGCAGCACCAGATGATAAGTGTGCTTTTCGTATCCAGCAGCAGGAAGAATGGGAATGCAAAAAGGATGCAAAAACCAGCGCCAAATAAATACATCTTCCGTTGCCCAACGCGGTCAGAGATCCAACCAATTAATGGACAACACACAATGCCAATTGCTGAGGCGATTAGCATGCCGTTGAGTGGAATATCCCTTGATAATGCCAACTGGCTGGAAATATAAACAATACCAAAGGCATTAATGATGTTCGACGAAACGCTCTCCGCCAGCCTGGCCCCTAACGCTAACAGAATATTCCGTGGATGCTTACGGAAAAGTTCAATCAACGGTGGTGCTGATTGTTCCTGTGAGACAGCCGTTTTTTGTTTTTTAAAATCCAGTGTTTCTTCAGTATGTAACCGTATGAACATCCCAACAATTAACATGATGGCAGATAGCCAAAAAGGGATACGCCATCCCCAGGCCAGAAACTCTTCCTGAGTCAGGAAGTGATTGCATAATGCAAACACCCCTGTCGCCAGCATTATCCCAACTGAGGCTGCCGTTTGTGGGAGCGAACCTAAAAACCCGCGCTTCGCCTCAGGCGCAGATTCAATAGTCATCAATGCAGCCCCGCCATATTCCCCACCCAGACCGAACCCCTGAACCAGGCGCAGAACCATCAATATAATCGGGGCCCAGATACCAATATCCTGGTATGTTGGAATGAAACCGATTAAAAACGTTGAGGAACCAACTATCGCTAACGTCCAAATCAACGTTATTTTGCGACCGACTTTATCGCCAAAGTGGCCAAAAACAATGCCTCCAAGCGGACGTGACAGAAAACCCACACCAAAGGTGGCGAATGCGGCGATTAAACCAATAAAAGGATCGCTATCAGGGAAAAACAGGGGAGCAAAGACTAGCCCTGCCGCCGTTCCGAAAATAAAAAAATCGTACCATTCCATCAACGCGCCAGCGAAACTGCCCATGACAACGCGTCTCATGGCTTTGCCGGATAGCTCTTTCCCTGGTACATGTTCTATTTCAGCCATAATTTTCCTCTCCGGGTCGGCGAGAAATCTGCGCAATAAAATCACTAAAAAAGCGGCGGATTTATACGAAAAAGCGCGTCGACATGTTGCGACGCGCTTGCTTGTTATTTATCCAGCTCAGCCAGTACCTCAGCGTCTTCAGCGTCAACGTTTGCACCAAGTGGTTCCCACTTAATCAACACGCATGTCAGGAAGCCGAGAAAAGGAACAATTGCCAGCCAATAGAACGCTTCTGTCTTTAATGCACCCCACAACATAGGCCAGAAAATAAGTCCGGCAATCGCCCCAGTACGCATAATTGCACGAGCAAATCCTACGCCTGTCGGGCGAATAGATGGCGGATAAGAAAGTGTGGCAATGGTCATTCCCAGGCCGCCCGGGCCCGCTGAATGGAAGAAAATGATTGCGCCCAACAAACCTAAAGAAAGCCATGGGTTGGTGGTTGCTAATGCACCTAAAGCCAGTAATGCAACCGTTACGACGGCGAAACCATACATCGACTGAAGGCGAGTTCCCAAACGCTGGAGGATAAGAGAACCAATCAATCCACCTGTAATGCCACACAGGGCATTCACTACCGCAGAACCGCTAAGAGCCCCGGTTAATCCACCGCTCAGTATTCCCGCCAAAGTCAGCGGTAAATAAACACCCACGGCGTTATATTGCCAGGCTTGCATCGTCGCCACAACGCAGCCGAGAATAGTGCGTTTGCGATAACGTGAGTTAAATAAAATCCCATAGCCGCCATGAAACTTACTTTCTGTTTTTTCAGCAGAAAAATCATCGTTTTTTGGTTTCGCAGCAACGCGAGCATGAACACCATAGCGTTTAGCCAGAATATCGCAGGCTTTATCATAACGTCCGACTCGTGCGGCCCACATTGCAGACTCACCGATGAAGAAATAACGCAGAATCATGATAATGACGGCAAAAATAGCACCAATGAAAATACCATAGCGCCATAATTGCTCTTCCGCGATACCCGACAACAACAGTGGAAGCAGCACAAGATAGACGACCGTAGTTGATACATACCAGGCCATTTGCCAAAGGTTAACCGACGAACCGGTTTTCTTAGATGTTGAGCCGCGTAGCTCTGCCACCGCATTTGTTGCCAGCGGGAAATCAATACCCAAGCCAAATCCCATGATTACGCGACACACCAGCACCCACCAGATGTTCGGGGCTATCGCGACAGCTGCGGCACCTATTGTGCACAGGCCCATTCCGATGATAAATGCACGCTTTTGACCAAAGCGGTTAATCACACGGTTCGCCAGTAATCCACCAATCAGGGCGGCGACTAAAACAGAGGCGTTAACCGTCGCCGCCAGCCCCGGTGAAATACCAAATTGCAATGCGATATATTTATTACCAAAACCCACCATCGCCGCCTGATAGGCATCAATTAGAATGCCACCAAGAGCGATAAAAATGACGCCGACACTGGTGTTTACTGCTGAATGTTTATTAACAATATCAATCACGTCCTGGGGACGACCGATCGAGTAAGGTGTAGGACTGGTGAAGTGACTCATCGCAGCATCCTTTTTCATTGTTGTAGGATGGCGCTACCCTTAAGCAGCGCCAGACAGAGGGTTACAGCATCAAACCTCAGCAAATTGCAGCATGACTTTTATAGAGTCATTTTGCTGCGCACGTTCAAACGCCTTATCCGCATCTTCGACAGGGAAGAGATCGGTCACCAGTTCGCTGGTGTCAAACCGCCCATCCGCAAGCCATTCAATCACGGCATCGAAGTCTTCCGGGATGTACATGCCGGAATTCAACAAATCGCGTTCGAAGCGCTGCATCATCGGAAGAGGAATTTCACGTGGGCCACTCGGTACCCCCATGCACACTACCGTTCCGCCAGCATAAACATGGGTAAATGCATCATTCAGCGTGGCCTGGGCGGCAACAACATCAATTGCCCCCGTAAAACGGACCTGTGCATCCAATTCCCCCGGAGCCCAGACTTCCGTGGCACCTAGCTTTAACGACAACGCGCGCTTGGCGGCATCAGGCTCGATGACGGTGATCTTTCCCGCACCCATGATGCGCAATGCTTGAACGATGGATAAACCAATTGTCCCTGCACCAATCACTAATACACTTTCCAATGACGCTTTCGGCATACGGCTCACGCAATGACGCGCGCAGGCTGCGGGCTCAGCGAAAGCCAGTGCTTTTAGTGGTAACGAAGCAGGTGCAACATGGCAGTTTCGTGCAGGTACAATGTGCTGCGAGCGGGCAAAACCCGGCGCCCGGAAGCCAGCAACCTGTGGCGGCTCACACAGATTAAAGCGACCCGCTTTACAAGCACGACACTCCATGCAGGCCATAATTGGGTCGACTACGACATGATCGCCCGGCTTAACATTCGTTACTTCACTGCCCACTTCAGTTACGCGTGCCGCAATTTCATGTCCAGGCACAACCGGAGGTTTTGCAAATGGGTGTCCTCCTTTCAGTACATGCAGATCAGAGCCACATATTCCGTAAAACACCGGAGCAATGCGGACTTCTTGCGGTTTAAGTTCCTGGTGCGGCAGCTCAACATATTGGGTGGTCACCTTCCCAATATCAGAAAATAGAACTTGGGTAATCTTATCCATGGTTCTTCTCCAGATTCGTTAAAATGGGTGATTAACGCTGAGAAATCCCTTCATCGACGATTTCTGCCAGGCGTTGTAAGCGTGGAACCGACACATCACGCAACATTGTTTGCGGATCTTGAGCACCAACAACCGATGCCCAAACGGCACGCCCTGCCAGGAATCCGGAAGCTCCACCCTTCATGGCGATACGGACCGCGCGGCCAAAAATGTCCGCATCAACACCAGAAGAGAGAATGACCCACGGCATTTTCATTTGTTCATGCAACTTTTGACACGCAGCAAGTAGGGTCTGTTCATCACCTTTGCCGCCTAATGGCATTTCAGCTTTATAGAGGTCAGCATCGGTGCAGCCGAGTTCAGCCGCTGCGGCAACGATGGCGCTTTCCCGGTCAAATTCCCAGCCACGACGAGGAGGACGAACGACCGGCTCAATGATGCTGACCAGCCCTGCGCTACGACAGCGTTGAACAAACTCAGCCACCATAGCCAAACGTTCTTCTGCGGGTTCATCTTCACGCCACAGCACTAACAACTTCATGGCTTTCGCACCCATTTCGCGGGCTTTATGCGGATCAATTGCTCTGTCAATTTCGACACTATCAACCGGAATACCATTACCCGGAACAAAATGGTCAGCCGCCACAATCAGTCCACATGAATCAGCGACTGCACCTTGAGAGACAATCTGATCGAGACAAAATTGTTTATCTGCCAGAACCGCTGAAGCGTAGGGAGACAGAATTTGTGTTGCTGCAACTTTAAAATCAGTCAATACGCTGTCGGCAACAGGTTTAGGATGTCCAGACGCTGCAAACATCAGACGCATTGCTTCACGCTGATCAACGGCCAGCATGGCAAATCCACCGCCAGGGCGAGAAATATCTTTCAGCGTGTATGGGGTATTGTGGGAAGACATAATAACTCCTGTAACTGTTTAAAATTTAGAGTGAATCTGGTCGGCCAGCCTGCTGACGAACCTGAGATAACAGCGCACTCCAGTCCTGACGGCCTCGACCGTTCTCGCTGGCACGGGTGTAATAGGTTTCTGCTGCAATGCCCATATTGAGCGGCGCACCGGTCTGACTAGCGACATCGACGGCAATACGCAGGTCTTTCAACGCGAGGTCCACCATGAATGCCGGAGAAAGGTCTCCTTTAAGTACCTTGCCAGGCCAGGTTGTCGTAAAGTGCCCCTTGCCTGCGGCAGTACCGCTCATGACCTTAATGGCCACATCAAGGCTCAAACCCAATGATTCGCAAAGAACAGCGGCTTCCGCTGACAAGGCGTTCAGCGCAATACTCATATAGTTATTGATGAGCTTTACGCGGATCCCCATACCGGGACCGCCAGCTTCCACCAGCTCATTCCCCATACACATCAGCACAGGGCGAGCACGTTCAACCTGTTCAGGCGTTCCGCCAGCAAGAATCAGCAGCGTGCCGTCAATCGCGTTAACTGACGTCCTGCCCACGGGGGCATCCATCATGCTGATGCCTTTCTCTTTCATCTCATGAATCAACTCATCGGTCTGCAATGGATGAATCGTGGACATGTCAATAACCAGGGCATTGGGGGACAGGCCTTCGCTGACGCCATCTTTACCCAGCAGAACTTGCCGAACGATGTCGCCATTTGGCAGCATAGTGATTATGAATTCGGCACCTTTAGCGGCTTCAGCAGGTGTTTGAGCAGCAGTCGCACCTTTTTGTACTAATTCATTGACTGCCTGTTGGTTTACGTCGAACACACGCAAAGCATGTCCCTTTTGCAACAGATTATTAGCCATTGGGCTGCCCATCTGGCCCAAGCCCAAAAATGCAACGGTTGTCATGAATGCTCTCCTGTCTCAGGTTGACAAAATAATTACAATTAAAAACTCGTTTTCGTCTGTTTTTGAGCATATTTGTAATTTATGACTAAAAACAAGACACGCGTCACTAATTTGATCATTTATGTCATTAAAATGAACAAAAGAAGACAAGATCACACAGGACTAACCAAATATGACCAGAATTGCATGTGTTGGAATCACCGTTCAGGACCGTATTTATTCTCTGAACAACCTGCCCGATGGCGGGGGAAAATATCAGTCAAATCAATATCTGGAGACAGGTGGCGGCCCGGCGGCAACAGCAGCTGTCGCCATTGCCCGGCTTGGTATTGACGTTGATTTTATAGGCCGTGTAGGCGATGACAGTTGTGGGAATACCTTGCTTAACGAGCTTCAGAGCTGGGGGGTCAATACCGCGTTCTGCCGGCAATACCCGAACTCCCGTTCATCCCAGTCCGCAATTTTGGTCGACCAGCATGGCGAACGCATTATCGTGAACTATCCAAGCCCGGATCTCGATACGGATGCAAGGTGGCTGGAGTCGATTGATTTTTCCCGTTATGACATCGTTCTGGCCGATGTACGTTGGCATGAAGGGACGTTGAAATCCTTCGAACTGGCACGTGCCGCCGGAGTTCCAACGCTGTTGGATGCCGATATGACACCACAAGATATAACCCCATTGGTGGCGCTTGCCGATCATGCCGTTTTTTCAACTCCAGGTCTGAAGAGAATGACCGGGCAAGATGATGCACAACAGGCACTTAAACTGGCCGCTGAGCAAACCAATGGTAAAGTGTACGTTACGCTTGGCGGCGAAGGGTCACTATGGATCGAAAATGGTCATATGTGTCAACAGACTGCATTTTCTGTCAATGTTGTGGATACAACCGGTGCAGGCGATGTTTTCCATGGTGCAATGGCAGCAGCTCTTGCAGAGCAAATGCCGACTGACCAGGCGATTCGCTTCGCAAGTGCGGTGGCGGCGATGAAATGCACTCAGGCGGGCGGACGAGCCGGAATTCCTAATCGTGCGCAAACCGAATCATTTTTGTCACTTTATGCGTAAAATAGCCAACAATTACGGGGAAGAAGTCCAGGAGTATTCATGAGCATCATTGAAGTCACCGGTAATCCGCGACACGATCAACTTGTTCATTACATTACAGAACGCGGCTATATGAATATCGAAGAGCTCGCACAATTGCTGGACGTGTCCACGCAAACCGTGCGCCGGGATATTCGTAAGTTAAGCGAACAGGGCTTGATCACCAGACATCATGGTGGAGCCGGACGTGTATCCAGCGTCATGAATACCGCCTTTGAACAGCGAGAGTTGTCCCTTACCCAGGAAAAAGAAGCGATAGCGGAAGCGGTTGCTGATTATCTTCCTGAACGCTGTACGGTATTTATTACCATTGGTACAACGGTGGAAGCCGTCGCACGAGCTTTGCTGAACCGTCGGGATCTTCGCATCATTACTAACAGTCTTCGTGTTGCGCAGATCTTATATAAGAATCAAGATCTTGAGGTTATGGTGCCCGGTGGAACGTTACGTGCTCATAATGGCGGTATTGTTGGCCCAGGAGCAGTGAACTTTATTGAAGGATTTAGAGCCGACTATTTGATTACCAGTATTGGTGCCATCGAGGAAGACGGCACACTATTAGAATTTGACGTTAACGAAGCGCTTGTCGCCAAAACGATGATTAAGCATGCACGTAATACGCTGTTAGTTGCTGATCATACTAAGTTTACCGCCTCAGCCGCTGTATCCATCGGTAATATGCGTAAAATTCGGGCATTTTTTACCGATTCCCAGCCACCAAATTCATTCAAGCAATTGCTTGATTTAGAAAATATTGAGCTAGTCATTGCAGAGCAGGAAACGACCTGATCTTTTAGATAAAAAAAGCCGCTGATAATCAGCGGCTTTTTTGTGCTTACCTGAAAAAGAGTGTTAATTACTCTTCTTTCGCGCCACGCATTGCACGGCGACGATCGTTTTCAGTCAGGTGACGCTTACGGATACGGATAGAGGTTGGTGTTACTTCTACCAGTTCGTCGTCATCGATGAATTCCAGAGCCTGCTCCAGAGTCATCTTAACCGGCGGAACCAGAACCGTTGCTTCGTCAGTACCAGACGCACGCATGTTGGTCAGTTTCTTACCGGTCAGGCAGTTTACAGTCAGGTCGTTAGAGCGGCTGTGAATACCGATGATCTGGCCTTCGTAAACTTCAGCACCGTGACCCAGGAACAGCTTACCGCGGTCCTGCAGGCTGAACAGTGCGAACGCAACTGCTTTACCCTGGCCGTTGGAGATCAGTACGCCGTTCTGACGCTGACCAACATCACCCGCACGAACATCGTCGTAGTGGCTGAAGGTGGAGTACAGCAGACCGGTACCGGAAGTCATGGTCATGAATTCTGAACGGAAGCCGATCAGACCACGGCTTGGGATCACGTAGTCAAGACGTACGCGGCCTTTGCCATCTGGATTCATGTTTTTCAGGTCGCCTTTACGCTCACCCAGAGCCTGCATCACAGAACCCTGGTGCTGCTCTTCAACGTCCAGCGTTACGTTTTCGAACGGCTCTTGTTTACGGCCATCGATTTCGCGGAAGATTACTTTCGGACGGGAAACCGCCATTTCGAAACCTTCACGACGCATGTTTTCGATCAGAACAGACAGATGCAGCTCACCACGACCGGATACACGGAACGCATCCGCATCTTCGGTTTCTTCAACGCGCAGCGCAACGTTGTGCACCAGCTCTTTGTTCAGGCGGTCAAGGATCTGACGAGAGGTAACATATTTACCTTCTTTACCGCAGAACGGAGAGGTGTTTACGCAGAAGAACATGGTAACGGTCGGTTCATCAACGGACAGAGCTGGCAGCGCTTCAACATTCTGCGGGTCGCAGATGGTGTCGGAGATGTTCAGTTCGCCCAGACCGGTGATCGCGATGATATCGCCTGCTTCGGCAATATCACTCTCGATACGTTCCAGACCCAGATGGGTCAGAACTTTACCGACTTTACCGTTACGGGTTTTGCCTTCGCTATCGATGATAGTGATCTGCTGGTTCGGTTTAACTTTACCGCGTTTGATGCGGCCGATACCGATTACGCCAACGTAGTTGTTGTAGTCCAGCTGAGAGATTTGCATCTGCAGCGGGCCATCAAGATCTACGCTCGGAGCCGGTACACGATCAACGATAGTCTGATACAGCGGAGTCATGTCTTCAGCCATGTCTTCGTGATCCAGACCCGCGATACCGTTCAGCGCAGAAGCGTAAACGATCGGGAAGTCCAGCTGCTCGTCGGTAGCGTCGAGGTTAACGAACAGGTCAAATACCTGATCAACAACCCAGTCAGGACGCGCGCCAGGACGGTCAACTTTGTTGATAACAACAATTGGCTTCAGGCCATGGGCAAAGGCTTTTTTGGTCACGAAGCGCGTCTGCGGCATCGGACCGTCCATTGCATCCACCACCAGCAGCACAGAGTCGACCATGGACATTACACGTTCAACTTCACCACCGAAGTCGGCGTGCCCCGGGGTATCAACGATGTTGATACGGTAGTCATTCCATTTGATAGCGGTGTTTTTAGCGAGGATGGTAATCCCACGCTCTTTCTCCAAATCGTTGGAGTCCATCACGCGCTCTTGGGTTTCAGCACGTGCATCGAACGTACCGGATTGTTGGAGCAGCTTGTCTACCAGGGTCGTTTTACCATGGTCTACGTGCGCGATGATGGCGATGTTACGCAAATTTTCGATCACAACTTTGCCTCAGGCATTTTAGAAATAGCGCGTTATTGTACACGGATTAATCGCAGTACAAAACAGGATCACAAACATCCTCCGCAAACAAGTATTGCAGAGTTTCTTTGTGATCACATTCACGGAGCGTTAAAAGGGGTAATCTGACATGCTTTGCACCAATATGGTGCTTAATGTTCACATTAAAGCACTATAATGGTGCAATACAACCTTCATGGTGCAGCCCCTTTGCACGATGGTGCGCATGATAACGCCTTTTAGGGGCAATTTAAAAGTTGGCACAGATTTCGCTTTATATTTTTTATGGCGACACGGCCAATTTTTGCAGAATTGAAGACTTCGTTACCACGACGACAATGACCAATCCGGGAGAGTAAGTATGTCCGCTGAACACGTTTTGACGATGCTGAACGAACACGAAGTGAAGTTTGTTGATTTACGCTTCACTGATACCAAAGGTAAAGAACAGCACGTCACTATTCCTGCTCATCAGGTAAATGCCGAATTCTTTGAAGAAGGCAAAATGTTTGACGGCTCCTCAATCGGTGGCTGGAAAGGCATTAACGAATCAGACATGGTTCTGATGCCAGATGCGTCTACTGCTCTCATCGACCCGTTCTTTGAAGAGTCTACCCTGATCATCCGTTGCGATATCCTGGAACCAGGTACGCTGCAGGGCTACGACCGTGACCCGCGCTCCATCGCTAAACGTGCTGAAGAGTATCTGCGTTCTACCGGCATCGCAGACACCGTTCTGTTCGGGCCAGAGCCAGAATTCTTCCTGTTTGACGACATCCGTTTCGGCGCAACTATTTCCGGTTCCCACGTGGCTATCGATGACATCGAAGGCGCATGGAACTCCTCCACCAAATACGAAGGTGGTAACAAAGGTCACCGTCCAGGCGTGAAAGGCGGTTACTTCCCGGTTCCTCCGGTAGATTCTTCTCAGGATATCCGTTCTACCATGTGTCTGATCATGGAAGAAATGGGCCTGGTTGTTGAAGCGCATCACCACGAAGTGGCGACTGCCGGTCAGAACGAAATCGCGACCCGCTTTAACACCATGACCAAAAAAGCGGACGAAATTCAGATCTACAAATATGTCGTTCACAACGTCGCTCACCGTTTCGGTAAAACCGCGACCTTTATGCCAAAACCAATGTTTGGCGATAACGGTTCCGGCATGCACTGCCACATGTCCCTGTCCAAGAACGGCGTAAACCTGTTCTCCGGTGACAAATATGCAGGTCTGTCTGAGCAGGCGCTGTACTACATCGGTGGAGTAATCAAACACGCTAAAGCGATCAACGCCCTGGCTAACCCGACCACCAACTCCTACAAGCGTCTGGTCCCGGGTTACGAAGCACCGGTAATGCTGGCTTACTCTGCCCGTAACCGTTCTGCGTCTATCCGTATCCCGGTAGTTGCTTCTCCGAAAGCGCGTCGTATCGAAGTGCGTTTCCCGGACCCGGCTGCTAACCCATACCTGTGCTTCGCAGCGCTGCTGATGGCTGGTCTTGACGGTATTAAGAACAAGATCCACCCGGGCGAAGCAATGGACAAAAACCTGTACGACCTGCCGCCGGAAGAAGCGAAAGAGATCCCACAGGTTGCTGGTTCTCTGGAAGAAGCACTGAAAGAACTGGATCTGGACCGCGAGTTCCTGACCGCAGGCGGCGTGTTCACCAATGAAGCGATCGATGCGTACATTGCGCTGCGTCGCGAAGAAGATGACCGCGTGCGCATGACTCCGCACCCGGTAGAGTTTGAGCTGTACTACAGCGTTTAATCGTTTGAGTTGCCGTGGAACTTTTAGCCTGCTCAGGCAGGCTTGAGATCGATGGTGAATGATAGGACGCCTGATGGCGCAAACTTATCAGGCCTGGAGGGTAACATTACCTTGTAGGCCGGATAAGGCAAATCCGCCATCCGGCATCTATGTTTGCCAGTCATCTGTAGCCCATCTCTGGATGGGCTTTTTTCTCCACTAACAACCTGCTTTTTCGCGCTTTTTTGATGTAAAAAGCTATAATGCACTAAATTGGTGCAACACTTTTCAGGAGACTGCTGAATGGCAACCGGCACGCTGCCCGATGCTGGGCAGATCCTAAATTCTTTAATCAACAGCATCTTACTCGTCGACGATGAGCTGGCTGTACATTACGCCAACCCGGCGGCACAGCAGTTGCTCGCCCAAAGCTCCCGCAAACTGTTTGGTACACCGCTTCCCGATCTGTTGAGTTATTTCTCCTTAAACATCGGACTGATGCGAGAGAGCCTGGAAGCAGGCCAGGGCTTTACGGATAACGAAGTGACGCTGGTGATAGACAGCCACTCACATATCCTCTCTGTGACCGCTCAGAGGCTGCCTGATGGCCTTATCTTGCTGGAGATGGCCCCTATGGATAACCAGCGCCGTCTGAGTCAGGAACAGCTCCAGCACGCCCAGCAGATTGCTGCCCGCGATCTGGTGCGTGGTCTGGCACATGAAATTAAAAACCCGCTGGGCGGATTACGCGGTGCGGCGCAACTTCTCAGTAAAGCGCTTCCGGACCCGGCGCTGACCGAATATACCAAAGTCATTATTGAACAGGCGGACCGCCTGCGTAATCTGGTCGACCGTCTGCTGGGGCCACAACAGCCCGGCATGCACATCACGGAAAGTATTCACAAAGTGGCGGAACGCGTGGTGGCGCTGGTCTCGATGGAGCTGCCGGAAAACGTCACGCTAATCCGGGATTACGACCCAAGTCTGCCCGAATTACTGCACGACCCGGACCAGATCGAGCAGGTTTTGCTGAACATCGTACGCAATGCTTTGCAGGCGCTGGGACCGGAAGGCGGCGAGATCATTCTGCGCACCCGCACCGCGTTTCAGCTCACGCTACACGGCATGCGTTACCGTCTGGCGGCACGAATTGATGTAGAGGATAACGGTCCAGGTATCCCCTCGCATTTGCAGGATACGCTGTTCTACCCAATGGTTAGCGGTCGCGAAGGCGGTACCGGCCTTGGATTATCTATCGCCCGTAATTTGATTGATCAACATTCCGGCAAAATTGAATTTACCAGTTGGCCGGGTCATACCGAGTTCTCGGTTTACCTGCCTATCAGGAAATAAGGTGACGTTTATGCAACGAGGAATAGTCTGGGTCGTTGATGACGATAGTTCCATCCGTTGGGTGCTTGAACGTGCGCTCGCAGGGGCAGGGCTAAGCTGTACCACATTTGAAAGTGGTAAAGAGGTACTGGACGCGCTGGCCAGCAAAACGCCGGACGTGCTGTTGTCAGATATCCGCATGCCGGGTATGGACGGCCTGACGCTGTTAAAACAGATTAAACAGCGGCATCCGATGCTTCCGGTCATCATAATGACCGCGCACTCCGATCTGGATGCCGCCGTCAGCGCCTATCAGCAAGGGGCGTTTGATTATCTGCCCAAACCTTTTGATATTGATGAAGCTGTGGCGCTGGTCGAGCGCGCCATCAGTCACTATCAGGAACAGCAGCAGCCGCGCAATGTTCAGATTAACGGCCCTACAACCGACATCATCGGCGAAGCGCCAGCAATGCAGGACGTTTTTCGCATTATTGGTCGCCTATCCCGGTCTTCAATCAGCGTATTGATTAATGGGGAGTCAGGAACCGGTAAAGAGCTGGTCGCCCATGCGTTGCACCGTCATAGCCCGCGCGTCAAAGCGCCGTTTATCGCGCTGAACATGGCGGCAATCCCGAAAGATTTGATCGAATCTGAGCTGTTTGGCCACGAGAAAGGCGCGTTTACCGGGGCGAATACCATTCGTCAGGGGCGCTTTGAACAGGCAGACGGCGGTACGCTGTTCCTCGATGAAATTGGCGATATGCCGCTGGACGTGCAAACGCGTTTATTGCGCGTATTAGCCGACGGACAGTTTTACCGCGTTGGCGGTTACGCGCCCGTAAAGGTAGATGTACGCATTATCGCCGCCACGCACCAGAATCTTGAACTGCGCGTGCAGGAAGGCAAATTCCGTGAGGACTTATTCCATCGCCTGAACGTCATTCGGGTACATCTGCCGCCACTGCGCGAACGTCGGGAAGATATCCCCCGCCTGGCGCGTCATTTCCTGCAGGAGGCCGCCCGCGAACTGGGGGTGGAAGCCAAACAATTACACCCGGAAACCGAGGCTGCGCTCACCCGTCTGGCCTGGCCAGGTAACGTGCGTCAGCTTGAGAATACCTGCCGCTGGTTAACCGTAATGGCCGCCGGGCAGGAAGTACTGATTCAGGACTTACCAACCGAGCTGTTTGAAACCTCTGTGCCAGATGCACCGTCCCATATGCAGCCGGATAGTTGGGCAACGCTATTGGCACAGTGGGCGGATCGGGCATTACGCTCCGGTCATCAAAACTTGCTTTCTGAGGCCCAACCAGAGATGGAGCGCACGCTGTTGACTACCGCGCTACGTCATACCCAGGGGCATAAACAGGAAGCGGCACGCTTGCTCGGTTGGGGTCGTAATACCTTGACGCGTAAGCTAAAAGAACTCGGAATGGAGTGACATATCGTCACTGTGTAAAGATTAATAATTGAGCGCAAATAGCTGCTATTTTGCGCTTTACTGTTCCGATGAGTTAAGTATGATCGTGCCCGACTAACGGGGGGAAGTCATCATGCTGGAATCAATCATTAATCTGCTGTCGAGCGGTGCGGTCGAAAGCCATACGCCACAAACTGCGGTCGCCGCAGTATTGTGCGCAGCGCTGGTTGGACTGTTCAGCTAGCGGGTTCGCCGGGTGGCGCTTCGCTTACCCGACCTACGTATTGAGATTTTCGTAGGCACGATAAGCGAAGCGCCACCCGGAAAAGCGTTAAATCACCCGCGAGAATTGCTGCATCCGCGCTTTCTGGCGCAGATACGCATCGAAGCACATGCAAATATTACGGATCAGCAGACGGCCCTTCGGCGTGACCTGAATCCCCTTCTCATCGACATCCACCAGCCCATCCTTCGCCAGCGGTGCCAGCAGTTTCAGGTCTTCGGCAAAATAGTCAGCGAAGTTCAGATCCCATTGCTGTTCCACAGCGGCATAGTCGAGGCGGAAGTTGCAGATCAGGAGCTTAATAACATCCCGACGAATGCAGTCGTCACGGGTCAGGGCAATTCCGCGCCACAGCGCGTCCCCCTGCTCGTCTACCTGCTGATAATAGCGCTTCAGCTCTTTCTGGTTCTGCGCGTAGTTGTCACCAATCATACTAATGGCTGACACGCCCATTCCCAGCAGATCGGTATCACCCTGGGTGGTATAACCCTGGAAATTACGATGCAGCACACCCTTACGTTGAGCAATGGCCAGTTCGTCATCCGGGCGGGCAAAGTGATCCATGCCAATGAACTGATAGCCAGTTTCGGTCAGTGAAGAGATGGTTTCCTGCAGGATATCCAGCTTCTGCTGCGCGCTGGGCAGGTCGGCATCTTTAATTTTGCGCTGAGCGGCAAACAGCGTCGGCAGGTGCGCGTAGTTAAAGACACTCAGTCGGTCTGGATTCAGCTCAGCAACGCGTTTCAGGGTGAAGGCGAAACTTTCCGGCGTCTGTTTTGGCAAACCATAAATCAGATCGATATTCGTCGAGGTAAAGCCAATCTCACGCGCATGATTCAGCAGCGCAAAGATGAATTCCTCATCCTGCTCACGGTTCACCAGGCGCTGAACTTCTTTATTGAAGTCCTGCACCCCCATGCTCAGGCGGTTAAAACCTTCAGCGCGTAAATGATCGAGCACATCCAGCTCAATTTCTCGCGGATCCACTTCGATCGAGATTTCAGCGTCGTCGTTAAAGTTAAAGTTGCCACGCAGCAGCGACATCAAACGACTGATTTGCGCTTTATTCAGGTACGTTGGCGTGCCGCCGCCCCAGTGCAGCTGACTGACATGGCGTCCGGCGAACAGCGGTGCGCGATGAATAATTTCTTGTTCTAAGACATCGAGGTATTGATCGGCTTTATGCTGCTGGCGAGTCACGACCTTGTTACAGCCGCAGAAGTAGCACAGCTTGTGGCAGAACGGGATGTGAACGTACAGCGAGAGAGGACGCTCAGGATAACGCGCCACGGCCTTTAGAAATGCCTCAGTGCCGTAGTCTTCAGAAAACTCCAGCGCGGTCGGGTACGAGGTATATCGTGGCCCGGAATAGTTATATTTCTGGATCAGGGCCAGGTCCCAGTCTATTAACTGCTCTGACATGCTCACTCCTTCCGATGGCGTCTCTGGCGGGTACGGCGTACCGACTTAACCCCAGTACGGGTGATAAGTCGGTTGCGCAGCCACTTCTGTCGCCGCGACAACCGCTGTAGTTTAACGAATAACCACACCAGATAACATATAACCGGAAGGGTTATAAGCAGGACGGGAAGACCCACGGTGTAAAACCGTTAGTTGCCGCCTTTCAGCAGGCGCATCATGTCTTCCTGCTTTTCTTCTTCTTCCTCTTCTTCCTCGTCATCGTAGGAAAGACCCAGCTTTTGCATCAGCTCATCGATGCGGTCCAGCTTGGCATCAACCCAGGACTGATCTTCCGCGCTCAGGGTTTCTCCTGCTTCAAGACGCTCCAGCAGCGCATCCAGGCGCTCATCCGTTTCCAGTAAATCCAACTCAGCCTGTGGTGAAAGCATAGGTTTCTCACTCTTCGGTTTGTGCTGTTTGGTGACTTTTTCGGTCACGCCCAATGGAATGGGGGTTTTGCTGCCAATACGAGGATCTTTTTGCTTATTTTGGTTTCCGCCACCAGATGCGCCTTCACTACCGGACGCACGGCTACCTGCCGCATGACCACGGTGTTTTTTCTGGCGCTTACGGTCGCGAGCTTCCTGGTTAATTTCTTCGCGTGTTTTACGACGCGCTTTTGCAGGACCTTTACCGCGTGGTGTAGAAGTTGGTTTCATCATGATTCGTCTTTGGCTGTTTTTATTCAGTATATAATTGCGCCGGAATCTAGCAGAAATAAAGAAAAAAGGCGACAGAGTAATCTGTCGCCTTTTTTCCTGACTCTCAACCCTTACGGGCTCTACAATCCCTGTTGGCTATCAACACACCCTGTTTTTCCCTTAGCCTCTAACATTCCGTGTTGTTTCCATTTCCTTTTACTAACGTCTCCGGACGTTTGTCTTCCTGACAATCCTGTGTCTTCGCCTCCTGGCGCTCCTGACCCTCATCCTGAGTCGTCTATCCTGTCAGCTTCCTCGCTATGGACGCTACTTTACCGTTTTGGTTTAAACGTACAAGTAACCTGGGTAACAATTTCTGATTTTAAGAATAGCGCCCAAATGTAACCATATGATTTATTTTAGTTCTGTCATTTTTTACTCTGTCATCTCGTATAGAAACTGTCGGCAATGTCTCACAAAGCGCGAGGTTTTTACTTACACAGCTCACTCGTCGAAAAACCAGCCTTTTGCTGGGGTTCAGGTATAATCGCTGCAAAGCCCTGATTGATGGAGAGGACTGCTTTGACTAACTTGAATTATCAACAGACGCACTTTGTGATGAGTGCGCCTGATATTCGCCACTTACCTTCCGATACCGGTATCGAAGTGGCTTTTGCTGGCCGTTCCAACGCAGGCAAATCCAGTGCGCTAAATACCCTGACGAATCAAAAAGGTCTGGCGCGTACATCTAAAACGCCGGGTCGTACTCAGCTCATCAACCTGTTTGAAGTCGTTGACGGCAAACGCCTGGTCGATTTGCCAGGATACGGTTATGCCGAAGTTCCAGAAGAAATGAAGCGTAAATGGCAGCGCGCGCTGGCTGAATATCTGGAAAAGCGTCAGAGCCTGCAAGGTCTGGTAGTGCTGATGGATATTCGTCATCCGTTAAAAGATCTCGATCAACAGATGATCCTGTGGGCAGTTGAGAGCAACGTTCAGGTGCTGGTACTGCTGACTAAAGCAGATAAGCTGGCCAGCGGTGCACGCAAAGCGCAGCTGAATATGGTACGTGAAGCCGTACTGGCATTTAACGGTGATGTGCAGGTAGAAGCATTTTCATCGCTGAAAAAACTGGGTGTGGACAAACTGCGGCAAAAACTGGATAGCTGGTTTAGTGAACTGGCACCGGTTGAAGAGGTGCAGGAAGGGGAATAACCCACCGATATGCCGGATGACGCCGCTGCGCGTCTTATCCGGCCTACAGCATGTGCAAAACTTTTCTTTCGCACAATAAAAAACGCCCCAGTCATTACTGACTGGGGCGGCTAAAATATTCAGCCAAATCCGATTACGTGAAGTAAAAGGTCTGAAAGATAGAACATCTTACCTCTGTACCCTACGAGAATAACTTTACTCTTTTTTGAGCAGCTCAGAAAGCACTTTTTGTAATTTTTTTTCATTCCTTACATAGGGAATTTTAATGGACATCACAAAAAGCTCTCTCTTATGTTGCTTAGTTACGAAAAAGGCGCATTATTAAGTAAACCCTTAGTGCGCCTGATCCCAGTTTTCACCACTCCCGACTTCCACCAGCAACGGCACGTCAATCTGAGTCTCGTTTTCCATCAGTTGGTGGATCTTTTTGGAGACGCTTTCCAGATCATCTTTGTGCACTTCAAACACCAGTTCATCGTGTACCTGCATGATCATGCGCACGCGCGGTTGCTCGGTTTGCAGCCATCCATCCACGGCAATCATGGCTCGTTTGATAATGTCTGCGGCAGTTCCCTGCATCGGGGCGTTAATAGCCGCACGTTCAGCACCAGCGCGACGAGCACCATTACTGGATTTAATATCCGGTAAATAGAGACGGCGACCTTCCAGCGTTTCTACATAGCCTTGCTCTTTCGCCTGCGCTCGGGTGCGTTCCATGTATTCCAACACACCAGGGTAGCGTTCAAAGTAGAGATCCATGTACTTCTGTGCTTCTTTGCGCGGAATATTCAACTGGCGCGCCAAACCAAAGGCGCTCATCCCGTAGATCAAACCGAAGTTAATGGCTTTAGCGCTGCGGCGTTGCTCGCTGGTCACAGAATCAAGCGGTAAACCAAAGACTTCTGCCGCCGTTGCGCGGTGAATGTCTTTCCCTTCGGCAAACGCGGTAAGCAGACCTTTATCACGTGAAAGGTGCGCCATGATACGCAGTTCAATCTGTGAGTAGTCCGCAGAGACAATCAGGTAGTCTTCTGGCGCAATGAACGCCTGACGAATACGACGACCTTCATCATTACGTACCGGGATGTTTTGCAGGTTTGGATCCGTTGAAGACAAGCGCCCGGTGGCAGTAACCGCCTGATGGTATGAGGTGTGCACGCGCCCGGTTTTCTTGTTAATCATCAACGGAAGCTTATCCGTATAGGTCGACTTCAGTTTTGCTAAACCACGATATTCCAGGATCACTTTCGGCAATGGGTAATCCAGCGCGAGCTCTTCCAGTACCTCTTCCGACGTTGATGGCGCGCCGCCAGGGGTTTTCTTCAACGGCTTAATACCCTGCTTTTCAAACAGGATAGTTTGCAGTTGCTTAGTGGAAGAGAGGTTAAACGCTTCTCCGGCGATCTCGTGCGCTTTTTGCTCCAGCTCATTCAAACGCAGCGTCAGCTCTTCTGAATGCTTGTGCAGAACAGCCGGATCGATTTTCACACCGTTGCGCTCAACGCGAGACAAAACCGGCACCAGCGGCATATCGATATTTTCAAAGACGTTCAACGGCCCTTTATGCTGCTGCAATTCTGGCCACATTTTCAGATGCAGCTGTAGCGTAACGTCGGCGTCTTCCGCAGCGTAACGACCAGCCTCTTCCAGTGCTATCTGGTTAAAGGTAAGCTGGTTTTTGCCTTTTCCGGCGATCTCTTCAAAGGTGATGGTTTTATGTTTCAGCCAGCGGTCCGACAGGCTGTCCATATCGTGTCGTCCAGCGACGCTGTTAAGAATGTAGGATTCGAGCATGGTGTCAAAGGTGATGCCGCGCAGCTCGATGCCATAGTTCGCCAGGATGCCGCGATCGTACTTCAGGTTTTGCCCGACTTTGTGCGCGTTCTCATCTTCCAGCAGCGGCTTTAGCAGCTCCAGCGCACGGTCGCGCGCGATCTGGTCAGGAGCATCCAGGTAATCGTGGGCAACAGGAACATACGCCGCCACACCCGGTTCAATGGCAAAAGACAGGCCAACCAGATTCGCGGAAATGTTGTCCAGGCTGTCAGTTTCAGTATCGAAGGCAAAGACAGGTGCTTTTTTCAGCTTAGCGATCCACTCTTCCAGCGTCGCTTCGTCCAGAATCGTCACATAGTTTTCATACGAAAGAACCGTGGCCGGCTCCTCAGGCATTTCATCGACGACAATAGTTTCTTGCGGTTTTGCCGCCGGCTTCGTCCCTTTCGCCTGTAGCCATTTACCCGCTTCAACGTCGGTAACCCAACGTTTAAATTCATACTGTTTAAACAGGCCAAGCAGTTCTTCTGCAGCGGGCTGACGCACTTCCAGCTGCTCACAGGTCAATTCCAGCTCAACATCGGTTTTGATGGTAGCCAATTGATAAGAGAGGTACGCCACCTCTTTATTCTGCTCAAGTTTGCCCGCCATGGTTTTCGCACCACGGAAGGTCAGCCCCGCTATTTTGTCTGATTCGGCATAGAGGGTATCCAGCCCACCCAGCCCCTGCAGCAGTGCCTGAGCGGTTTTTTCGCCTACGCCTGGAACGCCAGGAATGTTATCTGAGGAGTCACCCATTAGCGCCAGGAAATCGATGATCAGTTCCGGCGGGACGCCGTACTTATTTACCACTTCATCCGGGCCGAGGATCGTATTGGTCATGGTGTTGATAAGGGTGATATTCGGCGTCACCAACTGAGCCATATCTTTATCACCGGTGCTAATCAGCACCGGGCGACCGATCTTCTCTGCTTCCCGCGCCAGCGTACCGATAACATCGTCCGCCTCCACGCCAGAAACAGCCAACAGTGGCAACCCCATCGCCTTTACCATCGCATGCAGAGGTTCAATCTGCGCACGCAGATCGTCCGGCATCGGTGGGCGGTGAGACTTATAATGTTCGAATAATTCATCACGGAAGGTTTTACCCTTGGCGTCGAATACCACCGCTGCATGGGTTGGTTGATATTGCAGAATCAAGCTACGCAGCATGTTGAGGACACCGTACATCGCGCCCGTAGGTTCTCCTGCGCTGTTAGTCAGCGGTGGGAACGCGTGGTATGCGCGATACAGGTAAGATGAGCCATCTACAAGGATAAGTGGGTTTTCTGGGATCTGAACCATAATGTCCGTGCCTGTTTATCAGATTATGGGTAAAGGATGCCACAGACAGGATGAAAACATGAGTTTTTCGCCGCATTTGTCGAAAAACTTTTGCAGATCTTCTGCTTTGCTCGCAAAGATAGCTGTGGATAACTTTGTGAATAAATAATTTTCAGCTCTTTAAATATAGCAAGGCAATTAATGCTCCATTGTATTTATACAACATTTTCAATTGGTTAAATAAACCCACGGCATTTTATTCCATTTTTACAGCTTATATCCTGATGTGGATAGATATTCTCTTTTTTTCTATTCAGGGAAGATCCATCATTTGGTTCGTTTTCTGATAAAATCAGCCCCTTGCGCCTCTTTCGCGCACTGTCTATGGCTAACCTTTTGAATAATTTAATTATGACGAGAATACTCGCTGCGATAACGCTGTTGCTGAGTATCGTATTGACCATATTGGTCACGATTTTTTGTTCTGTGCCGATCATCCTTGCCGGGGTTGTGAAACTCCTTTTGCCCATTCCTGTCGTCTGGCGCAAGGTTTCTGTCTTCTGTAATTTCATGATGTACTGCTGGTGTGAAGGTCTGGCGCTACTGCTGCACCTTAATCCACGGCTGAAGTGGGATGTTGAAGGGCTGGAAGGTCTTAGCAAGAAAAACTGGTATCTGCTCATTTGTAATCATTACAGCTGGGCCGATATCGTTGTGCTTTGCGTTCTGTTCCGTAAGCACATCCCGATGAATAAATATTTCCTCAAGCAACAGCTGGCCTGGGTGCCCTTTATTGGCCTGGCTTGCTGGGCGCTGGATATGCCGTTTATGAAACGCTATTCACGTGGCTATCTGCTTCGCCATCCGGAACGCCGTGGTAAAGATGTCGAAACAACCCGTCGTTCCTGCGAGAAGTTTCGCGTACACCCGACAACCATTGTGAATTTTGTCGAAGGTTCGCGCTTTACCAAAGATAAACGTGAGCAAACCCGCTCACCCTATCAAAACCTGCTCCCACCCAAGGCGGCAGGTATTGCGATGGCATTAAACGTACTGGGGTCACAGTTCGATAAAATGTTGAACGTCACGTTATGCTATCCGGAAAACAGCAGTCGGCCTTTCTACGACATGCTGAGCGGTAAGCTAACGAGGATTGTCGTGCGGGTGAATCTGGAGCCAATCCATGAAGAGTTACACGGTGATTACGTGAACGATAAGGCATTCAAGCGCCGCTTTCAGCTGTGGTTGAATACGCTGTGGAGTGAGAAAGACGCGCAGCTCGACGCGATTAAAGCCGCAAATAAAAAAGCCGGTCAGTGACCGGCTTTTGCTTTTACTTCTGACCGACCAGGTATTTCACGGTATCCGCATACTGTTGTACAAAGATATCCATGCTGCTGGTATCCATGCCCTGCGGGTTGACCTGATATTTGCCATTCACGAACATCGCCGGAACGCCCTGCAGCTGTAAATCAGCCGCTGCTTTTTCCTGCTGTGCCACGAGAGATTTCACTACGAAGCTGTTCCATGCCGCATCATAGTCTTCGCCTTTAATACCCGCATCGACAAACACTTTACGGATGTCAGCAACCGACTGAACGGTCTGCGTTTTCTGAACGCCTTCAAACAGCGGAACAGTAACCTGATCTTCAACACCCAGCGCCATAGCAACCGCCCATGCCTGCGTCAGATCTTTGCCCAACGGCCCGAGAAACTCGACGTGGTATTTGGTCATCTTGGTGCCTTCCGGCAGTTTTTTCTTCACGTTATCAGATACATGAAGCACTTCTTCAAACTGGTAGCAGTGCGGGCAGTAGAAGGAGAAGAACTCCAACACTTGCGGTTCACCCGCAACAGGCTTCTCCAGGGTGATGTATTGTTTACCATCCTGGAACTGCGCTGCAGATGCGCTAAAAGCTAAGACCATACCAGCCAGCGCCAGCCATATTTTTTTCATGTTCAAGTTTCTCCGATTAATACATTGGCGTTAATTGTAAGGGGGGCTCTTGCAGAATTTTTGCCTGCTCAATAAAGGTCGCGGTCTGACGATGCCAGTAATCTTCCCCGGTTAACCACGGGAAGTTTTTTGGGAACGCAGGGTCAGCCCAACGTCGAATCAGCCAGGCAAGATAATAAACTAAACGCATAGCGCGTAAAGGTTCTATCAGTCCGATTTCAGAGATGTCGAACTCACTAAACTCTTCATAAGCCTCGATAATGGTTTCTAGCTGCATGCGTTGTTCAGCTTTATCACCATTGAGGAGCATCCATAAATCCTGAATAGCCGGACCATTGCGGGCATCATCTAAATCGACAAACATCGGGCCATCGCGCCACAGAATATTACCGGCATGACAATCACCGTGCAGGCGTAACGTAGTAAAACGCGTATGCCAGCGTTCGGTAACCACCGCGATAAGCGCATCCGTTGCCTTCAGGAAAGCCGCTTTTTGCCCTGATGGGATAAGCTGTGCGTGTTCAAAAACTTTACGCGGCTCAGTCAGGTATTCTTCAAGGCCAATCGTCGGTCGGAAGGTAAAAGTACGCTTGCATCCGGTCTGGTGCATACGCCCGAGATAGCGCCCCACCGCCTCCATCTGATCGATGTTGTCGGCTTCAAACTGTCGTCCACCGACGCTGGGGAAGATCGCATAATGGAAACCCTGGTGACTTAACAGCGTTTGGCCGTTCAGTACCAACGGCGCAGCTACCGGGACTTCATCGCTTACCAGTTCCAGAGCAAACTGGTGCTCTTCCTGGATCTGATCGACAGACCAACGTTCAGGGCGATAAAACTTAACGACAAAGCGTCGACGGTCTTCGTCCTGGAATTGATAGACACGGTTTTCATAGCTGTTAAGCGGGGTAAGCCCGGAATCCACCCGGATCCCCTGCTCAAACAGTGCATCCATGATGGTATCCGGGTGTAGCGTCTGGAAGTTAAAAGCGTTGTCGTTCATCCCATCATCCGGAAAATACTACGAATGATTCAGGATATCATTTCGCAGCGCTTTCGGTGGCGGCGATTACAAGCTTTTACTCTTTAATTACGCCACGAGCGCGGAGTAGTGCGGTTTTAAAATCTTCTTCATAATCTTTCTGAATACCTGGGATGACAGCATCCTTCGCTGAGTCTCGCATTTTCAGGTGATAGATCAGAATGTCATCAGTTAAATCCGCCAGTTCGCCGTCAAAACCTGACTCTTGCGCCAGTTTCTGCAAAAATTGCATCAGGTTAAGATCGGGTTCCTTCTGCCAGGCAGGCTGGAGGAGTTCAATAACTTCATTCAGACGTTTACATTTCATGGTTTTGCTCCTTAGGCTCAATACAGATACGTTAGCAGGGTCAATCCCACATTAAAAGAGGCGATATCAGTGATTCTGGATAGTGCAATAACAGGGGTTGTGCTGGCTGGCGGTAAGGCCAGACGGATGGGTGGGACCGATAAAGGTCTGCTTGAACTGGACGGTAAACCTCTTTGGCGGCATGTGGCCGACATTCTCGCTTTGCAGGTCGAAACCGTGGTGGTGAATGCCAATCGCCACCGGGATATATACCAGCAAAGCGGCCTGAAAGTTATTCCCGATTCCTTGGCCGATTTCCCTGGCCCACTGGCCGGGATGCTATCGGTATTCCTGCAGCAAACGGGGGAGTGGTTTCTGTTTTGCCCGTGCGATATGCCCTATATTCCTCACGATCTGGTCGCTCGTCTAAAAGAGCAACGTAAAGCTGCACCCGTTGTCTGGGTGCATGATGGGGAAAGAGATCACCCAACCATTGCGCTGATGCACCGCTCTATGCAGCCTTTGCTGCAGGATTATCTTCAGTCCGGTGAACGACGCGTTATGGTCTTTATGCGTCTGGCTGGCGGTCATGCTGTCGATTTCAGCGATCATAAAGATGCGTTCGTAAACGTGAACACCCCCGAAGAGCTCGCAAAATGGCAGGAAAAATCATGATCCCATTACTCGCCATTGCGGCATGGAGCGGCACGGGAAAAACCACGCTGCTCAAAAAGTTGATCCCGGAACTACGTGCCAGAGGTATACGTCCCGGATTGATTAAACATACTCATCACAATATGGATGTCGACAAGCCCGGTAAAGATAGCTATGAACTGCGCAAAGCCGGTGCAGCACAAACGCTGGTCGCCAGCCAGCAACGTTGGGCATTAATGGTAGAAACACCGGAAGAGCCCGAACTGGATTTAGCGTATCTGGTAAGCCGGATGGATGCAGCGACGTTGGATCTAGTGCTGGTTGAAGGGTTTAAGCATGAACCTGTCGCTAAGATCGTGCTTTTTCGCGACGGTTGCGGGCATAGTCCTGAAGAATTGGCGATAGACGAATATGTTATCGCGGTTGCCAGTGATGTTCCGCTGACAGTGGATGTTCCATTGTTAGATATCAACGACATACAGCAACTTGCTGATTTTGTTACGCAATGGATAAGATGGTAACCGTGGTGTTGTGATGTGCCTGATGCGCTGCGCTTATCAGGCCTACAAAATACGTTCAGCCCGGCCCCTGCAGGCCGGATAAGG
>NZ_JAOWGS010000034.1:0-157357 GCF_030333035.1 Citrobacter sp. Cpo015 | reverse complement strand
GGTGATGCTGCCAACTTACTGATTTAGTGTATGATGGTGTTTTTGAGGTGCTCCAGTGGCTTCTGTTTCTATCAGCTGTCCCTCCTGTTCAGCTACTGACGGGGTGGTGCGTAACGGCAAAAGCACCGCCGGACATCAGCGCTATCTCTGCTCTCACTGCCGTAAAACATGGCAACTGCAGTTCACTTACACCGCTTCTCAACCCGGTACGCACCAGAAAATCATTGATATGGCCATGAATGGCGTTGGATGCCGGGCAACCGCCCGCATTATGGGCGTTGGCCTCAACACGATTTTCCGCCATTTAAAAAACTCAGGCCGCAGTCGGTAACCTCGCGCATACAGCCGGGCAGTGACGTCATCGTCTGCGCGGAAATGGACGAACAGTGGGGATACGTCGGGGCTAAATCGCGCCAGCGCTGGCTGTTTTACGCGTATGACAGGCTCCGGAAGACGGTTGTTGCGCACGTATTCGGTGAACGCACTATGGCGACGCTGGGGCGTCTTATGAGCCTGCTGTCACCCTTTGACGTGGTGATATGGATGACGGATGGCTGGCCGCTGTATGAATCCCGCCTGAAGGGAAAGCTGCACGTAATCAGCAAGCGATATACGCAGCGAATTGAGCGGCATAACCTGAATCTGAGGCAGCACCTGGCACGGCTGGGACGGAAGTCGCTGTCGTTCTCAAAATCGGTGGAGCTGCATGACAAAGTCATCGGGCATTATCTGAACATAAAACACTATCAATAAGTTGGAGTCATTACCCGGTATTTCGATGCTGGGCGTTCCGGAAGAGTTTGGTGGCATCCCGGCAGATTACGTCACACAGATGCTGGCGCTGATGGAAGTTTCAAAATGCGGCGCACCCGCTTTTTTGATCACTAACGGTCAGTGCATTCACAGTATGCGTCGTTTTGGATCCGCTGAACAGCTGCGTAAGACCGCAGAAAGCACCATGGAAACGGGCGATCCAGCGTATGCGCTGGCATTAACCGAACCGGGAGCTGGCTCCGACAACAACAGCGCGACCACCAGCTACACTCGCAAAAACGGTAAGGTCTATCTCAACGGGCAGAAAACCTTTATCACCGGCGCGAAAGAGTATCCCTATATGCTGGTACTGGCCCGCGATCCGGAGCCAAAAGATCCGAAAAAAGCCTTTACGCTGTGGTGGGTCGATTCGAAAAAACCCGGCATTAAGGTTAATCCGCTGCATAAAATCGGCTGGCATATGCTCAGCACCTGCGAAGTTTATCTTGATGACGTCGAAGTGGACGAAAGCGATATGGTCGGAGAGGAAGGCATGGGTTTCCTCAACGTCATGTACAACTTCGAAATGGAACGTTTGATCAACGCTGCGCGCAGTACCGGTTTTGCTGAATGCGCCTTCGAAGATGCCGCCCGTTACGCCAACCAGCGCATCGCATTCGGTAAGCCAATTGGTCACAATCAGATGATCCAGGAAAAACTGGCGCTGATGGCGATTAAAATCGATAACATGCGCAATATGGTGTTAAAAGTCGCCTGGCAGGCCGATCAGGAACAGTCTCTGCGCACCAGTGCAGCGCTGGCAAAACTGTATTGTGCACGTACTGCAATGGAAGTGATTGATGACGCCATTCAGATTATGGGTGGGCTGGGTTACACCGACGAAGCACGCGTTTCCCGCTTCTGGCGTGATGTCCGCTGTGAACGCATTGGCGGTGGTACAGATGAAATCATGATTTACGTCGCGGGTCGCCAAATCCTGAAAGATTATCAGAATAAGTAAGCAGTAATGCTTGCCGGATAGCGCAAATGCGTTATCCGGCACGTGCCAGGTGAATCATATTTCTGGCATCAAACATTCCTGTTCTACAAGGTTATTTTTAAACTGCTTACGATAATCGCTGGGGGTACAACCCACATGCCGCTGAAAGAGTTTGGCAAAGTGATCGACATTTTCATACCCTACCCGCCAGGAAATTTCTGCCAACGAGGACTCCGTATTCGTCAGGGCAAATTTTGCCTCTGTCATTCGCCGCTGAATCACATAATTAATCGGCGAAATACGATACTCCTTAGTAAACTCGTGACAGATATAGCTCACGCTGGCACGAAATTTCTTAGACAACTGTTCCAGCGTAATTTTCTCTCGAAAGTTGTTATTTAAATAAACCAACACATCTTTAATTAAGATATCTTTTTTAATATATCCCTGCTCAGAACGATAAGCATTTTTAAAGTTTTCGTAATATAAAACGGTTAATGCATAAGCGAAGGCGTCATAAGCGGAAGACGTCAGGTTATTCTTGCTCTGCGGGATCATAACACTCAGTTCATTAAAGATACTTTTAATAACCTCTTTGCCCTGGCTGACGTTAATAACCGGACACGAGTGCATCTGCAAGAGTTGGTTCTCCTGCCAGTCGTTAAAACGAAAGCCGTAGAGCGCACAGGTGTAAGTGGTTGCAGGTGCGCTGCTATCGGAAGCAACCGCATGTAACCGCCCTTGTTCTATCACTACGATGTCACCCGCATGTGCGACATACAGCGAAGAGTCGATAATTAGTCTTGCGACACCCTTTTTTACATAGATAAGCTCTGTTTCATTGTCATGAACATGATGACCCGACTCCCAGTTAGGATCATCACTGATGACGAATCGCGAAAATCTCGGGGTTTTTCCCTGTTCAAAAAGGGTCTCCATGGCATTATCAAAACAGCGTTGATACATGACAACCTCCACCGAAAGGCAGTAATTTTGCGGATAATTAATATCGAAAAGTAAAAACGATGAAGACGTTATACAACGTTATTCTGTCCAGGCGAAACAAAATTATTTGCCTCGTCTGCAAGATGACACCTCCAACTTCAGCACGCTGCTCACGCAAATTGTTTTTATTTTAAAATAACAGGAAAGTGTAAATGTTATTAAGTCAGCAATAATAATTTACACACCAGAAACAAAGTGCATGCAGAAACGGATAAAAATATGATCCATTTCTCAAAAAAACGTCTCGATTTTATTTCCATATTTATCACTTTAACACCCGACGTCGTCTTTACGTTCATAAACTCAGCATTCCTAAAGTCCTTTTTTTTGCAAGATTGTTGGGAATGAAAACAGATTGCCCCGTCGAAAACAGTCTCCCTCTGCCGCACACTATTTTCAGTCAATTTTCCCTACTGTTGATGATGTCACTCCCCGTCATCATCCACACGAGAATCACTGGAGATGCCATGAAACTAATAACCTGCTTTAAGTTGGTGCCTGAAGAACAGGACATTGTTGTTACCCCAGAACGTTCGCTTAACTTTGACCGGGCCGATGCCAAAATCAGTCAGTTTGATTTGAATGCAATAGAGGCCGCGACGCAACTTAGTGCGGAAGGTGATGAAATTGTCGCCTTAACGGTTGGCGGCTCGCTACTGCAAAACTCCAAAGTGCGTAAAGACGTACTGTCCCGCGGGCCGGACAGTTTGTTTATGGTGCAGGATCCCCAACTGGAGCATTCATTACCGCGAGACACGGCTCAGGCGCTGGCCTGCGCGGCCAAAAACATTGAATTCGACCTGATGCTGTTCGGCGAAGGGTCTGGAGACATCTACGCCCAGCAGGTTGGCTTACTGGTTGGCGAACTCTTACAACTTCCGGTGATTAACGCCGTCAGCAACATCCAACGTAACGGCGATCGCATTGTGGTTGAACGTACGCTGGAAGACGAAGTTGAAGTGATTGAACTGTCGCTCCCCGCCGTGCTGTGCGTAACCTCGGATATCAACACGCCGCGTATTCCCTCGATGAAAGCCATTCTGGGCGCAGGTAAAAAACCAGTCACACCGTGGCAAGCCAGCGATATTGGCTGGACACCTGCCTCACCGTTAGCAGAACTGGTGAGCCTCACCGTTCCGCCACAAACAGAACGTAAGCACATCATTCTGGAAAATGACTCAGCAGAAGCCATCGCCGAGCTGGCTGAGCATCTGAAAAAAGCCCTGAACTAAGCCCAACAGAGAGAAATTATCATGAGTAAATTAGCTAACGTATGGGTGTTCAGCGATAACGTAGAACGCTATGCAGAATTAATGGCCGGCGCACGCCTGTGGGGTGAACAGGTACACCTTATTGTACAAGGCAACGAACAGGCCAATCAGGTTAAACCTCTGGGTGCCGATGAGATTGTCGTGCTTGAAACAACGTCTGGTTTACAGCGTGTTGAAAATTTCGCCGAGACCATCGCCGCCCTGATACAAGAACATACCGGACTATTGCTGATGCCAGCGACTAAACGCGCTAAATCCCTTGGTGCGCGGTTAAGTATTCAGCTCAATGCAGCGATGGTAAATGACGCCACGTCGGTAACGCTTGATGATGGCTCACTGTTCGCAGAACACCGTATGTACGGTGGCCTGGCATTCGGCAAAGAAAAAATCAAAACAACTCAGGCAATTATCACCCTTGCCCCAGGTGTACTTGAACCGGTAGAGGCTAATGCTTCACATACCTGCCCTGTTGTCTCTGCACCTTACATCGCACCGCACCATGAAATTATGTGCCAGGAACGTCGCGCCAAATCCGTAAGCAGCGTGGATCTCAGCAAAGCCAAACGTGTGGTGGGTGTGGGCCGCGGCCTGGTTGCGCAAAACGATCTGGAGATGGTGCACCAGTTGGCATCTGTACTGGGTGCAGAAGTGGGTTGTTCACGACCGATTGCCGAAGGCGAAAACTGGATGGAACGCGAACGCTACATCGGTGTTTCTGGCGTGTTACTGAAATCGGACCTTTACCTCACCCTCGGCATTTCGGGACAAATTCAGCATATGGTTGGCGGTAACGGCGCGAAAGTCATTGTTGCCATCAACAAAGATAAGAAAGCCCCTATTTTCAATTACGCCGATTACGGACTGGTCGGCGACATCTACAAAGTCGTTCCGGCTCTTATCGAGCATCTCAGCCGCTAACCCCCACATTTAACGCACATATCCCGCTGCCCTCGCAGCGGGAAGGGAGCATAAAGCATGTCAGATGAAAAATTTGATGCCATTGTGGTCGGTGCTGGCGTGGCGGGTACGGTTGCAGGCTACGTGATGGCTCAGGCCGGACTGGACGTACTGGTCATCGAGCGCGGTAACAGTGCTGGTAGTAAAAATATGACCGGCGGAAGACTCTATGCACATAGTCTTGAGCGCATCATGCCGGGGTTCGCGCAGGAAGCGCCGCTCGAGCGTAAAGTCACCCGCGAAAAAATCTCCTTTCTGACCGAAGAAAGCGCCGTCACTCTCGATTTCCATCGTGAAAAAGCTGACGCACCAACGCAGGATTCGTATACCGTTTTGCGCAACAGACTTGACCCATGGCTAATGGATAAGGCGGAACAAGCTGGCGTGCAGTTCATCCCCGGCGTGCGCGTCGATGCCCTGATCCGCGAAGGTAATAAGGTTACCGGAGTTCAGGCCGGTGACGATATCCTGGAAGCCAATATTGTCATCCTTGCCGATGGCGTCAACTCTATGCTGGGGCGTTCCCTGGGGATGGTTCCGCCCTCTTCTGCACATCACTATGCCGTTGGCGTAAAAGAGCTGATCGGCTTACCTCCAGCGGTCATTGCAGATCGCTTCAATCTTTCAGGTAATGAAGGCGCGGCCTGGTTGTTTGCGGGCTCACCGTCTGATGGGTTGATGGGAGGCGGATTTTTGTATACCAACCAGGACTCCATCTCTCTGGGTCTGGTGTGTGGTCTGGGGGATATTGCCCATGCCACAAAAAGCATTCCACAAATGCTGGAAGACTTTAAGCAACATCCAACTATTCGGCCATTGATTGCCGGTGGAGAACTACTGGAATATTCCGCGCATATGGTGCCGGAAGGCGGTCTGGCAATGGTTCCAAAGCTGGTCGATGACGGTGTGATGATCGTGGGCGATGCCGCCGGTTTCTGTTTGAACCTGGGTTTCACGGTGCGAGGTATGGATTTGGCCATCGCTTCCGCAGAAGCCGCTGCCCAAACAGCTATTGCAGCAAAAGAACGCCAGGATTTCTCTGCCAGCAGCCTGATGGACTACAAGCGCGCGCTCGAACAGGGCTGTGTGATGCGTGATTTACAGCATTTTCGCAAGATCCCGGCGTTAATGGAAAACCCACGGCTGTTCACTCAGTATCCGCGTATGGTGGCCGACATCATGAGCGATATGTTCACCGTTGACGGACGTCCAAATCAACCGGTTCGCAAGATGATTATGTCCCACGCAAAACAAATCGGGCTGATGAACTTACTGAAAGACGGTATCAAGGGGGCAACTGCACTATGAATCAGGACAATACCGTTAACGTTGACGTCAAACTGGGCGTCAATAAATTCAATGTCGATGAAGGCCACCCGCACATTATCCTGGCCGAACATCCAGACCTTAATGAATTTCGCAAGCTGCTGAAAGCCTGCCCCGCCGGGCTGTATAAGCAGGATGAGAGTGGAAACATTCATTTTGATTCTGCTGGTTGCCTGGAGTGCGGAACGTGTCGAGTACTGTGCGGCGACACGCTCCTCGACCAATGGGAATATCCGGTCGGAACATTTGGCGTTGATTTTCGCTACGGCTAATGGATTTTGCCTGTAGTACACCGGATCGGCCACGCCGGCCATCCGGTCAGATGTATGCCGAAATCATCCTGGGAATAACTTCATGAGTATCACACTAACGTTTAACGCCGAACGCCGCGAAGTCTGGCGGCAACAGGGTTTATGGGGAGATGCTTCGCTTGGCGATTACTGGAACCAAACAGCCAGAGCCATGCCAGATAAAATCGCCGTGGTTGATAACCATGGCGCTTCATACACCTATGCTGCACTCGACAGCGCGGCCAGCAGTCTGGCAACCTGGTTTTTAGCCTGCGGTATTCAACCCGGCGATCGCATTGCCTTCCAGTTACCGGGCTGGTGCGAGTTTACGATTATCTACCTGGCCTGCCTGAAAATCGGGGCCGTTTCCGTACCGTTGCTGCCAGCGTGGCGTGAAGCAGAGCTGGTATGGGTGCTAAATAAGTGCAAAGCGAAGATTTTTTTCGCACCGACGCTGTTTAAACAGACCCGACCGGTCGATCTGATCCTCCCCTTACAAAACCAGTTGCCGCATCTGCAACAGATCGTTGCCGTGGATAAACTAGCTCCGGCAACGACCTCGCTGGCGCTCAGTCAATTGCTTTTAGCTCCGCCTTTAACCCAGACGATTAATGTTCACGCCGATGAACTGGCGGCAGTGTTGTTTACCTCCGGTACCGAGGGAATGCCAAAAGGCGTAATGCTGACCCACAACAACATCCTTGCCAGCGAGCGCGCCTACTGTGCCCGCCTCAATCTCACCTGGCAGGATGTGTTTTTGATGCCCGCACCACTGGGACACGCTACCGGTTTTCTGCATGGCGTTACTGCACCGTTTTTAATCGGCGCACGCAGCGTATTGTTAGATATTTTCACCCCAACCGCCTGTCTTGAACTGCTGGAGCAACAACGCTGTACCTGTGTGCTCGGCGCAACGCCCTTCGTCTACGACATGTTGTGTAGCATGGAAAAACGACCACGCGATCTCTCATCGCTACGCTTTTTCTTATGTGGGGGCACAACCATTCCACAGAAGATTGCCCGTGACTGCCAGCAGCTCGGCATAAAATTATTAAGCATTTATGGCTCGACAGAGAGTTCACCGCATGCGCTGGTCAATCTCGATGATTCGCTTTCTCGCATGATGAATACCGACGGATATGCTGCTGCAGGCGTCGAAATTAAAGTGGTCGACGAAGCACGCAATACGTTGCCCGCGGGGGTAGAAGGTGAAGAAGCTTCGCGTGGTCCCAATGTGTTTATGGGCTACCTCGATGAACCCGAACTTACCGCCCGCGCGCTGGATCAAGACGGTTGGTATTACAGCGGCGACTTATGCCGAATGGACGATGCGGGGTACATCAAAATCACCGGACGGAAAAAAGATATCATTGTCCGCGGTGGAGAAAACATCAGCAGCCGCGAAGTTGAGGATATTTTATTGCAGCATCCTCGCATTCACGATGCCTGTGTTGTCGCGATGCCGGACGAACGCTTAGGTGAAAGGTCGTGTGCTTACGTGGTCCTAAAACCCCCGCATCATTCGTTGTCGCTGGAATCAGTGGTGGCCTTTTTTAGCCGCAAGCGGGTGGCAAAGTATAAATACCCTGAGCACATTGTGATCGTGGAGAAATTACCGCGCACGGCGTCCGGTAAAGTACAAAAATACCAGCTTCGTCAGGATATTATTCAGCGTTTGAGCGTGGAGAGTATTACAGGATAAAGCGCCGGATGGCGATGCTCACGCATCTTATCCGGCCTACGTTGAATAGGCCGGATAAGGCATGATATTACTTGTTCAGTTCCGCCAGACTCAGCCAGGTTTGTACGACGGTGTCCGGGTTCAGCGACAGGCTGTCGATCCCCTCTTCCATCAGCCAGGCCGCGAAGTCTTCGTGGTCAGAAGGTCCCTGGCCGCAAATACCCACGTATTTACCCTGTTTCTTGGCTGCACGAATCGCCATCGACAGCAGCGCTTTCACCGCGTCGTTACGCTCATCAAACAGTTCAGAAACCACACCAGAGTCACGATCCAGACCCAGCGCCAGCTGCGTCATGTCGTTTGAGCCGATGGAGAAGCCGTCGAAGTACTCGAGGAACTGCTCGGCCAGCAAGGCGTTAGACGGGATCTCACACATCATGATGATCTTCAGTCCGTTCTCGCCGCGTTTCAGCCCCTGGCGTGCCAGCTCTTCCACCACCGCTTTCGCCTGGGCAACGGTACGTACAAACGGTACCATCACTTCAACGTTAGTCAGGCCCATGTCGTTACGGACACGTTTTACTGCGTCGCATTCCAGCGCGAAGCAGTCGCGGAAGCTGTCGGCAACATAACGGCCCGCCCCACGGAAGCCCAGCATCGGGTTCTCTTCATGCGGTTCATAACGCTCACCGCCGACCAGGTTGGCATATTCGTTGGACTTAAAGTCAGACATACGCACGATGACGCGTTTTGGATAAAACGCCGCACCCAGCGTCGCGATCCCTTCCATCAGACGACCGACATAGAATTCACGCGGAGAATCGAAACCTTTCATCATGGCGCGGATTTCATTTTGCAGCTCAGGCGTCTGGTCATCGAACTCCAGCAGCGCACGCGGGTGTACGCCAATCATGCGGTTGATGATAAATTCCAGACGCGCCAGGCCGACGCCTTCGTTTGGCAGACAGGCAAAGTCGAAAGCCCGGTCCGGGTTACCGACGTTCATCATCACCTTCAACGGCAGATCCGGCATGGTCTCCACGCTGGAACTCTTTACGCTAAAATCGAGCATGTCAGCGTAAACATAACCGGTGTCACCTTCGGCACAGGAGACAGTTACCTTCTCACCATCTTTCATGCGCTCGGTCGCATCGCCACAGCCAACCACGGCCGGGATCCCCAGTTCACGGGCAATGATTGCCGCGTGACAGGTACGACCGCCACGGTTAGTGACAATTGCTGCCGCTTTCTTCATGATCGGTTCCCAGTCCGGGTCGGTCATGTCGGTAACCAGTACGTCGCCTGGTTCGATGCGGTTCATTTCGCTGATGTCATGAATGACTTTGACCGGACCCGCGCCAATGCGGTGGCCGATGGCGCGACCTTCAGCAATAATTTTACCCTGAGCATGCAGCGTATAACGCTCCATCACCTGACCGCGAGAGCGCACGGTTTCTGGACGCGCCTGAACAATGAACAGCTTGCCGGTATGGCCGTCTTTCGCCCATTCGATGTCCATTGGACGACCGTAGTGCTTCTCGATCTGCACCGCTTGCTTGGCCAGTTCCTGCACTTCTTCGTTAGTCAGGGAGAAAATGTCGCGTTGTTCCTGCGGGACATCTTCAATGGTCACCTGCTTACCGTGTTCCTGGGTCGGCGCGTAAATCATGCGGATTTTTTTCGATCCCATTGTGCGACGGACGATCGCCGGACGGTTAGCCGCCAGGGTCGGTTTGTGCACGTAGAATTCATCCGGGTTAACGGCGCCCTGCACGACCATTTCGCCCAAGCCCCAGGCGGACGTGATAAAGACAACCTGGTCGAAACCGGATTCGGTATCGATGGAGAACATTACGCCTGAGGACGCGAGGTCAGAACGCACCATCCGCTGAACGCCAGCAGAAAGTGCGACGCCACGGTGGTCATAGCCCTGGTGAACACGATAAGAGATCGCGCGGTCGTTAAACAGCGAGGCAAATACGTGTTTGATGGCAACCAGTACGGCATCAAATCCCTGGACGTTGAGGAAGGTTTCCTGCTGACCGGCAAATGACGCATCTGGCATATCTTCTGCGGTAGCGGAAGAACGCACGGCAAAAGAGGCATTGGCATCGTCCGCTGACAGCTGCGCGTAGGCATCGCGGACGGCATTTTCCAGTTCGGGCTGGAAAGGAGTGTCGATAATCCACTGGCGGATCTGTGCCCCGGCTTTCGCAAGCTCAGTGACATCGTCGATATCCGTTTTATCCAGCAGCTCATAAATGCGCTGGTTTACACCGCTCTGGTCCAGAAACTGGTTAAACGCATCGGCGGTCGTTGCAAAACCATTCGGTACGGAAACACCCATACCTGAAAGGTTAGTAATCATTTCACCCAGGGAGGCATTTTTGCCTCCAACTCTGTCTACATCATTCATGCCGAGTTGGTTATACCAAAGCACCAGCGGTGACGAGCCATTGTTGGACATCGAACAATCCTTATATATGAACGAGGTTAGGAAACTCAATTTTGCGTAATTATCTTGGCATATTTACTCCGGCGAAAAAAACGGTGAATCGTTCAAGCAACTTTATTTTTTATTTTTTCAGATTGTTTCCGCATTTGCGCAAACCCGCGAGCCACACGGGATCACCACAAAAATGACCGGTATAAACATTTGTTCCGAAAAATGAAATGTACTTTTCATTAAATATAAAAATACCGTTTCATTTTATAAAATAGATGCCGCAATATTCGCTTCTGGCGAATTTTAATTTATGCTTTCAGAGAATTATATCTGCCCCAGGATGAGCAAAATGGATAATGCTGTTGATCGTCACGTATTTTATATTTCTGATGGTACGGCCATCACCGCCGAGGTATTGGGTCACGCGGTGATGTCGCAATTTCCGGTCACGATCAGCAGTATTACGCTGCCGTTTGTGGAAAATGAGAGTCGTGCGCGCGCGGTTAAAGACCAGATTGACGCTATCTACCAACAAACTGGCGTGCGCCCTTTAGTGTTTTACTCCATCGTCCTGCCGGAAATTCGCTCGATCATTCTGCAAAGCGAAGGGTTTTGTCAGGATATCGTGCAGGCATTGGTTGCCCCACTGCAGCACGAGATGAAACTCGACCCTACGCCTATCGCCCACCGCACGCACGGTCTGAATCCCGGTAACCTCAACAAGTACGACGCGCGCATTGCTGCCATTGACTACACCCTCGCCCACGACGACGGTATTTCGTTGCGCAACCTCGATCAGGCGCAGGTGATCCTGCTCGGCGTTTCCCGTTGCGGCAAAACCCCGACCAGTTTGTATCTGGCCATGCAGTTTGGTATCCGCGCGGCCAACTACCCCTTTATTGCCGATGATATGGATAATCTGGTGCTGCCCACTTCCCTGAAGCCGTTGCAGCATAAGCTGTTCGGTCTGACTATCGACCCTGAGCGCCTGGCGGCCATCCGCGAAGAACGCCGTGAGAACAGCCGTTACGCCTCGCTGCGTCAGTGCCGTATGGAAGTTGCTGAGGTGGAAGCGCTTTATCGGAAAAACCAGATCCCCTGGCTGAACAGTACCAATTATTCGGTAGAAGAGATTGCTACCAAGATCCTCGATATCATGGGACTGAATCGCCGCATGTACTAGAATGCTAGTGCATTGGTTCGATTTTTTGTTATTATGCTCGCCACCAGGCAGGATGAGTGTGATATTGTGATGTACATCACTTCCCGGTAGTCCTGCCGTTGAAGCAACAAATTTCTGAGACAAGTAATGAACAGAACCGATGAACTCCGTACTGCGCGTATTGACAACCTGGTCACTCCAGCAGAGCTTGCGCAACGGCATCCTGTTTCGTCCTCCGTCGCCCGTCATGTTACGGACTCCCGACGTCGGATAGAAAAAATTTTAAATGGTGAAGACCCCCGTTTACTGGTGATCGTAGGTCCCTGCTCGATTCACGATCTTGATGCCGCGATGGAATACGCGACACGGTTACAGGCGCTGCGCACTAAGCACCAGGCGCGTCTGGAAATCGTGATGCGTACCTATTTTGAAAAACCACGCACCGTCGTAGGCTGGAAAGGCCTGATTTCCGACCCGGATTTGAATGGCAGTTATCGTGTGAACCACGGTATTGAACTGGCGCGAAAACTGCTGTTGCAGGTCAACGAACTGGGCGTCCCCACGGCGACTGAATTCCTCGACATGGTGACCGGCCAGTTTATTGCTGATTTAATCAGTTGGGGAGCTATTGGCGCGCGCACCACCGAAAGTCAGATCCATCGTGAAATGGCCTCCGCGCTCTCCTGCCCGGTTGGCTTTAAGAACGGAACGGATGGCAACACGCGCATCGCCGTCGATGCGATTCGCGCCTCCCGCGCCAGTCACATGTTCCTCTCGCCGGATAAAACCGGTCAGATGACCATTTACCAGACCAGCGGTAACCCTTACGGGCATATCATCATGCGTGGCGGTAAAAAGCCGAATTATTATGCTGAAGATATTGCCGCCGCCTGCGATACCCTGCACGAATTTTCTCTGCCTGAGCATCTGGTAGTCGATTTTAGCCACGGCAATTGCCAGAAGCAGCATCGCCGTCAGTTGGACGTTTGTGATGATGTATGCCAGCAAATTCGCAATGGTTCGACGGCGATTGCCGGGATTATGGCGGAGAGTTTCCTGCGTGAAGGTACGCAAAAAATCGTTAGCGGCCAGCCGCTGGTTTACGGTCAGTCCATTACCGACCCGTGCCTGAACTGGGAAGATACTGAACTGTTGGTTGAAAAACTCGCCTCTGCGGTTGATAGCCGTTTTTAATGCTGTTCGCCGGGCAATATCAGCTTGCCCGGCGCTAATCCCTTGTTTTCCCCTTGCTTATTGCGCAAAAAACGTTCTCGTCACAATTATTTCACAAAAACGCTTGCCGCAAATTTGTAGTTTGATGATAATGATTATCATTGTTACATTGATTGTTATTTTTAAACACTATGTCACGTATGGATAACACAACGGCAACGCCCGCAAAAGACAAAACACCGCCTTTCGTCGCGCCAAACGAGCGACGAATTGACAGTAAAACCCTGCTTGGTAACGAAGGACGCGTGATCATAGAACATGATGGTCAGCACTACCTGCTGCGCCAGACACAAGCCGGAAAACTCATTCTGACTAAATAAACAACACATTTCGCCAGCCACCCAGGTCATACCCAGGCAGCCAGCGCTTTTCGATTTCCTAATGGAGAGTTGCTATGCCTTACCTGCACACCGCTTCCCTGCGCCCATCGCTGTTGGCGCTGGCGATTATCAGTAACCTGCCCGCCGTCGCCTGGGCGGCGGTCGAGGATATGACCGTTACCGCCACCGGCAATGCCCGTAGCGCCTTTGAAGCGCCAATGATGGTCAGCGTCATTGACGCCACCGCCCCAGAAAACCAAACCGCCAGCTCGGCTGCCGACCTGTTACGTAAGGTTCCAGGCCTGACCCTTGACGGTACGGGCCGTACCAACGGCCAGGACGTGAATCTGCGCGGCTACGATCGACGCGGCGTTCTGGTACTGGTTGACGGCGTTCGTCAGGGAACCGACACCGGACACCTGAACAGTACCTTCCTCGACCCGGCGCTTATCAAACGCATCGAAGTCGTGCGTGGCCCTTCCGCACTACTGTACGGTAGCGGCGCGCTAGGCGGCGTGATCGCCTATGACACTGCAGATGCCAAAGATCTACTGGAAGTCGGGAAAAACAGTGGTTATCGCGTGTTCGGTACCGCGGCGACCGGCGATCACAGTCTCGGCATGGGCGCCAGCACGTATGGCCGTACCGATACGCTGGACGGACTGCTTGCCTGGTCCAGCCGCGATCGCGGTGATTTACGCCAGAGTGACGGTACTACTGCGCCGAATGACGAAGCAATTAACAATATGCTGGCCAAAGGTAGCTGGAAAATTGACAGCGCCCAGACGCTGGCCGGTTCGCTGCGTTACTACAACAATGACGCCCGGGAACCTAAAAACCCGCAGACCAGCGCGGTGGATGCCAGCAACCCGATGACCAACCGTTCAACGATCCAGCGTGATGCGCAACTGACCTACTCGCTCGCTCCGGCAGACAATGACTGGCTGAACGCTGACGCCCGTATCTACTGGTCCGAAGCGCGCATTAATGCTCAGAACGCAGATAACACTGGCGAATTTCGCAAGCAAACCACCAAAGGCGGGAAGATCGACAACCGCAGCCGCCTGTTTACCGACTCTTTTGCATCTCACCTGTTGACCTACGGCGGTGAATACTATCGTCAGGAACAACAACCGGGAGGAGCAACAACTGGTTTCCCGGAGGCTAAGATCGATTTCAGCTCCGGCTGGCTCCAGGATGAAATCACCCTGCGCGACCTGCCGGTTACGCTGCTGGGCGGTACCCGTTATGACTCTTATCGCGGCAGCAGCGACGGTTATGACGATGTCGATGCCGATAAATGGTCGTCCCGCGCCGGATTAACGGTTGCGCCAACTGACTGGCTGATGCTGTTCGGTTCATACGCTCAGGCTTTCCGTGCCCCGACTATGGGCGAGATGTATAACGATGCGAAACACTTTTCGATTGGTCGTTTTTACACCAACTACTGGGTGCCAAACCCTAACCTGCGCCCGGAAACCAACGAAACACAGGAATACGGATTTGGCCTGCGCTTTGACGATCTTCTGATGGCGAGCGACGCGCTCGAATTTAAAGCCAGCTATTTCGACACCAAAGCGAAAGATTACATCTCCACCAGCGTCGATTTCGCCGCTGCGACAACCATGTCCTATAACGTACCCAACGCCAAAATCTGGGGCTGGGATGTGATGGCGAAATATTCCACCGATCTGTTCAGCCTCGACATGGCCTATAACCGCACACGCGGAAAAGATACTGACACCGGCGAATACATTTCAAGCATTAACCCAGACACCGTCACCAGCAAACTGAATGTGCCGGTTGCGCACAGCGGTTTCTCTGTCGGCTGGATAGGGACATTTGCTGACCGTTCAACGCATATCAGCAGCACCTACGCTAAACAGCCCGGCTATGCGGTAAACGATTTCTACGTCAGCTATCAGGGCCAACAAGCGCTGAAAGGCATGACCACCACGCTGGTACTGGGCAACGCCTTCGACAAAGAGTACTGGTCGCCGCAAGGCATTCCGCAGGATGGTCGTAATGGCAAAATTTTCGTGAGTTATCAGTGGTAATCACTTTTCCCCGGTTCGCCGGGGCCGCAATCTGGAAGGAAGAGACAATGAATCATTACACACGCTGGCTGGAACTGAAGAAAGAAAATCCTGGCAAATACGCACGTGATATTGCGGGGTTGATGAATATTAGCGAAGCCGAACTGACCTTTGCACGCGTCGGTCACGATGCCTGGCGCTTACGTGGCGAAGTGCGTGAAATTCTCAGCGCACTGGAAGCAGTTGGCGAAACCAAATGTATTTGCCGCAATGAATACGCAGTACATGAGCAGGTAGGTGCTTTTACCAATCAGCACCTCAACGGTCATGCTGGGCTGGTTCTCAATCCGCGCGCCCTCGATCTGCGTCTGTTCCTGAGTCAGTGGGCCAGCACCTTTCATATCAGCGAAACAACCGCCCATGGTGAGCGTCAGAGCATTCAGTTCTTCGACCATCAGGGTGATGCGCTGCTGAAGGTCTATACCACGCAAAATACCCTCGTTGAGGAATGGGCAGCGTTGCTGACCCGTTTCATCTTTGCAGAAAACCCGCCGCTGGCACTGCAACCCGCCAACAATTCCGCGCCTGCCGCCGTCACGGTCGATGCGCAGACCGTTGATCAAGAGTGGCGAGCGATGACCGATGTCCACCAGTTCTTCGGTCTGCTGAAACGCCATGAACTCACCCGCCAACAGGCATTTAATCTGGTAGGCGACGATCTGGCCTGTAAGGTTTCTAATAGTGCACTGGCGCAGTTACTCGACACCGCGCGTCAGGATGGCAACGAAATTATGGTTTTTGTGGGTAATCGCGGCTGTGTACAGATTTTTACCGGCGTGATTGAAAAACTGGTACCGATGAAAGGCTGGCTAAACATCTTCAACCCAACCTTTACCCTGCATCTGCTGGAAGAGAGCGTGGCCGAAACGTGGGTGACGCGCAAACCGACCGTCGATGGCCACGTCACCAGTCTGGAACTGTTTGCTGCCGACGGTACGCAAATCGCACAACTGTATGGTCAACGTACGGAAGGCGAGCCGGAACAGACGCAATGGCGCACACAGATTGACGCGCTAACGCCGAAAGGACTGGCCGCATGAAAAAACTGCTGGCCCTGATCGTGCTGCTGCCCTTCGCCGCACTGGCTGCGCCCGAGGAACGAGTTGTTGTCCTCGGTGGCGATGTCACCGAGATCGTATACGCACTGGGAGCACAACCCTCCCTTGTGGCGAGAGACAGCACCAGCCAATGGCCTGCTGCGGCAACCGCGTTACCTGATGTTGGTTATTTGCGCCAGCTCAACGCCGAGGGGATCCTTGCCACACGCCCTACGCTGGTCCTTGCCAGCGCGCAGGCGCAGCCTTCTCTGGTGTTAAAACAGCTCGAGCAGAGCAACGTCAGGGTTGTCACGATCCCAGCAAGCAACGATCTTAACGCGATTGATGAAAAAGTTCGGGTTATCGCCGAGGCTACTCATCGGGAGGCCGACGGCGAAACGCTGCGCGCAACGTTACGTCAGGAACTGGCGACGCTCCCGTCATCTGAACTTAATAAACGTGTGCTGTTTATTCTCAATCATGGCGGGATGACCGCGATGGCGGCGGGCCAGCAAACCGGAGCCGATGCGGCGATTCGTGCCGCAGGTCTACGCAACGCGATGCAGGGCGTTAATCGCTATCAGCCGCTGTCACAAGAAGGCATCATTGCCAGCCAGCCCGATCTGGTAGTGATTTCACAAGAAGGTGTTAAGGCGATGGGTGGCGAGGCAAACCTGTGGGCGCTACCGGGACTTGCGCAAACACCTGCCGGAAGGAATAAACAGGTATTGCAGGTTGACGATATGGCGCTGTTGGGCTTCAGCGTTCGCACGCCACAGGCTATTTTGCAGCTTCGTGCTAAAGCGGAGCAATTGCCCTGATGTCCCGGCGGATCACCTGTTCATTGTGGATGTTGGCATTGATGCTGGTTGTAATGACGGTTCTGGCTACCGGTTTTGGCGCGTTGCGCCTGCCGGTAAGTCTGCTCTGGCGTGATGGCGATGAGGCACTGCGTCAAATCTGGCTCACGATTCGTCTGCCCCGCGTCCTGCTGGCGCTGGTGATTGGCGGCTCTCTGGCGCTCGCGGGCTGCGTGATGCAGGGGCTGTTTCGCAATCCACTTGCAGACCCTGGATTACTGGGAATAAGCAGCGGCGCCGCCTGCGCTGTGGCCCTGTGGGTGGTGCTGCCTGTCTCCTTGCCCGCGCTGCTGATGTTGTATGCTCCAATGCTGGCCGCTTTTTTCGGCGCGCTGGCGGCAACCGTAGTGATTTTTATCCTTAGCCAACAGCGCGACGGTTCACTCTCACGCCTGCTGCTGGTCGGCATTGCCATTAACGCGCTCTGTGGGGCGGCGGTTGGCGTTTTGTCGTGGGTCAGTAATGATGCGCAACTGCGCCAGCTGTCGCTATGGGGAATGGGAAGTCTGGGGGCCGCGCAGTGGTCCACACTGTTGGCTGTTACTTCACTGACAATCCCGACAGTGCTGATCATCTGGCGACTTGCTCCGGCGCTGAATCTTCTGCAACTGGGTGAGGAAGAGGCGCATTATCTCGGCGTTGATGTGCGTACAATCCAGCGTATTTTGCTGCTTTGTAGCGCACTACTGGTTGCCTCAGCCGTGGCGGTAAGCGGCGTGATTGGCTTTATCGGGTTGGTCATCCCACATTTAATACGTATGTGGCTTGGCTCAGACCATCGGGCCGTTATTCCGGGTTCCGTGCTGGCGGGCGCGTTTTTATTGCTGATTGCCGACACACTGGCCCGTACGGCGGTTGCGCCTGCGGAGATGCCGGTCGGTCTGTTGACCAGTCTTCTCGGCGCACCGTGGTTTTTATGGCTTATTTTTCGTCAGCGAGGACCGCATGGCTGAACATTTCATCGCTGAAGGGCTTCACTATCACGTAGCTGGCAGAGCGGTGATCGACGACGTATCACTCGCCCTTACAAAAGGTGAACTGGTGGCGCTCATCGGCCCAAACGGTGCGGGGAAATCCACTCTGCTACGCTTGCTGACCGGTTTTCTGAAACCGGCTACCGGGCGCTGTGTGCTGGCGGGCAAACCGCTGGAGGAGTGGCCTACCCAAATGCTGTCGCGACACCGGGCGGTAATGCGTCAGCAAACGCAACTGGGATTTGACTGGCCGGTAGAGGCCGTCATCGCGATGGGTCGCGCGCCCTGGACCCAACGACCGGAACCTGAGCTTATTGCACAGGTAATGGAGATGACCGGATGTACGCCTCTGGCAGGCCGGCAATACGCCGCGCTTTCCGGCGGCGAGCAACAGCGAGTGCAGTTAGCCCGTGCGCTGGCGCAACTCTGGTGCGACGGTGCGCCTCGCGGTTGGTTATTCCTTGATGAACCGACCTCCGCGCTGGATCTTTACCACCAGCAGCATCTGTTGCGCATGCTAAAAACGCTAACCGCTTCGGGTGAGCTGCATGTGTGCATTGTGCTTCACGATCTGAACCTCGCCGCACTGTGGGCAGACAGAATAGTGCTGCTGCACAACGGCAGGCTGGTGTCGCAGGGAACACCGGAAACTGTGTTACAGGCCGATGATCTGAAGCGCTGGTACGGTGCTCAGGTACACGTTGGCCAGCATCCGGCCAACGCCTCCCCGCAGGTATTTCTGGCCCCTTAGCTTGAACAACTCACTTCCAGCCGTTTGCCCCAGTCAGGTGGACGGCTGGCATAGTCATCATCGCGATCGGCAAACGGGGTACGCAAAGCCTGGTGCAACCGGTGCAGTTCGGCGTAATCCCCCTGCTCTGCCTGGCTAATCGCCCGTTGCGCCAGCCAGTTACGTAATACCATCGCCGGATTTACCGCCTTCATCTGTGTTTGTCTGACTGCATCGGCAATATTGTCTTGCTGAAGGCGCGAGCGATACCGCGTGAACCAGTCGTCAAATGCTGCGCGGTCGATAAACTCATCGCGCAACGGAGATTGCGCACTGTGCTGCTCCGTTTCGCTGAGCATGCGAAACGTTCGCGTATAGTCGCTTCTTTCTCGCGCCATCAGGCTAAACAGTTCGCTAAGCAGTTCGTTATCGTCTTTCTGCTCGCTAAAGAAGCCGAGCTTTTGCCGCATCCGCTGACCATAGCGAGTTAATAGCGCCAGCTGGTAACTGTCCAGCGCATCATTTAGCGCCTCGACCTGGATAAACGGCGACAGGGTTTGCGCCAGACGTTGCAGGTTCCACAACGCGGCAGCCGGTTGGTTATCGAAACTGTATCGCCCCTGGTTGTCAGAGTGGTTGCAGATATAATCAGGCACGTAATCATCAAGAAAACCGAATGGACCGTAATCCATCGTCAGACCCAGAATCGACATGTTGTCCGTGTTCATAACACCATGTGCAAATCCTACCGCCTGCCAGTCAGCGATTAACGTCGCAGTACGCGTGACAACATCGTTAAACCACAGCTGATACTTATCGGCTTCTTCCTGCCATTGCGGCCAGTAATGGCGAATCGCAAAGTCAGCCAACTCGCGCACTTTTTCCGGCTCTCGGCGATAGTAAAAATGCTCAAAATGGCCAAACCGCATATGGCTTTGCGCCACGCGAATGAGCATCGCCCCTGCTTCTACCGTTTCGCGATAAACCGGCGTGTCACTGGTGACAATCGACAATGCCCGCGTGGTCGGTATTCCCAGGTAGTACATCGCTTCACTGGCCAGGCTTTCACGAATGGTCGAGCGCAGCACGGCACGCCCATCACCCATGCGGGAATACGGTGTGAGTCCGGCGCCTTTCAGGTGCCAGTCAAACGTTGAACCATCCGCGAGCTGTTGTTCGCCCAGCAGGATCCCTCGTCCGTCGCCAAGCTGACCAGCCCAGACGCCGAACTGATGCCCACTATAAACCTGGGCTAAAGGCGACATCCCGGGAAGCAACGATTCGCCGCCCCAAACGCCTGCACCAGTCGGAATATCAAATAGCGCCGCAGGAATGGCTAATTGCTCCGCCAGCGCATCGTTATGCCAGATAAGGCGCGCGTTTTTCAGAGGGGTGGGTGAAAGCGCGGTATAGGTTGCTGGTAGTTCATCACGCCAGCGAGTGGTAAAAGACAGGGTCATAGGGCCTCCTGCCTCTAGTGTAGACTGTTAATAGCCTGTTAAACACCAGCAAATAAAAGGGTTATATCCTAGCGAGCGAAATTATCTGCGCCGGAGGCACCGCAGGCCACAATCCTCCCTGCATGGCACTGAATCCCACAGGTAAGACGCGCTCCAGCATCTCTTGTGTATCAATTCCGCTAATGATTATTGACTCACAGCTGGGCGATAGTTGCGCCAGAATAGCCCGCATAAATGGTTCAAACGAAATATGTGCAATCCTTTGTTGAACAAAGTTTTTATCCAGCACGACGCGTTTGAACAGGCCGTCAAAAATTGCCCGGGTTGATATACCGCCAGAACCATAGTTTGTCAGGACTAATGGAAATCGCGCAGCAAGTGCGGCCAATATTGGATTATCTTTACCTTTGTTTAACTCCGGATAGCTTTCATTAATAGTCAGCTCCAGAAATGAAAATCGTTCAACTTGTGAAGCAAGTTCAGTATCTGATAATAAAGTATTAGCAACTGATGGCGTTAAATTAATCCAGGCGGATACTTTTCGCTGAATAAAAAAATGTTGGCACGTTTCGATTAATTCTAGTTTTTCTACAAATAAACGACATTGTTCGTCGTCTGACATCCGAGGTAGGACCAGCTCGGTGGGTATACGCACATCCCCATGCGCACTGGCGAAACTGGTGATGATATCGACGAATTCAAGATCGCCTTTTTCGCTTCTCGCAGGAAGAAAAGAGAACTCAGAATGGTAAAGATTATCCAGTGAAACAATCATCGTGCCAGCCCCGCTGCATGGGTGTTATCCGGCATCCTGTAGCAAAGGATGGAGAAATACGTTACTGCTGATGCAAGTAGAGGCCCTTTCATTTTTCCCTTTTTAGCCGGTAAATCGAATCCTTTTTTTTAGCTTATCCTGATTATAAGCGAATATCCAGCTTTGCACTTTTTAATATCTCGGAATAAATCATATTTTTAGCAAGATACGCTCTTAATGTTCAGGGGTATTGTCTAACCAAAAGCAGAAATAAAAGTTAACTTTCAAATGGTGATGTTGAGGCTGCGCACTCGATGGCAGCCTCGGGGTTGCGGGGGATTAAATACGTCGTGCCTGCCAAAAGTTTTTACGCCAGTAAACGTTATCCAGAGACGAGCGCATCACGCCACGACTGGTTGAAGCATGAATAAATTGATTATTGGTATCGTAAATACCAACATGCAGACCGCTTTCCCCAGACCCGGTTTTAAAGAAAACCAGATCGCCGGGCAGCAAATCGTCTTTATCAATTTCGGTACCAATCTTTGATTGCGTACGCGTATCGCGCGGGAGTTGCAGGTCGAATTTATCGCGCATCGTCATCAAAACAAATCCAGAACAATCCACCCCACTACGGCTCATACCGCCATAACGATAGGGTGTGCCATGCCAGGTTTGTAGCTGATCATTAAGACCGGCGATAACGGCAATAGAATCCGACAAGCGGGCATTTGGCGCAGGTGCACGATGGCTGCTGCAACCCGCCAAAAACAATGCTGTGATGAAAAGTAGCCAAAAGCGCATTCAGTACGAATCCTCTGAATTTTATTTTTATGCCAATTTAGCGTGGAAATTATATGATTTTCAAGAACCCATTTCACTTAAGTGGTTGATATGAGCATTCTGTGCCCTTCAATATCCAAACGTCGGAAGTTGACGCCATAGGCCGCAGACAGATTGGCCGGCGTCAGCACCGCATCTCGTGAACCACTGGCAAGCAGTTTCCCGCGTTTGAGTAGCCAGGCTTTATGCGCATGGCGTAAGGTGTGATTAAGGTCGTGGCTACTCATCACAATCGCTATGCCCTGCAAACACAGCTGACTCAACAAGCGGTCCAGTGCGTTTTGTTGCGCGACGTCCAGACTGTTCATCGGCTCATCCAGCAGTAAAAGCTGACCTAATGGATTCGCTTGTGGGCAAATCTGCAGGATAACCGCAGCCAGGCGCACACGCTGCCACTCACCGCCGGAGAGTTGGTTCACGCCGCGCCCCAGTTTATCTCCCAGGCCGAGCGCATCGGCGATCTCCTGTAACAGATCGGTGCGTGCTTTGTCGGGTTGATGCAGCGTCAGAAAATGCCAGACCGGCATGGCAAACGGCGGATTTTGCTGTTGCGCGAGATAGGCGCGATATTGCGCCAGCCTGGCGGCCGGCCATTCCTCCAACGGCATATCACCAAAAGTGATACTGCCCTCTCCGTTTGTCAGACCCGCCATACGCGCCAACAGCGTACTTTTTCCGGCACCGTTTGGTCCCACTAAATGCAAGATCTCTCCTGCTTTGATCTCACCAGAAAGCGGCCCGAGACGGGTCGATTCCGCGACGTCCTGTAGCTGCATCAATCGAGACATTAGTTTGCCAGCGCCTGCTTGATGGTTTGCACCAGGATGGGATCCTCAGGCGTCATATCCGGTGAGAATCGTTGCAGCACTTTTCCATCGCGACCCACTAAAAACTTCTCGAAATTCCACAGGATATCGTCCGGGTAGAGCGGCGCACGACCTTTGCTCGCCATTCGCTCGTAGAACCCACTATCCGCAGGCGCAACGGCCGTTGGCGCGGCATCAATCAGCTTCTGATACAGCGGATGGCGTCCCTCGCCGTTGACGTCAATTTTGCTGAACATCGGGAAAGTTACGCCCCATGTGGTGCTGCAGTACGTTTTTATTTCCTCTTCGCTGCCCGGCTCCTGGCCCAGAAACTGATTGCAAGGGAAACCAAGAACGCTGAAGCCCTGTTGGTGCCAGGCTTTCTGCAGATTTTCCAGTTGCTCATACTGCGGCGTCAGTCCACATTTTGAAGCAACGTTGACGATTAACAGCACATTCCCGGAATACGGCTGCAGTGAGGTAACCTCGCCGTCGATGGTCGTCACTTCTGTATCGAGGATAGTGTTTTGCATAGCATCTCCAGAACAACAGGTGGATTTTCAGTTTTTAATCATAGACCGAACCAACGCGTTCTAGCGCGCGGCTTTTAACAATAGCCAGATAAATACCGGTGCACCCATGGTGGCCGTTACCACGCCGATAGGTAACTCAGCCGAGGCCAGCACCAAACGCGCGACAACATCAGCAAACAATAATGCGATTGCGCCAGCCAACGCACAACCTGGCAGTAAAACACGGTGATCGGTGAGGCCGCACAGTCGCAAAATATGCGGGATCACAAGCCCAATAAAACCAATCGCCCCTGCCAGAGCCACGCTCACGCCAACCATCCAGCCTGTGGCAACCACCAGCAGGTTGCGCCAGAACCATAATGGCAGTCCTAGCTGACGCGCAGAAGTTTCTCCTAACGCCAGCATATTCATCGGCTGCGACTGACAGCAGATCCACACCAGCACCGGAATCAACGCCACCATGAGCCAGGCCTGATGCCAGTCTACGCCACCGAAGCCCCCCATCATCCAGTACATCAGCTGACGTAAATCAAACGAGGTAGAGAAGTAGATAGCCCATGTCATCAGCGCGCTACAGATAATCCCCAGCGCCACCCCCGCCAGCAGCAGGCGGCTGGTAGACAGATGTCGACGGGCGAAACGTAGCAGAATAAGCGTGATAATCAGCGCTCCGGCAATGGCGCAAAGGCCCAACGCCCAGCCAGGGAGTTGCCCCTGCCCCAGCAACACCGCCGCGATAAGCCCGACTCCCGCGCCGTTAGATACGCCCAGTAATCCAGGCTCTGCGAGCGGGTTTTCAAACAGAGCTTGCATCACTGCGCCAGATAAGGCCAATGCAGCGCCTACCAGCAAAACGGCAAGGGTACGGGGAAGTCGAATTTGCCAGACGAACAGATCGCCGCGGGCGCTGAACCAGTCGCCGGGAGCGATCCATTGTTCTCCTGCGCACAAGCTTAGAATCGTTGCCAGTAGCATCAGTACTGACAGTGACAGTATCCAGCGCACGTTTCGACGCTGTTGTTGATGGGCGAAAGTCAGCATGTTTTCCATTCTGCTGAAAAGAGATGGAGGTGATTCTACGGTGCTGATTCGGTAGTGAAAAGGAAAAAGGCCGCATAGCGGCCTTTTTAGTTATACGCGTCATACTCTGCGTATCGTTAAATCACTCTTCTTTGGGCGTTGCGTTTTCAACCCGGCTTTTTAACTTCTGTCCGGGTCTGAAGGTCACCACGCGCCGTGCTGTAATGGGAATATCTTCGCCCGTTTTCGGGTTACGGCCCGGACGTTGATTCTTATCACGCAGATCGAAGTTACCAAAACCAGAGAGTTTTACCTGCTCACCATTTTCCAGAGCACGACGGATCTCTTCGAAAAACAGCTCGACCAGTTCTTTGGCATCCCGCTTGCTAAGCCCAAGCTTATCAAACAGATATTCTGACATTTCAGCTTTTGTAAGCGCCATAGGTTCAATCCCTCAATGATGCCTGGAATCGCTCTTTTAATGCCTCTACACATTTGGCGACGGTAGCGGCAATCTCCTCTTCTTCAAGTGTACGGCTGGTATCCTGAAGGATCAGGCTGATAGCGAGGCTCTTATAGCCCTCCGCAACACCCTTACCGCGGTACACGTCAAATAAGTTTACGCCAACTACCTGATTTACGCCAACTTTCTTACACTCGGATAAAATATCCGCAGCGGGAACGTTTTCTGCCACAACGACTGCGATATCGCGACGGTTCGCTGGGAAGCGAGAAACTTCACGCGCCTGAGGCACCACGCGGTCTGCGAGCTTATTCCACTCCAGTTCAAACACCAGAGTGCGACCGTTCAGATCCAGTTTACGTTCCAGTTCAGGATGAACAACCCCAATGAAACCAATACGTTCACCTTTCAGATAAATCGCCGCAGACTGACCCGGATGCAGTGCTGGATTCGCTTCAGCTTTGAACTGAATGTCTGCCAGTTTGCCTGTCAGGTCGAGAACCGCTTCCAGATCGCCTTTCAGATCATAGAAATCAACGGTCTCTTTTGCCAGACTCCAGTGTTCATCATGACGGTTACCGCAGATCACGCCAGCCAGCATCAGATCCTGACGGATCCCGAGGTTGGCCTGCGTATCTGGCACGAAACGTAAACCCGTTTCGAAAATACGTACGCGGTTCTGCTGACGATTCTGGTTATACACTACCGTAGACAGCAAGCCGGTCCACAGGGACAAACGCATTGCCGACATATCAATAGAGATTGGGCTTGGCAGCAGCAGCGCTTCTTCACCCGGGTGCAGCAGCGACTGGACTTTCGGGTCGACGAAGCTATAGGTAATGACTTCCTGGTAGCCTTTGTCATTCAGCATGGTTTTTACACGTTTCAGCGACAAATCCGCTTCACGATGCGTACCCATGATAAGACCCGCCTGAATCGGCGTGTTCGGGATATTGTCATAACCGTATACGCGGGCGACTTCTTCGACCAGGTCTTCTTCGATTTCCATATCGAAACGCCAGCTCGGCGCGACCGCTTTCCACTCATCCTGCCCTTCCGTCACGTCACAACCCAGACGACGCAGAATGTCACTCACCTGCTCATCGGCAATATGGTGTCCGATCAGACGATCCAGTTTGCTACGACGAAGCGTAATGGTTGCGCGTTTTGGCAGCGTGGCTTCGTTCGTCACGTCAATGACTGGGCCCGCTTCACCGCCGCAGATATCAATCAGCAGGCGCGTTGCACGTTCCATGGCCTTATGTTGCAGCGCAGGATCGACACCACGCTCATAGCGGTGAGATGCATCGGTGTGCAGACCGTGACGGCGCGCGCGACCGGTAATAGACAGCGGGCTGAAGAATGCACATTCCAGCAGGACGTTTTGTGTTTCATCATTAACGCCGGAATGTTCGCCACCAAAGATGCCGCCCATCGCCAGCGCTTTGTTGTGGTCCGCAATCACCAGCGTATCTGCATTCAGCTTCGCTTCGCTGCCGTCCAGCAATACCAGGGTCTCACCCTCTTTTGCCATACGAACAACAATTCCGCCTTCAATGCGGTCTTTGTCGAATGCGTGCATCGGCTGGCCCAGTTCGAGCAGCACATAGTTAGTCACGTCAACCACGGCATCGATAGAACGAATACCGCAACGACGCAGTTTTTCTTTCATCCACAGCGGGGTCGGCGCTTTAACATTGATGCCTTTCACCACGCGGCCCAGATAGCGTGGGCAGGCTTCCACGGCTTCGACCTGAATCGGCAGGACGTCGCTAATGGTCGCGGCTACTGGCGCGATTTCCGGCTCAACCAGCGGGGCTTTGTTCAGTACAGCAACATCACGCGCCACACCGATGATGCCTAAGCAGTCGGCGCGGTTCGGCGTGACGCTGATTTCGATGGTGTTGTCGTCAAGCTTCAGGTATTCACGGATATCGGTGCCAATTGGCGCATCGGCAGGCAGTTCGATAATCCCGTTATGATCGTCGGAAATACCCAGCTCGGAGAACGAGCACAGCATGCCTTCAGATGGTTCACCGCGCAGTTTCGCGGTTTTAATTTTGAAATCGCCCGGCAGAACGGCACCAACGGTTGCCACAGCCACTTTCAACCCCTGACGGCAGTTTGGCGCACCGCAGACGATATCCAGCAGGCGGTCGCCGCCTACATTCACTTTGGTGACGCGCAGTTTGTCAGCGTTCGGGTGCTGGCCACATTCAACCACTTCACCTACCACAACGCCATTGAACGCGCCGGAAACAGGTTCCACACCGTCAACTTCAAGACCCGCCATCGTGATTTGGTTTGACAGCGCATCGCTATCAATCGCCGGATTTACCCATTCGCGTAACCACAGTTCACTGAATTTCATTGTTTTATCCTGCCTTTATTTAAACTGTTTGAGGAAACGCAGATCGTTTTCGAAGAAAGAACGCAGATCGGTAACGCCGTAACGCAGCATAGTAAGACGCTCCATACCCATACCGAATGCAAAGCCGGAATAGATTTCCGGATCGATGCCAACATTACGCAACACGTTCGGGTGAACCATCCCGCAGCCCAGCACTTCCAGCCATTTGCCGTTTTTGCCCATCACGTCAACTTCCGCAGATGGCTCAGTGAACGGGAAGTAGGAAGGACGAAAACGAACCTGCAGGTCTTCTTCAAAGAAGTTGCGCAGGAAATCGTGCAGCGTGCCTTTCAGGTTGGTGAAGTTGATGTTGGTATCAACAATCAGCCCTTCCATCTGGTGGAACATTGGGGTGTGAGTCTGATCGTAATCGTTACGATATACGCGGCCCGGGGCGATAATACGGATCGGCGGCTGTTTTTCTTTCATGGTGCGGATCTGCACGCCGGAAGTCTGTGTGCGCAGCAGACGCGTCGCGTCAAACCAGAAAGTGTCGTGGTCAGCGCGCGCCGGGTGATGGCCAGGAATGTTGAGCGCATCGAAGTTATGATAGTCATCTTCGATTTCCGGACCGGTCGCCACGGTAAAGCCCAGCTCACCGAAGAAACTTTCAATCCTGTCGATTGTACGCGTCACCGGGTGCAGACCGCCGTTTTCGATACGACGCCCAGGAAGGGAAATATCGATCGTTTCTTCAGCCAGACGAGCATTCAGCGCAGCACTTTCTAATTCGGCCTTACGCGCGTTCAGCGCTTGCTGTACCTGCTCTTTGGCTTCGTTAATCACCGCACCTGCTGCCGGGCGCTCTTCTGGCGGCAGTTCGCGCAGGGTTGTCATCTGAAGGGTCAGGTGCCCTTTCTTGCCCAAATATTCGACGCGGACATTGTCTAACGCGGCAACATCTGAAGCCTGGTTAATGGCGGCCGTTGCACTGGCAACCAGCTCTGCGAGATGTGACATGGTTTTCCTCGTTATGTTGCGATATTCACTAGTCGCTCGTATATACGCAAAATCATTCAAGTTGTATCAACGCGGCCAAAGAGCGAATGCAGCCAATACAGAGACAACTTGAAGGATGACGCGTATAAAAAAAGCCTCCACCAGGGAGGCTTTTAGGCGCTGTTTTCCGTTTCTTCTTTCACGCGCAAGCCTCCTGAGTTCAGGTGCTAAAGTAAAAGAAGAAGCGGAAAATAGCAGCATTCATGCTTGCGTTACCTTGTGTGGTAAAAACCGGACAACCTTTATTGAAAAGGCTTACGGATAAATTGTCAACTAATTGATTGCACTACAAATAAAAGAGAGGGAGCCAGGCTCCCTCTTTTCACCGGCTTATGCCAGAGCTGCTTTCGCTTTTTCGACCAGAGCGGTGAACGCTACTTTGTCGAATACTGCGATGTCAGCCAGGATCTTACGGTCGATTTCAACAGAGGCTTTTTTCAGGCCGTTGATGAATTTGCTGTAAGAAATACCGTTCTGACGTGCTGCTGCGTTGATACGCGCAATCCACAGTTGACGGAACTGACGCTTTTTCTGACGACGGTCACGATAAGCGTACTGACCAGCTTTGATAACAGCCTGGAAGGCAACGCGGTATACGCGAGAACGCGCACCGTAGTAGCCTTTAGCTTGTTTCAAAATTTTCTTGTGACGTGCACGGGCAACTACACCACGTTTTACGCGAGCCATATGTGCTCTCCTGTATCTATATTCTTAGTAAAAAAATGAATTAAACGTTAACGGCTTATGCGTACGGCAGGCACGCGATAACCAGACCCAGATCGCCTTTAGACACGAGGCCTTTTGGACGCAGGTGACGTTTACGCTTAGTAGATTTTTTGGTCAGAATATGACGCAGGTTTGCGTGCTTACGCTTAAATCCACCACCACCGGTTTTTTTGAAACGCTTAGCAGCACCGCGTACGGTCTTAATTTTTGGCATTTTAATAACTTCCACTTCGCATTGTTAATAAACGAAACGTAGGCGAACAACGGCTGTGGAACCCGTAGGCTCCACAGACATTGCTACTTGAAGGCCTTACTGTTTCTTCTTAGGAGCGAGCACCATGATCATCTGGCGGCCTTCGATCTTCGTAGGGAAGGATTCGACTACTGCCAGTTCACTCAGATCGTCACGGACGCGGTTGAGCACTTCCATACCAATCTGTTGGTGGGCCATCTCACGACCGCGAAAACGCAGCGTGATCTTAGCCTTATCGCCATCTTCCAGAAAGCGTACCAGGCTGCGGAGTTTTACCTGGTAATCGCCATCGTCGGTGCCAGGACGGAATTTAATTTCCTTAACCTGGATAACTTTTTGCTTTTTCTTCTGTTCCTTAGAAGACTTACTCTTTTCATAAAGGAACTTGCCGTAGTCCATAATACGACAAACTGGCGGTTCGGCGTTAGGGCTGATTTCAACTAAATCTACTCCAGCTTCTTCAGCTTTTTCGATCGCTTCTCTCAGACTCACAATACCCAAAGCTTCGCCTTCCAGACCTGTTAAGCGAACTTCCAGGGCGCGAATCTCGCCATTGATACGATTCGGACGTGCCGTTTGAACTCGTTTTCCGCCTTTAATACCTTATTCCTCCAGTTGTTGAAGACTGCGGCTGCGAATCTCTTGTTGCAGCTTCTCAATCACTTCATTTACGTCCAGGCTGCCCAAGTCTTTGCCACGACGGGTGCGCACGGCAACTTTGCCTGCTTCTACCTCTTTGTCGCCACAGACCAACATGTAAGGGACACGACGTAAAGTGTGCTCGCGGATTTTAAAGCCAATCTTCTCATTTCTCAAGTCTGCTTTTACACGAATACCAGCATTTTGTAGTTTCTGCGTTAATTCGTTAACGTATTCAGACTGAGAATCGGTGATGTTCATGACCACAACCTGAACCGGCGCGAGCCAGGTCGGGAAGAAGCCAGCGAACTCTTCGGTCAGGATACCGATGAAACGTTCCATCGACCCAAGAATTGCACGGTGAATCATAACCGGAACCTGACGCTCGTTGTTTTCGCCAACGTAAGAGGCGCTTAAACGGGACGGCAGGGAGAAGTCCAGCTGTACAGTACCGCACTGCCATGCACGATCGAGGCAGTCATACAGGGTAAATTCAATTTTCGGACCGTAGAACGCGCCCTCACCCAGTTGGAACTCAAACGGGATGTTGTTTTCTTCCAGCGCAACGGCCAGGTCAGCTTCAGCACGGTCCCACATTTCATCACTACCGATACGTTTTTCGGGGCGAGTGGACAGTTTGACGACGATTTTCTCGAAGCCAAAGGTGCTGTACATATCGTAGACCATACGAATGCACGCGTTAACTTCATCACGAATCTGCTCTTCAGTACAGAAGATATGTGCATCATCTTGAGTGAAGCCACGAACACGCATCAGGCCATGCAGCGCACCTGACGGTTCATTACGGTGGCAGCTACCAAACTCAGCCATACGCAGCGGCAGATCGCGATAGGATTTCAGACCCTGATTAAAGATCTGCACGTGGCCTGGGCAGTTCATTGGCTTAATGCAGTATTCACGGTTCTCAGAAGAGGTGGTGAACATTGCATCTTTGTAGTTATCCCAGTGACCTGTTTTTTCCCACAGCACACGGTCCATCATGAACGGACCTTTCACTTCCTGATACTGGTATTCTTTCAGTTTTGAACGAACGAATACTTCCAGTTCACGGAAGATAGTCCAGCCATCGTTGTGCCAGAACACCATACCCGGTGCTTCTTCCTGCATATGATACAGGTCAAGCTGTTTACCGATTTTACGGTGATCGCGTTTGGCCGCTTCTTCCAGACGTTGCAGGTAGGCATTCAGGGCTTTTTTATCTGCCCATGCAGTACCATAAATACGCTGCAGCATCTTGTTATTGCTGTCGCCACGCCAGTATGCCCCTGCGGTCTTCATCAGTTTGAAGTGATGGCAGAAACGCATGTTCGGCACGTGCGGGCCACGGCACATATCGACATATTCTTCATGATGGTACAAGCCTGGCTTGTCATCATGGGCAATGTTTTCATCAAGAATGGAGACTTTATAGGTCTCGCCACGCTTCACGAAGGTTTCACGCGCTTCGTACCAGCTGACTTTCTTCTTAATGACATCGTAGTTTTTCTCAGCGAGCTCGTGCATCCGCTTCTCGAGCGCGTCGACGTCTTCCTGGGTTAACGTACGGTCAAGATCGATATCGTAGTAAAAACCGTTATCAACAACCGGTCCGATCGCCATTTTGGTGTGCGGCCAGAGTTGTTTGATCGCGTGCCCTAACAGGTGCGCACAGGAGTGACGAATGATCTCCAGACCTTCTTCATCCTTCGCGGTGATGATGGAGAGCTTCGCATCATGCTCAATCAGATCGGAAGCATCTACCAGCTCACCGTCAACACGGCCAGCAATAGTGGCTTTCGCCAGACCTGGACCGATGTCCAGCGCAACATCCATGGGGCTTACAGCGTGGTCGTAATGGCGTTGGCTGCCATCAGGAAGAGTAATAACAGGCATGTTATATCCTTATTTGCAGTGGTGACCCACACGTAAGATCACATACAAAGATTCAATATTTAAAATTATCAAAAAGGTGTGGGCTGATTCCCGCTTCACTCTGCGAAATATGTCACTGGTTGCCTTAAAGACCACACTGGACCTACACCCGCTTTTTGATAACACCGCTTGACAGTGTACACGGCATTACGGGTCGATCAAAGCAACAATCAACGCGCGCTCTATGATGTAAATCAATTCACTGACACCCAACCGTCTTTGTTACACTTGCACAAAGTCATCTAACCTGAGCAGGAAAAAAACAATGCCCACAAATCGCTTTGCGAAGAAACACTGGAAGATGGTTGTGATTCTGCTCGTTATTTGTGCGGCCATGTTAATGCTGCGCTGGGCTGCGATGATCTGGGGCTAAATGACGCTCACCCACTGTTCCGGTTTCGTTTATTTATCGATTAATCGAATTTGTCTGAAAATAGCGAGTTATGGCCAGATAAAAAAATAAAACGCAAATTAAATATTAATTAAACTTAACGTTAATTTAGGAAAGCCAGGTCATTTATTTGACCCGGCTTGTCACTACATCCTATAGCCGAGGGAAACTGTCGTGCGGCGATCGGTATGTTCCGGCGCTGTTGCCGGCGGTTCAGAGTTCCAGGTCACGTTGTAAGCCACCTTTAACCCAAAGTGCTCGTTGATGGCAACGTTCAGGGCGGTTTCAGAGTTGAGCGTGGTATCGTCAGCGCCGAATACCGACACACCCTGAGTAAACTTGGTATTGTCCGTCATCTGCCATGCATAAGCCCCGGACGCATAGCCCAACGGCTGCGTTTCGGTGGTGCCATCCGTGTGCTCGTCATAGCGCACGCCAGGACCGAATTCGAAACGGAAGCTGTGCACAGGTCCGTTGAGGAACTGACGACCATAACCCGCGGTCAGCACGTCACGCTCGCGGTAGCCGTTGTAGCGGTCGGTCAACCAGCTTGCTTGTCCAAAGAGATAGTCATAGTCGGTCATGTTGTAACGACTACGGCCACCTACGGCATATTTCTCCGATGAACGCTCATCATTTGAGGAGGTATTGCTGGCATTTCCCCACAGAGACCATGCCGTCGTTTGGCCGTACCAGGTCATGGTGGTATCTGCGGTTAAAGAAGAACTTTTTGTGTTGCCTGACTGGGCGAGATATCCCGCGTTCAGGTTACCTTCAAAGGGTTTTTTCGCGCTGGAAGGGTCATCCATGACAGTAAAAACGGAATCATCGGCTACAGCATGCATTGACGCAAGCAGGCCTCCCGTCAGCAGTAATGCTGCGGGCACTGTCTTCAAAAGCTTCATTTATTAAGAGTCCGTACAACAAAAAAAGAGACCATTACGGTCTCGGAAACTTTCATATGGATCAATGACAAAAGACCCTTGAAAGGTAACAAATTATAAAAAGACTCGAATAACATAGCAATAAATTCTTATTTCATTTTTTGAATAAGAGCGTTCCTAAACCTTTATTTTATTTATATATCTTTATGACGATAATTTTAAATAAAGATATGAAAAATCATGTTGTTAATTACTTCACTTTCGGGAGGTTAAGTGCCAGACTGAGTTCAGCCTAACAGGAGGTAAAGATGGTACGTATCTATACGTTAACACTTGCGCCCTCTCTCGATAGCGCAACAATCACCCCGCAAATTTACCCGGAAGGTAAGCTTCGTTGTACCTCGCCGGTTTTTGAACCCGGCGGCGGCGGTATCAACGTCGCTCGCGCAATTGCCCATCTTGGCGGAACCGCAACGGCGATTTTCCCCGCGGGGGGAGCAACCGGAGAGCATCTTGTTGCATTGCTCGCCGACGAAAATGTTCCCGTATCTACCGTCGAAGCCAAAGACTGGACCCGACAAAATCTTCATGTCCACGTGGAGTCCAGCGGCGAACAATATCGTTTTGTCATGCCAGGCGCTGCGCTGACCGATGACGAGTTCTACCAACTTCAGGATCAGGTGCTGGAAATTGAGTCTGGTGCGCTGCTGGTCATCAGCGGCAGTTTGCCGCCCGGCGTACAGCTTGAGAAGTTGACCCGACTCATTACCACCGCACAAAAACAGGGGATCCGCTGTATTGTCGACAGTTCAGGCGAAGCACTGACGGCGGCGTTAGCCATCGGCAATATCGAACTGGTCAAACCCAACCTCAAAGAACTGAGTGCGCTGGTAAACCGCGAACTGACACAGCCCGATGATGTGCGCAAGGCCGCGCAGGAAATCGTGCAAAGCGGAAAAGCGCACCGCGTTGTGGTATCGCTTGGGCCGCAAGGGGCGCTGGGTGTAGATCGCGATACCTGCGTTCAGGTGGTTCCGCCACCGGTGAAAAGTCAAAGTACCGTAGGCGCGGGCGACAGTATGGTCGGAGCCATGACGCTTAAACTGGCAGAGAACGCGCCTTTTGAGGATATTGTCCGTTACGGTGTCGCCGCCGGTAGCGCAGCAACCCTGAATCAGGGTACGCGTCTGTGCGCTTTGGACGATACGCAAAAAATATATGCATACCTTGCGCAGTAATGGCACCGTCCCCCTTTTAACAGAAGGGGGATGTTCCGGTAAAACTGTCGGCATGGGGGTTATACGTCTATGCTAAAAAATCACGTGATTACAAAGAAGTGAATCATGTGCAGTCAGGTGTCTCCACAACGGTACGGGGTGAAGAAGAACGACAAACATTAAGTGCCTTTCCAGCGATGACGCGTCCGTGGTGTGCGTCAGTTCGTGTTTTTTAACCGCATTCTTGCGCTAACCTTATGATCTGGCAGACAACATGGGGAGAGACATCATGTGGCAGGCTATCAGTCGTCTTTTAAGCGAGCAATTAGGTGAAGGCGAAATCGAACTGCGTAATGAACTGCCCGGCGGAGAGATCCACGCCGCATGGCATTTACGCTATGCGGGGCGAGATTTTTTCGTCAAATGCGATGAAAGAGAGCTGTTAACCGGCTTTACGGCAGAAGCCGATCAGCTGGAGCTACTTTCCCGCAGTCAAACTGTATCTGTACCGAAAGTCTGGGCAGTAGGCGCAGACAGAGATTACAGCTTTCTGGTGATGGATTTCCTCCCTCCCCGTCCGCTTGATGCGCATAACGCGTTTATCCTCGGTCAACAGCTTGCGCATTTGCACGAATGGAGCGACCAGCCTCAGTTTGGTCTCGACTTCGATAACGCGCTCTCTACCACGCCGCAGCCAAATACCTGGCAACGTCGCTGGTCAACCTTTTTCGCCGAGCAGCGTATAGGCTGGCAGCTGGAACTCGCCGCTGAAAAAGGCATAGCGTTTGGCAATATTGACGCCATCGTCGAACACGTTCAGCAACGTCTCTCTTCTCATCAGCCGCAGCCGTCTCTCCTGCACGGTGATTTGTGGTCCGGGAACTGCGCCCTCGGTCCTAACGGTCCGTACATCTTTGATCCTGCCTGCTACTGGGGGGACAGAGAGTGTGACCTGGCAATGCTGCCGTTACATACCGATCAGCCGCCGCAAATTTATGACGGTTACCAGTCTGTCTCGCCACTGCCGCTGGACTTTCTTGACAGGCAGCCAATCTACCAGCTCTATACGCTGCTGAATCGGGCAATTCTGTTCGGGGGACAGCATTTGGTTGTGGCGCAGAAAGCGCTGGATAGATTACTGGCGGCTTAACGACGTACCGTGTTGCTTATCAGGCCTGCCGTTTCGCAACGTGGCAGGCCCGATAGAGTGGCACTTACAAAAAGCCCAGCAATGAGAAGAAGAAGTAGCCGATCACGATAACGATCACCGGCAGAATATAAAGCGGGAAAATTTGTAAGAAGATCGTATGGTGCGGTACCACAATTCGCGACTCAAGTTGCTCGCGGGATAATCCTTCACTGCCCTTTGCCTGTTCCAGAATTAGCTGATCCTCTACGCCTTCGCGTAAGAAACGCGCCTGACGGCTCATTCTGGCGCCTGAGTCCTGCAACGCCAGGCCGATAAAAATCAGGATGAATATCAGCCAAAAAACGAGATTCAGCCCACTTTGAAAATCGGGCGTTGGCGAGTTATACCAGAACACGTTAAGAAAAGGTGTGTTCACCCGCATCATGTCGATCATCACATGGGCAAAATCGAGCATGACCGCGTTAATCCCTTCCTGCTTTTCGCTGTGCGCGTACATAAACTTCAGTACTGAAACCAGCGTTGAAATCAGCGCGGGAATGAAAACCACCCATCCCACCAGCCTTTTCAAGATGGCAATGCGTCCAGCTTGTTGATACGTCATGAGTTCCCCTTGATTAAGACGTGTCATTTTGGCCTAAGTTTACCCGTTGATTACCGTTTTCGCCTGATCTTTAAAGGCGGTATACTTCTGAATTAGCCATAATGAACGCTCAGAGTCCGTCCAGGCTGGCTCTAATCCCTTTTATCACCGTAAAGGAGAGGTTGTAATGTCAACCCCGCGTCAAATTCTTGCTGCAATTTTCGATATGGATGGGTTACTGGTCGATTCTGAACCGCTTTGGGATCAGGCTGAACTGGATGTGATAGCAAGTTTAGGCGTTGATATCTCCCGCCGCCATGAACTTCCCGATACCCTTGGCTTACGCATCGACATGGTGGTTGATTTGTGGTTTGCGCAGCAACCCTGGAACGGCCCCTCACGTCAGGAAGTCACCGAGCGCATCATTACCCGGGCCATTGCGTTGGTTGAAGAGACAAAACCGCTGCTGCCAGGCGTTCGTGAAGCTGTGGCAATGTGCAAATCTCAGGGAATCAAAGTAGGACTGGCATCCGCCTCGCCGCTACATATGCTGGAAAAAGTGCTGACCATGTTTGATCTGCGCGATGACTTCGACGCGCTGGCTTCTGCAGAAAAACTGCCTTACAGCAAACCGCACCCACAGGTTTACCTCGATTGTGCGGCAAAACTGGGCATTGACCCGTTAAACTGCGTAGCACTGGAAGACTCAGTGAACGGCATGATTGCCTCGAAAGCTGCCCGTATGCGTTCCATCGTCGTACCAGCGCATGAGAATCAGGACGATCCTCGCTTCGTGCTTGCCGACGTCAAACTAACCTCGCTCACCGAACTCACAGCCGCTCATCTGCGCGGCTAATCCTGTAACGGGCAATGATCGTATTGCCCGTCTTTTCAGAATTTCTATTTTAAAACGCCGTTTCATTTTTAATTGTATTTCTGTTTAACCTCTCCTATCCTTGCCCTATAGCGCAAGCGTTAATGACATAAATAGTTGAGGTAAACATGATTCAGGAAGCTTTTCGTCTCGAGGGTAAAGTCGCCATCGTCACTGGATGTGACACCGGCCTCGGGCAGGGTATGGCAGTGGCGCTGGCTGAAGCGGGCTGCGATGTAGTCGGCGTGAATCGTAAAATACCGCATGAAACCGCAGAGAAAATTAACGCCTTCGGTCGACGCTTTATGGCCATTCAGGCCGACCTCAGTCAACAAGATGCTCTCACCAGCATCGTGACACAAACGGTATCGGCGTTTGGCCGGGTCGATATTCTGGTCAACAATGCAGGAACTATACGCCGTCAGGATGCACTGGACTTCAGTGAAAAAGATTGGGATGACGTGATGAATCTGAATCTAAAATCCGTTTTCTTTCTGTCGCAGGCCGTGGCGCGCCAGTTTCTGGCTCAGGGCAATGGCGGAAAAATCATTAACATTGCCTCGATGCTCTCTTTTCAGGGGGGTATCCGTGTACCTTCCTATACCGCATCAAAAAGCGGCGTTCTGGGCATCACTCGCCTGCTCGCCAATGAATGGGCGGCCAAAGGAATTAATGTCAACGCCATCGCGCCCGGCTATATGGCGACCAACAACACCCAGCAACTGCGCGCAGACAGCGAGCGCAATCAGGAGATTATCGATCGTATTCCCGCCGGACGCTGGGGAACGCCGGATGATCTAAAAGGCCCGGTTGTTTTCCTTGCAAGTCCCGCCTCTGACTATATTCATGGTTATACGCTGGCGGTGGATGGCGGTTGGCTGGCGCGGTAAAGGCGCACTTGTGACAAAGGGTTACAACGTCACCTCTTCCGCCTACTGTATAAAACCCCTATACTGTATGAATCGACAGTTTATTGGGTTTTATCATGACGGCGGAAGGCCACCTTCTTTTTTCTATTGCCTGTGCGGTATTTGCCAAGAATGCCGAGCTAACGCCCGTTCTTGCGCAGGGTGACTGGTGGCATATTGTTCCTTCAGCCATTTTAACGTGCCTGCTGCCGGATATCGATCATCCCAAATCTCTGCTGGGGCAGCGTCTGAAGTGGATATCAAAACCCATTGCCCGGGCATTTGGTCATCGCGGGTTTACACATAGCCTGCTGGCGGTTTTTGCCCTGCTGGCCACGTTCTACCTGAAAGTCCCGGATACCTGGATAATGCCTGCCGATGCCTTACAAGGTATGGTACTCGGCTATCTTAGTCACATTCTGGCCGACATGCTGACCCCAGCAGGCGTTCCCCTGCTTTGGCCCTGCCGCTGGCGTTTTCGTCTGCCCATCCTCGTGCCGCAAAAAGGCAATCAACTGGAGCGGTTTCTGTGTATGGCACTGTTCGCGTGGGCAATCTGGATGCCGCAAACCGTACAAGAGAACAGCGCGGTACGCTGGTCTTCGCAGATGATTAATACGCTACAAATGCAGTTCAATCGTTTCATAACGCATCAGATTGACTAATAAATCAGCCAAAAAATCATTTTAGGTATAAACAATTCCATTTGAATATAAGAGGCAAGTCACAGTTCTGCTAATCTTGCGCCAACAGAATCACCTTTAAACGGTGATACGCATAATAAGATCAGGAGAACGGGGATGAACTTTCCATTAATCGCGAACATTATCGTGTTCGTAGTGCTGCTGTTCGTGCTGGCGCAAGCCCGTCACAAACAGTGGAGTCTGGCCAAAAAAGTACTGGTCGGTCTGGTCATGGGTGTCGTGTTCGGCCTTGCCCTGCACACCATTTATGGCTCCGACAGCCAGGTTCTTAAAGATTCAGTACAGTGGTTCAACATTGTCGGTAACGGCTATGTCCAACTGCTGCAGATGATTGTTATGCCGCTGGTATTTGCGTCTATTCTCAGCGCCGTTGCTCGTCTGCATAACGCTTCTCAGTTAGGTAAAATCAGCTTCCTGACCATCGGAACGCTGCTGTTTACCACGCTGATTGCCGCGCTGGTAGGGGTTCTGGTGACCAACCTGTTCGGCCTGACCGCCGAAGGTCTGGTGCAAGGTGGTGCTGAAACCGCCCGTCTGAACGCGATTGAAACCAACTATGTTGGCAAAGTGGCTGACCTCAGCGTTCCGCAACTGGTGCTGTCGTTTATTCCGAAAAACCCGTTTGCCGATCTGACTGGCGCGAACCCGACGTCGATTATCAGCGTGGTTATCTTCGCCGCATTCCTGGGTGTAGCCGCACTGAAACTGCTGAAAGATGATGCACCAAAAGGCGAGCGCGTTCTGGTCGCTATCGATACCCTGCAAAGCTGGGTGATGAAACTGGTTCGTCTGGTGATGCAGTTGACGCCGTACGGTGTTCTGGCGCTGATGACCAAAGTGGTTGCGGGTTCCAACCTGCAGGACATCATCAAGCTGGGTAGCTTCGTCGTGGCCTCTTATCTCGGTCTGGGCATTATGTTCGTGGTACACGGGATCCTGCTGGGTGTGAACGGCGTTAGCCCATTAAAATACTTCCGCAAGGTATGGCCAGTGCTGACGTTCGCCTTCACCAGCCGTTCCAGCGCAGCCTCAATTCCGCTGAACGTTGAAGCGCAGACCCGTCGTCTGGGCGTGCCTGAATCCATCGCCTCATTTGCCGCCTCGTTTGGTGCCACGATTGGTCAGAACGGTTGTGCGGGCCTGTACCCGGCAATGCTGGCAGTAATGGTTGCACCGACCGTCGGTATCAACCCACTGGACCCAATGTGGATTGCCACGCTGGTTGGTATCGTGACCGTGAGCTCCGCAGGGGTTGCGGGTGTGGGTGGCGGTGCAACATTTGCCGCGCTGATCGTCCTGCCCGCTATGGGTCTGCCGGTCACGCTGGTTGCGCTGCTGATCTCCGTTGAGCCGCTGATCGATATGGGTCGTACCGCGCTGAACGTAAGCGGTTCCATGACTGCCGGTACGCTGACCAGCCAATGGCTCAAGCAGACTGATAAAACGATTCTGGACAGCGACGATAACGCCGAACTGGCGCATCGCTAAGTCTGTCAGCTAAAAAACAAAAAACCGCCGGAGTATCATGCTCCGGCGGTTTTTTTATATCCATTAATCCCTTAGTTCATTTTCCTGGCGAACCTGATTAGCCCAGCGCTGTGCTGATTCCGGGACCGTAAATGCAGGCGAACGTTGAAACGCCTCCCCCATTAAGACAAAAGCGACATATTTTCCGCGTAGTATCCATACGTCACGAAACGCATCCATTTTAATCGCATGCTCTGGCGGCGCGGGCTCCACGCGAGGAACATAGCTGATAACCGGACGATTTTGTTGGCGAAGAGGTTTCATAATCAGTTGCTTCACTAAAGACAAATTCTAAAAATCAGAAAACCGCTATCTTAGCCGATTTTGCCACTGGGCGGTGCAAAAACAGCGTATTCATGAAGGGAATGACTATATCGGGGATCGCAGACGGGTTGCAGGTGCTATTTGTGCCACAAGCAAAAAAATGCGGCGCACGATTGCGCCGCAAACTCAGGAATTACACGTTCAGAAAACTGCCAAGACGATAACCGCGCTCCGCAATTGCATATTTCAGTGACGAAGACGTCAGCACGTCGAGCTCAGTTAAGCGGGGGTAACAGTAGGCACTTTGACGAATAATGTCATCGATAAAGGCCGGATGACACATCACTTCCAGCGAGGACTCGCCTCGATCGGCTGACGCGTCCAGCGTCTGTAAAAACAGAGCCTCGGAAATCGCTTCGCCGTAAAACTCGCTGCTGAATCCCTGGGAGGTACGTAACGTTTCCGGAAAATCAGACGCCTGGAACACGGTCTGACGATCGATACGCAATGCAATCCCCTTCTGGGCAGCAAACCCGGCTACGATAGGGAAAATTTGCGGGAACATATGCACATGGTGATGGCTATCCAGATGCGTCGGCTCCCGCCCGAACAGGTCAATAAAACGCTGATACTGCGCGGCCAGCTCCTGAGAAATTTCATCCAGCGGCAAAGTGTCCTCCTCTGCCATCTGCCAGATCCATTTCCCCAGTAATCCGTCACGGGTAAGGTCCGGCATTGCCGTCAACGGCCTACCCAGCGTCAGAACAAAATGCATCCCGACGGCAAGTGCAGGTATGTCGCGACTCAGCTGTACCGCATGGTCAATCGCCGCACCGTTAACCAGCGCCGTTGTCGAGGTGACAACGCCATTACGACAGGCTTCAACAATGCCGTAGTTTTGTCCTTTACTCAGGCCAAAATCATCCGCATTAACAATCAGTACGCGTTCCATAGCCGACCTCAGTTAGTGTTGTTCGCTTTTGAGTTTCTCAATGCACCCGGCGAAGTTTGGCAACCATTTTTCATGTGCCAGAATTAACTCACGCGCCAGAATTTCGGCATCGCTGTCAGAATGCACCAGCGGACTCAGGTTTAACGCCAGCAGCACATCATTCAGCTCGCCGCTCAATGCCGCATTGCTCGCCGCAACCTCAAAGCCTTTGATGGTGTAGATAAGGCCGAGCACTTTCTCATCAAAATGGGTAATACGTGGGTGCGGCGTAGCACCGTTACGTCCGAGCGTGCAGGTCATCTCAACCGCCCAGTCCGCAGGAATGTTATCAACATGTCCATGATGTGGAATGTTGACGTAGTGCTCGGTCTGTTTGTCGTTGTAGATGGCGTTGATCACTTCACAGGCCGCATCGGAGTAATACGCGCCACCGCGCTGCTCCAGCTCTTTCGGCTTAACGTTTAGCTCAGGATTTTTGTAGAGATCAAACAGTTGTTTTTCTACTTTTTGTACTACCTGGGCACGTGCGCCGCCCTTATAGTACTCGCCCATTTCGATCGCCAGCATCTCTTTTGGCTTAAAGTAGTACAGCAAATACGAGCACGGCAGCAGCTTCAGCGAACGAATCAACCCTTCGCTGAACGGCAGGTCGAAAATGTTCTTCACGGTGGAAGCTTTCAGTTGTCCAGAAGCCACGCCGTCCAGCAGTTCATCAAAGCGCGATGTACCGTTCACCAGCACGTCTTTAATAAAGACCATGTGGTTCAGACCGAACAGATCGATGGATAAATCATCGCTCTCTTTCAGCGCCAGCACATCGCTAATAAACATTTTCATGCCGACAGGAATATTACACACACCGATGAATTTCTTAAAATTCGTGTGGCGATAAACCGCTTCAGTCACCATCCCTGCCGGGTTAGTAAAGTTAATCACCCAGGCATTCGGGCACAGTTCTTCCACATCTTTAATAATGTCAAAGATAACCGGAATGGTACGTAGACCTTTGAACAGCCCACCCGCACCGTTGGTTTCCTGTCCCAGATAACCGTGGCTCAGCGGAATGCGTTCATCCTTTTCACGGGCTTTCAGTTGCCCTACGCGCAGTTGGGTGGTAACGAAATCAGCATCTTTCAGTGCTTCACGGCGGTCCAGCGTTTTAAGCAACTTCATCGGTACGCCGGCTTTGTCGATCATGCGCTGGCAAAGGTCAAAAATAATGTCCAGCTTCTCTTTTCCACCGTCGACATCAACCAGCCACAACTCAGAAACCGGTAATTCATGATAGCGCTTAATAAAGCCTTCAAGTAATTCAGGGGTGTAGCTGCTCCCGCCACCGATAGTGACGACTTTTAATTTCTGGCTCATACTTTCTCCCTTCAGTGTAAAAACACTGACGTGTATTATGCTCAACCCGTTTGTCAGGTATAGCGTGGCTGTCCCGACGCTATTTTGGGCAAGCTATAAAAAATGGGTTATTGGCAAATAATATCTACTGATTAAATTCAGTTAATTTCTTACGGTAGCTATTCGGTGTAAATGACGTCAGCTTTTTAAACGTTTTAATAAACAGGCTTGGACTACTGTAGCCAGACTCGTAAGCAATATCCGTTACAGAATAGTTCGTCATTTCCAGCTGTTTTTTAGCAAAGTTAATGCGGATTTCATTAATAATCTGCATCGGCGTTTTGCTGTAATAACGCTGGGTTGCGCGGGTCAGATACTCCTGGGATTTCGCGGACAGGTGTACCATATTTTCCAGCGCATTCTCGCTAAACTGCCGTTTGTCGTGCATGGTCTCGACGGTGGTTTTAAGCCACTGCGGAATATCATCCAGCACCTGCTCTTCGCGATGATGGCGTAACCGATTAATAATATAGAAGGTGACCACTTCTACAAATTCATCCAGCCCGCTCTCGCGAAAGTTCAGTGATGCAATAACCGTTTCAATGTAGGTAAGAAACGAGTTATTCGCCCGATAGACCTGCGATGCAACGAAACAAAATGGCAGCAGCGGGTGATAGTGCTGTTCAAAAAAACGTTTACTGATGCCGACGTTAAGGATCCTTGTCGCACCAAAATCATAAAAACTCTGGTGGTGCGATCCCAACGGGATAAAGACAAAGTCTCCACGTTCTAGCAGTACGCGTTTACCGTTGATTTCCTGATAATAGCGCCCGGTTAAAACCAGGGTAAACTCATAGTAGTCATGCTGATGCAGCCCGCTGATGCTCTCAGTTTTGTTATAGATGAACACATGGAAATTTTTGCCATTAAACAGCTGCTGTTCATAAACGGTTTTGATTTCCGGTGCGTTAATCTGTAGCTGCATTATGCACTCCTCGCTATTTCAGCTTTTCGTGAAGCTCAATCAGTTCAGTCACCAGCTCACGCGCCAGCATTGATGTCATCAGGTGGTCCTGTGCGTGGACCAGCACCAGGCTGACTTTCATTTTACCTTCACCCTGATCGCCTTCAATCAATTTCGTTTGCACGAGGTGCGCTTCGTTCAGCGCCAGACGAGACTGGTCCATCATGGCCCTGGCCGACTCAAAATCACCTTGCTTGGCCATTTTGAGTGCCCCGTACGCCAGGCTACGCGCCTGACCGGAGTTGATGATGAGGCCCATCACCACTTCTTCAAGTTCTTCTGCTTCTGACTGCGTGTCGACGATATTCTCGATATCCAACATACTTTTTTCCTCTGGTTCAGTCCGGCATGACCGTAAAGCCATGCCGGATTAAATTTAGAATTTTAATGCGTTAGCGATATCTTCTTCGCTTTCTTCTTGGTCAATAACGTTCTGCGCTTTGTTGGCTACCACCACGAACGGCAGGTAAACCAGCGTTGCGATACCGAGGTTGAACAGCGCGACCAGCAGAGCAGCGACGCTACCGTTGGTGTTAAAGAACGCGCCCAAACCGGTTGGCATAGTCCACGGTGCAATGTTGGTAATCGGTGGAATAATGCCTGAGTAGTAAGCTGCCAGCGTAATCGCCGCCAGAATCGGTTGTACCAGAATGAACGGGATAAACATCACCGGGTTCATGATGATCGGCAGACCGAACAGGATAGGTTCGTTAATCTGGAACAGACCTGACGGCAGTGCCAGTTTAGCTACCTGACGATAGTCAGGACGACGCGATGCCAGGAAGATAGCGATAATCAGACCCAACGTTGCTCCGCTACCCCCAAGGAAAATATAGGAGTCGAGCATCGGTTTCGCCCAGACGTGGAACGTCTTACCGGCTTCCAGCGCGGCGTCTACGGAACCAAACTGTTGGTAGATAGAGATGTTTTCCAGCGCCCATGGCGTCATGATACCGCTGTCCAGCGCAGTCAGCGCCAGTGAACCGTGAATACCGAAGAACCACAGCAGCGGAACAAAAATCACGTAGGCCCAGCCCACCACGCTGCCCAACGATGCCAGCGGCGTTGAAATGGAATCCATAATGATCAGGTGGAAGTTGGTACCCCAGGTGTTCAGCGCCCAGGCGATGATCCCCATAATGGAGAGGATAAGGAAGCCAGGAATCAGCGCAGAGAAGGAACGCGATACGGACGTCGGTACGCTATCAGGTAATTTAATGACCCAATTGCGACGAACCACAAAAGTGAACATTTCCGCGACCACCAGGCCGATAATAATACCGGAAATAATATTGGCACCGCCGAGCCAGTTCGCGCCAACGGCATAGGCTTCACCCACGCTATAAGGCGTTACGGTCATAAACGCGGCGACGGATAACAGCCCGGCAGCCAGTGAGTCGACTTTACGTTCTTCTGCCAGCGCCATGCCGATAAAGAACGGTGCCATCAATGACATGATACCCAGCGTACCGTTATAGACGTTTCCACCAATGCCTTTCAAGCTATTCAAAGTTTCAATAGTTGAAGCATCAAGTCGAATGCCCATTGAATAAAAAAACGACCCCTCCCCAAAGCTCAGGAAAACGTTATTGATTAATACAAACATGGCCCCTGCGAGGGTTAACGGCATTAAACGAATAAAGCCGTTCTTGATTGCATTAACGTGTGGCTGCTTTCCAATTTTTACAGCAAAAGGAAGGAGTACCTTTTCAAGTGAAGCAATAGCGTTACTCATAGAAAAATACCCTTAAATACCGCAATTAAAAATTGCGGTGAATGTTAATGAAATAACTCTTTGACGGGAAAAATTAAAATAAAATAATTAATTTGCTGCGGCTTTTTTAATTGCTGCAACAGCAGCCTTAAGCACGCCTAAACCATCGACTTTGCCATACAGCAGCGAGTCAATCACTTCCACAGGCTTGTTGGGTAACAAACGCTGAATTTCGGGCAACATATAAGCAATTTGTGGACCTAATAACACGACATCGGCGACAGGACCTTTTTCTCCGGCCAGCGTTTCAGGAAATGCTTCAATAATAACCGGTACTTCGTATTTTTCGGCCTGAGCACGCATCTTCGAAACCAACAATGAAGTCGACATGCCCGCAGAACAAAACAGATAAATGTGTTTCTTTTCCATTAAAACGATCCTCATGTGCGATTATCTGTCAACCAGACACTCCGCAAGCCATAACCTGCATCCATGCTCTGGGTAACTTGCGTCAGCTAAATTACTTTTTTAGGTGGCTGAAATGAGTATACGGGATTGCACCGGTGGATGGTATTTCCTTGACCAACTAAATTGTCTCTCCTTGACCTGTCGTTATGACCCCCCTCACATTTCGGGCAAATAATTCGCAGCAATAAATAAGATCGTTCGGCACAAAAAAACCGGCGCGATGGCCGGTTCTTCTGAATGCTCAGGCAATAAGCAGTTGTTACTTCTTCGCCGCCTGCGGGTCAGTGTCGTACTCTGCGCAGGTCTGGTAACCGGAGTTAATCACATGTCCGGTGTCGTCTAAAGCAACAAAATAGGTTTCAGCTTTACCATCTCGTTGACCCAGGATGTAGGTCTGGCATGTCCCGCGCGCATGAATCATACTGACTTCAGAAGAAGGTTTACCGGCAATCTGCGCCACCTGCGCCCTGCTCATCCCTTTCTTCACATCTTTCACCACGGGCTGAACAAATTGGTCTTTGGTGCGATCGTAGGCCGTACATCCTGCCAGCATAGTCAAAACAGCCGCTGCGCTTAGAATTCCTGTTAGGTTCTTGTTCATATTCCGTCCTCTTGTATTTCAGCGTGTTATATAAGCCTGGAGCACAACAACACATTTTTCAAGCAATCAGATGATACTTAGGTCGTTTCGGAAAATTCTATTAAAACAAAATGATGTTAGATCAGGCCTGCATCCCTTGTCGTTTGGGTCCCAACGCGTTAGCTTTAACACATCATTTTTTTGATCATTTCATTTTTCGGAGGGGGTTAAATGACTCTGCAGCAAGAGATAATCCAGGCGCTTGGCGCAAAACCGCAAATTAATGCAGAAGAAGAAATTCGCCGCAGCGTGGATTTCTTGAAATCCTACCTGCAAACCTACCCTTTTCTGAAATCACTGGTATTAGGGATAAGCGGCGGACAGGACTCAACGCTCGCGGGAAAACTTTGCCAGATGGCTATTTCCGAGCTTCGCGAAGAAACGGGGAATGACGCGCTGCAGTTTATTGCCGTACGTCTGCCGTATGGCGTTCAGGCTGATGAACAGGACTGTCAGGATGCCATCGCCTTTATCCAACCTGACCGCGTGCTCACAGTAAATATTAAGGGTGCGGTACTGGCCAGTGAACAGGCCCTGCGTGAAGCGGGTATTGAACTGAGCGATTTTGTCCGTGGCAATGAAAAAGCCCGTGAACGTATGAAGGCCCAGTACAGTATCGCCGGAATGACCAGCGGTGTTGTCGTGGGTACCGATCATGCAGCAGAAGCCATCACCGGATTTTTCACCAAATACGGCGATGGCGGTACTGACATTAACCCTATTTTCCGCCTGAACAAGCGTCAGGGTAAGCAGCTGCTTGCCGCACTGGGTTGCCCGGAACATTTATATAAGAAAGCGCCAACCGCCGACCTCGAAGACGATCGCCCTTCTCTGCCGGATGAAGCCGCATTAGGCGTCACCTATGACAACATCGACGATTATCTGGAAGGAAAAACGCTGGCTGCCGACATCGCGAAAAAAATTGAAGGCTGGTATCTGAAGACCGAACACAAACGTCGCACACCGATTACGGTGTTTGATGACTTCTGGAAAAAAGCGTAATTTTTTTAGTCACATATTGCCGGATCGCACTGGGATCACCGCTGTCCGGCCACTCTTCCTTGTCTGATGCCGCTTTTTTAATCGGTTTCAAACTGCTACACTGGATGAATAACCAGCATCCGGAGTGAGAAGTGGTACGGCGTCAATCAGCCCCACGCCTGACATTTGAGGCAGCGGCAATCTATGAATATCCTGAACACCTGCGTCCATTTTTGAGTGCGCTTCCCACCGCGCCAGGCGTCTATCTGTTTCACAGTGAAAGCGACACTATGCCGCTCTACATTGGTAAAAGCGTCAATATTCGCAGCCGCGTGCTGGCACACCTGCGTACCGCAGACGAAGCGGCAATGCTGCGTCAGGCCAAACGCATTAGCTGGATTTGTACGGCGGGAGAAATTGGTGCCCTGCTGCTGGAAGCGCGGTTGATCAAAGAACAACAGCCGTTGTTTAATAAACGACTGCGGCGCAATCGTCAGCTTTGCGCCTTGCAGCTTACCGACCGAACTGTTCAGGTTGTCTATGCACGAGATATTGATTTCTCCCATGCACCCAATCTGTTTGGCCTGTTTGCCCATCGTCGCGCAGCGCTACAAGCGTTGCAAAACCTCGCGGATGAACAGCAGCTGTGCTACGGCCTGTTGGGGCTGGAACCCCTGAGTCGCGGGCGTGCCTGTTTTCGCTCCGCGCTTAAACGCTGCGCCGGAGCGTGCTGCGGGAAAGAGAGTCATGAAGCGCATCACTCGCGCCTGCTAGAGGCGCTGGAAAGAGTGAGAGTGATTTGCTGGCCATGGAGCAATGCCATTGCCTTGCAAGAAACCGGTGCCGAAATGACACAGTACCATATCATCAACAACTGGCTGTGGCTGGGAGCCGTTTCAACGCTGGATGAAGCGACTACCCTGGCGCGTATGCCAGCAGGCTTTGACCATGATGGCTACAAAATTCTCTGCCGGCCAGTTCTGTCTGGTCAATATGACATTATTGAACTGCATCCGGAGAATGTCCCGGCATCCAGTTAATCTCGCTGAACAGCAATTTTCCCTCGCGTTCCAGCAGTCGTAATGTGTGTTTGCCGTCATGCCAGCTCGCACCCTGGTCGGCCGTCAGCAGTTTATCGCCCAGTTGCCATGCACCACTGATAACAAACACCACGCCGCCGCGTGAACCAAAGGTCGTAAAGGTGCGATCGGCCACTCTGACTTTTGCCTGGCAAACATCTCGTCGGGTCATGATATTAAAATCCATCGACATCTGCCCTTCCGTCAGCTTTGCTTTTACCACCTTGTCACCGGCAAAGGTAAAAGGTTGATGCTGTTTCAGGGTATGCGTAAAGATGTTCGCTTCTTCCAGAGTGACTTCCCCTCCCTCCAGCAGCGTAATCACGCGCTCTACACCCGGGAAAAGTGAAAATTCACCGTTTGCTGCAATGGAGGCGATACTCGCCCGCCAGTGAAAATCTCGTGTTGCTGGCGGAAAACAGCAAATCTCACGCGTTTCTCCCGCACCATTCCGCCAGAGATTAACCGGCATTTTGCGGATATCAAAGTATTCCATCATCCCTCCAGAAAGGAGCAGCATGGCAGCCTGCCGTAAACAGACAGCCATAAATCATCATTATTATGTTCACCCTGCAGATTATTGTTATCGGCAGCAGAGTTGATTTGCCTTAGCGATGAACCCGGCATTTTGCAAAAAAGAATAACGCGCTGATCCAGGTAGAATTTTCGCGGGCTTCAGGAGAATAGCGTGTCGTGCGTCCGGTGCAATAGGCAGAAATGAAAAAACCGCCGATCCTGCCCACATCGTTATACGTGTTGTGGACAAGAGCGGCGGTCTTGAGTTTGGTTTCACACTGTGCGGCAATCAGCGCGACACAGTGTGAATGATTTAGTGTAGACTCTGATCGATTACTCGGCAGCTTCCGGCATTTTACCTTTCTGCGCTGCACGTTCTGTCAGACGCTTCTCAAAATTGGCATTAAACTGCTTTTTCTGTTCCGGGGTCAGAATGTTGTAAATTTTGTTCTGGGTTTCCATATGCGCCAGCATGTTGGCTTTGCGCTGTTCTTCCATCTTCGCAATCTGCGCTTCGGCTTTCGCTTTATCGAAGCTATCGCTGGCGATGATATCGTGCATTGCACGGCGTTCTTCCAGCGGCGGACGTTTCATCTGATCGCGCTGGCCTTTCATGATCTCGCGAATCTGCTGTTTCTGAGCGTCAGTCAGATTCAGGTCTTTAAACATCATGTCGTGATGCGGGGCAAATTTGCCGTTGTGGTGCATCATCGGTTTAGCATCCGCTGGTGCAGCTGTTGTAGTGTCAGCAGCATGAGCCAGGTTCGCAGCACCCAGCGCCAGAGTAGAGGCAACAAACAGAGCAGTCAGTTTACGCATAATTTCTATCCTTTCTTTCAGTTATTTTTACGACACTCATGCGACTCTTATGCAATGTGATGTCGTGTTGACGAGATTAACTTTACCGGCTTAAGCGTCAATTAATCAGAGCAACGGTAAAACAGTGAAAGTGTAAAAAACAAACTTTCATCAATTATGAAGAAAAAAAGAATAAATTGCGGAGAGTTGCAATAAAAAATTACAACAGGATGATTTTGAACGGATTATGAAGAACTATACCTGAACCCTGTTTATTAAGAAAGCAATTCACCAGGAATAATCCGTAATAAATAAAAACAGCACGCAAAAATAAGCCCTAAAGGATAATCCTGCAGGGCGAATATATTGATCACAACTTTTCGAGCATCAATCCGGCACGTAAACCACAGGCCACGTTAGGGTTGGGAAAGAGAACGTATTCAACATCATGGGTGACGATAAAACGTTCATCTCCGTCCTGCGCCAGCAAGGTGCCTTCTTTAAAGGGGGTAAAGTTTAGCGTCTGGTTATCCATGTGGAGAATAAAATCATTGCTACGACGCGTGATTTGCGACACCACGCGATAACGCAGCGGGGATATTTCTCTCGTCGCCCCTCGTTCACCCCGCAGCAGTTTCTCCAGTGCGTCTGCCGTTTGTGCAAACTGGGTGAGGTCGTTTTGTCCAAATGGCAGCGCTTTACCCAGTTCCAACGTACAGGCCAACGCACCAAAATGTTCCCCGCTAAAATGGGTGAACGTGCCGCCAGGCGTCTGATGGAAAACCAGCGCTTCCAGTCCCGCATCCCCCAGCCATTCAAGAAAATCCTCGTCCCAGGCAACGTTGCGTTGTGGCAATACGCCAAAGCGCAGATGCTGTGAACCGCGGATCGCGGTGTGCAGATCCAAATGCCAGCGCACAGGCTCCTTTGCGCGCGAATAAAAATCTTCAAGACACAGCTCAAGCTCGTGGGCTCGGTGCGTTTCTTCACTCGCGGTAAAAATCTGCCACCGGCCGCCAAACATACGATTCAGGTCGCTATGACAATATCGTTTTCCCGCAGCCAGCGCCTGCGGGTTTCCCAGAATCACCAGCAGCCGCCATGTCAGTGTCAGCTCGCCGCTAAACAGACTGGAAAGCAATGAATCGAGTATCTCTACCGGCGCGGTTTCATTGCCATGGATCCCCGCAGACAGCACCAGTGAATGTTCAACGGGTGCAAGCGGCGTCAGTTCCAGAATTCCGTGACCGATCCACTGCCAGTCAAAACCATGAGTGGTTCCTTGCGTTTTCTCTGGAGTGGCGCCTGCGAGCGTGATCGCCAGAAAGTTATCCATGGTGCATCCCCTCCTGCTGGAAAGGATACACTGAGCCGAGGTTGAGCAATTGCGTCAGCGTATCCAGCGCTTCACGCCCCTCGCGCAACAGCTGTGGGTCGGCAAGGTCGGCAGCGGTAAGACGATCGCGATAGTAACGGTCAACCCAGTTATTCAACGTGTTAAACAGCGTGTCGTTCATGATAACCGCCGGATTCACCGCCTGCTGTTCCTGCGGAGTGAGCACCACTCTCAGGCGCAAGCATGCCGGACCACCGCCGTTGGACATACTTTCACGCAGATCGAATACCCGCAGGTCATCGATCGGATTGTCTTCCTCGAGAAGCCGGTTCAAATACCGCCACACGCCAGCATGCTCCCGACACTCCTGCGGCAGGACCAGCATCATCGAACCGTCACTACGACTCAGCAACTGACTGTTAAACAGATAAGTGGTCACGGCATCCTGCACCGACACTTCCGCTGTCGGGACTTCCAGCGGGGTAAAACCTGCCACCTGACTGCGCAACTGCTCTAACAATGCCTGCTGTCTGACAAACGCCTGCTGATGACAAAACAGCACCTGGCGATTCGATACCGCAATCACATCGTTATGGAACACGCCAAGATCGATAACGTCCGGGTTTTGCTGAGCAAAAATGCGCTGATGTGGGTTGACCTGATTCAGTCGCGCGACCGCCTCGCTGGCCTCACGGGATTGCCTTGCCGGATAGCGCTTCGGTTGGGATGCATTGCCTTCTTCACGACCGTAAACAAACAGCTGTACGCCGGGGTCACCGTAATCGCCACCGAGGCGGTTATGGTTTGCCGCCCCTTCATCGCCAAAAAGCGCAACCTGGGGTAACGCACCGTGGACCGCAAAGCTATTCTCATCACGGAAAATCGCCCGTAACAATGCTTCGGTAGTAGGCGCTTCCAGTGAACGGTGGAACTTATTATTCAGATTCGCCACCGTTAGATGCACTTTCCCGTCCAGCGAGTCTGCCGAAGGGCAAACCGTCGCCGCATTCGCTACCCACATAGGCGATGCGGAGCTGGCACTGGAGAGCCAGTGAGGCGCCTGACGCGACACTTTCTCCAGCACCTGTTCGTCACTGCCGCTAAAACCCAACTGACGCAGAACCGGAATATAAGGCCGCTCGTGGGGCGGGATCACCGCCTGAGGAAATCCTGCATCCGCCAGTGCTTTCATCTTTAGCAGACCTTGCTTTGCCGCCAGACGCGGGTTCGACACCTGAAATCGATGTTTGGTTGAGGCCTCATTACCAAATGACAATCCAGCATAGTGGTGAGTTAGCCCCACCAAACCATCAAAATTTACCTCACGGGCTTTCATAGCTTATCCTCGCGAGAAAAATCCAGTCCCGGGCTAAGCGCCGTTGGCAGCGTTAAGGCCGGGGATTCCAGACTTGCCATCGGCCAGGCGCAATAATCTGCGGCATACCACGCGCTGGCGCGATGGTTCCCGGAAGCGCCTACACCGCCAAACGGTGCGGTACTGGCAGCGCCGGTTAACGGCTTATTCCAGTTGACGATCCCTGCCCGCGCCTCCAACAGTAGCTGTTCAAACTGGCCGCGATCGGGCGAAACTAACCCACACGACAGTCCAAAGCGGGTATTGTTCGCCATACGAATCGCATCATCAAAGCTGTCATAACGCCAGACGCCGAGCAGCGGACCGAAAACCTCTTCATCAGGTACGTTCCCCGCCCCGGTCAGTTCGATGATTCCAGGGGTCAACAGTGACGTTCCGGCATTTAACAGACGTGGCGCTAACAGCGTACGGCCACCCAACGACGCCAGACGCTGCCAGGCATCATAGACGTGTTGCGCTGCCTGTTCGGAAATTAGTCCACCCATAAATGGCTGCGGTTGTGCATCCCAGTTGCCGGGCATTAAACGCTGACTAACCTCCACCAGACGCTTCAGGAACGCATCACCCTGCGCGCCTTTTTTTACGAGCAGGCGGCGGGCACAGGTACAGCGCTGTCCGGCGGTGACAAATGCGGATTGAATAGTCAGATGCACCGCGGCATCAATATCCTCCGGATTCTCAATAATCAGCGGGTTGTTGCCCCCCATCTCCAGGGCAAGGATTTTTTCCGGCTGGCCGGATAACTGCTTATGCAGCTGATAACCGGTATTCGCACTGCCGGTAAACAGCAGGCCATCAAGGTCTTCCAGCGCACTCAGCGCCTGTCCCGTTTCACGTCCGCCCTGCACCAGATTCAGCACGCCCGGCGGCAACCCCGCCTGCTCCCACAGTTTTGTTACTGCTTCACCGGTCCACGGCGTCAACTCGCTGGGTTTGAAAATCAACGTATTGCCTGCCAGCAATGCCGGAACAATATGACCATTGGGTAAATGACCGGGGAAGTTATACGGACCAAAAACCGCCAGCACGCCGTGTGGGCGATGGCGCAACGTTGCCGCACCATCCGGTAGTTCGCTGTGCTGCTCACCGGTACGGGCATGATAAGCTTTGACGGAGATGGCGATTTTATTGATCATCGCCGTCAGTTCAGTCGCGGCTTCCCAATGAGGTTTTCCGGTTTCCTTGGCGATAATCTGAGTTAGCTCGGCTTTATTGCTTTCCAGCAATAAAGCAAACTTTTCAACAATAGTCTGGCGTGCGCTGAAAGGCTGTTTAGCCCAACCGACAAAGGCCGCGCGTGCGGCCAGGCACGCTTGCGTCACCTGCATTGCATCTGCATCATTACCGTGCCACAGCACATCACCGCTTACCGGGTTGCTTTTCACCCGACGCTCGCCCAGCCCCGTCACCCAGTCACCGTTTATCCATAGTGTCATGCTGTTTTCTCCTCTGCACAAAGACGTACAAAACGTACATGGTCGCCCGCGTGGCATTTCAGGGCATCCAGTTGCGCCGCCGTCAGTACCAGACGTTGGGTATCCGGGTCTGCGCGAACCAGCATGACGCGGAAGTTTTGATAGTTTTCATTGGCAACCAGACAGGCCGGATAATCACCGGTTGCTGGCTGACCTTCCGCCACTTCCACCAGCCTGCTTTTACGAATAGCCCGAACCCGGTCGATATCGCATTCCAGCGTTGGCCCGCCGTCGAAAATATCGACATAGTTGCGGTAGCGAAATCCTTCTTTCTCCAGCACCGCCCGCGCCGGGGCCGTTTGCGGATGCACCTGACCAATCACGCCTTGCGCTTCATCAGACAGAAAATGGGTATAAATAGGATGCTTGGGCATCAGTTCAGCAATAAAGGCTTTCTGTCCTGTTCCGCAGAGAAAATCCGCCCGGCTAAACTCCATCGAGAAAAATCGTTTGCCGAGGCTTTGCCAGAACGGAGAGTAGCCATGCTCATCGATCACGCCGCGCATCTCGGCCACGACCTTCTCATTAAATCGATCGCGAAAGGCCGCCATAAACATAAAACGCGACTTCGACAGCAAATAACCGTTGCCCTCTTTACGCCAGTCCGGATCGAGAAACAGCGTGCAAAGCTCGCTGCTACCCGTGTGATCGTTACTCAGAAACAGCGTCGGCAGCGCGTTGTACACGTTCAGCTCTTTCGACGCGTGCACCAGAGTACCGACCCGGTAGTTGTACCAGGGGTCGTTAAGCCCCACCGCCACCTCGATGGCGCAAATTCCCGCCACGGTTCCGCTGGCGCTGTCTTCAAGCACAAACACATATCCCTGCTCACTTTTTGGCAACTCACCGCGCCAGGTTTGGAGTGAACGTTCGATACGCGCCATCAGCGTAGCTTCATTCGCCGGTAGCGAGGTCAACCCGCCGCCGGTCTTACTGGCAAGCTGCATCAACGCGGTGATATCCGCGCGTTCAATGGGACGAATCACCATCATGATGAACCTCCTGCTTTAATGCGTTCGCAGGCCAGCGCAAAGCGATCCAGTCCGGTGGCGACTTCTTCTTCGCTGACGTTGAGCGCTGGCGCAAAACGCACCACGTTAGCGCCAGCGATCAGTACCATCACCCCGGCAACAGCCGCTTCTTGCGAGATGAGTTTCGCTTTCCCGGCAAATTCCGCGTTCAGCACGCAGCCGATCAGCAGTCCGAGTCCACGAATTTCACTAAACAGTCCAAAACGTTCGTTAATGGCGTTTATACGCTCCACAAACCAGTCGTGGCGCTGTTTTACTCCGTTGAGCACTTCCGGTGTATTCACAATTTCCAGCAATTTACCTGCCACCGCCGTCGCCAGCGGGTTTCCGCCGTACGTTGTACCGTGTGTACCAACCGTCATCACACTGGCGCAACGCTCTGTCGCCAGCAGTGCGCCGATGGGGAAACCACCGCCCAGCGCTTTTGCTGTCGTCAGAAGATCCGGCGTCACGGCGTAGTGCATATAGGCATACAGTTCCCCGGTACGGCCAACGCCGGTCTGAACTTCATCAAAAATCAGCAGCGCATTATGGCGATCGCATAACTCACGTAGCCCCTGCAAAAAGGCTTTTGTTGCCGGTACCACACCGCCTTCACCCTGCACAGGCTCCACGATAACCGCACAAGTAGTGTCATCAATCAGTTGGCTGGCAGAATCGAGATCGTTGTATACGGCATGACGGATATCCGGCGGCAGCGGCGCGAAATCCTGTGAGTAGGCAGGCTGTCCTCCGGCGCTGACGGTAAACAGCGTGCGTCCATGGAAAGCATTTTTAAACGCTACAATCCCGCTCTTCTGACTGCCAAAACGATCGTGGGCATATTTACGCGCCAGTTTTAGTGCCGCTTCGTTGGCTTCTGCACCGGAGTTACAGAAGAAAATGCGCTCGGCGAAGGTGGCGTCAATCAGCTTTTTCGCCAGACGCAGTACCGGCTCGTTGGTGTAGCCATTTCCCGTATGCCAGAATTTGCTCGCCTGGTCGTTTAATGCCTCGCGCAATGCCGGGTGGGCGTGACCCAGCGCGTTAACCGCAATGCCTCCCGCGAAATCGATATACTCTTTACCCTGCTGATCCCACAGACGTGAACCTTCACCCCGCACCGGAATAAAAGGGGCCGGAGCATATACGGGCATCATCCATTCATCAAAATTTTCACGCGTAATTGACAGAGACATAGCGACCTCAACGGTAAATAAAAGGTTACTTATATGTTAATAAATATAGTGTTTGCGGTGTAAATGTAGATTGCAGGGTTCGTGCCAGCCAGCGAAAAAAGTGCATAAACGGAGGTCGATGACGAAATATCAACAGGTTACAACGTGGCGATATTCACTGCATGTGCATATAAAGTGAATATGTTTGCGCATCAGGCGACTAAACAGAGGAAAAAACGCAGTTTTATTCAGTCGCCAAATATAATTCTGGAATTGTGATCGTATACGAAATTTTTCGGAAATTATTGCTCCATTCCGACGCACTTCGCGCCAAAACGGTGCAGTTTTTGCTCCATCGTTAACACCATTAGCAATCATTGTTGGAATCAGGTGACAAGAAGCAGTCAGCCTGCAGAAATTCTGCTACCATCCTTGCACTATTCATCTTGCAAAGTGGCAGCGACTATGAAATTTGTCTCTTTTAATATCAACGGCCTGCGTGCCCGTCCCCATCAACTGGCAGCCATTGTCGAAAAACACCAACCGGATGTTATTGGCTTACAGGAGACAAAAGTCCACGACGATATGTTCCCTCTCGAAGAGGTAGCAAAGCTCGGTTACAACGTCTTTTATCACGGCCAGAAAGGTCATTACGGCGTGGCGCTGTTAACGAAAGAAACGCCAATTGCGGTACGTCGTGGCTTCCCGGGCGATGACGAAGAAGCGCAGCGTCGGATCATCATGGCAGAAATTCCGTCCCCTCTGGGCAGCATCACGGTGATCAACGGCTACTTCCCGCAAGGAGAAAGCCGTGACCATGAAACCAAATTCCCGGCCAAGGCCGCGTTTTATCAGAACCTGCAAAACTATCTGGAGACTGAACTGAAACGCGACAATCCGGTATTGATTATGGGCGATATGAATATCAGCCCAACCGATCTCGATATCGGCATCGGCGAAGAAAACCGTAAACGCTGGCTGCGTACCGGTAAATGTTCCTTCCTGCCGGAGGAGCGTGAGTGGATGGAACGCCTGCTGGGCTGGGGTCTGGTGGATACCTTCCGTCACGCAAATCCTGAAAAGAATGACCAGTTCTCATGGTTTGATTATCGCTCAAAAGGCTTTGACGATAACCGCGGCCTGCGTATCGATCTGCTGCTGGCGAGCAACCCGCTGGCGGAACGCTGCGAAGAAACCGGCATCGACTATGAAATTCGCAGCATGGAAAAACCGTCCGACCATGCGCCTGTATGGGCTAAATTCCGCGTCTGACCTTCTGCGTCTTTTTACTCTCCAGGCCCGGCCTGGAGAGTCTGTTTATTCTGTGCAAAATCAATAAAGTGACGGTAATACATTGTTACGGCCGGGAATTTATTATATCTTCGCGCGCGCTTTTCGCTGACGAAAATGCTCCATTGCACTCGGTTTTACAGGAGAAACCCCATGAAAAAGAAGTTCGCATAAAGCAGAATACCGGCTGCTGATTGTCGCGGTCCTGTTCTGCGTTCTGGCGGGAGTTTTCCATCATTATGGTCTGAGCGACCTGATAACCAATTTCCATCATTTACAAGACGTCATCCGCCAAAGCGGTATGTTCGGCTATACGCTTTATATCCTGCTGTTTATTGTTGCTGCGCTGTGTCTGATCCCCGGCAGCATCCTGGTGATCGTCGGCGGTGTGCTGTTTGGCCCCGTGGCTGGGACGCTTATCTCGTTAGTGGCAGCAACCGTGGCCTCAGCGCTGTCGTTTTTGCTGGCTCGATGGCTTGGACGGGATCTACTACTGAAATACGTTGGGCACACGGCAACGTTTCAGGCTATCGAAAAAGGCATTGCCCATAGCGGAGTAGACTTTCTAATCCTGACCCGGCTCGTGCCGCTGTTCCCCTATAATATTCAAAATTACGCCTATGGGCTGACGGCCATTCCGTTCTGGTCATTTACCGTAATATCGGCACTTACCACCTTACCCGGCATCTTTATCTATACGCTGATGTCGCATGAACTCGCCAGCGAAGGCATTACCCTGGTATTCATCGGTAAGCTCAGCGTGGCAGGGCTGGCGTTATTCACCCTCGTTCAGGCAGCCAAAGCCTGGGCCCGATATAAGCATACCGATCCGTCAGCCAACCATGAGTGTACGGGTAAATGATAAAACGGAATAAAGCGCGGCTGACTCGCTATTACCGGGCGGGTTTGATTGCTCTGCTACTGCTCGGGCTAATGGCATGGGCATGGATACCTGGCGTGAGTGATTTTCTCCACGGCAGCCTGGCAGCATTTACCACACTCGATCAGCATGCTCTTGAGAACTTTATTCGTTCTTATGGAACCCAGGCGGCAGTGGTGTCGTTCTTCCTGATGATCTTACAGGCCATCGTTGCACCGCTTCCTGCGTTTGTGATCACGTTTGCCAATGCCTCGCTGTTTGGCGCATTTTGGGGCGGCGTACTATCCTGGAGCAGCGCAATGGCAGGTGCGGCGCTGTGCTTTTTTATTGCCCGCATTTTAGGTCGCGGTGCGGTGGAAAAGCTGACCGGAAAAACGGTGCTGAACAATATGGACGCTTTTTTCGAGCGCTATGGTAAGCACACTATTCTGGTCTGCCGCCTGTTACCTTTTGTGCCGTTCGACCCGGTAAGCTACGCGGCTGGCCTGACCTCAATTCGTTTTCGCCATTTTTTCATCGCCACCGGCATCGGACAGTTACCCGCCACTATCGTCTACTCATGGGCGGGAAGCCTGTTAACCGGCGGCACATTTTGGTTTGTGACGGGTCTGTTTGTCCTGTTTGCCCTAAGCGTGGTGATATCGATAGCGAGAAGCCTTTATCTTGAGCGCCAACGGAAAAAAAGCTGAGACCTTCCCCCATTTTTAGCCATGGAGATATTATGCGTTACTGCTTATTGTGTCTGAGTTTGTTGCTCTGCCCGCTGGCGACGTTTGCCCAGGACGCCAGCTGGCAACAAATCAAAAATGACGCCCGTGGTCAAACGGTGTGGTTCAACGCCTGGGGTGGCGACAATGCAGTTAACCAGTATCTCGACTGGGTTAGCGGCGAGATGAAAACGCACTACGACATTAACCTGAAAATCGTGCGCCTGGCAGACGCCGCCGATGCCGTAAAACGCATCCAGACGGAAGCGGCATCCGGGCGAAAAACCGGCGGCTCTGTCGATTTACTGTGGGTTAACGGCGAAAACTTCCGTACGCTAAAAGAAGCCGGGCTGCTGCAAACCCAGTGGGCACAATCGCTGCCTAACTGGCGCTATGTTGATACACAAAAACCGGTGACCGAAGATTTCTCCGTTCCAACAGATGGGGCTGAATCACCGTGGGGCGGTGCCCAACTCACCTTTATTGCCCGGCGCGATCTCACCGCGCAGCCGCCGTTATCTCCGCAGGCACTTCTTGAATTTGCGCAGGCGCACCCTGGCACGGTGACCTATCCACGCCCGCCAGACTTTACCGGAACTGCTTTTCTTGAGCAGTTGCTAATTTCGCTCACCACCAAACCACAGGCATTGAAAGTTGCGCCAGATGCAGCGACATTTGCCGAAGTTACCGCGCCATTGTGGCAGTATCTTGATACCTTGCATCCTGTACTTTGGCGTGAAGGCAAAGATTTTCCTCCCACGCCAGCACGAATGGATGCACTGCTCAATAGCGGCACCCTGTGTTTATCATTGACCTTTAACCCTGCCCACGCGCAGCAAAAAGTGGCGAGCGGCGAATTGCCTAAAAGCAGCTACAGTTTTGGTTTCTCACAGGGCATGCTCGGCAACGTGCACTTTGTTGCCATTCCGGCGAATGCCCACTCCAGTGCCGGAGCAAAAGTCGTGGCAAACTTCCTGCTTTCTCCTGAAGCACAACTGCGCAAAGCTGACCCGGCTATCTGGGGAGATCCTTCGGTGCTTGATCCACAAAAATTGCCTGACGAACAGCGTGATGCGCTGCTGGCGCGGATCCCACAGGGGCTCCCTGCCGTGTTGCCAGAACCGCATGCAGCCTGGGTAAACGCTCTGGAACAAGAATGGCTACGCCGCTACGGTACGCATTAATTCTGCTACTCTGGGCCATCATGGCGGCAGTTTATCTGCCGTTGGCGCCAGCGGCATGGTCTCTGATAACACTGGCGCTTAGTACCACACACTGGCTGGCGCTCTTTGCCGATCCTCAACTCCCGCAGGCGTTACTGGCAACGCTGGTTTCCGTCGGCCTCGCGGCTGGGGGCGCGCTGATTATCGCGCTGCTGGCGATCCTCGCCTTGTGGCCCGGCGCAGGCTGGGTACGTCTGTATACGCGTCTTCCGTGGCTGCTGGCAATTCCACACGTTGCCTTCGCCACGAGCGTGCTGTTGGTTTTTGCTGAAGGCGGCATACTTTGGCAATGGCTCCCGCTCCTCAGCCCACAGCCGGACCGCTACGGCATTGGACTTGGCGTAACGCTGGCGGTGAAAGAGAGCGCTTTTTTGTTATGGATTCTCTCGGCCCTGCTGAGTGAAAAACAACTTTCTCAGCAGGTTATCGTATTGGATTCGCTGGGTTACAGCCGACTGCAATGCCTGAACTGGCTGGTTCTGCCCGCTATTGGTCCGGCATTAGGTAAAGCTATGCTGGCGATTGTTGCCTGGTCACTCTCCGTTGTTGATGTGGCAATCGTTCTTGGCCCCGGCAATCCGCCAACGCTTGCCGTATTGAGCTGGCAGTGGCTCAGTCAGGGCGACGTCGAACAGCAGGCGAAAGGCGCACTTGCCAGTCTGTTGCTGGTGCTGTTACTCCTTGTTAGCGCGCTGGTGGGTTATCTGCTCTGGCGTACCTGGCGACATACTATTCCGGCAGTAAACGGTGAACGCCAGCATTTTTCATCTATGACAATCGTACGCCCGCTGGTACAGATTTTGCCCGTCAGCGGTGTGGTATGCGCGCTGGTGCTGGCGCTTATCGCCAGCTATTCCTCGCTAAACAGCGAGGCGCTCAGCAACAGCCTGCAACTGGGGCTCCTTTCCAGCGTGCTGGCGCTTCTGATACTTTTTGCCTGGCTGGAATGGGGTCCACAAACCGGACACCGCTGGGTCTGGCTACCGCTCATTTTGCCTGCGCTACCGCTGGTAACCGGACAATATCTGCTGGCGTTATATGCCGAACAAGATGGACTGATGACGACCATTATCTGGGGCCACCTGCTGTGGGTGATGCCCTGGATGCTATTTGTGCTTAAACCGGCGTGGCAGCGCATTGACCAACGATTAATTTTGATTGCGCAAACCCTGGGCTGGACGCGGTGGCGGATATTCTGGCTGGTGAAATGCCCGCAGCTGGCGCGCCCGGCATTGATTGCCTTCGCGGTTGGCTTCTCGGTTAGTATCGCCCAGTATATGCCAACGCTGTGGCTAGGTGCCGGACGCTATCCCACGTTAACCACCGAAGCGGTGGCATTAAGCAGCGGCGGTAGCAGTGCGATTCTGGCAACACAAGCGTTGTGGCAGCTGCTTTTACCACTGCTCGTTTTCGCACTTGCAGCCTTTCTCGCCGCGTGGATCGGCCGCTTTCGACAAGGACTCCGCTAATGCTTACCGTACGAGGCGTTTCGTTGTACCAGGGCGCGAAAGCGCTGGTGAAAGACGTTAATTTTCAGGTTAACAAAAGTGACATTGTCACAATTATGGGGCCTTCCGGCAGCGGGAAATCTTCGCTGTTTTCATGGATGATCGGGGCGTTATCTCCCCAGTTCCAGGCCTCAGGCAAACTTTGGCTTAATGAACGACGCATCGATACGTTACCTACCACGCAGCGCCAGATTGGCATTTTGTTCCAGGATGCGCTGCTGTTTGACCATTTCAGCGTTGGGCAGAATTTACTGCTAGCCTTACCCGCCAGCCTGCAAGGTCCCGCCAGACGCCATGAGATTGAATGCGCTCTCGCGCGCGCTGACCTGGCAGGTTTTTATTCGCGCGATCCGGCGTCACTCTCCGGCGGACAACGCTCACGTGTCGCCCTGCTCCGCGCACTACTGGCGCAGCCCCAGGCGCTGTTACTTGATGAACCCTTTAGCAGGCTGGATGCGTCGCTACGCGATAACTTTCGCCAATGGGTCTTCACCGAGGTGCGTAAGCTGGGGATCCCGGTGGTACAGGTGACCCATGACGCGCAGGACGTTCCGCCTGCAGGCCACGTATTTCAGATGGAAAACTGGGCGTGAATGTGGCGATATGCTGCGTTAACGCAAGGTTTTTACGTAACTGGCGGCACAGAATGTCGTCTTCTTTTTTTCAACGTCGGGCTATTCGATGAAACGTGTTTCTCAAATGACCGCGCTGGCACTGGCTTTAGGGCTCGCTTGCGCTTCTTCCTGGGCTGCTGAAACAGCACAGACGCTCACCCTCAACCAGTTACAGCAAAAGCAAGGCGCGGCGATCGATACCCGTCAGAGCGCTTTTTACAACGGCTGGCCACAATCGCTCAATGGTCCTTCAGGACACGAACCTTCCGCACTGAACCTGTCTGCCGCCTGGCTCGACAAGATGAATGATGAACAACTCAGCGCCTGGGTTAAGTCACATCAACTTAAGACCGACGCTCCGGTGGCGCTGTATGGCAGTGATAACGACATGCAGGCCGTTAAATCCCGTCTGCAAAAAGTTGGCTTTAACCAGATTTCAACCCTCAGCGATGCGCTGACAGATCCTGCGCGTCTGCAACGTCTGCCGCACTTCGAACAGTTGGTCTACCCACAGTGGCTGCACAATCTTCAGCAGGGTAAAGACGTGACTGCCAAACCTGCGGGTAACTGGAAAGTGATTGAAGCCGCCTGGGGCGCGCCGAAGTTGTATCTGCTCAGCCACATCCCCGGCGCGGGCTACATTGATACCAATGAAGTTGAAAGCGAACCGCTGTGGAATAAAGTTTCCGACGAGCAGCTTAAAGCGATGCTGGCGAAACACGGTATCCGCCACGACACCACGGTAATTTTATACGGCCGCGATGTCTATGCCGCCGCTCGCGTGGCGCAAATTATGCTGTACGCAGGCGTGAAAGACGTTCGTCTGCTCGACGGCGGTTGGCAAACCTGGTCCGACTCAGGTTTACCGGTCGAACGCGGCACTCCGCCAACGGTGAAACCAGAGCCTGATTTCGGCGTGAAAATCCCTGCCCAGCCGCAGCTTATGCTGGATATGGAACAGGCGCGCGGTCTGCTGCATCGCCAGGATGCATCTTTGGTGAGCATTCGTTCATGGCCGGAATTTGTCGGTACCACCAGCGGTTACAGCTACATTAAGCCAAAAGGTGAGATCGCAGGCGCGCGTTGGGGCCACGCGGGCAGCGACTCCACCCACATGGAAGATTTCCATAACCCGGATGGCACCATGCGCAGCGCGGATGACATCGCCGCCATGTGGAAGCAATGGAATATCCTGCCGAATCAACAGGTCTCTTTCTATTGCGGTACCGGCTGGCGTGCTTCAGAAACGTTTATGTATGCCCGCGCGATGGGCTGGAAAAACGTCTCTGTTTACGATGGTGGCTGGTACGAGTGGAGCAGCAATCCGAAAAACCCGGTCGCCAGCGGTGAACGGGGTCCGGACGCCAGCAAGTAAGACTGGCATTATTGCCGGATGCGGCGAGAACGCTTTACCCAGCCTGGATATATCATCGTTGTAAGCCGGATAAGCGAAGCGCATCCGGCAACGCATTACCTTACGCCTGACGCTGAACGGTTTTCAGCGTCAGATATCCGCTCCAGATCCGGGTGAACGTTGTCATCCAGCACAGCGCGCCAAAGACCCACGCCAGCACGGCAAAATAGTCCGGGAACAGACACCCCAACACAAACAGCAAAATTGTCTCAGTTCCTTCGGTCAGCCCGCCAAGATAATAAAACGATTTATGCGCGTAACCGGGGTTATCGATCTGATGTTTCGCTGCCAGTGCGGCGAAGGCCAGAAAGCTGCTACCGGTGCCAATAAACGCGAACAACAGCCAACTGCCTGCCAGCGCATTCTGCGCCGGAGCGGCAAGAATAAAACCAAACGGCACAAGGGCGTAAAATAAAAAATCGAGCGAGATATCGAGAAATCCCCCCGCGTCGGAGAGCCCTCTGCGCCGTGCCAGCGCCCCATCCAGTCCGTCAAACAACCGATTGAGCACAATGGCCACCAGCGCCGCCAGATACCAGCCTAACGCCAGAAATGGCAACGCCAGCACGCCAATGGCAAATCCAACCAGCGTAAGTCCGTCCGGGGTAATCGCCGGTTTATCAATAATACCTACGCACCGATGCAACAGCGGTTTTAATCGTGGATGAAGATGGCGGTCAAGCATGCGGGCGTCCTTTAAAACTGTCGCACAGTCCCTGCGAGGGAATATCGAGAGCGGCATTAAAACGCGCCGAGAGATTTTGAAACGCAATCAGCGCGGTCATTTCCGTAATGGCATCATCGGTAAAATGCTGCTTCATCTGCACTTTCAGCGCATCGTCAACCTGTGGAGGCGTTGCGGTAACCGCATCGGCATAGGCCAGCGCTACGCGTTCTTCAACGCTAAACAGCGTCGAATCTTGCCAGTTGGCAACCTGCATGACTTTATCCAGCGCGCCACAGCGTTCTGCCAGCCGTAAACTATTCGCATCAATACAGAAAGCGCAGTGGCAGACCTGAGAAACGCGGGTCATCAACAGCGCGCGCATCACCGGCGTTAAGCGCGCCTTTTTACGCTCCAGAAACCCGACAAACAGCGCCACCAGCCAGAACAGAAACGGCATCCGCCCCCACCAGCGCGTTGGATGCAGCACATCGCCATAATGTTTTTTCTGCGTGGCAACGAGCGGTTTTAAACTGGAAGGGATACGCGTTAACGGCTTTACCCACGACTGAGGTTCGTTCAACGGTGACTCCTGAATACTTTAGATAAAACAAAGATAACGATAGTATGTCATTTTCTGCTGTTAGATCTTGATGAATATGATGAAAACCCTCGACGTGGTCGCCGCTATCATTGAACGTGATGGCAAAATTTTACTGGCTCAGCGTCCGCTGCATGCGGATCAGTCAGGCATGTGGGAGTTTGCCGGCGGTAAGGTTGAGCTGGGCGAAAGTCAGCCCGAGGCGCTGATCCGCGAACTGCGTGAAGAGTTGGGTATTGAGGCGGTCGTGGGGCGCTACATTGCCAGTCATCAACGCGAGGTTTCAGGCCGATTGATTCACCTGCATGCCTGGCATGTGCCTTCGTATCAAGGGGAACTTAGAGCGCATGAACATCAGGATATCGTCTGGTGCTCACCTGAAGAGGCGCTGCGTTATCCACTGGCACCCGCCGATATCCCGCTGTTAGAGGCGTTTATCCTTTTACGCGCCGCCAGACCAGCGGATTCGTGCTGATCGTTTTATCATCGCGCTGGCACTGCAACAGAACGCCATCGGCTTTAATCACCGCCCCTTCAGAGTAGTTTTGATCCTGATAAATACAGCACTGGCTACAGGGCTGAGCCCGCTGACCGCTGGAACTGAACACTTCCGGCGGTACATTCACCTGCACATCCGGGCGATAAAGCTGATTTGCCAGCGTCGCGCTGGACACCAGTACCAACGCTCCTGCCATGATTAAACGGCGCATTGTCTTTCCTTTTTAACTGACATTTATGCTCAGTATAACGGTATAAATCGGCAGAAACTTTAGTCCCTTCCATCATCGCTTTTGGTTATGACCCACGGCGCAATATTAATTTACTTAGCGGGGTTAATTTTTTCTTGCGTCACGTCACACTGCTGATGGTATAGTCAAAAACTGCACAACACATAACATAAATATCAAAAATATAACCATATCAATACATAAGAGGTTCTTATATCTATGGATCAGACATGTTCTCTGGAGTCATTTCTCAACCATGTGCAAAAGCGCGACCCGAATCAAACCGAGTTCGCGCAAGCCGTTCGTGAGGTAATGACGACGCTGTGGCCCTTTCTTGAGCAGAACCCGCGTTATCGTCAGATGTCGTTGCTGGAACGTCTGGTTGAACCGGAGCGCGTGATCCAGTTCCGCGTAGTTTGGCTGGACGATCGCAATCAGGTGCAGGTAAACCGCGCGTGGCGCGTACAGTTTAGCTCTGCCATTGGCCCGTACAAAGGCGGTATGCGTTTCCACCCTTCCGTGAACCTGTCGATCCTGAAATTCCTGGGTTTCGAGCAGACCTTTAAGAACGCCCTCACCACGCTGCCAATGGGCGGAGGTAAAGGCGGGAGCGATTTCGATCCGAAAGGTAAAAGCGAAGGCGAAATCATGCGTTTCTGCCAGGCACTGATGACCGAACTGTTCCGCCATTTAGGTCCTGATACCGACGTCCCGGCGGGCGATATCGGCGTGGGTGGTCGTGAAGTCGGCTTTATGGCCGGGATGATGAAAAAACTGTCCAACAACAGCGCCTGCGTCTTTACCGGTAAAGGTCTCTCTTTTGGCGGCAGCCTGATCCGCCCGGAAGCCACCGGCTACGGTCTGGTGTACTTCACCGAAGCAATGCTCAAACGCCATGGTCTGGGCTTTGAAGGCATGCGCGTGGCGGTTTCTGGCTCCGGCAACGTAGCGCAATTCGCCATAGAGAAAGCCATGGAGTTTGGCGCGCGAGTAGTTACCGCCTCCGATTCCAGCGGTACCGTAGTTGACGAAAGCGGATTTACCAAAGAAAAACTGGCGCGTCTGTGCGCGATCAAAGACAGCCGTGACGGTCGCGTGGCGGATTACGCCCGTGAGTTTGGCCTGACCTATCTGGAAGGCAAACAGCCGTGGTCGGTTCCGGTCGATATCGCCCTGCCGTGCGCCACTCAGAATGAACTGGATGTCGATGCAGCGCGCGTACTGATCGCCAACGGCGTGAAAGCTGTCGCCGAAGGGGCAAACATGCCGACCACTATCGAGGCCACCGATCTGTTCCTCGAAGCGGGCGTACTGTTCGCACCGGGTAAAGCCGCCAACGCCGGTGGCGTAGCGACATCCGGTTTGGAAATGGCGCAAAACGCCGCTCGTCTGGGCTGGAAAGCGGAGAAAGTGGATGCGCGCCTGCACCACATCATGCTGGATATTCACCATGCCTGCGTTGAATACGGCGGCGAAAGCAAGCAGACCAACTACGTACGTGGCGCCAACATCGCGGGCTTCGTGAAGGTTGCCGACGCGATGCTGGGTCAGGGCGTGATTTAATATTGTCTCTGCAGGCCAGTAGGCCGGATTAGGCACAGGTGCCGCATCCGGCTAAGCCTGATGCGCTATGCTTATCAGGCCTACAAACTTACAGACCCGCCTCTTCAGATGGCGGGCTTTTTTTCGCCGGACGTTTACGCGGCGCGCTTTTTTTCTTATCGCTACCACTACCGCCAGGTGCAGCAATTCCACGAAAGCGTCGTACCGGTGTGCTGCGCGCCTGATCGATAAGCTGATACAGCGTCCCCACCAGCGGCTGCATGAAATCCTGATAGCGACACTGCTTTTCGCTGATTTGGGTCAGGATAGATTCCCAGTGCGCTGTCATGTCCGGGCGCGTCGCCATTTCTGGCAACGAGTGGAACAGCGCTTTTCCCGCGTCAGTCGAATGGATATAACGTCCTTTTTTCACCAGGAACCCGCGCTTAAATAGCAGCTCGATAATTCCGGCGCGCGTCGCTTCCGTACCTAAACCATCCGTTGCGCGCAGGATCTTTTTCAGATCTTTATCCTGCACGAATCGCGCAATCCCGGTCATCGCTGACAGCAGAGTTGCATCAGTAAAGTGCCGCGGGGGCTGGGTCTGACGTTCAACTACTTCGCCTTTTTCGCATAGCAGTTCGTCATCTTTTGCCACCACCGGCAGCGGCGTCCCGTCATTATCTTCGTCGCGCTCTTTGTTGCCGAGCAGCGTGCGCCATCCGGCTTCCGCCAGAAAACGCGCTTTGGCGACAAACTTGCCTTTGGCGATGTCCAGCTCAATGACGCACTTCCTGAATACCGCATCTGCGCAAAATTGCATCAGATACTGACGGGCAATCAGGTTGTAAATTTTCGCTTCGTTGTCATTCAGATTGATGGACGAACTGCGCGCGGTAGGAATGATGGCGTGGTGCGCATCCACTTTTTTGTCGTCCCAACAGCGATTTCGCGTATCGGGATTGACCGCCGGCTGCGGGAGCAGATCCGGCGCATGGACGCTAATCGCGTTCAGTACCGCATGACGTCCGGCAAAGTGTTCTTCCGGCAGATAACGGCTATCCGAACGCGGATAGGTAATCAACTTATGAGTTTCATACAGCTTCTGGCAGATATCCAGAACGTTTTGCGCACTTAAACCGAAGCGCTTCGCCGCTTCAATCTGCAACGCAGACAGCGAGAACGGCAACGGCGCGGATTCTGATTCCCGTTTATCGTTATAGCTGGTGACTATCGCCGGTTGACCGTTAATGCGGTTCACCACGTGTTCAGCCAGCGTGCGGTTCAGCAAGCGCCCTTCTTCATCCTGATACGGCTCACACGCTTCGCTCGGCTGCCAGATAGCGGTAAACCGCTCATCGGCGGGCGTTACGATATGCGCTTTCACTTCGAAGAAGTCTTTGGCGACGAAGTTCTCTATCTCTTCATCGCGACGCACAACCAGCCCAAGCACCGGCGTTTGTACGCGCCCGACCGAAAGTACGCCCTGATAGCCCGCGTTACGTCCAAGAATGGTGTAAGCGCGCGTCATATTGATACCGTACAACCAGTCCGCACGCGCTCGCGCCAGTGCCGACACGCACAGCGGGATAAACTCACTGTTGGCGCGCAACCGCTCAATAGCCCGCTCAACGGCCTGCGGGTTGAGGTCGTTAATCAGGCAACGCTGCACCTTCTGGCGCTTTTCAGGCGCCAGTTGCAGGTAATCCAGCACTTCATCCACCAGCAGTTGCCCTTCACGATCGGGGTCACCGGCGTGAATAACTTCGCTGGCTTCATGCAAAAAGCGCTTAATGACGTTGAGCTGTTTGGTCACCGAGGGGCGCGGTTGCAGTTGCCACTTTTCAGGGACAATCGGCAGATCGACCAGACTCCAGCGAGCATAACGACTGTCGTAGGCATCCGGCTGCGCCTGTTCAAGCAGGTGACCAATACACCAGGTCACCACTTGTCCATTTCCGCATTCGATAAAACCATCGCCTTTGCGATGCGGCTTCGGCAGCACATCGGCGATAGCACGCGCCAGACTTGGTTTTTCGGCAATAAACAACCGCATCGAGTTAACGAATCTCAACCATGGCGCGACCGCCACGAGCTTCCACTAACTCACCAATGGCGGTGAGATCGATACCGAACTGCGCCGCTGCCGCTTTCACTTCGGCTTCAGCTTCCGGCGTTACCGCCAGCAGTAGACCACCGGAAGTTTGCGGATCGCACAGCAGATCACGTACCGATTGCGGCATTTCACCCATCAGGTGTCCGTAGCTGGCAAAGTTACGTTGGGTACCACCCGGCACCGCGCCCTGCGCGATGTATTCTTCAACGCCAGGCAGCTTAGGAATATCCTGGTAGACGATCTGTGCCTGAACGCCTGCGCCCTGGCACATCTCACTCAGATGCCCCAGCAGACCAAAACCGGTAACATCGGTCATGGCTTTCACGCCGTCAATATCGGCGAATGCCGCACCGGCAATGTTCATCCGGCACATCACTTCTGTCGCCAGTCCTTTATGTTCTTCCTTAAGCAGTGATTTTTTCTCTGCGGTTGTCAGAACACCTATGCCCAGAGGCTTGGTCAGGAACAACTTACACCCTGCCTCAGCGGTGCTGTTTTTCTTCACGCGTTCGGTCGGCACAACGCCGGTTACCGCAAGGCCGAAGATAGGCTCTGGGGCATCAATAGAGTGGCCGCCCGCCAGCGCAATACCCGCCTGACGGCAGGCAAAGCGTCCGCCTTCGGTGACTTCGCGGGCGATTTCCGGTGCCAGTTTATCCAGCGGCCAGCCCAGAATAGCAATTGCCATAATCGGTTTGCCGCCCATGGCGAAAATATCGCTGATGGCGTTAGTCGCGGCGATGCGTCCAAAATCAAACGGATTATCGACAATCGGCATAAAGAAATCGGTGGTGCTGATAACGCTGGTGCCGTTTCCCAGATCGTATACGGCCGCGTCGTCGCGGGTTTCATTACCCACCAGTAAGTTCGGATCAACAAACTTCGCCTGCTCGCTGTGCAGGATGGTTTCCAGCACTTTTGGGGAAATTTTACAACCGCAACCGGCTCCGTGGCTGTATTGCGTTAAACGAATAGCTTGCTCGCTCATGGACATCTCCTGTCATTGCAATCCGGATATGGTAGCGCTCATTCCATGATGTGGTAAGAGTGACTGTCTGAATTCGGGTGTCTTTGCTCAGAATCCAGACAGTTTTGCCGTTGATATCAGAAATAACGGACGAATGCGCTCGGATCGGCAAGGTTAATCGTCGTGGATGCTTTTAGCTGCGGTGTGCCCAGATAGAGAAAACCGACGATTTTATCTTGCGGGCGACAGTCGAATGCTTCGCGAACGACCGCACTTTCGGTTAATGCACCACTGCGCCAGATACCGCCAAAGCCCTGGGCAATTGCGGCCATCTGCATAGCCATCACCGCACAACCGGCAGACATTTCTTGTTCCCACAGAGGAACCTTGTCGTTTTCTTCACATTTCGCCACCACGGTAATAATCAACGGCGCGCGAAACGGTGCGCTGCGCGCTTTTTCCTGGGCTTTCTCGTCACTGCCTGCGGCAATCGCCCCTTTTTCAAGCACCGCGCTAAAACGCTCACGCCCTTCGCCCTCAATGACAAAGAATTGCCACGGTTGCAGCGTTTTGTGGTCTGGCGCGCGCATTCCCGCACGCAGAATGTTTTGCAGCTGCTCTCCTGTCGGGGCTGGCTCGACGAGACGAGAGGCGCTACGACGGGTAATCAGTAATTCGAGTGCATCCATTTGCTTAACTCCAACAATGAGATTTGTTCACAAAATTAACACGTGAGCGGATTTTGTTACAGCACAGGCGGTGATTCCTGCTGACAAGTGCCTGTCGGGTCATTACGATAGCCTCATCTTATCGCCTTTCTCCGGAATTTCGGGATGGCGTGTTGTTAATCGGTAGGGAGAATACATGCGAACCCTGTGGCGATTTATTGCCGGATTTTTTAAATGGACATGGCGATTACTCAATTTCGTCCGTGAATTTGTGCTTAACCTGTTCTTCATCTTCTTGGTGCTGGTGGGCGTGGGCATCTGGATGCAGGTCAGCAGCAGCAATACCAGTGAACACGCTGAGCGAGGCGCACTGCTGCTGGATATCTCGGGGGTGATTGTCGATAAGCCTTCGAGCACCAGTCGCTTAAGCGTTATTGGTCGTCAGCTGTTTGGCGCCAGTTCCGATCGTCTGCAGGAAAACTCCCTGTTCGATATCGTGAATACTATTCGCCAGGCAAAAGATGATCGCAACATCACCGGCATTGTGATGGATCTGAAAAATTTTGCCGGGGCCGACCAGCCTTCCATGCAGTATATCGGTAAAGCGCTGCGGGAATTCCGCGACAGCGGCAAACCGGTCTTTGCCGTGGGCGATAACTTCAGCCAGGGGCAGTACTACCTCGCCAGTTTCGCCAATAAAATTTATCTCTCTCCGCAGGGTTCCGTTGATCTGCACGGCTTTGCCACCAACGGTTTGTACTACAAGTCCCTGCTCGACAAGCTGAAAGTTTCCACGCACGTGTTCCGTGTCGGGACTTATAAGTCTGCAGTAGAACCGTTCATTCGTGATGATATGTCTCCTGCCGCGCGCGAGGCCGACAGCCGCTGGATCGGCGAGCTGTGGCAGAACTATCTCGACACGGTCGCTGCCAACCGCCAGATCCCTGCTCAGCAGGTGTTCCCGGGCGCACAGGCCATGCTGGACGGTTTGACAAAAGTCGATGGTGATACCGCGAAATATGCGCTCGACAACAAACTGGTGGATGCACTGGCCTCCAGCGCCGAAGTCGAAAAAATGCTGACCAAACAGTTTGGCTGGAGCAAAGCGGATAAAAATTATCGCGCCGTCAGCTATTACGATTACTCGCTGAAAACGCCAGCGGATACTGGGGACAGCATTGGCGTCGTCTTCGCGAATGGCGCAATTATGGACGGTGAAGAAACCCCTGGGAATGTGGGCGGTGACACGACTGCCGCGCAGATCCGCGAAGCGCGTCTTGATCCGAAAGTGAAAGCAATTGTGCTGCGCGTGAACAGCCCTGGCGGCAGCGTCAGCGCTTCCGAAGTCATTCGCGCTGAGCTGGCTGCGGCAAAAGCGGCAGGCAAGCCGGTTGTCGTGTCCATGGGGGGCATGGCGGCATCCGGCGGGTACTGGATCTCCACCCCAGCAAGCTACATTGTGGCGAACCCCAGCACGCTGACCGGTTCAATCGGGATCTTTGGTGTGATCAACACTGTGGAAAACAGTCTGGATTCCATTGGTGTACACACCGACGGCGTGGCGACATCCCCACTGGCGGATATCTCCATCACCAAAGCGTTACCACCTGAAGTGCAGCAAATGATGCAACTGAGCATCGAGAACGGCTATAAGCGCTTTATCACGCTGGTCGCCGATGCGCGTAAGACAACACCTGAGCAGATTGACAAAATCGCGCAGGGCCACGTCTGGACCGGCCAGGATGCGAAAGCCAACGGTCTGGTAGACAGTCTGGGTGATTTTGATGACGCCGTGGCGAAAGCGGCTGAGCTGGCCAAACTGAAGCAATGGCACATTGAGTATTATCAGGACGAACCGACATTCGTTGATATGGTGATGGATAGCATGTCCGGTTCCGTTCGTGCCATGCTGCCTGAAGCTATCCAGGCGATGCTCCCGGCGCCGCTCGCTTCTGCGGCGAGTACGGTTAAAGCGGAGAGCGATAAGCTGGCCGCGTTTAACGATCCGCAAAACCGCTATGCGTTTTGCCTGACCTGCGCCAACGTTCGCTAATCTGCCAATGCTGCCCCAAGTCGGGGCAGCATTTTTTATGCATTCTGATGTCGCGTACTGCGACAATCTCCAGGCGTACAGCCAAACTCCCGACTAAACAAACGAATAAAGTGCGCACAGTCGCTAAATCCCAGACGCAGCGCAATCTCCGTGACGCTCTCTCCAGAATTCATTAGCAGCCAGTGGGCATAACGCAAACGCGCACGTCGGATAAACTCTCCCGGCGATTGGGCGAACTCGGCGTTAAACAACCGGGTAAGCTGTCGCGGGCTCAGGTTGACTTCAGCGGCCAGCCAACGGGTCGAAATGGGCTTTACCAGTCCTTGCTCAATTAAAAAGACCGCTTTGCGTAACCGACTGTCGCTCACGTGGGTAAAACCTATCGCTCTGGAGACCGCCACTGACGTGCTGTCTATGCGGTTGGGGACGGACATCTGGAAGATGGCTTTTGTCGCCCTGTCGGGACCACAGTGGCGGCGAATAAGCTCTGTTGCCAGCCCTATCGTCGAAATGCCCCCCGGACATGTCAGAATCCCTTTTTCCTCAACAAAATCGACCCCGCTACGGGCAGCCAGCTGAGGAAATTGCGTTTTAAAATCATTCAGATGCCAGGGATGAATCGCCGCCATCAGCCCATTGAGGAAACCTTCTTGCGCCAGAACAAAGCTGCCCGTGCAGATACCTACCAGCGGAATGTTGAGCTGATGCGCAAGATGCAGGTAACGTCGCGCGGCCCGATCGGCTTTCGCCATACTGCGCAGCAAGCCGCCAATCACCACCACATAATCAAATTGTTCCGGTGCAACGAATGCGCTATCCGGCATCATCGCCATTCCTGAACTGCTTAGAACAGGTCGGTCTGGTGTAGCGCTCATCAGACGCCAGGAGCAGCGAATTTTCTGGCTATCATCCCCCATATCCGCCGCATGACGTAACGCATCGGTTAACCCCGCCAGCGCCAGCAGAGGAAATTCCGGCCACAGAAGAATGCCGACATTCAACTGTGGTCTGCGCGGTGTCTCTGTCTGACTCGCATCGATAGCCGTAATGATGTCTCCATCCGCCCACTCGCCTGTCTGAAAAATTCTCAGGTCTTTCTTCACTTCAGGCTCCATGCGTATTGTCATTAGGACGAAACATGATAACGGCAATCGCTATATCCAAAAAGCAAGGCTGCTACTGTAGGGCCGAGGGTGCAAAACCACACTGAACAAACGGGACAAGGCACTGAACATAAATGACATATTGATCGGATGGCAGGTATGCGTCATTTGCACTGTATTTTTTCAGGGGGGACTTTATACTGCGCCTGTTTATGCACAACTTAACCTGTGACGCCCATGCAAAAGAAATCGATTTACGTTGCCTATACCGGCGGTACCATTGGTATGCAGCGCTCAGAACAGGGTTATATTCCTGTTTCCGGTCATCTCCAGCGTCAGCTGGCACTAATGCCTGAATTCCACCGCCCAGAGATGCCAGACTTCACCATCCACGAATACGTCCCGCTGATGGATTCCTCAGACATGACGCCAGAAGACTGGCAGCATATTGCTGAAGACATTAAAGCGCACTACGACGATTACGATGGTTTTGTCATTCTGCACGGCACTGACACCATGGCGTTTACGGCTTCGGCGCTCTCATTTATGCTGGAGAATCTGGGCAAGCCAGTCATTGTGACAGGGTCACAAATCCCATTAGCAGAGCTACGTTCTGACGGACAAATCAATTTGCTGAATGCGTTGTACGTTGCAGCAAATTATCCGATCAATGAAGTGACCCTGTTTTTCAACAACCGACTGTTTCGCGGTAACCGGACCACTAAAGCGCATGCTGATGGTTTTGACGCGTTTGCCTCACCCAACCTTGCACCACTGCTGGAAGCCGGGATCCACATTCGTCGGCTGGGAACACCGCCCGCACCTCACGGCACAGGTGAGTTGATTGTCCATCCTATCACTCCGCAACCGATTGGCGTGGTCACTATTTATCCTGGGATCTCCGCTGATGTAGTACGCAACTTCCTGCGCCAGCCGGTAAAAGCATTAATTTTGCGCTCCTACGGCGTGGGCAATGCGCCGCAGAATAAAGAGTTCCTGAAAGAACTTGAAGATGCGAGCTCGCGTGGCATTGTGGTGGTGAACCTTACGCAGTGTATGTCCGGCAAGGTGAACATGGGGGGCTACGCGACAGGGAATGCGCTGGCGCATGCTGGCGTGATTGGCGGCGCGGATATGACCGTCGAAGCCACTCTCACCAAACTGCACTATTTGCTGAGTCAGGGACTGGATACGCAGACAATTCGTGAAGCAATGACGCAAAATCTGCGTGGTGAGCTCACGCCTGACGATTAAAGGAGTCTATGCCCATGGCCCGAGCCTTACTGTTGGTCGATTTACAAAATGACTTTTGTGCCGGTGGTGCCCTCGCGGTCCCACAAGGTGACAGCACGATCGATATCGCCAACCGCCTGATTGACTGGTGTGCCATACGCGGCGACACGGTCGTTGCCAGTCTGGACTGGCACCCGGAGAATCACGGTAGTTTTGCCAGCCAGCATCAGGTCGAGCCCTACAGCCTGGGACAACTCGATGGCCTGGCGCAGACGTTCTGGCCCGATCATTGCGTACAAAACAGCGAAGGTGCTGCCCTGCATCCGCTGCTGAACCAGCGTGCGATAACTCAAACGTTCACTAAAGGTGAGAACCCGCTGGTCGATAGCTACAGTGCTTTTTTTGATAACGGTCGTCGTCAGGCAACCGCGCTGAATGCATGGCTACTCGAACACCGCATTGCCGAGCTCATCATCATGGGTCTGGCTACCGACTATTGCGTCAAATTCACCGTACTGGATGCGCTCGATCTTGGCTACACCGTCAGCGTTATAACCGACGGCTGCCGTGGCGTTAATATTCACCCCCAGGACAGTGCAAACGCCTTTATGGAAATGGCGGCTGCGGGCGCAACGCTGTATACGTTGGACGACTGGCTGGAAACCCAGCGCTAATGCTTTAAAACGTTATATCCGGTCGATTGAAACTGCACATTTTTGCAAATTTATAGGCCGGATTAATACGCATCTCCCTTTCAACCAGCACTCCTCTAACCAATACAACCTACCAAAATTGGTTTGCCGCTGCGCCAGCATGGCGTGAACCCCTTCGCATTTTTCCTGTTATGAAACTGTTAACCTGCGGGTGCTGTTTTTTTCGCCACGCCATTTCCGTGGCGTGTTTGCTTGTTTAAATGTCAAAGAGGAACACCGATGAAACTATTGCCTTTGTTGGCAGCATTACCCCTGCTCTGCGCCAGCGTTGTTTCCGCCAGTTCACTGATGTCAGTTGGCTACTTTAATGGTGGTGGCGACGTCACTGCCGGTCCCGGTGGCGACATCAATAAACTGGATGTTCGCCAGATAACCCATCTCAACTATTCGTTTGGCCTTGTCTACAACAACGAAAAAGACGAGACCAATGACGCCTTAAAAGACGCCAGCAAACTGCATCAGATTTGGCTTTCACAGAAAGTGCAGGATGATTTGCTGAAAATTCCACAGCTGCGTAAACAAAATCCAAACCTAAAAGTTTTGCTTTCCGTCGGCGGTTGGGGAGCGCGTGGATTCTCTGGCGCGGCAGCAACGAAGGAAACACGCGCAGTGTTTATTCAGTCTGCGCAGGAGATAATTGCGAAATATGGTCTGGATGGCATCGATCTCGACTGGGAATATCCGGTTAACGGCGCCTGGGGACTGGTTGAAAGTCAACCGGCTGACCGCGCTAACTTCACCGCGCTGCTAACAGAACTGCGCGCCGCATTGGGGCATAAAAAACTGCTGACCATCGCCGTGGGCGCGAATGCGGAAAGTCCGAAAAGCTGGGTGGATGTAAAAGCCATTGCCCCATCGCTCGACTACATCAACCTGATGACCTATGACATGGCTTACGGCACCCAATATTTCAACTCGAACCTGTATGATTCGACGCAATGGCCGACGGTCGCCACGGCGGATAAGTACAGCGCCGATTTTGTGGTCAATAACTATCTCGCCGCCGGTCTGAAACCGAGTCAAATGAATCTGGGCATTGGCTTTTATGGACGGGTACCAAAACGCGCCGTTGAGCCAGGTATTGACTGGAGCAAACCTGACGCGCAGAAAAACCCGGCTACCCAGCCCTATTTCGAGTCAGCTCAAATTGAGTTGTTCAAATCACTGGGCGTCGACCTGAGCAAAGACACCTACGTGAAGTACAACGATATCGTGGCGAAGTTGATCAACGATCCGCAAAAACGCTTTAGCCAACATTGGGATGATGAAGCGAAAGTGCCGTGGCTGTCGGTACAATCTGCGGATGGAAAAAAACTCTTTGCCCTCTCCTATGAAAACCCGCGTTCGGTGGCGATCAAAGCCGACTACATCAAAAGCAAAGGGTTGGCAGGCGCTATGTTCTGGGAGTATGGCGCAGATGACAATAATCAGTTGGCGAAGCAGTTAGCCGATTCGTTAGGCATCAAACACTGATCCCAACGCCTGACACAATAGGTTATGATTAGCGCATTCCGCTGCGCCAGCTTTTGGCGCAGCTCTTCATTTCTACTGGAGGCATGCGCTTTTATGGCTTTTATCCCTAAAAATTACGCCCGTCTGGAAGTCGGTTACCGGGAAAAGGCGCTTAAACTCTTTCCCTGGGTCTGCGGACGCTGTTCCCGTGAGTTCGTGTATTCAAATTTGCGCGAGTTGACGGTACACCATATCGATCACGATCACTCGAATAACCCGGAAGATGGTAGCAACTGGGAAATGTTGTGCCTGTACTGCCACGATCACGAGCATTCCAAATATACGGAAGCGGACCAGTATGGTTCAACGGTGGTTGCAGGAGAAGATGCGCAAAAGGCCGTAGGCGAAGCGAAATACAACCCGTTCGCCGATCTGAAGGCGATGATGAACAAGAAATAACATCAACTGCAGGCCCGACACAGATATTTGCCGGGCCTGGGTAATCAGGATTTAAACGTCGCAATCGGTTCTGGCGTAATACCAAACTCAACCTTCAACTGCTGCTTGCTCTTCATCACCATCTCACCGTTGGTATCAATCGTCATATGCTGCGCGTCAATATTGTTTCGCGCCTGCCATAACATCACCAGCTGTAAGCTATTCTCTTTTTGTTCTGCCGTTAGCGCTACGCCATCCGGCCATTTTCCGAGTTCAACGGCAGTCGATAAGCGCTGATAAACTTCCGGCGTCATGCTGTTGATCATCTCATCAAGATTCATGTTAAATCCACTCTCCGTAGAATAATTTGCTGAATCGTTTCTTCAACCCTTGGTTTGCTCACCGTTTTCACCATCGGTGAAGTTCAAAGACGCTGAGTTAACGCAGTACCGTTCACCGGTAGGTTTCGGGCCATCCGGGAAGACGTGTCCCAGGTGTGCATCACAGTTTCCGCAGCGGATTTCAATGCGCTGCATGCCGTGTGACGTATCTTTTATGTAACGGATAGCCTCATCGCTGACAGGCTCGTAAAAGCTGGGCCAACCGCAGCCAGAGTCATATTTTGTCTCGGAACGAAATAGCGGATTATCGCAGATCAAACAGTGGTAGATGCCGTCACGTTTGTTATGTAGCAAACGTCCGGTAAATGGCGGTTCTGTCCCGTGATTCTGCGTCACATAGAACTGCATTTCGGTTAAATTTTTTTTCAGTTCTTCTGGAGAAGGTTGATTAGCCATTTGCTCACATCTCGCTTTATCTAAACTCACATCGCGAGACAGATTCTAACAAAACATTAACACCGGAGTGCGAACTTTTGTTCTAAACTTGATCCTTGCGAAATGGCAGCCTGTAATTCGTGATCAGAATCACGTTTTTATCTTGATTGCCCTTTAAAATTCGGGCCGCCGACCCCATGTGGTTTCAAGCCCAAAGGAAGAGTGAGGCGAGTCAGTTGCGCAAAGCTTAGGCAGCAGATTGATTTGTCGCAATGATTGACACGATTCCGCTTGACGCTGCGTAAGGTTTTTGTAATTTTACAGGCAACCTTTTATTCACTAACAAATAGCTGGTGGAATATATGACTATCAAAGTAGGTATCAACGGTTTTGGCCGTATCGGTCGCATTGTTTTCCGTGCTGCTCAAGAACGCTCTGACATCGAGATCGTTGCAATCAACGACCTGTTAGACGCTGACTACATGGCTTACATGCTGAAATATGACTCCACTCACGGCCGTTTCAACGGTACCGTTGAAGTGAAAGACGGTCATCTGATCGTAAACGGTAAAAAAATCCGTGTTACCGCTGAACGTGATCCGGCTAACCTGAAATGGGACGAAGTTGGTGTTGACGTAGTAGCTGAAGCTACTGGCCTGTTCCTGACAGATGAAACCGCTCGTAAGCACATCACTGCTGGCGCGAAAAAAGTGGTTCTGACTGGTCCGTCCAAAGATAACACTCCGATGTTTGTTAAAGGCGCTAACTTTGACAAATACGAAGGTCAGGACATCGTTTCTAACGCTTCCTGCACCACTAACTGCCTGGCTCCGCTGGCTAAAGTTATCAACGACAACTTCGGCATCATCGAAGGTCTGATGACTACTGTTCACGCGACCACCGCTACTCAGAAAACCGTTGATGGCCCGTCTCACAAAGACTGGCGCGGCGGCCGCGGCGCATCCCAGAACATCATCCCGTCCTCTACCGGTGCAGCTAAAGCTGTAGGTAAAGTACTGCCAGAACTGAACGGCAAACTGACTGGTATGGCGTTCCGCGTTCCTACCCCGAACGTATCCGTTGTTGACCTGACCGTTCGTCTGGAAAAAGCTGCTTCTTACGAAGAAATTAAGAAAGCAATCAAAGCTGCTTCCGAAGGCCCGATGAAAGGCGTTCTGGGTTACACCGAAGACGACGTAGTATCTACCGATTTCAACGGTGAAGTTTGCACTTCCGTGTTCGATGCTAAAGCTGGTATCGCACTGAACGACAACTTCGTGAAACTGGTATCCTGGTACGACAACGAAACCGGCTACTCCAACAAAGTTCTGGACCTGATTGCTCACATCTCCAAATAAGTTGAGATGAAACAGTAATCTGTAAGAGCGACTCAGGTCGCTCTTTTTTTTGCCTGAAGAAAGGATTGCGTAATGATTAATAAAATTTTTGCACTTCCGGTAATCGAACAAATTACCCCTGTCCTCTCCCGCCGTCAGCTTGATGAGCTTGAGGTTCTTGTTGTCGATCACCCACAGGTTAAAGCTTCTTTCGCACTGCAGGGCGCACATCTTCTTTCCTGGAAACCAAATGGTGAAGAGGAAGTCCTGTGGTTAAGTAATAATACCCCGTTTAAAACCGGCGTAGCGCTGCGTGGCGGCGTACCAATTTGCTGGCCGTGGTTTGGTCCGGCTGCTAAGCAGGGCCTGCCTCCGCATGGTTTTGCCCGCAACCTGCCATGGACGCTGAAAGCGCACAACGAAGACGACAATGGCGTGGTGCTGACGTTTGAACTGCAGAGCAACGCTGAAACGCGTCAGCTATGGCCACACGAGTTCTGCCTGCTGGCCCGCTTCAAAGTGGGAGCCACCTGTGAGATGGAGCTGGAAGCTCATGGTGAGTTTGAAACCACCTCGGCACTGCATACCTATTTCAACGTTGGTGACATTGCGGCAGTGAAAGTCAGTGGTCTTGGCGATCGCCTGATCGATAAAGTGAATGATGCTAAAGAAGATGTGCTGGCTGATGGTATCCAGACCTTCCCAGACCGCACCGATCGCGTTTATCTGAATCCGGAAGCGTGCAGTGTGATTCATGATGATGCGTTGAATCGCAATATAGATGTTGTCCATCACCACCACCTGAATGTCGTGGGCTGGAACCCTGGCCCGGCGCTGTCCGTCAGCATGGGCGACATGCCGGATGATGGCTACAAAACGTTTGTTTGTGTAGAAACGGCTTACGCGACCGCTCCGCAGAAAACCACCGAAGAAAAACCATCTCGCCTCGCGCAAACTATTCGTGTAGCTAAACGCTAACACAGCTCTGCGCACCATGCCGGATGCGGCTAACGCCTTATCCGGCCTACAAACTACACGCAGCCATAGGCCTGATAAGCACAGCGCGTCAGGCAGTTCCGCGCACCGTGCCGGATGCGGCTGACGCCTTATCCGGCCTACAAACTACACGCTGCCGCAGGCCTGATAAGCACAGCGCCATCAGGCAGTTCCGCGCACCGTGCCTGGATGCTGCCAACGCCTTATCCGGCCGACAAATTACATACAGCCGCAGGCCTGATAAGCACAGCGCCATCAGGCAGTTCCGCGCACCGTGCCTGGATGCTGCCAACGCCTTATCCGGCCGACAAATTACATACAGCCGTAGGCCTGATAAGGGCAGCGCCATCAGGCAGTTCCGCGCACCGTGCCTGGATGCTGCCAACGCCTTATCCGGCCTACAAACTACACGCAGCCGTAGGCCTGATAAGCACAGCGCATCAGGCAGTTCCGCGCACCGTGCCGGATGCGGCTGACGCCTTATCCGGCCTACAAACTACATGCAGCCGTAGGCCTGATTAGCACAGCGCCATCAGGCAGTTCCGCGCACCGTGCCGGATGCGGCTGACGCCTTATCCGGCCTACACACTACATGCAGCCATAGGCCTGATAAGCACAGCGCCATCAGGCAGTTCCGCGCACCGTGCCGGATGCGGCTAATGCCTCATCCGGCCTACAAACTACATACAGCCGTAGGCCTGATAAGCTGCGGGAACATCGGCATTTGGCAAATCAGGCCATATCCAGCGCGGTTTTACCGTTTGGCGCCGGATACGCCTTATCTAACTGCTTCAACTCATCTACAGAGAGCGTTATCTCCAGCGCGGCGGCATTTTGTTCGACATGCGCTACGCTTGCGGCTTTCGGAATGGCTATTACACCCGACTGACGAATCACCCACGCCAGCAAAATCTGCGCAGCGCTAACATTGTGCGCGCGCGCGATGTCACTCACCACAGAGTTAGAAAGCAAATCGCCACGCAGTCGTCCCGCCTGGGCCAACGGACTGTAAGCCATGACCGGCATCTGCTGCTGCTGGCACCACGGCAGTAAATCATATTCAATACCGCGCGAGGCTAAATGATAAAGCACCTGGTTAGTCGCACACTCTCGTCCACCGGGTACCTGCCATAACGCCTGCATATCATCATAATCGAGATTTGAGACGCCCCAACGGCGGATTTTCCCCTGCGCAATCAGTGTTTCCATGGCATCGATGGTCTCTGCAAATGAAAAATCGCCCATCCAGTGCAGCAAATAGAGATCCAGATAATCAGTTTTCAGTCGACGCAGACTCGCTTCGCAGGCGGCAATGGCTTTCTGTCCACCGGCATTCCATGGGTAAACTTTCGAGACTAAAAAAGCGCTATCACGCCGTCCCGTTAATGCTTCACCCACCACCTCTTCCGCTGCACCATCAGCGTACATTTCTGCTGTATCAATCAATCGCAGGCCGAGATCCAGTCCGGCCTGCAGCGCAGACACTTCATCCCGGCGTCGGCTTGGATCCTCGCCCATGTACCATGTTCCCTGCCCAATAGCAGGAAGCGATACCTGGTTTGTAAACGTCACCTGTTTCGCTGTCATCGCACCCTCCTGTGTTAATGCACCACAGTAAAGCAAAACAACGTGCATGTGTCCTGTTAGGGTGCACAAATTGCACCATCATGGATTGGAAACCGATCGTTAAGGCGAGCGAAATAAAAAGCCCGGGAACAGCAGATGTTCCCGGGCCGAAAAAATACAAAATCTTATCTACGAAGTGGTTATTTCAACCGACCCAAATATTTTCCCTCTTTCATAGCGTTGATTTTTCCGTTTTTATAGACGATGACGGAAATCAAACCTGCGCTATAAGACTGAGCTTCAGCACTATTCTCATCATTTGCCGCAGGTTTGCCATTAATATAAGCAATGCCATCAGCACCACGTTTAAAGTCCACTCCAAGTTTATTCACATGCACGGGCATGATTTTACTGGCGTGTACCGGGGCATTCGTGTCACTGACCATGGTTTTATGTTCATGCTGTAACTGTTGACGATAAGCCTCACTGATGGCATACGCAGGCGCAGCAGAGAAAGCCACCAACGCAGCGATAATAATTAATTTCTTCATTAGTTAAACCTTAATATTTATCGTGTTTGTGGTGGTGACTGGAATTTGTATCATTTGTGCCATACAAGTTTTGCGCGTTTTCCATAGCCTGTTTTTCAGCGGCAGCATTGATTGTCGCCTGACGGTTTTGCTCCGCAACATAACAGGCATCACGGCTCACACCCTTGCTTTCGCAAGCATTCATGCGTGAAGCCTCGGTGGAACAACCAGCCAGAATCCCGCCCATCACAGCTATCATGATTAACTTTTTCATTATATATACCAGGTTTATTCTCAAAAAATCCACATGGCGAATTATATTTAATGCCATGAAGAGTTGCTGTCGATACTTTAAAGTTTAATTAATATCTGCAATGGGATATTTAATGTCAATTTTAATTTTTTCAGATAAATACCTAAAGATGTAAAATTAAAATCAATCGATTAATTTTTGTTTTTTTCACATGAAAGTTAACTTTCACCATGAGATAAACATGCTAAAAGAGTTATCAATAATTTTCATTGTGCTTAACAATAAGAAAATAACACTTACCTCGATCGTAAGCCCTAGTATTATCAACGCATTGTATAGCTAAAAACCATTACCTCATGACAATGACTTGCTAAACCTTCACGACTTTATTTCATTCAAAAATGAATAGATAACAGGCTAATAAAATAGCAGGTTTATTTTTAGTAACAGCGACAGGAATAATACGTTAAAAATTCGTTGTAGCCTGACAGAATGTCAAATCAGCACAAAAGATGAAATCTCATGTTTTAGATCAATATTCATATCGGTAGCGCACTAAAAAGCCCGCACTGATGCGGGCTAGTGTTTGACGCGCAGTAGCATCAGAACTTGTAGGTTACACCCACCGAGAAGATGCCAGACCAGGACTTATCGACCATCGGACTGTCCTTCACTTCATCACTCAAGCGCACATAACGGCCAGTTCCGTATACGTTCCAGTTTCCAATGAAGTTATAGCTCGCGGTCAACTCCAGGTACGGATCCCATCCATCGTCAGCGTTGTAGCTTTTCAGACCACTGCGGCGAGACTCGTGATTGGACACGCCATAATAATAGTCGTTGTAGTTTTCGCTGCTGTACTGCACACCGATACCCGGCGTCAGAGTCAGCCCACCATTAGTGTAACGGTAGAGCCAGGCCAGATCCCAGATAAAGCCGTTGCTGTTATCCAGAGTATCACCCGCCAGTGCAGTACGCAGGAAACCATACTGGGTGTTATGTACATACGAGAGGCCAGCCATCAAGCTGCTTTTACGCTTGTCGAGTTGGCGCAAAGCATGGCTATCGCTATCACCCGGCTTGAAATGCGTCGGATCATAGTACGCCATGATGGAAAGCTTATCTGCCGTGTCATTCCACAGATAGTAGCCGCCACCCAAGCCGTGGAACCAGACATTATCGCCTTCATAGGTGACAACCGGAACAGGGTAAACATCGCGGTCATACTGTTTGTACGGGCTGTTAATCACGCCGACACCCGCGCCAACAGTCCACTGACTTTCCGCCTGTGCGGTGCTAACTGCGGTTGCGGCAAGGACGCCAAGTGCCAGAAGTTTGAGTTTGGTCACAATCCATAATTCCTTATTCAAATGTGTAGCGGTCAAAGTGTAACCGCCAATACGCTTCAGCCCAACTATTTTACGTATTCGCCCCAGAATGTAACCCCCTAATTTCTCAGCGAGTGATGACATTTTGCTTGCAGGACGGTGAACACCGCATGAATCCCGCTCCAATTCTTTACATAAGATGTGCTTTTTTTGCTGATGAGTTATTGATATGCCATTGAAATTCATTTGCGCACACAGGCAAGTTTTGCAAATGCCATCTACGCTTAATTTTAGAAGGTGTATCACCGAATACGTTGATCTCCTGACCACCAAAATGGCATGAGAGTTGCTTATTTCTTCAGCAGCGACGTCGTTCAGTTTACCTCTTCAGGGGCCTCTACTATTCATATGAACGGCTCTTAACATGTGCTAAAAAACGAAAGGACGGCATACCATGAATATATTCGATCACTATCGCCAGCGTTATGAAGCTGCCAAGGACGAAGAGTTCACGCTGCAGGAGTTTCTTACCACTTGTCGGCAAGATCGCAGTGCTTATGCCAACGCGGCAGAGCGGCTATTAATGGCTATTGGTGAGCCTGTCATGGTCGACACTGCCCACGAACCTCGACTTTCTCGACTCTTTTCGAATCGGGTAATTGCACGCTATCCCGCCTTTGAAGAGTTTTACGGCATGGAAGATGCCATTGAGCAAATTGTTTCTTATTTGAAACATGCGGCTCAGGGTCTGGAAGAGAAGAAGCAGATCCTGTATCTGCTGGGGCCTGTGGGAGGGGGGAAATCATCTCTTGCTGAGCGACTGAAGTCGCTGATGCAGAGAGTACCGATTTATGTCCTGAGTGCCAATGGCGAACGTAGCCCGGTCAACGATCATCCGTTATGCCTGTTTAATCCGCAGGAAGACGCGCAGATCCTGGAAAAAGAGTATGGGATCCCGCGTCGCTATCTCGGTACGATCATGTCGCCCTGGGCTGCGAAACGTCTGCACGATTTCGGCGGGGACATTACAAAATTCCGCGTCGTCAAAGTCTGGCCGTCTATTCTGGAGCAGATCGCAATCGCCAAAACGGAGCCTGGTGATGAAAACAACCAGGATATTTCTGCGCTGGTCGGGAAAGTGGATATTCGTAAACTCGAACACCACGCCCAGAACGATCCTGATGCCTACGGTTATTCGGGTGCACTGTGCCGCTCAAACCAAGGGATTATGGAGTTCGTTGAGATGTTTAAAGCACCGATTAAAGTGCTGCATCCTCTGCTGACCGCCACCCAGGAAGGAAACTACAACGGGACAGAAGGTATCTCTGCCCTGCCGTTTAACGGGATTATTCTTGCCCACTCGAACGAGTCCGAATGGGTAACGTTCCGTAATAACAAAAACAATGAGGCGTTCCTTGACCGTGTTTACATCGTCAAAGTGCCTTATTGCCTGCGTATCTCTGAAGAGATCAAAATTTACGAAAAACTGCTTAACCACAGTGAGCTGACCCATGCGCCTTGCGCACCGGGCACACTGGAAACGCTCTCTCGCTTTACCATTCTTTCTCGCCTGAAAGAACCTGAGAACTCGAGCATTTACTCGAAGATGCGCGTTTACGATGGCGAAAGCCTGAAAGATACCGATCCGAAAGCGAAATCCTATCAGGAGTATCGGGATTACGCCGGGGTTGATGAGGGAATGAACGGTCTTTCCACGCGTTTCGCGTTTAAGATCCTCTCTCGCGTCTTTAACTTTGACCATGCCGAAGTGGCAGCTAACCCGGTACATCTGTTTTACGTACTGGAGCAGCAAATCGAACGTGAACAGTTCCCGCAGGAGCAAGCTGAGCGTTATCTTGAGTTCCTGAAAGGCTATTTGATCCCGAAATATGCTGAATTCATCGGCAAAGAGATCCAGACGGCTTATCTCGAATCCTATTCCGAGTACGGACAGAACATTTTCGACCGTTATGTCACTTATGCGGATTTCTGGATTCAGGATCAGGAGTATCGCGACCCGGATACCGGTCAGCTGTTTGACCGCGAGTCACTGAACTCAGAACTGGAGAAAATTGAGAAACCGGCGGGTATCAGTAACCCGAAAGATTTTCGTAACGAGATCGTCAACTTTGTTCTGCGTGCCAGAGCGAATAACAGCGGTCGCAATCCAAACTGGACCAGTTACGAAAAACTGCGCACGGTCATTGAGAAGAAAATGTTCTCCAATACCGAGGAGCTGCTGCCGGTCATTTCGTTCAATGCTAAAACCTCGACTGACGAGCAGAAAAAACACGACGATTTTGTCGACCGTATGATGGAAAAAGGCTACACGCGTAAACAGGTGCGTTTACTGTGCGAATGGTATTTGCGCGTACGTAAATCGTCTTAACATAAGTGCCCGGTGGCGCATGCGCTTACCGGGCTTGCAAAACAATGTTCCGTAGGCCGGATAGCGCTAGCGCCATCCGGCACTTACAGACATGGCGAACAGTTGGCAGTACGGGGGGCTTATGACCTGGTTTATTGACCGGCGTCTTAACGGCAAAAACAAGAGCACGGTAAACCGCCAGCGCTTCTTACGCCGTTATAAATCGCAAATTAAACAGTCGATCTCCGAGGCCATTAACAAGCGTTCGGTGACTGATGTGGATAGCGGCGAATCTGTCTCTATTCCGACTGATGATATTAGCGAACCAATGTTTCATCAGGGACGTGGTGGCCTGCGCCATCGCGTGCATCCGGGTAACGACCATTTTGTGCAGAATGACCGCATTGAACGCCCACAGGGCGGCGGTGGCGGTTCAGGAAGCGGACAAGGCCAGGCCAGCCAGGATGGTGAGGGTCAGGATGAGTTCGTCTTTCAGATCTCTAAAGATGAATATCTCGATCTGTTGTTCGAAGATTTAGCACTTCCTAACCTGAAGCAGAATCAGCAGCGTCAGCTAACGGAGTACAAAACGCACCGGGCAGGTTTTACCTCTAACGGTGTGCCTGCCAACATCAGCGTGGTGCGATCCCTGCAAAACTCACTGGCGCGCCGCACGGCGATGACAGCGGGTAAGCGTCGCGAACTGCATGCTCTCGAAGCGGATCTGGAAACCATCGCGAAAAGCGAACCAGCACAGTTGCTGGAAGAGGAACGGTTACGCAAAGAGATTGCCGAACTACGGGCAAAAATCGAACGCGTGCCATTTATCGACACCTTTGATTTACGCTACAAGAATTATGAAAAACGCCCCGACCCTTCCAGCCAGGCGGTAATGTTCTGCCTGATGGACGTTTCTGGTTCAATGGATCAGTCGACCAAAGATATGGCTAAACGTTTTTATATCCTGCTGTATCTGTTCTTAAGCCGGACCTATAAGAACGTGGAGGTGGTTTATATTCGCCACCATACCCAGGCGAAGGAAGTGGATGAGCATGAGTTCTTCTACTCTCAGGAAACCGGGGGAACCATTGTCTCCAGTGCGCTGAAGTTAATGGATGAAGTGGTGAAAGAGCGCTACAACCCTGCCCAGTGGAACATCTATGCTGCACAGGCATCGGACGGTGATAACTGGGCTGATGATTCACCGCTGTGTCATGAGATTTTGGCGAAAAAACTGCTGCCAGTGGTCCGCTATTACAGCTATATCGAAATCACTCGCCGCGCTCACCAAACCTTGTGGCGTGAATACGAACATCTGCAATCAACTTTTGATAACTTTGCGATGCAACATATTCGCGACCAGGATGATATTTACCCGGTATTCCGCGAACTGTTTCATAAACAAAGTACGACCAGCAATAGTTAACCACCTAAACAAATCAGCCAGAGGTTATCTTCTCTGGCTGATTTTTTACGGGTGCTGTTTTTTCATCTTATCAATATTCATCCGTTTATCCTTTTTATTTTCCCTTTACAGAGCAGCAGGCAATGTAATTGAGTTGATGACGTTGCGAACGGAAGAAGCGAAACATTTTCAGGAAACGACGACGATTTTCGCTCGTGCGTAAGCCGTTAAACACAATTTTTACCGCCCCCGTAAGCCCTTCATCACGAACTAATCCGCGTGGCGACATCAGCGACATGTTGCCATTCTGCTGCAGGACCTGTTCGAACCCGCAGTTAAGAAACAAATCACGCCAGCCTTGTCTGGTCATTGGGCTAACGTTTGATTTCACCACATCGACAAGCTGGCCCTGATCGCCCGCGCCCAGTTTTTGGGCGGTGAACATAATATCGTGGGTGAGCAGACGCCCACCGGGCTTCAACACGCGATAATATTCGGCAATTAACTTCGCCTTCGCTTTATCGGCATACATTGTCAGCATGGCTTCGTTAATCACAACATCGAAACTGTTATCCGCAAAAGGAAGAGTGTTGGCGTTAGCAGCCATCACATGAATATGATTTTCCAGACCATTTGCCGCTACGTTATTCCTTGCATTTGACAGTGCGGTTTTATCCATATCAATGGCGTATACGGTACAGCCATAGCGTTGAACTAACTCTATCGCCGTCGTGGCCATGTTGCACGCCACTTCAAGTACCTGGCTGCCGGGCGTCAGCTGTGACTGGCTAAACAACCATTCTGTTGCTTCAACGCCGCCCGGACGCAGACGGGTTTTGCCCAGGCTGGCTAAAAATGTATGACCCGCTTTTTCAGTCGCGCTCATTGGCCTGTCTCCTTTCTATAAGTTGCATTATAAATACAACATTGAGAGTTAAAGGTGAAGTACGCGAATGATTTTTATTTCAAAATGTCCTTTTCCGTAGCGTTAGAGCGGATGTATGCCGTGTGATAGACTGAAGCATCAGACTTACAGGGCTGTAAATCATTATGAAATTGCATCATAAAGCGCTCAGGATCTTTATCTCCGTCAGCGTAATTGTTTTGACATCTTCTTTTTTGGTTTATGAGCTCATTGCTAGTGATAAAGCAATGAATGCGTACATGCGCTATATCAATGAGAAAGCCGACTCCTCGTTTCTCTATGATAAGTACACAAATCAGAGCATCGCAGCCCATCTGATGCGCACATTTTCGTCCCCTCAGGGGCCTGCTTCTCTCGAACAGCAAAAAGTACTTTGCAACGCTTTCGACAGCGTTAACGGCACTCATGGGCTCAATCTCACTAAGCGCAACTATCTGCCATTACACGGTACGTTGCAGACCACCTCAACAAAATGTAGCGAACAGCTTGATGACATTTTTCTGCTGCCCTCTTTTGACCGGGCGGTCAATGTTAATCGCCAGCAGAAAGATTACGGTCAGGGATTAGGGACGCTGGAGTATAAATTTCGATATTACGTCGATCTCAAAAATAACTACGTTTATTTCTATGATGTGATCGACTCGCGGAAATTTGCGATACACAACTGGTCGTTTTTGCAAAAAGGTACGTTGGGAATCGACCAGAATGATATTGACGGTATTTTTACTGGCCGCACGGTGATCTCCAGTATTTATGAAGATAACCTGACCGAGAAAAAGGTGATGAGCTTTTTAACACCGGTTTACTACGCCAATAAGCTAAAAGGCGTGGTGATGGTGGATATTAATAAAGAGAATTTACAGAATATTTTCTATACCAGCGACCGCCCTCTCGTCTGGCGTTATCTTAACGTAACGGTCTCTGACACCAGTTCAGGTAAAGAGATCCTCGTTCACAAAAGTGAAACCGATCTGTTCCGCTATGTTCACTATGAGAAGGACATACCTGGCGGTATACGTATCACCCTCTCACTTGATGTTATGTACTTTATTGTCTCGTCCTGGAAGATATTCGCCTTCTATCTACTGGCAACGATATTGCTGCTGAATATGGTCAGAACGCATTTTCGCTTGTATCACAACGTCACACGGGAAAATGTCAGTGATGCGATGACAGGGCTCTACAACCGTAAAATTTTAACGCCAGCGCTTGAGCAGCGTTTGCAACAGTTGGTGAACACAGGAACGCTCGTGACCTTTATCGCCATTGATTGCGACAAACTAAAAGTTATTAATGATACGTTGGGGCATAAGGAAGGCGATCGCATTATCACCATTTTGGCCAAAGCTATTCAAACGTCCATTCGCAAAAGCGACTATGCCATCCGCCTCGGCGGCGATGAGTTTTGCATTATCCTCATCGATCACCCCAGTGAATTAACGCCCCGCCTGCTGGAGAGGATTCGCTATAACTTACAAATTATTGCGCAAGATAGATCAATCAGCTTCTCTGTCGGGATTTATAATATGCAGCCAAACGACACCATTGATGATGCCTACAAAGCATCTGATGCACAGCTCTACCTGAACAAACAGAAAAAACGCACCGATGCGTAATTATTTTTCTGACAGGATTTTCATTGTTGTACCAGGAGTAAGTCATGACGGAAGTAAACAAAGGTAACGCAACGCACCAGCGTTTAATCTCCCTGTTGTCAGAACACGGTGCGACCTACCGCGTAGTCAGCCATGAAGCCGTAGGCAAATGTGAAGCTGTCTCTGAAATTCGCGGTACCGCACTGGGTCAGGGTGCAAAAGCGCTGGTCTGCAAAGTAAAAGGCAACGGCGTCAATCAGCATGTTCTGGCGATCCTCTCTGCCGATCAGCAGGCCGACCTGAGCCTGTTGGCCAGCCATATTGGCGGGTTGAGAGCGTCACTTGCCAGCCCGGCGGAGGTGGATGAACTGACTGGCTGCGTATTTGGCGCTATCCCACCGTTCAGTTTTCATCCGAACCTCAAGCTGGTCGCCGACCCACTGTTGTTTGAGCGTTTTAATGAAATTGCGTTCAATGCCGGAATGCTGGAAAAATCTGTGATCATGGATACCGCAGATTACCTGCGCATCGCGCAACCGGAATTAATCCCGTTCCGCAGAGAACAATAACTGCACAAGTTAGCAGTAAAAAACATCGCTTCGTGCGTTAGCCCAAAAAAAATCATAATCATTAAAAAAAGCCTGTTCCGTCACGCATTTACGCGTACAGTAAGCAGGCTTATTTTTTCTTTTGGCAAGGAAACTACGATGTTTGATGTCACTCTGCTGATCCTGCTCGGACTGGCAGCTCTGGGCTTTGTCAGCCACAACACCACTGTCGCTGTTTCAATTCTGGTGCTGATAATAGTCCGTGTTACCCCACTGAATACCTTCTTTCCCTGGATTGAAAAACAGGGCCTGACCGTCGGGATTATAATTCTGACCATTGGCGTCATGGCGCCGATCGCCAGCGGAACGCTACCGCCCTCCACGCTCATCCACTCCTTTGTGAACTGGAAATCACTGGTTGCTATTGCCGTTGGGGTATTTGTCTCCTGGCTTGGCGGACGCGGCGTTACGCTAATGGGTAGCCAGCCTCAGCTTGTTGCTGGTTTACTGGTGGGCACGGTACTGGGCGTGGCGCTGTTTCGCGGTGTGCCAGTGGGGCCGCTTATTGCGGCAGGTCTGGTCTCATTGATTGTTGGGAAGCAGTAGCCAGCCCGTTCAGATAACGGCCTGGCGTCTGTCCCAGGCCTTTTTTGAACATAGTGATAAATGCCGTGGTCGAATCGTACCCGAGCATTTGCGCGACCTGTTGTACATTGCGACCATCAATTAACGCCTGCAGCGCCAGAATCAGCTGGAGCTGGTGACGCCAGCGGCGAAAACTTAACCCCGTTTCTTTGACGACCAGGCGAGCAAGGTTACGTTCACTCATCGCAAATACGCTGGCCCATTGCCCCAACGTCTGCCATTGTGCAGGCTCTCTCGCCATCGTTGCGACCATTCTGCGAATTTTCGGGTGATCGGAAACCGGCAACTGCATTTGCTCCTGGGGTTGCTGCGGCAGTTCATCAAACAACACTTGCGTCAGCCGCTGGATTGCCGGCTCCAGCCGTTGGGCATCCGTTTTGGATGCCAGCGACAGAATAAGCTCCCGGCACAACGGAGCAATTTTCAGCGTGCAGCAACGATCGGGCATCACGACGGCCTGCGGCTCAATAAACAAAAAGCACAATTGTGCGCCAACGGTAACGTGGTTGCTGTGTGGAATTTCACCGGGGATCCACACCGCGTATTGCGGGGGCACCATCCACATAGCATTCTCAACCTCACAGGTGATCGCGCCATGCAACGCCAGAATCAACTGGCCTTTACGGTGCTGATGCAACGGACTGAAAAGTTCATCTTCCCGGGCCTGAATACAAAACGCCACCGCTGCATCGTGGTGAAGATCGGGTTCGTATCCATCCAGCCTCAGTCCTAACATAAAAATGTCCGATTTAAGCGATAAACTGTCATTTTAGCTTGATTCATCCATTGAGTAAAAACGCTAAGGTATCGCCTCGCCTGACGATATGAGAAAAAAATGACAAATACACCTTCCTCCCGTGGCAAGAACGCAGCGTTGCTGATCGCGGGGATCCTGATGATTGCCACCACATTGCGCGTCACCTTTACCGGTGCTGCCCCGTTGCTGGATGCAATTCGCGCCGACTACGGTCTGAGCACCGCCCAGACGGGGCTTCTGACCACCCTGCCACTGCTGGCTTTCGCACTGGTTTCACCTCTGGCTGCCGCCGTTGCGCGCCGTTGGGGTATCGAACGCAGCCTGTTTGTTGCTATGCTACTGATTTGCGTGGGTATTGCGATACGTTCGCTGCCCTCACCAGGGTTCCTGTTTAGCGGCACCGCTATCATTGGTTGCGGAATCGCATTGGGAAATGTGCTTTTACCCGGACTGATTAAGCGTGATTTTGCTCAGCATGTGGCGAAACTCACTGGCGCATACTCGCTGACCATGGGCGCAGCAGCGGCACTGGGTTCCGCCATTGTGGTACCGCTGGCGTTGAACGGGTTTGGCTGGCGCGGTGCGCTGATGGTACTGATGGCCTTTCCGCTACTGGCACTGATTATCTGGTTACCCCAATGCCGCCAGATGGCCAATGCCAGCTTGAGCAGCTCGCGCGCTCTGCATTCCCGCGCGATCTGGCGCTCCAGCCTCGCCTGGCAGGTGACGCTGTTTCTGGGGATCAATTCGCTTATCTACTACGTCATCATCGGCTGGCTGCCCGCCATTTTGATCAGCCATGGCTACAGCGAGGCGCAGGCCGGTTCGCTGCATGGTTTACTGCAGCTGGCGACCGCCGCGCCGGGATTATTGATTCCTCTCGTCCTGAACAGATTTAAGGATCAGCGCGCCATCGCCGCTCTGGTTTCATTAATGTGCGCCGTCGGCGCGGCGGGATTCGCCATAATGCCCGACCAGGCATTGCTATGGACCATCCTGTTTGGCTTTGGCTCAGGCGCGACGATGATCCTCGGCTTGACCTTTATTGGCCTGCGCGCAAGCTCAGCGCATCAGGCTGCTGCCCTGTCCGGCATGGCACAATCTGTTGGGTATTTACTGGCCGCCTGCGGGCCACCGCTGATGGGGAAAATTCACGACCTCAACGATAGCTGGCTGATTCCTCTTGGCGGGGTCGCCGTGTTAGCGATGCTGATGGCGGTATTTGGTCTGTGCGCGGGGCGTAATCGGGAGATCGCGAGCGCATAATGCACAGGGCAGGTTCGTGAACAACCTGCCCGTTTTTTTATCCGCGCGCGGCGCGCAGCATCGCCTGAACTAACGGTACGGGTTTTCCCGCCAGCGCTCCGTGTTCATGCTGAAAGAGCGTGCCAACATAAAATGGATGCGTCACCAGCTCAATGGCACGAATATCACCAGCCTCATCCCAACCGGTCACCCGAAGATCGCCGCTTTCAAGCTCGGCGGCAAAATCCTCCGATACGCCATAGTTGCAGTGATATCCCTCGGTGATAACATCCCGCCCGTAGGCTTTGGCAATCAGCGTATTGGCCCGCAGCTCAATATCATCCGTTTTTTCTACCAGCGAGCAGGTCAATGGTGCTATCACCATCCGACCCGTGGTGTACGTCTCGGCGTGGGCGGCATCTCTCCAGCCCAGCACGTTGCGGGCGTACTCCAGAATCGCATGTTGAAAGCCGCCGCAGGTCCCCAGGAACGGGATGCTGTTTTCACGCGCGTAGCGTATCGCTATCAGCGCCCCTTCAAGATGGCGATACGGACTGCCTGGAACGACCCAGATGGCATCATAGCCAATCAAGTCCTCACTGCTGTTGATATCAGATGTAGTTAGCCAGTCATAATCAGCCACCAATTCCAGGACGGCGGCAGCATCATCGATAGCAAGGGGAATAGCCTGGTGCGCCACAATATCGGGGCTGTAATCGCCCACCAGCGCAATGCGAAGCGTATCTTTAATTGGGGAAATTTCCATTAAGCTTTCCTTGTGTCCTGACAATAAGGGACAGCATAAGGAGCCTCAGCCTACCGACTTTTTAGTGGTATCACAATCCCTTAAATTGGGAGTCAGGGTGGGCAAAATGCTATAATGGTCACGTTTTACGATCTTATTTAACCATAATAAAATCGATGAGCAATACCTGAGCGGTAGCTGAAAGGAGCGGATGAAGAGATGAAGATTCAGTGTAAACGTGTGTATGACCCGGCAGAAAAAAGCGATGGTTATCGCGTGTTAGTCGACCGGTTGTGGCCACGCGGGATAAAAAAGACTGACCTTGCTTTCAACGAATGGAATAAAACGCTGACGCCATCTTCTGAATTGCGCAAAGCATTCCACGCAGAACTGATCGATTTTTCACACTTTTCCGAGCAATATCGCGCAGAGCTGGCCCAACAGCAGCAGGAAGGAAAGCGCCTCGCAGAGATTGCCCAGCAGCAAACCTTAACGCTACTGTATGCAGCGAAAAATACCCAGCAAAACCACGCACTGGTGCTCGCTGAGTGGCTACGTCAATGCTGACCGCGTATTACTTGGCCGTTGCCGGATGATCTCTACGCCAGAGTGACCATTCATCAATTACTTCCCCGTTGGGTAGTTTGCAGTCAGACTTAACACCTTGCGGAGTCTGCACCGCAATCAGCGAGCCGCCCTTTTGTTCGCAATACACCGATGCTGGATTCGCCATGCCAACTTTCGGTGGCACAGGCGCTTCCGATTCCGTGGTACACCCCGCCAGCACCAGCAAGCCGGGCAAAACAATAAATGCCAGTTTCATATTTACTCCTGTTTAAAACCTTATCCTGGCAGGTTACCCCGACTTTCCATCTATCTCCATATTTTCCTGCCAGCTATCCATTTTATGTTTACATTCTGAGCTGGATGGCGTGTTTCATCTTTCACCTCGATGTTCTATCATGCGGGCAACGTCAGCCCAGTCATTACTCAGGAGCATTTACATCTCATGTCGGACATGATCCTTGCCAGAGTCTCACAATCCTTAGCCACGGAGCAGTCTGTTGAAAGTCTGGTTCGGCAACTTCTGGAGATGCTGGAGATGGTGACTGAGATGGAATCGACCTACCTGACCAAGGTCGATCTGGATGCCCGTCTGCAGCATATTCTGTATGCGCGTAATAGCCGCCAAATGCAGATCCCCGAAGGGCTATCCGTGCCGTGGGATGAAACGCTGTGCAAACGCGCTATTGAGGAAAACTGTCTGTACAGTGACAACGTGCCCGCACGCTGGCCGGAATGTACCGCCGCTCGCGCACTGGACATCACCACCTTTCTGAGCACTCCCGTTCATCTTCCCGACGGAACGTTTTACGGAACGCTCTGCGCTACCAGTCGCCAGCAGCAGGCATTGAGCCAACGTGGAGAACAAGTATTACATCTGTTTGCCGGTCTGATCGCCCAGTCGATTCAAAAAGAGTCGCTGGTCGCTCAGTTACGCGAAGCTAACGCCGCGCTGATTGCTCATTCCTACACCGATGCGCTGACCGGGTTACCGAACCGGCGCTCGATTTTTGAAAATGTTGAAACCCTATTTTCGCTTGCCCGACATCTTCGGCAGAAGGTCGTCGTTGCCTATATTGATTTGGATGATTTTAAACTGATTAATGACCGTTTTGGTCATGAGGTTGGTGACCAGTTCCTGATCCAGATTGGGCAGCGCCTGCTCCGTGAATGTAGTGATAATGACATTCTCGGTCGACTGGGCGGCGACGAATTTTTAGTCGTTCGCCTGTCAGCGGAAGATGAACTTGATCAGCTTATGCGTCTGCAGCAGGTGAAAAATCAGCTGCAACAGCAGATTTGCGGTGACTACCACCTGGGTGACATTCATCTGTATTATCCTGGTGCCAGTCTGGGTGTGGTGGAAATTGATCCGCTGGAGACTGATGTAAACTGTGCGCTTCATCTTGCAGACAGCGCAATGTATCAGGATAAAAAGCGTCAGGATAAAACCCCTTTTGTCGTACATTAAGCCCTGCTATGCTGGCTCGTCTTTAAATAACTCTGGTAGATAATCGTATGCGACTCGGTATTATTTTCCCTGTCATTATTTTCATTTCCGCTGTCGTTTTCTTATCCTGGTTTTTTATTGGCGGCTACGCTGCGCCGGGAGCATAACGATGAAAAAAACAACGATTATTATGATTGGCGTGGCGATCATCGTGGTTCTGGGCACGGAACTGGGGTGGTGGTAACCAAAATAAAGGCCACTTATCAGTGGCCCCTATTGTCTGTATGTTTACTTAGCTTTTGATTTTTCTGTAGATAAACAACACCACAATCGCACCGATAACCGCTACGACGAAACTGCCGAAGTTGAAACCATCAACTTTACCAAATCCAAAGAAGGTACTGATCCAGCCACCCACTACCGCACCGACAACCCCTAAGATAATGGTCATAAAGAATCCACCGCCATCTTTACCCGGCATAATCCATTTTGCCAAAATCCCAGCGATAAGACCGAAAACCACCCATGAAATAATGCCCATAATTTTCCTCACTTATGTTTTTAAATTAACGATTCACTCGTTGTATAAAAGCATAGCATAGCGCTGAAAAATTAAAATTTGTGATCGTCATCACTTCATATTTTCATCTTTTTCCGATGTTTCATAAGGTTATGACTGCTGACCGGCAGGCTAAATTTTTGCCGCTCCTCGTCATTAATGTCGAATCGTCAGTCATTATGCTTAACTCTTTTGCCGTCAGCCCCGTTATTGCTGGGTTTTCACTTCTGGCACACTTTATGCTTAAACAACCCGTCGCTACGACAAATCGTAGTCCGCGGTGCTTATCGCGCGGCTGCGTCTACAATTCGCGCTATTTCAGCATTTAACAGGTCTGTTATTGATGAAAAAAATCACCAGTGTTTGCCCATACTGTGGGGCCGGGTGCAAGCTCAAGCTTGTTGTCGAAAATAACAAAATCATCCGCGCCGAAGCCGCAGAGGGTGTAACGAACCAAAATCAGTTATGCCTGAAAGGCTATTATGGTTGGGACTTTCTTAACGACACTCGCCTCCTGACTCCCCGTCTGACTCGCCCTATGATCCGTTATGAAAAAGGTGGCAAATTCACGCCCGTTAGCTGGGATGAAGCCATTCGTTACACCGCAAAACGCCTGTCTGAAATCAAAAAAGCCTATGGTCCTCGCGCCATCATGACCACCGGCTCCTCCCGGGGAACCGGAAATGAAACTAACTACGTGATGCAAAAATTCGCACGTGGCGTACTTCATACCAATAATGTCGATTGTTGCGCCCGCGTCTGTCACGGTCCTTCCGTTGCCGGGTTACAAGAAACGTTAGGCAATGGCGCCATGAGCAATTCCATCAGCGACATTGAAAACTCAAAATGCCTGCTGATCTTTGGTTATAACTGCGCCGACTCGCACCCAATCGTAGCCCGCCGGGTAATTAAAGCTCGCCAGAACGGCGCAAAAATCATTGTCTGCGACCCACGTCGTATTGAAACCGCCCGTATTGCTGACCAACATTTGCAGTTGAAAAACGGTTGCAACATGGCGCTGGTTAATGCCTTCGGTCATGTTCTTATCGAAGAGCAACTCTACGATCGCGAGTATGTGCAAAAGCATGCGGAAGGGCTGGAAACATACTGGGAAACCGTTAAGGACTATGCGCCTGAAGCCGTTGAACATTTGACCGGCGTTCCCGCACAGCAGGTTCGTCAGGCAATGCGTACATTTGCCGCAGCACCATCGGCAACCGTAATGTGGGGGATGGGCGTCACCCAGTTTGGTCAGGCCGTTGATGTGGTTCGCGGTTTGTCGAGCCTGGCGTTGTTGACCGGGAATCTGGGTCGCCCTAACGTCGGCGTTGGTCCGGTGCGCGGGCAAAATAACGTGCAGGGTGCGTGCGATATGGGGGTACTACCTAACCAGTTCCCGGGGTATCAGGACGTGACCGATTCCGCCGTCAGGGAAAAATTCGCCAGCGCATGGGGCATTGACGTTAATCAGATGGATGACAAGGTTGGAACGCGCATCACTGAAGTTCCGCATCTGGCTCTCGAAGGCAAAATAAAAGCCTACTACATCATGGGAGAGGATCCGCTGCAAACCGAGGCCGACCTGGGCCTGGTTCGGGAAGGGTTTAACGCGCTCGATTTTATCGTCGTGCAAGACATCTTCATGACTAAGACAGCGGAAATGGCCGACGTCCTCCTGCCCGCCACCTCATGGGGCGAACATGGCGGCGTATTTACCTGCGCCGATCGCGGCTTCCAGCGTTTTGAGAAAGCGATTGAGCCCACCGCTGATGTGAAACGTGACTGGGAGATCATCAGCCTTTTGGCCAGCGAAATGGGCTATCCAATGCAGTATCAAAATAACCAGCAAATCTGGGATGAGATGCGCGAGCTGTGCCCGCTGTTCTACGGCGTGACCTATGAGAAAATGGGGGAAATGGGGCATGTTCAGTGGCCGTGCCCCGATCTCGATAGTCCTGGTACGCCGTACCTTTACGCGCACAGCCAGTTTGATACCGCCAACGGCAAAGGCAAACTGTTTGCCGCACCGTGGCGAGCGCCCGCAGAAGTTCCGGATGACAATTATCCGCTGGTACTGTGTACCGTGCGTGAAGTTGGGCATTACTCCTGTCGCTCGATGACCGGTAACTGCGCAGCGTTACAAGCGTTGGCTGATGAACCAGGATATGTGCAAATCAATACCCATGATGCCGAAAAACTCGGTATCCGTCATCGTGATCTGGTGTGGGTCAGCTCGCGTCGGGGTAAGGTCATCAGCCGTGCGGATGTATCCGAGCGTATCAATTCCGGAACGGTGTATATGACCTATCAATGGTGGATTGGTGCATGCAACGAGTTGACCCAGGATAACCTCGATCCAATCTCGAAAACGCCGGAAACCAAATATTGTGCCGTAAATATCGAGCACATTAGCGATCAGAGATGGGCTGAAAAGTATGCCGCTCAATCGTATAGCGACATGAAATCGCGCTTATGTGAGGCCATTGCGTAATTCCCCAGCATCGCCACCTGAGTCTGGATACCCAGACTCAGGTTTTATCTCATTACTTTACCAGGTGTGGTTCACTGAAGCGGATGGAGGCAGATTCCTCCTGCATATCCCGCTGCATAAAACCGAGGTTCATCAGAAACAGGCCAGCCATAAACGGCAGTTCGTACAATTCTTCAATCATATCGCCATATTGGACATTGTGCAGGAAGATGGGAGCCAGCAGACGATGATGCTCTACCGTATCGGAAATCAAAAATGCGCAGGCGGTGATCGCCAGCAGCCAGAGCGGTAGCGGTTCATTACGCACGCGTCGGACAATATCCAGGCGTAAGCGCTTCGACAACAGCACCGGCAGAATAATCATGGAAATCATTACAACAGAGATAGCTCTGAACAGAAGTTTAGGCTGCTCCGGGAAATAGTCACGGCCCCAACTGGTGCTTCTCCCCAGCAATACCAACCACCACACGGCTGCCCAAAGCCAAAATTGCTTCTCGCCTTCAGGGCGTGATAAAGGCCGGATATAGCCAAGGGTAAATACGGCACCAAACAGTAGCCATAGCGCCTGCCCATTTTCGATCCATCTGACGACAGTGCCGTTAAGCAGCGGAAGATTCCAGTTCGCAGTGAACGGGATCGCCACAATGACCAGTCCTAGAATAAGTGTGGGGAATGTAATTTGGGTATTCAGTTTCATAAGCGCGATGTTCTGTATTGTGACTGTTTTGCGATCATAACTCCTGTGAATGATCGACAATTAGCATTCAATGCGAATTTCTTAAGGTATTCTTAAGGAATCTTTTTTCGGACATCACTACGTTCAACACAAATAAAAAAACCGCACGGCGCCGTCAAAACGCTGTGCGGTTAGTACATTAAAATTCTGTGTATTCAATCAGTAAGAGTATTTAACGCCTACCATCCGCAGACTTCATGCTCATTCTCGGTATCGTACGAACGAACGGTATTGACCAAGTCTTTGACCACTTCTGCTGCCACATCCGGCACCAGTAATGTCATCGGCGCTTCTGTTTCATAATCAACAGAAACACCGTTACTGTTATTGGTCACGGTTACGGTATAGGTTGCTTTGCCCATGATTTACTCCTTGCCGGTGCGCACGACTTTTCGTTGATTTGCACTCTCCATCAGAACTTCCGGGGCAACGAAAAAATCGATATTAAAGTAAGTGTCGTCGGTCATCACTTCGATGTTATGCCATTTTTCCGGCGGAAAAACGCCAAACTGACCGGCTTCAATAACCATCACCTCTACTGGCTCCGGACTGTGTTCATCGGCGTATCCGAGATATTTGACCGCCCCCTGCATAACAGAAAGTCGTGGATAAACCCCAGCACGAGTTCCTTTATCAAGGTGGCGTTCGAAAATTCCGGCAGGCGCAGTTTCTTTGTTCCAGAATGGTGTAGAGCGTGTATGGATATGATTCTGTGGAATTTGAAGCATTTTTCTTCCCTTTTCCAGTCGACAACCAGCGAGTCTTATTGAATCGCTGCTGTACACAGGGTACGCCTCAAAATATACATTTAAAATACCATTTATTGGTTATAACCCTACAATTACAAATGAAAAGCAAAGCGTCATATTGAAGGCCCGCCGCAACCAGCGGGCCGATAGCATCACGACTGAAGCGTGGCCAGACGAGCGGCAAAACCAACGAAAATCAGGCCGATTAGGGAATTACCCACTTTGGCCAGTTTTTTCTTCGTGCGAATATACTGCGTCACGAACGCGCCGGAGAAAATAAGGAAGCTCAGATAGAAAAAGCTCACTACTTCAAGCGTAATGGCCAAAATAAAGAATGACAGCCCTGAGTGCGGTGCATTGACATCAATAAACTGCACGAAGAACGAAACATAAAACAAAATAGCTTTTGGATTCGTCAGGCTCAGAATTAATGCACGCTTAAAAATAGCGCCAAACGGGACTTCGTCGGCCGCAGCATCGCTTGCTTTCGATTTCAGTGTCGCATACAGGATCTTCGCACCGAGGTACAGCAGATAAAACGCGCCAAGATAGCGAACGATGTTGAACAAAACGGGCGTTGTTTTGATCAATGCGGCAACACCGGCATAGGCCAAAAACATCAACACGGCATCACCGATAAACACACCGCTTGCGGCGAGATAACCACCCTTCACTCCCCGACCGACGCTGTTCTTCAACACAAATATCGTATTTGGCCCCGGTACCAACACGATAAAAATGGCTCCCACCAGATACGTCCAGTAATTCAGAACTCCATACTCTGCGAACACGTTAACCTCTTCCTGAAAAAACACATGCACTTGCTGCGATACAATATGCTAACGAATGCATCGGGTGATGGAAAGAGAAGGTTATGAATTAAAAAACCCGCCACTGGTGACGGGTGTGTACAGATAAGGTTAGCCCGGATTAATGGTGCAGCATCTCATCCACAACCTCTTCTCCCTTCAACTGATAAGGGTAGTAGGTAGGCCAGTTTTCCATCTCTTCAAGCAAGGCTGCCTGCGAGGTATTTCCCATAAAGATATGGAAGTGGCTCGATTTACGCGGCGTGATAATATGATCGCTAAATTGCACATATTTAGGCGCTTTGCTGTCAGCAGCTTTACACTCAAACAGATACCGTACACCTTTCTTGCCTGATTTATAATTCAGGATTTTATATCCGGCGTAGTCGTATTTACATGATGCAACCTGATTCCCGGTATGAAACTCCATCACGCCATTTTCAATACCGATAGTGTCTACGTTGGTTGCATAGCCTGTACGGTAATACGCTTTGATTTGTTCTGCCGTTTTGCTTTTATCTTTCTCCGCTTTCTTTTTGAATACTGGGTCAAGTTCGCCGCTGACCAGATACGGATAAACCGATTGCCACATGCCATCCCAGTCGGTCAGTGCCCTGTTCTGCACCTGGTTGTCATCAAATACCCCTTCCGACACCTTTTGTTCTGCTTCACTCATTGGCGCACCATGGGAATGATGACCATGCGCCAGAACCGAACTACTGACTAAAAGCATCCCCAGAGCGATTGTCAGTTTTTTAAAACGAATAGCCAAAATTTCACCCTCAAATCATTTGCGAGTGAAATGTTATAATATAACATCACATTTAAATCAACGGCGTTGTGAAGCATTTAACCGCTCTGGTGCGCGATTTTCCAACGGCTGTCAAAATGGGCCTGATACTGCGCAACAACGGCAGGTTCGTCACGAATAACTAACACATTTTCAGAGTTGGCAAATTCTGCGGATTTGGCAAAGTTGAACGAACCGGTTTCCAGCGTGTCGCCATCAATAATCATTACCTTGTCATGCTGGATGTGGTAGTGACCATCCAGTTGCACATCAACCCCATTCGCGGCAGCAAACGCGATGGCCTTCTGGCTAACCTTGCCCTGGTTACGTTTCTTATCGATAACAGCCCGAACCACTACGCCTCTCTTTTCAGCGTTTACCAGGGCCTTAACAATATCTGCAGACTGAAATGAATAAGCCATCATATCGATGCTGTGCTGCGCATGGTTAATTGAATCCAGCACTAAAGCCCGAGCCGCCCCTTCCGGTGAAAAACCCACCTGAATGGAAGCATGTGCTGCAAAAGCCCCCGCCCCGTACATTAGCGCAGCCACAGCGATAGTTTTTACGATCACGTTAGTTATTTGCCTGAAATGCGAAAGAGACCTAAGAGAGTAGCGTCCGCGTGCAGATCTGATCAAGCAGCGCCTGCTGATGACTGATAATGAGCATGCCTAATGGTCGACGCTGGCATTCTTCGAGCAGCAGTACCCAGATATCTCTTTGAATGGAAGGGTCGAGCTGGGCGGTAATCTCATCGGCAATAAGAAAACGGGTACGCGGGTCCAGCGCACGAAGTATGGCGATTCGCGCCAGTTCACCACCAGAAAGCTGTCCAGGGCGACGGGTTAACCATTCCGGTTTGATATGCAGGCGGGTAAGGATTTCTGCGCCAGGCCGCCAGGCGTCATGAACCGCATCACCGGTGCTACGCCGTGGGTTAAAGGTTAATTCCGGATGCTGCGGTACCAGTTGCACCGGGCAATATTGATGCGTCGGTAGCGGCTGGTCATCGATAAGAATGTCGCCCGAGGTCGGCTTTTGCCAGCCCGCCAGCACACGTCCCAACGTCGTTTTGCCGGTTCCGCTGGGCGCACAAATCCCAATACGTTCACCGGGGTGCAATGAGAAAGAAAGGTTTTGCCACAGCACCTTCCCTCCCTGACTAATCACGACATCACGACAGCACAGCATCGCGCTCTCCAAAAAGTTGATTTCTTTCAGGCAGAGCCTGCCATTGACGTTGCAGATGCTCGCTAATTTCCCCGCGCAACAGCTGTTCACGACTAACGTTATCCGACACGCTTCCCTGGTGCAGCGCGACGATGCGATCCGCATGGCGGGCCGCCAGCGTGAGATCGTGCGTTACCCATAAAACACCAGCCCCCTGTTCACATAAACCACGCAACTGCTCAAGCAGTTGATTAGCGAGAGGTGCATCAAGCCAGGCGGTAATTTCATCCGCCAGAATATAGCGAGCCTGACTCAGAGACGCATGACAAGCCAGAACACGTTTTGCCATACCGCCTGAAAGCTGACGCGGAAAAGCATCTAATACGCGACTTTCCAGTCGGCTACGCTGGAGCAATCGTTCAATTTTTCCGGCATTCCATTGCTGGTCAGAAAGCTGGCATGCCCTGCGCAGATGCTTTTCAATCGAGAGCAGCGGGTTAAGTGCCTGAATACCTTGTGGGACGTAGCTGAAGGTATTGCCACGACATTTGCGAATATCATCACTGCCCAGCGCTTTACCTTCCAGGGTAATAACGCCGTTGAAACGCAAATTGTCTGGTAAGAGATCGAGCAGACATTGCAGCAACAGGCTCTTACCTTCCCCACTTCCCCCAACTAGCGCCACCATCTGACCAGGCGCTACGTCGAAAGAGATATCCTGCAACAGCGAAGACCAGTTTTTCGCGCCGTACCAGCGATAACGCGCCACGTCCAGCGAGACCTGCCTTAAACTCAACATGCGTCACCTCGTAACCATAAACGATGCACCGCCCTTGCGAGCTGATCGAATAACATCACCAGACTGAACAGCATCAGTCCTGGAAACAGCACTAACCACCAGTCGCCATGACTGATAAACCTCAGCGCATCCGCCAGCAGCAGGCCCAGCGACGGTTCATGCGGTGCCAGTCCAAAACCGAGGAAGCTTAACGCCGCGCTGTGTAACACCGCATGGGGAAACATCAGCAATGTCCCGGTTAACCACTGGGGTAACAACGCCGGTAGATAGTGATGCCGCCAGCAGTAAAAATGGCCGTGTCCCAGACGCCAGGTCAACGTCAGATAGTCACTGTGGGCCACGCGCTGCGCTTCAGCACGCAGGATCAGCGCCAGACGCGGCCAGTGCGTTAGTGCAACCGCCATGATTACCCCGTTTTTCCCACCACCCAGCGTAAAACAGATCAAAATAAGCAACAGCAGATGCGGCATCGATAGCATGGCATCAGTAATCAGACGCATAAGCACATCCAGACGCGGATGCATGCGCGAAACCGCCGCCATCATTAGCGCAATCAAGCCACTGCACAATGCCGCACCAATACCAATTTGCAGACTGGTTAGTGCCCCCTGAAAACAACGGATCCACAGATCGCGACCGAGGTTATCGGTGCCAAACCAGTACATCGCATCAGGTGGAAGATGACGGGCAAGCAGATTAACGCTCAACGGGTTATCCAGCATTGCGGCACCATACACTGCAATGAATAACAGGCAGCTAAAAGAGAACAAAAGACGAATTAGCGTCGGCGTCGGGTTATAGAGCATCAGGTCGCTCCAGAGCACGGTTCAACATACGGACAAGCCAGGTAGACAGCGAGTTGCCAATGAATACCAGTACGGTACTGAACAACACAATCCCCATCAGTAACGGCAGATCGCCGCGTAACCCGGCATCAATGGTGGCCTGCCCCAGTCCTGGATAAGCAAAGACTTTTTCGGCCAATAGTGCACCTCCCAACAGTTCTCCCAGTGAGGCAAACTGCAAACACAGCGCAGGCGTAATTGCATGACGCAGAACCTGATGGCGTAACAGTGACCAGCCTTTATCTCCCTGGGAACGTGCAAAACGGACAAATTCGCTTTTCATTACGCTGGCGATGCTTTCCCGCGTGTGAAGCGTAATTTGCCCCAGTCCCAGCAAACTGAGCGCGCAAACGGGAAGCACCAGATGACGCAGACGCTCAGTCAGCGTCACCATATCGCCGCTGTTGCCCGGCTCCCACGCGCAGCAGACCGGAAATACCGGCCAGCGCACGGCAAATAACGCCAGCAGCAACATGCCAATCCAGAAGGTCGGCAGCGAAGAAAGCAGATAGCTGAGGCGACAGATTGCTTTGTCCGGCCAGCGATTCAGGTAGCGACCCGCGACAAACCCCATTGCCGTTCCCAATATGCCGGAGAGTAGCCACGCGCCGCCAAGCAGCGCAAACGAGGTGGAAAAGCGTTCTTTGATCACGCTGGCAACCGGCGCATTAAACAACATGGAATAGCCGAGATCGCCCTGCAATACACGAACAAACCAGTGACCAAAACGCTCCCATAGCGGCTGGTCCAATCCCCAGCGAGCAGCAATGCGTGCATATTGCTCCGGCGGCACATGCAGGAGATCGTTGCCGATATAAGCGCGAATAGGATCGACTGGAGAAAAACTGAGCAGCACAAAAGTGCCAGCCGCAACCAGCACTAATAACACTATCAGCCGTAGAAAATGGCCCACAACAGACTTCATCAACGGCAGGTCCAGGTCCATTCGTCCAGATTATTGAGCAGTGACCAGCTACCGTGAATCTCCGGTGCGCCTTTGCCTAAATCAATACACGGATTTGCCAGATAAGTGTGCTGAATATTCAGCAGCCATGCCCAGGCAGCATCGCCCTGCACGCCAGCCCCTTGCTTACCATCCCACTCCACCTGTTGCCAGAAAGGCAACGCTTTTTGCCAGTCTGGGGCGTCGATAGCCTGTTTAAGATGCTGTTCAACAACAGGATTGCTGTAATAGCCTGGATTGTAATATTCCACGCCCGCGGCCTGATTACTGTAATGATGGAAAAGCTCCATCGGATCCAGGCTTCCCCAACCAAATAACGTCGGGTTCGCATGCATGTGACGTTCAACGGTTTCCCAGCTTCCTGACTGTAGTGATACCTGAATGCCCACCGGTTCCAGCATTGCGCGAACAGCTTCGGCTAAATCCCGGCGCGTACTGTCACCGCTGGCGTACCATAAAGTCAGTCGAGCCTCTTTGCCGTCTTTCACTCGCACGCCATCTTTACCTACCTTCCAGCCGGCTTCTTCCAGAATCGTACGTGCTTTTTCGCTATCACCATCTTTGAACGCAACGGATTGCCCCTGCCATGGCAGCCCCTGCACTGCGCTATACGCAGGAATCGCATGACCCTCCATGACCTGATCGGCAAGCTGCTTACGGTCGATGGCATAGTTGATGGCGCGCCTGATGGCAACATCGGCAGTGATATCGTTCCCAATCGGATAGCCATTGGCATCTTTTTTACCTGCAGGAACCATCGGGAACACAATGCCCCGGTTTTCCACGCTATCGCGTACCCAAAGTTTCAAATTTGTCTGCTGAGGAGCGACCGCCATCGACGGCGCGATACGTACGAGTCCCAGTTGGCCACTGCGCGCTGCGGCATAAGCGTTATCTTCATCAAGGAAGACAAACACCAGCTTACTGAAATCATTTTTCTTACCGGCATACCAGGGATTAGCCTCCACGATCAACTGCTGTCCCGGCTGAAAACTCACCAGCCGATAAGGACCTGCGCCAATCGGATTTTTGGCAAATGTTTTTTCGTCATACCGTTTCGCCGGAACAATACCCAAAGAACCCAGCACATTCACAAAGGTGCTCTGTGGGCTATTCAGCGTAATTTCTACCGTACGGTTATCTTTCAGGCTGGCATGGGTGAAGTTTCCCATGTCGATTTTGCCGCCGCTTTTTGCTGCTTTGTTATAGGTGAACACCACATCTTCAGCGGTTAGCGGGGAACCATCAGAGAATTTAAGGTCAGGTTTTAACGTCAATATCCAGGTTTTGCCGTCTGCGCTGGTCTCTACTTTTTCCGTCAGCAGGTTTCCCCAGCTCATATCTGCATTTTGTTTTAATAATGGTGCATGCAAAAGCAAATAGCTGCCATGACTCCAGCCCAGCATCGGGTCAAACCCTTCCGTTGGTTCTGGTCCAATTGCCAGTTTTAACGTCTGCCCTTCGCTCGCATTTTGCGCGGCAAGAAGTGGTGAGGTTAATGCGAGAGTCAATGCGCACGTAAGCAGTGCCAGCTTGCCTTTGATCATTATGTTATCCAGATTTACGTTATTTTTATGCCGCATAACGATTTACCGTCGTTAAGCAGTCTCCTGGGGAAGGGATTATGGCGGACAGAAATGACGAAAAAAATGATGCGGCGCAGAAAAGTATGACGATTTTCTAAAATTATCATACTTTTTTCTGATACTCCGTTATGAGTACGATGTGAATCTCAGAAAATAGATTAATCCCTCGCCATTTATTCACAGAAATATTAATCCCGAACTAATAATTGCCTATGCGGACTATTGTCCCTTCCTGCTAATTCCTTATCTAAAACTCATGACAATTTATGTATATTTATTCAAGAAAAACACCAGAAGTGACAAGTTATGTAAATTTGTAATGATAATTATTTGTATTATCATTTCCATCAATTATCTTACTGCCTTTGAATTTTTAACAAAGGAAGTTTGACTATGCGTTTAAAACCTGTTGCCTCTGTCGTTCTGTCCTGTTTAGGATTTTCCAGCCCCCTGGTATTTGCTGAAGATGTCATGGTGGTAACCGCTTCCGGTTATGAAAAGAAAATCACCAATGCCGCCGCCAGCGTCTCTGTTATTTCGCAGCAAGAGTTACAAACCAATAAATATAATGACTTAGGTGAAGCCCTGCGTTCTGTTGAAGGGGTAGATGTTGAAAGCAGCACCGGTAAAACCGGCGGTCTGGAGATCAGCATCCGTGGCATGCCTGCCAGCTATACCTTGATCCTGATTGACGGTATTCGTCAAAACGGCAGCAGCGACGTAACGCCAAACGGTTTCTCTGCCATGAATACCAGCTTTATGCCCCCGCTGGCGGCAATCGATCATATTGAGGTGATCCGCGGCCCGATGTCGACGCTTTATGGGTCCGACGCAATCGGTGGCGTGGTGAATATCATCACCAAAAAAAGCACCGATAAATGGAGCACTTCCATCAATACCGGCGTTAACCTGCAAGAGAGTAATAAATGGGGTAACAGTACGGTCGCCAACTTCTGGTCAAGCGGCCCGTTGATTGCGGGCGTACTGGATATGCAGGTTCGGGGGAGCACAACCCAGCGTCAGGGTTCCAGCGTCACCTCCCTCAGCGATACCGCCTCCACCCGCGTACCTTATCCTACCGAATCGGAAAACTATAATATTGGCACGCGCCTCGACTGGAAAACCAATGAGAACAATACGCTGTGGTTAGATCTCGACTCCGCCAGACAGCGCTATGACAACGATGACGGGCAGTTGGGCAACCTGACAGGGGGGTATGATAAAACGCTACGCTATGAGCGTAACAAAGTGACCCTCGGCCACGATACAGCCTTAACGTTCGGCACCTGGAAATCCTCCCTCGGCTGGAATGAAACCGAAAACAAAGGCCGGCAATTGGTAACTTCCGCACTCACACCAGAGAACGCTGGCCGGGCCGGTGACGCACGTGAACTGAAGAACACCAACGTCATTCTTGACTCAGTGCTGCTGACGCCATTAGGTGATTCGCACCTCTTAACCCTTGGCGGAGAATACTGGGATGCCCGGATGAAAGATGGTGTGGTGCTGGCCAATACCGGCGAGACGTTCCATCAAAAAACGTGGGCAGCCTATGCGGAAGATGAATGGCATATTCTCGACTCGCTGGCCTTAACCGCAGGAACACGCTATGAGCATAACGATGTCTTTGGCGGTCATCTCAGCCCGCGCGCCTATATGGTCTGGAACGCATCCGACGAATGGACCCTCAAAGGCGGCGTAACGACAGGTTATAAAGCACCATCACTAAGCCAGTTGCATAACGGGATCAGCGGTGTAACCGCGCAGGGAACGGTGAATACGGTCGGTAACCCGGACCTCAAACCTGAGGAAAGTATCAGCTACGAAACCGGGCTGTATTACGAGAACGACGCCGGGCTTAACGCCAACATTACCGGCTTCTATACCGAATACAAAAATAAAATTGTCTCATATTCTATCGATGATAATACCAACAGCTATACCAACAGCGGCAAGGCAAGGACCGATGGCGTTGAATTTGCCAGCACCTTCCCTCTATGGTCGGATGTGCTGACCTTATCTCTCAACTACACCTACACTCAGAGCAAGCAAAAAGATGGTGACAATAAAGGCGCGCCATTAAGTTACACACCAAAACATATGGCTAACGCCCGTCTGAACTGGCAGGCAACGGAAGATATGAACGCCTGGCTCAGCGCACGTTATCGCGGCAAAGCCCCACGCTTTACCGAAAATTACGACAACCTTAGCGCGGTACAAAAGGCCGTCTATGACGATAAAGGCGCTGATTTAAAAGCCTGGACCGTTGTCGATATGGGGATGTCTTATAAGCTGACCAAAGATCTGACGCTTAATACGGCGGTTAATAACGTGCTGGATAAAGACTTTAGTGAGGTCAAATTGTATCAGGTGGGGCGTAATAGTACTTACGCAGGTGATTACTATCAAACGGCGCAATCCACCACTGGGTACGTAAACCCTGGTCGTAACTACTGGGTATCTTTAAATTATCAGTTCTAATTTTATAAGATCCTGCTGGTCGGGGCACACTAATACCCCGACCAGCAGAATATTATTGAAAGAAGACACAAGATATAATCAGCAACTTATTTTAACATATAAGAATATTTAAACAATTAATACAGAAACACCCCTTCCTGCACCATTAGATATAATGCCAAAACAATAACCCCGACGATACCGCCTAAAAACAAGACTGCGGCAATCGCAAGCTGGTTGCGATTTGTGTTCTTCACTTTGCTTCGCACATCCAACTTATTTTTCGCCACTCTATGACTTGAATCACGCTCCATCGCGAATGTTATATCTGCCATACCATTATCCAGTTGCTGTATATGAAAACATAAATAACCACCACATCGATAAGGGTATAGATTTTAACTAACAGAATCTGAGATTTGTCTCACGATAAAGATAATCGTCGGATTTTTGCTACCGAAGCAGATTTCATGCTCACTTTTCATCAATTAGGTTATCTTGTATTTATTCGACAAAAACCTTCACTTTAGGCTTTGACAGCAGAATCATGACGAACTCAGTGAAGGTTACTGGTTTATAGAAATAGTACCCTTGCAGGAAAACAATGTTGTTTTTGTTGAGATAATCAAGCTGAGCCTTTGTTTCAACCCCTTCTGCAACGATGCTTAAAGATAGTTTACGAGCCAGATCGAGGACACAATCTAAAATTCGGGTTGAATCGGGAAGCTCATTTACCCTTCCCACAAAGCTCTGATCGATTTTAATGTAATCAATGTGCAGGTCATGCAAATAAGAAAGCCCAGAATAGCCCGTACCAAAATCATCCAGCGCAATCACAAAGCCATTCTCATGCAGGATATTGAGCCTCTGCACAAGATCTTCATCCACATCTAACGGCTCGCGCTCAGTAACTTCGATTACCAGATTGAGGTCATCGCGGTTAAAACTATCCCTGTAATGCAGACACTCCTGCACGAATGTAGGGGATGTGATATGGGATGCGCTGAAGTTAATGCCGACATGGAAGCCGGATGGCAGTTTGCTGGCAATGGCGTTCATGTTTTCCGCGACCTGCCTCATCAGGCTTTGAGTTAGTGGCACTATCAGGCCTGATTTTTCAGCGACGGGAATGAAGGAAGCAGGAGAGATATATCCGGCCTTAGGATGTTTCCATCGGGCCAGCACTTCAACACCGCGTAACGTCCCCTCGCGACCATTTACGATAGGTTGATAAAAAGGCACGATCTCTCCTTTTACTATCGCCCTGCGCAACGTTTCTTCAGGGGTATCGTTCTTGTTCAGATACTTATCAAAGGCATAAGCGGCGGCGAGCGATATCAGTAGGATAAAAATCAGGATCCCTAAGCCATGCCTGATCAACCTGCTAGCACTAAACAATGGTGGTTCAGCGTAAATGATGCTGAAGGAATATTTCTCGGAATTCACTTGGCCAAACTTCTGCGCATTTGCAGCAACAGGTTTCACATCGCCCAATAAACCGAGTACTGCATCACCCACAAGCAACGAGTACGTTACTCCCGCTAACGGGACATTCAGTGCCCCTCGGATATGCACGCCACTTATGGTGACGATTATACGGCCTGTGTGAAAACGTGTTTGATACAGCAGAACAGGTATTTCATTCTCGGTATTGCTTGCGGGAGTCAGTTGTAAATTAGTATCAGCTATAACGGGAATATGCTTAAGTAATATCCGATTACCCGGCAAAGAGGTACACCAAACCTTCCCCTGTCGAATAATTATCAGCGTTCGCAAATGGGGTCGGAGCGCAGCTTCGGTTCCAAGTTGGTATTGCCCCTCCAAATCGCATTTTTTTTCAGCGATGTGCATAGCGGTACGGGTTGCCTGGAAAGCTTCATCAAGTATGTTATCCATATTTTTCGCGGCATATCTGGCCCCCCCGAGGGTTTCCATCGAGGAGGAATACCAAAGCTGCATATTAAGAATAAAAACACCGATTAAAAAAAGACACACCGCAGCAGTTACCGGTAAAAGTGCTTTGCGCATTCTCATGTCCTGTGGTGAAAGTCGATCGGTCGTTGCGATAAACATTGACGTATTCAAATTTGTTACTAAAGAGCATGGTAGACAGAAACAGAAATCGCCATGCGCCCAGTCACATTTCCTCAATAACAACGTAACTTACTAATTTATCTATAAAATCATTACTGAAATTTGCAGTACAAAACCGGCGTTGCACCTCATCCAATTTTGCTATCATTGGAATGCACTAATAAGAGGTAATCAAATGAAAATCTTTATCACAGACAATGACGGTAACCTGATTCCTGTTGACGGAAAAAGCGTTGTCATCGAATTGAATAGTGGCGGAACCATCGAGATCGCCGAGGAGTACAGCCGGGACGATGTTCCTGAAGGCATTAATCTGTGGGGCGGACGAGAACCCTCCCCTTCACTCTCTTTCGAGGAAATCAAAGCCAGAACAGAAGGCCTGGGCGTTTATCCCATCGCAGCCAACGCTCTGCATGTATTTCCGTACAAACTTTCAGCAAAAGAATAATTGCACACAGCAGACGAAGCGTTTTTCTCAAACCAAAGTAAGGCCATGGTTATCATAAAAAACTCTGGCTTTGGGGGGAAGTCAGCTCGCCGATATCTGCTACTTTCTAATTGCAGCCCATGCCGGCGCTGCATTATTTCATCACTATATACAGAAGGATAATACGCTTTTGAGAGTGAAGACTGAGCATAACCATTTGAATAATTAATAAATGATTAAAATATCAAGAACATAAGCACTCAAGACCGTATGTGCGTGTTCTTAAATATTAATCGTCATCATAATGCTTATGTTTCTTGTGATCACTCATAGCCTCTTTGAAAGCATCCGCTTGTGTATTAGCGGCCTGCAGTCGACTCATATTAGCACTGTAATTATTCCAATATTCTTTTTCTTCGTGATAACAAACATCACGGCTAATTCCCTTCGCTTCGCACTTTGCTAAGCGTTGTTCTTCTGATACACAACCAGACATCAAGGAAACAGCAGAAAACGCACCCAATATTATCATTAATTTATTCATATAAATAACCTTAGAATTTCCAGCCGGCGCCGACTACAATACTATTAGCTTGTGCGCCAAAGACCTTAGAACCTTCATAGCCTGCATCAACAGTGAAACCTGCAATGGGGATAAACTGAATACCAGCGCCATAGGCAAAACCTGTAGAAGTGTCAGTTTCACCATTAGCTTTGATCGCACCTCTCCCAATACCCGCCATTACATAAGGTTTTACCACATCATTTACTTTATAACTTGCGCCGACTAATGCAGAACCATAACCACGATCTATATCATTATCGTCATTTGCTGAAATGGTTAAGGATGTCATAACACCAAAATCACTCTCATCTGGGGTATAACCATATTTAGCGTTAAAACCATTAAGGTTCTGTCCATCTGTCCGGGTATGTACATAACCGCCGGTGACTACGCTTTCTCCTGCATAAACCGTCATAGCAAAACATAATGTAAAAGCCACTAAACCTGTTTTTAAACTTAGCATTTTAATAACCATTTTCATCATCAACTAATAGTAAGTAACACACATAATAAGGAATCATGCTTTGAGTTTTATTTCTCAAGCATGTTGCCAAGAGAAAAACAGAAAGGTAAAAAAACATCAATCGGAGAAAATGTTCTTTTTTGGACATTACTAATACTCAGAATAATAAACTGTCATAACACGCTGATAAAAATGGATTTAAAATTAGAGTAAAAAATCTTAAAACGCTTCTTCTTTATAAAAATTTTCGATATTTTTCTTATTTTTAAAATGATTATTTCCCATCTAATAATCAATAAGATACAAACACCACTCAATTATAGTTAGTTCTCATACCCGAATAGAGTTAAATAAAGCAATATTGACAGCCATGGGAATTTTTATCAAAAAATAAAATTGTAATGGCAAAGATAAAAATTTGTTCTCCAGTGCTATTTAAATGAGTTTAATAGTATGAGCGCCAGGAAAGCGTTTTGCAGGTAAAAAAACGGGAACCTCTCGGTTCCCGTTCTCATACAACCCAGAATCTGGATTACATGTTTTCGATGATCGCGTCACCGAACTCTGAACATTTCAGCAGTTTAGCGCCGTCCATCAGACGTTCGAAGTCATAGGTTACGGTTTTCGCGTTAATCGCGCCTTCCATACCTTTAACGATCAGGTCAGCCGCTTCGACCCAACCCATGTGGCGCAGCATCATTTCAGCAGACAGAATGATGGAACCTGGGTTCACTTTATCCTGACCTGCATACTTCGGTGCAGTACCGTGGGTTGCTTCGAACAGAGCGCATTCGTCACCGATGTTTGCACCCGGCGCGATACCAATACCACCAACCTGTGCGGCCAACGCATCGGAGATGTAGTCACCGTTCAGGTTCATACAGGCAATCACGTCATACTCAGCCGGACGCAGCAGAATCTGTTGCAGGAACGCATCGGCGATAACGTCCTTAACCACGATCTCTTTACCGGTTTTCGGGTTCTTGATTTTCACCCATGGACCGCCGTCGATCAGTTCACCACCGAATTCTTCACGCGCTAACTGGTAACCCCAGTCTTTGAACGCGCCTTCGGTGAACTTCATGATGTTGCCTTTGTGTACCAGGGTAACTGAATCACGATCGTTGGCGATGGCGTATTCAATCGCTGCACGTACCAGACGTTTAGTCCCTTCTTCAGAACACGGTTTGATACCAATGCCGCAATGTTCCGGGAAGCGGATTTTCTTCACGCCCATCTCTTCGCGCAGGAATTTAATCACTTTCTCAGCATCGGCAGAGTCAGCTTTCCACTCAATACCCGCGTAGATGTCTTCGGAGTTTTCGCGGAAGATGACCATGTCGGTCAGTTCAGGGTGTTTAACCGGGCTTGGTGTGCCCTGATAATAACGCACCGGACGCAGGCAGACATACAGGTCAAGTTCCTGACGCAGAGCTACGTTCAGAGAGCGAATACCGCCGCCAACAGGGGTGGTCAGAGGGCCTTTAATGGCAACACGATATTCACGAATCAGATCTAAGGTTTCAGCAGGCAGCCAGACGTCCTGGCCATAAACCTGAGTGGATTTCTCGCCGGTGTAGATTTCCATCCAGGAGATTTTACGCTCGCCTTTATAGGCTTTCTCGACAGCAGCATCGACAACTTTGATCATCGGTGGGGTTACATCAACGCCGATACCGTCGCCTTCAATGAACGGGATAATCGGATTTTCAGGAACGTTGAGTTTGCCGTTTTGCAGGGTGATCTTCTTACCTTCCGCCGGAACAACTACTTTGCTTTCCATTCACCTCTCCTTCGAGCGCTTCTGGTTCTGCTCGTCTGTCATCACGCTGCATGTGCGTTTGCGTCCTGCTACACGGATGCGTTAGAGCAACTTTTTGTTAATGATTTGTAATGAGCGTGTCAATACTACCCTATTGTTCGCCGCCATGAAAGACACTCGTTCTTAGGCTATAATGCGGCAATTGATATAATCTGAAAATACCATGCAAAAAACTTCTTTTAGAAATCACCGGGTTGAGCGATTCAGCTCACGACAAGTCACTAAGCAGCGTAAAGAAAACCAGCCAAAACGCGTGGTTTTGTTCAATAAACCCTACGATGTTTTGCCACAATTTACTGACGAGGCTGGCAGAAGCACGTTAAAAGATTTTATTCCCGTGCCGGGAATTTATGCGGCGGGCCGACTCGACCGGGACAGCGAAGGGCTTTTGGTGCTGACCAATGACGGCGCTCTGCAGGCGCGGTTAACGCAACCCGGTAAGCGTACCGGGAAAATTTATTACGTCCAGGTTGAAGGTGAGCCGACAGCAGAAGCGCTGGACGCCCTGCGTAACGGAGTAACGCTCAATGATGGCCCCACTCTACCCGCAGGCATTGAAGTAGTGGAGGAACCCGTATGGCTGTGGCCGAGAAATCCACCGATTCGGGAACGGAAAAACATTCCCACCAGCTGGTTGAAAGTTACCTTATATGAAGGTCGCAACCGTCAGGTACGTCGTATGACAGCGCATGTTGGATTTCCTACGCTGCGCCTCATCCGCTATGCCATGGGGGATTACACGCTGGAAAATCTTGCTAACGGCGAGTGGCGGGAACTGAAATCGTAACCGTATGGTTTAACGTGAGTGTTAACAGGGAAGAATGAAAAAAAATGGATAAGCAGCTTTTTGCAGCATTCATCCTGCTCGGCGTGTCACCGTTTTGTTCAGCAAAACTGGACTGTGAGACAATTGCCGGAACAGCAGCAGGAGAGGCAAACTACCTTTATGAGTCTGCCAAAGTAAAAACCGACTCACGCCTGCATTTCTATTCTGCACCAGCAACAGAGTGTCAACTCCCCGCGTTCATGGTCAATGGCGACACCGTCGAGGTACTCAGGAGTTCACAGCGCTACAAAAGCACGGGCATGCTTTCCAAAGATGAGCCTTATCGTTACGTACGTTATCGGGACGCTAAAGGAGCCTTCGCCACCGGCTGGGTCTCGGTAGATGGATTAACGCCGTTATCCAGTCCGCTTGCAGTAAGCGCGTCTTGCCAGACATGGGGAAATAAAGCGATGTCGCAGCGCGGGTTCTTACCCTCCTCCTCCGCAAACCACTATCAGGTAACAGGAGACACCCGCGCATGGTTCTATGCGATGCCAACCGAACAGTGTCGCAGCCCGTCCGTATTTTTAGTGCCCGGCGACCTCGTCTCTGTACAAGAACAATCCAACGATGATTTTATGGAAGCGGTCTATTACACCACCGATCGCCAAATCATACGCGGCTGGTTAAAAAAGTCGCAGTTACAGGCTATAAACAGCGGTGACCACTATCGCGACGACATCAACCCGCTGTCGACAGAAAAGGCAACGAGAGTCGCCACCCTTGGGCTACGTCACGACCACCAATGTATCTTTTATGAAAGCTGGAATGCTAAAAAGGCCATTGAGATTATCGTGCGCGAGGATCATCAAACCGCATTGTGCCGTGGAGGGGCCGACCCACAAACGTCACCTCCCGTGGCTTATATCAGTATCGACAAGGCCAGCGGTGAAATTAGCTGGCCAGATGTTACCGAAGGTTTTGCTGAGGAATAAGGGGAAAACATGTTCAAACCACACGTCACGGTCGCCTGCATTGTGCATGCAGAAGATAAATTCTTAGTCGTTGAAGAAACGATCAATGGCAAAGCCTTGTGGAATCAGCCTGCAGGACACCTGGAAGCCGATGAAACGCTGGTGCAAGCCGCAGCACGCGAACTGTGGGAAGAAACGGGCATTAAAGCGCAGCCGCAGCATTTCATTCGTATGCATCAATGGATTGCGCCAGACAGAACGCCCTTTTTGCGTTTTCTTTTCTCTATCGAGCTTGCCAATATGTGCGCTACAGAACCCCATGACAGCGATATAGATTGCTGTCGTTGGGTCAGCGCAGAAGAGATTTTCTCTGCGCCAAACCTGCGTTCGCCGTTGGTTGCGGAGAGTATTCGCTGTTATCAGAGCGGACAGCGCTACCCACTGGCCATGATCGGCGAATTTAACTGGCCGTTTACAGAGGGTGTCAAGTAAAGGGCTGCGTGCTAGAATATGCCGCCTTGAAGTTCAATGTCGTGAGTATTCCTATGTCTGAAAGCCCAAAAAAAGTGATCGTCGGCATGTCCGGCGGTGTCGATTCCTCCGTTTCTGCCTGGCTGTTACAACAACAGGGCTATCAGGTAGAAGGCCTGTTCATGAAGAACTGGGAAGAGGACGATGGCGAGGAATACTGCACAGCGGCCGCCGACCTTGCGGATGCGCAGGCTGTCTGTGACAAACTCGGCATTGAACTGCATACCGTCAACTTTGCCGCAGAATACTGGGACAACGTCTTTGAACTGTTCCTTGAAGAGTACAAAGCGGGCCGTACGCCGAACCCGGATATTCTGTGCAATAAAGAAATTAAGTTTAAAGCCTTCCTTGAGTTTGCCGCCGAAGATTTAGGTGCCGATTACATCGCCACCGGTCACTACGTGCGTCGCGCGGATGTCGACGGCAAAAGCCGTCTGCTGCGTGGGCTCGATGGCAATAAAGACCAGAGTTATTTCCTCTATACGCTCGGCCATGAGCAAATCGCACAAAGCCTGTTCCCGGTCGGCGAACTGGAAAAACCACAGGTGCGTAAAATTGCCGAAGATCTTGGTCTGATTACGGCCAAGAAAAAAGACTCCACCGGCATCTGCTTCATTGGCGAACGTAAGTTCCGCGAGTTTCTTGGTCGTTACCTGCCGGCTCAGCCAGGCAAAATCATCACCGTTGACGGCGAAGAGATTGGCCAGCATCAGGGGCTGATGTACCACACCCTGGGTCAACGTAAAGGTCTGGGTATTGGCGGAACGAAAGAAGGGACAGAAGATCCATGGTATGTGGTGGATAAAGACGTTGAGAACAACATTCTGGTTGTCGCTCAGGGTCATGAACATCCACGTCTGATGTCCGTTGGCCTGGTGGCGCAACAGCTGCATTGGGTCGATCGCGAACCGTTCACCGGCACCATGCGCTGCACGGTGAAAACCCGCTATCGTCAGACCGACATTCCGTGCACCGTTAAGGCACTGGATGCTGAGCGTATTGAAGTCATTTTCGACGAGCCAGTCGCGGCGGTCACGCCGGGTCAGTCGGCTGTCTTTTACAATGGCGAAGTGTGCCTCGGCGGCGGCATTATCGAACAACGATTGCCTCTGCCGGTATAATTACTTACACATTTGATACAAGGAAGCAGTGAACGTGGCAAAGAATTATTATGACATCACCCTCGCCCTGGCAGGCATTTGTCAGTCGGCACGCCTGGTGCAGGAACTGGCGCACCAGGGGCATTGTGATGCCGATGCATTACACGTTTCACTGAACAGTGTCATCGACATGAATCCCAGCTCTACGCTGGGCGTGTTTGGCGGCAGCGAAGCCAACCTGCGTCTTGGCCTTGAAACGCTGCTTGGCGTGCTGAACGCCAGTAGTCGTCAGGGACTGAACGCGGAACTCACCCGCTATACGCTAAGCCTGATGGTGCTGGAGCGTAAGCTGTCAGCGGCCAAGGGCGCTATGGACACGCTGGGAGACCGTATTAGCGGCTTGCAGCGCCAGCTGGACCATTTTGATTTGCAGTCAGAAACGTTGATGAGTGCGATGGCTGGCATTTATGTTGACGTCATCAGCCCACTCGGCCCGCGTATTCAGGTCACGGGTTCTCCGGCCATCCTTCAGAGCCCACAGGTACAGGCTAAAGTACGCGCTTCGCTGCTGGCTGGCATCCGTGCTGCCGTGCTCTGGCATCAGGTTGGTGGAGGCCGTCTGCAACTCATGTTTTCTCGTAATCGCCTGACGACTCAGGCAAAACAAATTCTTGCTCATTTAACCCCGGAGTTGTGATCTATGGAATTATCCTCACTGACCGCCGTTTCCCCTGTCGATGGACGCTACGGCGATAAAGTCAGCGCGCTGCGCGGGATTTTCAGCGAATACGGTTTGCTGAAATTCCGTGTACAGGTTGAAGTACGCTGGCTGCAAAAACTGGCCGCGCACGCAGCGATCAAGGAAGTTCCTGCTTTTGCTGCCGACGCAATCGGTTTCCTTGATGCGATCGTCGCTAACTTCAATGAAGAAGATGCTGCGCGCATCAAAACCATTGAGCGTACGACCAACCATGATGTGAAGGCAGTTGAGTATTTCCTGAAAGAGAAAGTGGCGGATATCCCGGAACTGCACGCTGTTTCCGAATTTATCCACTTTGCGTGTACCTCAGAAGACATCAACAACCTGTCTCACGCGCTGATGCTGAAAACCGCACGCGACGAAGTGGTTCTGCCGTACTGGCGTAAGCTTATCGACGCGGTGAAAGATCTGTCTGTTCAGTATCGCGATATTCCTCTGCTCTCCCGTACCCACGGTCAGCCAGCCACCCCGTCTACGCTAGGCAAAGAAATGGCTAACGTGGCTTACCGTATGGAGCGTCAGTATCGTCAGCTCAACCAGGTTGAAATTCTTGGTAAGATCAATGGTGCAGTCGGTAACTATAATGCCCACATCGCTGCTTACCCGGAAGTTGACTGGCATCAGTTCAGCGAAGAGTTTGTCACCTCGCTGGGCATCCAGTGGAACCCGTACACCACGCAGATTGAGCCGCACGACTACATTGCCGAGCTGTTTGACTGCATCGCCCGTTTCAACACCATCCTGATCGACTTTGACCGCGATGTCTGGGGTTACGTGGCGCTGAACCATTTCAAACAGAAAACTATCGCGGGTGAAATCGGCTCTTCCACCATGCCGCACAAAGTTAACCCCATCGATTTCGAAAACTCCGAGGGTAACCTGGGTCTGTCTAACGCGGTTCTGCAGCACCTGGCGAGCAAACTGCCGGTCTCCCGCTGGCAGCGTGACCTGACTGACTCTACCGTTCTGCGTAACCTGGGCGTAGGTATTGGCTATGCGCTGATCGCCTATCAGTCCACGCTGAAAGGCGTGAGCAAACTGGAAGTGAACCGCGATCATCTGCTGGATGAACTGGACCATAACTGGGAAGTTCTGGCAGAGCCGATTCAGACCGTGATGCGTCGCTACGGTATTGAGAAGCCGTACGAGAAGCTGAAAGAGCTGACCCGCGGTAAGCGCGTTGACGCCGAAGGTATGAAGCAGTTTATCGACGGTCTGGCGCTGCCGGAAGAAGAGAAAACTCGCCTGAAAGCAATGACGCCTGCCAATTATATTGGTCGCGCCATCACCATGGTTGATGAACTGAAGTAATCTGTTTGATACCGGAGCGCGCTTGCGCCTGTTCCGGCCTTCCGTTCATATCGTAGTAAGCCGGAAAGCATCAGCGCCTCCGGCTTTTTTATTGCCTGCGATATTATCCCTTCCCCCGGTTTATTAAATGTTTATCCCCACAGCCACATAATCAGCGTTAGACTATAAAATTGATTTTGTAAAATTAGCAAATACAGTTAATTATCATAAAATCAATTAGTTAATAAAAAACCATCTTAGACAATTGCGGGCAATATGAGTCATTTCATCGCCCCAAATCATGCCCCAAGCTAATTTTTGCCCCCAAATTTGCCCCAAAAAAGTAAAAATGGGTAGTGGTCTATCTGCCATTTAGCAACCTCGAGAAGCTAAAAGCCATAATGGAATATTGGTGGTGTGGAGCTTCAAATCCTATCGTTCTACTCAATATCCTATACTTTCAGTCTGACAGTTGGCTGGAGGTTTCTATGTGTGGACGCTTTTCACAGTCAATGACACGTGAGGACTATCTCGCCCTGCTCGCTGAAGAAGCTGAACGTGATATCCCATATGACCCTGAACCGATCGGGCGATTCAACGTGGCGCCAGGCACCAAAGTTCTGCTGCTGAGCGAACGTGACGAGAAACTTCATCTTGATCCAGTTATCTGGGGATACGCCCCCGGGTGGTGGGATAAACCACCGCTAATTAACGCACGCTCTGAAACTGCGGCTAACAGCAGAATGTTTAAACCACTCTGGCAACATGGTCGCGCAATTTGCTTTGCCGATGGCTGGTTTGAGTGGAAAAAGGTAGGTGACAAGAAGCAACCCTACTTCATTCATCAAGCCGATGGTCAGCCAATATTCATGGCGGCAATTGGCAGCACACCATTTGAACGTGGAGATGAAGCAGAAGGTTTTCTGATAGTGACGGCTACTGCCGATAAAGGACTGGTAGATATTCACGACAGGCGACCGTTGGTACTGTCACCAGATGCTGCTCGCGAGTGGATGAGGCAGGACATTGGAGGGAAAGAAGCTGCGGAAATTGCGACCGACGGTTCCATGCCGGCTGATAAATTTATATGGCACGCCGTGACACGTGCCGTTGGGAATGTGAAAAATCAGGGCTCACAGTTAATCCAGCAAATATGACGCAGCATTATATCGCCAATATCATAGCAACCATTTGATATAATTGAAATTATCACGCTTTTACTTTCAATAACATTTAGTGGTTATCTTTTACAACTCATTGATTATCTAAATTTTGATTTTAGTTTTAGAGAAGCGTTTTCGCCAAAAATCCAAGTTTTGCCGCCGGCACATTCAACACGCTACCACTACTGGCAAACCTCGATGATAAAGCTTTTACTGCCGATGAGGTCCGCTATGAGCGAGGAGCGGACGTCGTAGAGACATGAGAATAAGAGCGGCTAGGTTGTGGATTTTGTGCTTTTTACTCCCATCCCATTTCTTTGTAGGTCTTACTATCCTGTTCAGGGAAATCAGTTTGATATTCACCCCAATTACGGAACGTATAATATTTTTTCATTGCTTCAAGGTGCGAGTCTGCATCACATGTCCACACTAATCTGTAGTCCAGATCCAGCAATTTCCGAGCAGAGTCTCCCAGTGGACCGGCAAGACAAAACAAATCTAAACCAGCTTCATTTGTCCACAGCTCGTGCTTCATAATTTTATCCCCATGGACTGCCATCCATGAATTAATATATCACGATGTTAGCAACGTCCGCTCCTGGCACGAAGCGGACCAGGTCACTGAGCTGAAGGTCCGCTGTGAGCGTTAAACGGAAATTAAAGGGGGCGAACACGACATTAATTATCATGCTGCTCGGTTCAGCTTATCAGGCATGATTAATTAACATTCAGTCGCAATGCTAAATCCTGCGGATAGGGATCAAAGTAATTCTGCGTCAGCAGGTAGTCGTCCGGGTATTCCACCAGATAATGTTTAAGCAGCGTCATCGGGGCCAGGATAGGCAGTATCCCTGCGCGATAATTGAGGATAACCTCGCGCAACTCGCCGCGCTGGCGCATTGTTAATTGATTACGGAAGTACCCCTGAATGTGCATCAGCACGTTAGTGTGGTTTTTACGTGAGGCAGGTTTCTTCAGGATTGTCATTAATTTATCGCGGTAGACCGCAAAGAAAGCCTCCAGATCGTCCCATTCATGCAGTGATGCGACAAATGGGCCAATTTCCCGGTATCCGGCCTGATGGTGAGCCAGCAATTGCAGTTTATAACGGCTATGAAAATTCAGTAGCGCCCGCCGCGTCAGGCCATTTTTGCACAGCGTATGGAGCTCATGTAGCGCGAAAACCCGTTCGACGAAGTTTTCACGCAGAACCGGATCGTGCAGCCGTCCATCCTCTTCAACCGGCAGCCACGGATATTTCTCCATCAGCGCGGCTGTAAAAACTCCCACCCCGTCTTTGCGCCCGCGATTACCTTTTTCATCATATAAACGCACTCGTTCCATGCCACAGCTGGGGGATTTGGCACAGACGATAAAACCCGACAGTGTGTCCAACCCTGACAGATAGCTCAGACAAAAGTCAGCCATTTTGTCGGTAACGTCTTCGTGAGGTGCGTGGCTAAAACGCATGCGAATATCCCCGATAGTTGTTTGTACGAGGCGCAACGCCGGTCGTGGGACAGGCAAGCCTATCGCCATCTCCGGACAAACAGGCTGGAAAGTCACCCAACGGGCCAGTTTCACCATCGCAAACTCTGCCCGCTTATGCCCGCCGTCAAATCGGACGGCAGACCCCGTTAAACAGCCGCTGATCCCAACGATGGGTTGCGTTTTCATGGCGTCTTCCTCGCTAGTGCGTTTTACGGGAGAAGAAGAGCGTCACCGTGCCGACGGTGAGGCCAAATTTCTTCATCTCAGTTTTATTAAACAAATGGTTAGCATCCTGCAGGTACATCCAGTCATCAAAATTCAGCAACCAGGTTCTGCCGCTGGCTTTCACATTCATACTGTAATGCCAGTTGAACGCGTTGCCCGCTGTTTGCCCCTTCGCCACGCCTTCAATATCGCCAGCAGTACCTTCGTAACGATCGGCGCTGATTTTACGGATATGCCACACACGCTGCTGCTTCTCTCCATCGTCGTACACAAAGCGTTCATTGAGGGTCAATGTGTCCCCCACCACATCGCCGTTAATATCGACATGGAAACGACGAAGCTGTTTACCGCTGCGATCCTGAACCATCCCCCATGCTTGCGTTTCTCCCTGAAAATACTGAAAGATATCCAGCGTCGGCTGCTGCTGGCGATACTCGGTAATTTCGGCGCTACAGCCAGAAAGTTGCATCATCAGCGGTAAGCTTAGGGCTAATAAACGTTTCATTTATTACCTCCAGTGAGCTGCTGCCGCAGCTCAGGATATTGCGTACGGGAACCCAGCCAGATAGCGAGAAAGTTTTCGCTGAACGCCGCCGACTGTGGTGGGCCAAGCGGGATGAAATGCCTTTGTGCCACTGACAAGCGATACCAAAATTGCCCCTGCTTATCCTGGAAGACAAAAACCAGTTGCGTACCCGGCGCAACGTCAGGCCATAGCTCACCCAACATGCGAAGCCAGGACTCACTCTGCGCCTCCCGTGCCAAAATACCCTGCGCTCGCCACTGTTCGCGGGTAGCATCCACCAGTTCTTGCCGTTCAATATTGCGCTGATAGGTGATAATCAGTGCCTGATCCTCTTTCAACCCACGATAGCGCCCATCCGGGGTGCGTAATTGTGAGTTATAGATCGTGAATGGCCCCCAGGTGAGCGTAGCATCACCGACTTTCCGCCAGCTTAACCAGTCTGTGGCACCTGCAAACGGCGCAATCGCCATTACTCCCAGCAGTATCAGTAAGGCAAGTTTCATTGGTGTTTCCCCATAAAAATATGAAAAAACAGCATCAACACCAGCCAGCCCGTCGCCATTAAACCGAGCACGATAAATGTCGGCTCCAGAAAAGTAATGGCACCCAAACGCTCTCCTATCAGATAAGCGATCGGTCCTCCACCGGTGGCCATTATTACCAGCAGCCATCCTGGCAAAGAGGTCGAGCAGGTGAGGTGCGTCCACATGACGGCGAACATGAGCCAGAGCGCAAGCATCCATAACGGCAACAATGCTTCGCCGCGAAAATCGATCAACCCGGTCAGCGCCCACAACGCATCCAGACCACTGCCCGCAGCTGTCAGCATTAACGCGCACAGTCGTTGCGCAGCAGGCAACATGAAGCAGGCCAGAATAGCCAGACCAAGCCATAACACCAGACCGCGCTCACGAAATAACACCACCATGAACCAGTACAAATCGAACCCGACAGCCAGGAGAAAGACCTGTAAATGGCGGTTCATGGACGCTCCGCCGTCAGTTGCACCACACTGATTGTACGGGCGTTAAAACCTGCTTCGCAGTAACCGAAGTAGTACAACCACATACGGCGAAAACGCTCATCAAAGCCCAGCTTTTCAATTTCATGCCAACAGTGAACAAATCCTTGTCGCCAGTGCGCAAGGGTCCGGGCGTAGTCGGGCCCCATATCGAACAGGTTGCGAACCACAAAGTCAGTGTGCTTTGTCATCAGCCCACTCATCGCGGTGATGCTGGGTAAAAAACCTCCCGGAAAGATATAGCGCTGAATAAAATCGACGCTTTTGCTGTAATCGCGAAAGCGCTGATCCTGAATGGTAATCGCCTGAAGCGCCATTTTGCCCCCAGGGCGCAGGCGCGCCTGACACGTACGGAAAAACGTCGGCAGATAGCGCTGCCCCACCGCTTCGATCATTTCAACTGATACCAGTTTGTCGAATTCCCCGGTCAGGTCGCGGTAGTCGCAGAGCAATACGGTGACTCTCTCCTGTAAACCAGCTCGGGCAATGCGCGCTTTCGCCCAGGCAAACTGCTCCTGCGACAGGGTCGTGGTGGTCACCCGACATCCGTAATGACGCGCGGCGTATTCCGCCATCGCTCCCCAGCCGGTCCCAATTTCCAACAGATGATCATTCGCGGTCAGCGCCAGCTGTTCGCAAAGTCGCGCCATTTTGGCCTGCTGAGCCTGCGCTAACGACTGCTCGGGGCAGGTGAACAAGGCGCTGGAATAGAGTAAATCCTCATCCAGAAAGTGCGCGTAAAAGGCATTGCCGAGATCGTAATGCGCGGCAATGTTTTCTTTTGCCTGTTGCCGATGGTTGCGGCGCGTCCAATGACGTAAACGCTCAACGGGTCGGCCAAGCAGGCGAAATCCACTTTCCAGCCGCCCCAGCAGGGTGCTGTTGAGCGCAAATATTTGCAATAACGTAGTGAGCTGCTGCGTTTCCCACTCTCCATCCATCCAGGACTCTGCCGCTGCAAGACTTCCCCCCGTCAACACCCGCCAATACACCGTGGGCGAAACAATATGTACGTCGGCGCGTAATTCAGCCGAAACATCACCAAAATGAAAGACCTGGGCCCCTTCCCGCACCGTGACTGAACCCTGACGAAGGCCGCTCAGCATACGAAAAAGGAACCAACGCGCAACACGCAGGTTGCGCGGAATATCGGGTTCAAGCGCAAAGGTGGGATCGATCATGATCGTTCACTCCTGCTCACGGGATGATTGTAGAGAGGGACTCGCTTGAGCCACAGTCGTAGCGCCTGCCAATAAATCGCTGACACCGTTTTCAGCGTCATCATCGGCAGTCGTCGCAGCAACGTGCGTAAACTTGCCGGCGTCAACGGCTCGCGTTTGAGCATCAGGGTGGCATCAGAAATTTTCTCTGCCTGATGGTTTTCGATATGCATATGCAGCGTTTTACCCGGCGAGTTAAATCGCCAGTGATAGACCATATCCATCGGATTAAACGGCGATACATGGAACGCTTTTTCCAGTGGTCGCTTTTCCTGCGCATCTACGGCGTAGTAATGACGCTCATTCCACGGCGTATTGCGGACCTCCGCCAGCACCCAGCGCAGGATCTGCGCGCGGTCATAGCAGTAGTAAAAATTGACCGGATTAAAATGAAAACCGAAATAGCGCAACTGCGTCAGGAGCATCACGCGACCTTCAGGACGCTCGCCTGTCAGGCTGGCAAGCTGATTCAGTACGTTCTCTTTTAACGGGGTTCCCAGCGGGTAATCGGCATCATGAAAAGTAGTTGCAGCGAAGCGATTACGTTTCACGCCCACGCCCGGAAGCTGAGCGAGCTCGTCCAGATCGAGCCAAGCCATAAACACCTGATAAGTAAACTGGTGCGTGGTCGGCTGAAGGCGTCGGTGGCGTAATACGCCGTGGTACAGGCAGCTGTTCATCTTAGCTCCCCTCTCCTGCAGCAATGCCGTGTACCACATCCAGCGCACTGCGTACGCCATCTTCGTGAAAACCGTTGTACCAGTAAGCACCGCAGAACCAGCTCCGATGCTGACCGTTGATCTCAGCGCGACGCGCCTGCGCCCGCCAGCTTTCAGGGTTAAACAACGGATGCTCGTAAACAAAGCGTCGCCAGACGAAGCGGTCGTCGATGGGGATGTCCGGATTGAGGGTCACGCAAAATAGCGGGCTTCCTTCAGGTAATCCCTGGAGAATATTCATGTTATAGGTGACGCAAGCGCGGGCCCTATCTTGCTCACTCAGGCGGTAATTCCAGCTTGCCCAAGCGCGTTCGCATACCGGTAACCAGCGGCGATCGCAGTGCAACACAACCTCGTTACGTTGCCAGTCAATTGCGCCCAGCACGTCGCGTTCTGCAGGGGTCGCATCCTCAAGTACAGCCAGAGCCTGCGAGGAATGGCAGGCGAAGATCACCTGATCAAATGTCTGTATTGATCCTGCCAATTGTATTTTGACGCCGCTGTCGTAGCGAATAACCTGCTGAACAGGTGAATTGAGGTGCAATTTCAGACGATCGCCCAGCTTCGCCAGCATGACACGAATGTATTCGCGCGATCCGCCCGGCACCACATACCATTGCGGTCGATGCCAGATATCCAACAAGCCATGGTGCTCAAAGAACCGTAAGAACAGCTCCAGTGGAAAACGGCGCATCTCCTGAAGTGAAGATGACCATATGGCCGCGCCCATCGGCAAAATATAATGCCGCGCAAAGAACACACTGAAGTGGTGCTGGTCGAGGAAAGTCTGAAGCGTCGCGTTCACATCGGTCTCATTTAATGCCTGTTTCGCCAGACGATTAAAACGGACAATCTCTTTCAGCATTCCCCAATATGCGGGGTTGACCAGGTTTCGACGTTGGGCAAACAATGAAGTCAGCGTATGACCGCTATACTCCATACCGCTTTGCGGATTATGCACCGAGAAGCTCATCTGCGTTTTTTGCCCCTGAATGCCGAGTTCGCTCAGCAAGCCCATAAAACGCGGATAGGTTCGGTCGTTATAGACGATAAAGCCGCTATCAATCGCGAAACTCCCGTGCGGAGTCGCCACATCCACTGTCGCAGTATGGCCGCCAGGGGTCGACGCCGCTTCAAAAAGCGTCACCTGATGGTGTCCGGCCAGACGCCAGGCGCAGGTTAATCCGGCAATCCCACTGCCAATGATAGCTATTTTCATGAACGCACCATCCTGCGCAGTAACGCGCGCTGGAGACGCTCAGGTAGCCCGCCCAACACACGCAGCAACACGCCAAAACCCGACGGAAAGGCAATATGGTTTTTCCCTTTCGCCAGGCCATGACGAATCGCCTTCACCGCCTGCTCTACACTTACCTGACCGGGCATAGGAAAATCGTTTTTACGGGTAAGCGGGGTATCGACAAATCCTGGCGAAACGACAGTCACGGCGACACCTTTCGGCTCCCAGTCCAGACGCAAACTGTTAGCAAACCAGGTTAGCGCCGCTTTAGACGCGCCATAGGCTTCAGCCCGAGGAAACGGCATCCAGTGGGCCATCGAACTGACCAGCACCACGCGGCTACCGGAGGTTAGCTGCGTCTGAAGCGCTTCCAGGCAGTTGATGGGGCCCAGATAATTCGTCGCCATCACCCGTTCAACCTTCTCGGCATCTATCCAGCCGTGGTCGAGATATTCGCAGGTTCCGGCGCAGAGAATAACCAGTTCGGGTTTGCAGTCCGCCAGCTCCTGGCGACAGGCGTCTTTGTCTGTCATATCGAACAGGCGTACTGTGACATTGGCGTGGGATTGGCGCAGCTGTTCCAGCCTTTCTGGATTGCGGCCACAGGCAATCACGTGACAGCCGTCATCGGCCCATGACTTTGCGAGCCCGGCACCAATCCCGGAACTTGCGCCAGTAATGAGGACTGTCATCATGCGCGCACCCTCCTTTTAACGCCGCGGACGGCCCAGCCCAACAGCGGCAGATGCTCATAAAGCATCTCTCCGGCATCGTAATAATCACGCTGGCGAACAATCTTCTCGTTATGCGTCCCGACCATTGAACATCCCGGCAAGGATCGTAATTCTCCGCCAGCAATACGCGGATGCGACCAGTACATGGTCCACGTCACGGCAAACCGTCCGCTCTCACACAGCGGAGGACCAATGGCAAAACGGCAGGTGTTCACATTCCCCAGCAGATGCGAGAAATAGCGCTGGATGGCAAACAGCCCGTTATGTTCCCCGAAGGGATCGACAAGTACCGCGTGCTCGTCGTACAACCCGGCAAGTGCGGCGGCGGGCTGGCGATCCAGACTGGCGTAGTAATCCACAAACCTGTTAATAACGGATGGCTGCGCGCGCATAGCTCTTACCCTTATGTGGACCACAACACGTATGTGGCATAATTAAAACTTACACAAACACTTTGTTTTGTCCAAGTTTTGGCTGGGTAATTTTTATAAACACATTTAATTCAATGAATTAAGTTTTATTTTTTTGAGCGAGATTATCTGGGATCCACTAAGGCAGTGGCTAATCGACTCACAGGAACGGTAATGACTGAAGATTAAAGCGGGATCACTTCGAGGAAGTTGACCTGTTGTTGCCAGAGGTCTATCTGTTTTTTACGTGCTGCGGTGAGTTTGCCGGACGTAACCAACAGCCATTTTCGCTCGGGGAAAATTTCAGGCGCGAGCATCGCGGGCGCTACAGGAAGCACATCAATGCGATGTCCTTGTCCAGTGCGACCAAGCGCTTCAAGCCAGATCTCGCAGGGGTCGGTAAGATGCCAGCCTGTAATCAGGTAGTTATCACCCGGCGCACGCTTATCCCTTTCCAGGCAAAACGAGGTGTAAGAGATGATAATACCATCGAGGATTTCACGCAGCGTCATGATAGCCGGCACGTTGGCCGAGACCTGGCTTCGCAGAGGGCGCAATACCTCACTCACCAGTTCAGGGCGAGGATACTCGCGGCCAGCGTCATAAATAAGCTGGCGCAGAGATTCAATTTTCCCTTCGTTCAGGCGCTGCAGCATACTCTCTTGCAGAGATAGCCAGTTATTCGTTCGCCGCGCATCAGGGCGGGCCAGCAGCGGTTTTACCTGGCTTATCGGTACACCTTTTTTCACCCAGTCGAGAATTTTAAGCGCCAGCTGGATATCGTCATCGCTATACAGCCGGTGCCCACCATCTGTACGCTGTGGTTTGAGAAGTCCATAACGACGTTGCCAGGCACGCAGCGTCGTGGGGGTTATTCCGCAAACCCGCGCAAATTCACCGATGGAATAGGACATACAGAACACCTGATAACAAAGAATACTCTCAATATACTACGAACTACGCCGGAATAAACTCTAACTGAAATGGTCGATAAAAGCTGGCCACTTCACGAGGAGGCTTTTCAAACCACGACAGGTCCGCTTCTGGCACAGACCTGCCTATCAGACTAGGTTCAGGTCTGTGCCATAGCTGTGTCATGTCAGATCTAAGTTAATACAATTTAGACATTTAGAAAGGTGAACCAGCACATTACTTCCTCTCACTCCAGCCAACTGGATATTCAGCAATGGCATTAACATCTGTAAGTAACGCTACCTCCGATTTCATCTGCCTCTGCCGTTCGTGAATACTGAAGCCGTGCACTACCATTGCCTGCATCATCGCTGCCTCCAGTTGTTGCAGGAACGCAAAATTTACGGGAACGTCGTGGTTATCCGCATCGGTCCAGAAAAATCCCTCAGGTAACTTTCCTGTTCTACCAGCCATAACCACGGGTGCAAGACGCTCCTGCGATACTTTGCCTCCATCCCACCGGCGATTGTCCAGTTCAAAAATAATGTTGGCGTTTTCCTGAACGTCCCGCCAGTTGCTGATTTCAGCCAGTTTCTGATTTCGTAAATCCTCCACCATCTTGTCAGTCACAATAAAAGGGGCGACAGGTCCATACTTTCCTGATTCAAGCTCGCTGTAGATACGGCGCCCATGCTCCTCAAAATCATTCGGGCATGCAGTGAACGGCAGAAACTCATCAAACTCTGCAAATTTAACACTACAATTAATCGCTGTATGTTCTTTATTCGCCCACTCAGGAGCCTGAATGACCTCAATGTTCATACAATCTCCTTTTATGAGATTCGCTGAAAAATGCCTGCATAGTAACCCAAATTAGTCCCAGCCAGACCTTCAGAAGAACTCGATGCAATTCCACACGAACGCCATGTACCCGGCAAAGTATATTTGCCACTACTACCCGTAATACAAAACGACGCTTTAGCGTCGCTGTTGCTGATAATTCCACACGCTATTAAACTTCCCCCCGAATAACTTGTACCTGGATTAGTACCTCTCCCTCCAGGCGCTGGCATATATGCCAGCGCAAACGTACCTACAGCATGAAGAGCACCTGCTGGTACGCCTGCTGGTCCCTGAGGCCCTACAGGGCCAGTTGGTCCTGTTGCTCCCGTTAACCCGATATCACCCTTGTCACCTTTTGCACCCGCCGGCCCCTGTGGACCTACAGGTCCAGTTGGTCCTGTTGCCCCCGTTAATCCGATATCTCCCTTGTCCCCTTTTTCGCCTTTTGCGCCTGCCAGTCCCTGCGGACCCACAGGGCCAGTTGGTCCTGTGGGTCCCGTTAATCCGGTATCACCCTTGTCACCTTTTGCCCCTGCCGGCCCCTGCGGACCTACAGGGCCAGTTGGTCCTGTTGCCCCCGTTAACCCGGAATCACCCTTGTCCCCTTTTTCGCCTTTTGCGCCTGCCGGTCCCTGCGGACCCACAGGGCCAGTTGGTCCTGTTGCCCCCGTTAATCCGGTATCACCCTTTTCACCTTTTGCACCTTCTGGCCCCTGCGGGCCTGGCGGACCACTGAGGTCTTCACTTTCCTGTATCTCTTTAATGGTCTCAGCGGCGGCTTTTGAGGCTGCACTCCTTGCCTGTTCAGCAAGGAGCTGTGCTTCATCCCTTGCCTGTCCACTTTCTTTCTCACTGGCAGCAGCAGCCTGTGCGCTGTTCCGGGCATTCAGGGCGTCTTCCTGAGCTTCATCGCGCAGCGTCAGGGCCTCATCTCTGGCCTGCTCTGCGCGAGTGGCACTCTCAGTGGCTGCATTTTGTTGATTCTCAGCAGTTTTCGCAGCCTGCAATGCTGATGCTTCACTTAAGGAAGCCGATTGTGCACTGCCTGCTGCCTCAGTCTCTGATTTAGCAGCCTTTTCACAGAACTCCCTGGCATGCTGTTCACTTAGCGCTGCAGCTGCAGCGCTGTTATCCCCCTGTTCTGCAGCCTGTATAGCCGTGAGGACGTTTTCACGCACTGAGGTTTCAGATGCGGCTGCATTACCGGCATGCTCACCCGCTGTTTGTGCTGACGCAGATGCACTTCCGGCACTCCCCGCTGCAGACTGTGCCGAAGCGCCTGCCTCCTGCTGCGCTTTCTGTGCCGCATCAGCGGCGATCTTTGCCTTTCCGGTCTGTTCCGTCGCTGTCTGTGCCGACTTTGCCGCACTGTCAGCATCTACACTGCTGGCCAGAACGTTCTGCGCTGTCTGTCGGGCATTATCTGCAGCAGACCGGGCAGAATCATCAGCAGCATCCGCAGAGAGTGCCGCCTGGCGCTGTGACTCTGTTGCAGCCATTGCAGACAATGCTGCCGCATCATTGCTCTGCGCTGCTGACTGTGCGGCCTGTTCAGCGAGTTTCCGATCCTTCTCTGTTGCACCGCTCAAATCCACAACGCGGTTTACCATTTCCTCAAAACGTTTCATCACCTCCGGACGCAGGTCTGCATCCTTTGGCGCATCGAGAAACGCATTCAGGGTATCCGGCGCATCGGTCGGGGCCACATAAATATCGCCGGCCACTGAGGGAGGAAAACCTTCCCGCAACAGTGACACACTGTAATAACCCGGCTCAGCCTCAATGCTGTAGTGACCGTCCGCTCCTGTAATAGAGTATGAAGTCACCTCAACCACAACGGTCGGGCTGGTTTTCCTGGCACTCAGCTGAATAGTGCAGCTCTGAACCGGTTTGCCGGCCCCGTCTCTGAGCACTCCAGAGATAAGTACTGCCATAATTCCTCCATAAAAAAACCGCCCGAAGGCGGTTTCTGTCATTAACTGATTGTTATCCCGGCTGATGACTTTTTCGTCACAATAACCAGCAGGTCACTGATTCGGGAATATGGCCAGCCGCTGCTGTTACCATGTGTATTGACACTGAAACTCAGCGTCATCCGTCCGCTCCCGGCAGGCATATCCAGTGTCCGCGTAAAAACGGCCGGTACACCTCTGCTTGTCTGGTTGTATATCTCCACCCCGTTTTTCCTGACAGTCAGCGTACAGTCATCCCATACGTCATTACTGGTCTGGCTGTCATACGCTGCACCCTGAAAGGTAATCCCAGGAATGGAAACCTGTCGGTCAAAAGACTGGTCATCTTCAATCACGACTGTCAGTGTCCCGTTGGCGTACCGTTTTTCACCGTTACTGGTTATGAAGTAAGGGAACTGCCTGCCCGCTGCCTTAACAATATCCCCAAGAATACGCTCGGCCCGGAGCGTCCCCTTTATGGTGCAGTTTTCCTCAATCGTCACATTGTTGAGAGCACCAGAATTCGCACTAATATGGCCGCTGATATCCGCATTACGGGCAGTCAGTTTTCCGTCAGGTGTCAGCATAAAGGTCGGCGGGTTCCCGCCACTGGTGATAGTGGGAGCCGTCAGATATTTGAGGAACACCTCGTTCATAAATATCTGATTACCCTGAGCCACAAACATCGGGGTCTCATTGCCGTTTGCCGGGTCGATAAACGCGATACGGTTTGCTGCCACCAGGAACTGGCTTACCTTCCCTTCTTCCGTGTCTTCCATGCTCAGGCCCAGACCAGCCACATAGTGCTTCCCGTCTTTGGTCTGCTCTATCTTCACACCCCACATAGCATTCCATTTGCCGTTCGCGTCCTGCCATTCTTCCGAAAACTGATCCAGCCTGCTGGCGTTGTCTTCCGTCAGCTCCACCTTCTCCAGCAGCTCTTTCCCCAGGTGGCTTTCGGTGATTTTCCCTTTGAAGAAATCCAGGTAGCCCGCCGCATCGTTGCTGGCCTGCCCTTTAGCCTCCACGAACGCCGATTTCCCGACCTGGTTCACGGCCCGGATATAGAAGTAATAATCCTTGCCGGGTTTGATACTGCTGCTGGCCGCAATCCAGTACAGCGCGGTGCCGAGATAACGCGCATCGGTTTCCACCTGGCGGGTATCGGCAATCTGCGTATCTGTAAACCAGAATTCATACTGCACCGTGGGGTCATATACCGCCTGGCGCGGGGTGGCGGTTATCTGAAAATAGCCGGGAGTCAGCTCAACATAAGACGGTACTGCCGGCGCGGCGATGCTGAAATCCGTGCTGGCCGGATCGCCCTGCTGGCCCTGGCTGTTCACCGCCCGCACCGTCAGGGTGTAACGTCCCGGCGTCAGGTTACGGAAAGTATGCTCCGTTTTTGTCAGGATCAGGCTGCTGGCCAGCCGGTCGCTGTTATCTTCCGCTTTCACCGTCAGGCGCAGGGAGAAGTTAACCCCCTTAACCACACGCGGGGTATCCCATCGCGCCCGCGCCTGATACTGCCCCTCCTCTGCCAGAATCTCTGTGGTCAGGTGCTGCACGGCAGGCAGCGTATTCGTGATACCGGTGTCCGGTAACGGATCAAACGTCGCCCCGTTGTCCACGATGCTCGCTTTCTCCGGGACATGCTGTACGGCGGTAATGGCATACGTGCCGTCATCGTTTTCCCGTATGGCCACACAGCGAAACAGGCGCTGGCGCAGGTCCGGCAGTTTCAGCCCCCACACGCTGTACTCCGCCACGCCATCGGGTAACTGGCTGACGGTCACGGAGTCCGGGGCGGGGTGCGCGGTAACTGCGACGGTAACAGGCTGACCATCGCTGCCCACCAGGTTCAGCACCACATTGCCGCCTGGCGGTATCTCCACCTCACGGTCCAGCGTGAGCGTGCGCGTAAGGCTGTCGACCGACAGGATTCGTCCGCCCACGGTCACACCGGCATAATCACTGTCTCAGATCTCAATGATATCTCCGGGAACATGTCGCAGCCCCTCAGCCCCTACGGAAAAATCCACCGTCTGCGTTTCCAGCAATTCGGTGGTGATGGCCCACAGTCCGGCGCGGTGCGCCTGCCCACGGCTGGTACAAGCGAATGCATCCATCTTCAGAACGTTGCGACCGTAGCGCCGGATGGCAGCGTCGTTTTCCACCAGTTCGGTGGACGTTTCCCAGCCGTTGTTCGGGTCGGTGTAACGGACCTCGGCGGCATTGTGTCGCTCTTTCAGTGCGCTGAAGCTGTAGATGAACGGCGCACCGTCAGCGGGTATCACCACATTACTCTGCGTATAGGTCCAGACTTTATCGGCGGGCCGGTCCTGCACAAACGTCAGGGTACTGCCGTTCCAGACCGGCATGCAGCGCATCAGGGAACAGAAGTCCCCCAGTACGTCCCACGCTTTACGCTGGTCCGTCAGATACGCATTGCAGGTGATACGCGGCTCTGTCCCGCCAAAACCGTCAGGAACAGGCTGATCGCAGTACTGTGCAATGGCATACAGCGCCCACTTATCGACATCGGCAACAGCAATGCGGCTTCCCATGCCATAGCGCGGGTGAGTCAGCATATCCAGCACACACCAGGCCGGATTATCTGTCCAGGCAGGTTTAAACGTCCCGTCCCAGAGTCCCGTATAAGTACGCTTTAACGGATCGTAATTTGACGGCACCGGCACAATGCGCCCGCGCAGGAGATAGTTTCGCGTGACCTGCTGGCTGCCAAACTGCTCCGCATCCACTTTTACCCCGATAACGGCGGTGTTCGGGTAGCACTGTTTCACATCGATGATTTCGGTAAAGCCTGACCACACCGTTTTGTTCTGCAGCAGGTCTGTCGTACTGTCATCAGTGAGGCGCAGCATGCGGACTTCAAAAGGCCGGGGCGGTAAATCATCAATCACCACGGATGCCAGAAACTGCGTGGTCGTTTTCCCCGTAATGGTGATATCCCGTTCCGTTCGCCACAGCCCATCCCGCCGAAACTGGATCAGCATCTGTACGCTGGTCGGGTTGCGGTCACCTTTGGTACTGGTGCTGACCAGCGACTGAACACCAAAGGTAAAGCGCAGACGGTCCAGCGTTTTGGTGGTAATGGTGCGGGTCACTGGCTCTGACTTCTTCACCTCCACACCCAGCAGGGTTTCAGCGCCGGAGTCTTCGACCCCCTCCATCGCGGTCTGCTCATCCTCCCCCACGCGATAAACCACAGTGACACCGTGAACCATCGCGTTACCGTCGCTGTCGAGGACCGGCGTTTTGTTAATTCTGACACTTTTCAGCCCGTCCACAGGACCTTCAATCGGCCCCTCGCAGATGGCATCAACAACCGTCAGCATCTGGCTGGATTTCAGGTCGTCAGGAGCCTCATGCGGCGTTTTACTGCTGCCACCCCCCTTACCCATAATCTGTTCCCTCTGAAACGACAAAACCGCCCGGAGGCGGTTCTTTGCAAATACAAATATGCTGCAAGAATGTCAGCGACCGATGATCACCACCTGCCCCCCACCACCTTCATCCCGTGTGCTGATTTCCTGGGAAATTGTGCGGGAGCCGACCAGCATTTCACCGTACAACACCGGCAGGGCATTACCCTGCGCCACCAGATTGTCCAGCGACGAAAAATAAGTGTTCTGTTTGCCGTTGTCGGTCTGCCGGGATGAGGGGATTTTTGCCTGGGGTGTCAGCATCTGCGCTACCCCCCCCAGCATCATGGCCGCTCCCATAGAAAACAGGACTGAAGATGCTGAAATAGCACCGGCAGATAACGCTGCTCCCCAGGCTGCCAGTGAAGCTCCTGCTGTAAAAAAGGACGCGGCTATTGCCACTGCTCCCAGCACCACCTGGAACAGACCACCGGATTTAGCCCCAGCCATGCGTGGGACAATATGAATAATGGCACCGTCTGGCAGCGGCTCGTGCAGACGGGCTGACAGGCTGGTTTCATTCACATCCAGGCCTGCAATGCGTATCTGATACCAGCCATCATTCATTTTCTGCCGGAAGCCCGGTATCTGCATGGCCAGCGCGTAAATGGCCTCGGCCCCCGTTTTTATACTGAGGCTGAAGCGGCGGCCAAATCGTTGTAAATCCCCGTGAAGGCAGACTCGTGCCATGCCCGGTGTCGCCATATGGAGTGTGTGCGGCGTTGCCATTTGTCGGTATACCTCTCGCGTTTACTGAGCTGGTCAGGAATATGGTGCAACAGTTCCCCGTCGCCGCAGTAAATCGCGGCATGGTTGGCAACCGATGAACCAAAACAACAAATCAGAATGTCTCCGGGCTGTGCCTCTGCGGCATTCACCCGGTAAAAGCCTGTCGCCTCCAGGTTATCCAGATACAGATTATCCCCCTGCTTCCACCAGTCCTCCCTCCGCGCAAAATCCGGCATCTCAATCCCCGCCAGATGGTACGCATCACGGAACAGGGTGTAACAGTCCGTCACGCCATGCTCAAATGCCCGCCCGGTGAGGAACGGCATGCAGCGAAATTTGTATATCCGGTCATCGCAGACCAGCCACCACGGCAGGCCACTCTGCACCTGCAGGCGGCGATCAACATCGCTGAGATTCGGCAGGCCATCGGGATGGCTGTGGACCAGGGCCACCACATCGCCCGCCACCTGCGCCTGAAGGTAATCTGCCGGATCCATGCGGAAATACATTGTCGGTTCAGCGGAAAGATTCTGGCAGGGAAAATACCGCTCCCCGGCAGACGTCTTCACCACATAGCCGCACGATTCAGCCGGCGCACACGCAGCGGCATGCGCCAGGATATTTTTGTTCATGGGTGTATCCATCAGGAGAGACGGTTAATCGGGAGGAAGCAGCCGATGCGCGGCAGGTTATCACGCAGCTCGCAGCCAGTACGGCATTTGCTGCAGGCATCTTTTGCCGGGTCTGCCGTGGGTTTGTCAAATTCATCCGCCACAGGCGGCCCGGCATACCCACACTCCTCAGAACGGTAGGTCCAGTTGCAGACATCAGCCAGCATGATCCGCGCCGGAAACACGCTGCCGTCCGTTTCGGTCGGCGTGGCCAGCACAAAGGTCGCCGTGGTGGCTTTCAGCTCTGACAGTTGTTCAATCACCCAGCGGCTGACTACTTCCTGTTCCGGATCGGCCTCCGGGTTGCCGCCTGTAAAGTTCACCGCATCGAGAAAACGGGCGTACACAACATGCCTTACCACCGTGGCCCCGACGAGGCTCTGCATATCTGCCGCAAGTCCCGTAACCATGCCAAACAGGTTCGACACCGCCAGCGTCGGGCGGGCGGTAGTCCCTTTCCCTACCAGGTCGAACCCGGTTCCCTGTATAGGGTAAACGTCATACTTCCGCCCCTGCCAGGTGACCGGCTCGCCCTTCTCATTCGCTTCATTTGAAAAATAGTAACGCTGGCCACCAAAGGCCGTCAGGTCGATTTCCCACAAATCAATGCGGGCCGACTGCTCGGTTTTCGTGGTTTCGTTGAGGGTGTTCTGAGGTATATCCTGCATAAGGATCCTTAAGCAATGACCTGCTCAAATTTACAGCTGAAATCAGAATACGTGACGTTGTCCGTAACAGACCATTCCCGGCAGACAACTTTAATCGTGCGGTTGTATTTTGGCGGTCGCCACAAAAAGGCTTTATATCCTCCATGCTCGACCAGAAACGCTTCAAGTGCGGTGCGGGAATTGTCCGACGTGATACGGAAAACAGGCTGGAAGTTAATTAACTGATGGTTGAGTCCGGTCGGGCGACGTTGCTCATAGCCATCCCCAAATTTTATGGTTGTCACCGAAGGGGAAACAGAAGACGGCATCCCCTCCCTGGGTGCCCAATGAAAGGTTTTCACTTATCCTCCCGCCAGCATGCCACCATCACGTCCCTGAGTTCTCAGGATACTCATGACACGCGTATCGATCATTTTGACCAGCATCTGCGATGCCTGCGGCCCTATCTGCCCGTTTTGCCCGTCATTCTGAATGGCAATGTGATACACAGGTGAATAAGCAATCCCCCCATTCATACCACCACCAGAGGAACCCGGGTCACCCAGCGCCCTGACACCCAGCTTACCGTCAGTCGTTTTCGCCAGAGGCATAATGGCTTCCGGACCAGCCTCACCAAACACGCCAGCCCCCTTTGCAAAAGCAAACAGGGTCGGGCTGTCATAGATGCCGTTGCTGTAGGCACTTAATGAAGGTGAGTCATAAACACCGCCCTTCGCATTAAAACTAAAACTGCTGATGGCCGTGCCGGTGCTCGCGGTGGCTGCGCCGCCAAAAAGACTGCCGCCGATACCCATAATGGATTTCAGGATGGTGTTGGTAATCAGCGCCTGCGCTGCCATATCGACAAGGTTTTTAATCACCGACTGTGTCAGGGAGGAAAATAACCCAATCATCCCGTCCCGGAGTGTCTGTGTACCATTCAGCATGCCGGTCAGCATGTTGGAGGTTCGCTCCTGGGTGGTTTCCATCAGGCCAATGGCGAGGCTGTTCAGGTTTCCCTGCGACTTATAAAGCTCCACCGCCGTCTGGTACTGCGCATCAGCGGAATCTTTATCCGCCTTTTGCTTCAACAGTTCGTACTGCTCTTTGTTGATCGCATCGTTCTGGTAAAACGCCTGCAGCAGTGACTGACGCTCGGCCAGTTGATTGCGCAGTTCTGCCAGCGGATCAACCGTCCCGGCGATATCAATCAGAGGGGCAGACATTGCCGCTGCCTGTGCCTGTAACAGTTCGCGGGCCGTACTTTGTGCCAGCGTGATTCTGGCCGTCTGGTATTCCTTTTCATCCAGAATACGGGCATTCAGGAGCGACTTCAGCTCCTGGCTCGCTTCACGCTCTTTCGTAAGAGTTGCTCTGGCTGGCGCATACTGTTCTGCCAGTTCGAGGCGCTGTTTCTGATAGTTTTCAGCATTCAGCAGCAAAGTCTTCTGAATATCAGCCTCGCTGGCTCCGTCAGCGCGGGCGGCTTCAAGAAGTTTTCTGGCGCTTTCCTGCTCCTGCAGGTTGATACGTCCGAGACTGGAGGCATGCGCCGCTTCGATTTCACGCCGCAGTTGCTCATACTGGTTAACCTTCGACTTTTGCCCCTTACCAGTATCCCCGCCTTCCCCGGTCCAGGGGGTATCAGGTTTATCACTCCCTGTTTCATTCCCTGGTTTATCCGGCTTCGGTGTGGGATCGGTTTTCCCTGATTTAGCGTGTTCTATGGCCTCTTTGACAATTTTTTGCCGTTCTTTGAGGAGTTTTAACCCCTGCTCAACGGCATCCAGATCCCCTTTGTAGCGGGTTTTATCGTTCTGTACGCCTTTAAGTTGTCCGAACGGATCGAAGCCACTCAATCCATCAATACGGCTTTCCGCATCCTGAATTTCTTTAATCAGTTTATTTCGCTGAATAACCTGATTCTCAAACTGTTCATCAATGTCCAGCTGCTTCACGTTGAGCTGGTTAAGCGACAGTTTTTTTAGCTCTTCATTCGTTTCAACAACAGCATTTTTCAGGTCAATCGCTGACTGGCGGGCATTCTTCGCCTGATTATGGAAATAGAGCAACGCCGAACCGGCAAGCATCGCCGCCCCCACTGGACCGCCCACCAGTGCCAGCGCCCCTCTGGCCATACCTACTGCTGCAGAGGCCGCGCGGGCTGAAATTGAAAGCTGTTTATTGGCAGCATTCAGCTGGCTCTTTGCCTGGGTGGAAAGCAGTGTCTGCTCGGTTTCCTGGCGGATTAAGCGGTTAAACTCGCTCTGGTAACTCACGTTAAGGCCAAATTGTCTGGCGCTTTTCTCCATTTCCCGATAACGCCCGAATTCTGCGTTATTCTGTGCCAGCGTAGCGGCGGTACTTTCCAGCGTTTTTCGCGCCATATCGGCCTGCGCCATCGCGCTGGCCCTGACTGCCTGCTGCTGCTCAACCCAGGCACCGATGTTCCCCCTGATACCTGCCGTCAGTTTTGTCGCCAGAACAGGAATCAGTGTATACAGCGCAACGTTGGCGACCGTATTAAAATTATCCGTCAGGCCATTAATGGCATCGGTAACGGTCTGAACACCACTGCGCAGCGGGCCGTTTCCGCTCTGTCCTACCTTAATAATCAGACCTTCAAAAGCCGAAGTCAGGCTGAGAAGATCGCCGTTCAGGTTATTTACCCTGATTTCGGCCTGCTCATGCGCGGTCTGCGTACCGGTCAGGGCGGCGGTCAGCGACTCCACCTTCTCGCGGTTCTGCACCAGGATGGATGCTGCGCTGAGGTTTTCCACCCCGAACAGCTTTACGGCCTGTTTTGTTGACAGGTTTTTTCCCGCCAGATTCTCCAGCGCCTGGCTCAGCCCGACAACAGAAGGCTTCAGGGTCTTATCCGTTCCTTTCTCCAGATTCAGGATCACGTTGCGCAGTGCGGTCCCGGCTTCGCCGCCTTTCACTTCGCGCTCCGCCAGTACCTGTATGGCGGCATTGAGGGTTTCAAAACCAACGCCAGCCTGTGCCGCTGCCACCCCGCCATTTTTAATCGCGGCAGCAGTATCGGCTATCTCCGACGAGCCAAATTTCGCGCCAGCAGCCAGCACGTTGATATACCGGTCGGCTTCACTGGCTCCCGCCCCAAACTGGTTTAATGACAGGGCCAGCGTTCGGGTGGCATCCGGAAGCGTGGTCCCAGCGGCCTGGGCCAGCGTTAACGCGCTTTTGGTCGCCGCCGTCAGCCCCGCAGAGGTGCTCAGCAGTTCAGGCTTTGCCGAAGCCATCAGCTTAATCGCCTCAGCGGCCTGTGATGCGCTGTATTCCGTTGTGCGGCCCATTTCCTGCGCCGCCTGATCGTACAGTTTCATCTGCGCACTGGTGGCACCGGTGATAGCCTGCAAATCCGACAACGACTGGCTGTACTGCCGCGTGGTGCTGATAATGGTACCCAGCGATAAACCCGCCCCGGCAAAACCTGCCAGCCTGCCTGCCAGCCCCGATACCGAAGCAGAAACACGCTTATAGGCATCCTCCGTCTTTTTCGCATCAGCCTGGGCATTGCGGTTAAACTGGCGTGACTGACTCTCAGCGCTGCCGTAGGCGCTCATCAGCTGCGATTTAAAGTTCGCTGCATTCAGATGCAGCCCAACGGCAAGAGAGGCAACGTCACCCATTACATTAATACCTTCATGACTGCCGCACACTGCGCATCCAGACTCTGGTTCGCTGCTGCGGGTGATTTAACAGGGGGCGGGTTATTGTCAGAACCTTCTGGCGAAGGCTTTTTGAAAATGCCCTGTTTGAGGAAGAAAGCACGCCAGTGAAAAAGCGTGTCAGCCGGAAGCGCCGCAATTTTTGACGGGTCAGGCTCGCCCCAGCGGTCGGCCAGCCAGAAAATTAGCTCCAGCCAGGGCGAGTCACTCAGTTTTTTTCGGCGGTTTCCAGCTTACCGATGCCGTGCTTTTTCACTTTGTCGATGGCATCCAGAAGCGCAACGTTATCGTGTGCCGCCAGCAGCTCCTTCGCCGTGGGTTTGTCTTTGGCTTTAATCGGGGAGCCGTCAGGCTGAACCAGACTGTCGATAACAATCTGTACGCTCAGCTCTGACGCCATGCGGGCGTTGCCAGAGGTCTGTGCCTCGATGAGCGCATCTTCATGATCAATAAGCTCAGCCGCCGTCAGCCGGCGAAGGTAAACCTTTGTACCGAAGATTTCGGTTTTAATTGGAGAGGGTTTTGCGCTGAGCAGGGCCTTTTTCAGTTCGGAGAGGCTAAATTCAGACATGATGTATCCTGTTTTTCAAACGAAAAAAAAACGCCCGGAGGCGGTGTGTAACGGGAAACGGATTACGCGCCGGCATCTGGCGCCGGGGCGGCAATTCCCCATTTAATGTTGTTTTGCTTACCCTGCACCGTAATCTGGATAACTTCACTGGCAGGCGCTGTGATTTCGTTCATCTGCCAGCCTGAAAGCGCAAGGATCATTGAAGCCGTTCGTTTGTTCGGCAACTCAACATAAAACTGAACGGTCTTACGCTGTTCTGCAGCATTGAGGAACGCGGTGAAATCTTCGTTTTCCGGGTCGTCAATGAATCCCAGCGATTTCTCCGGCCCTTCCGGCAGGTCTGACACCGACTGCTTACTCTTGTCCAGCAGGGTGGTACAGTCGACAAATCCTCCCGTCTGACCTGTCGCGCCCAGCGCCTTACAGTTAATCAGAGGTTTCAGCGCCGCCACTGCGGCCCCTACTTCGCCAAACTTCACCACCGTCCCGGCAGGAAGCATTGCATACTCAGGGGATGATTTTGGCGTGTTATTTTCATCAGCCATAATGATTCTCTCTTAAATAGTGGGCAGCGGTTGCTACCTGTTCTGAATGCCATTGCGGATTTCTACGGTCAGAATGCGCAGAATCTGCTGGACGTTGTAATCCAGTGCCGGACGGATGAACGGATTGGCAACCTGTTTCACCGTACCGAACTCCTGGGCCAGCGCTTTCATGTAATGCTTTTTGCTGGGGCCAACCCGAAGGATGACCACCGTATTTCCGCTACCTTTCCGGGTGGATGAACGAATTTTGATGGAATCACGCATATGCTCTGCAGAGGACGCATCGTCGAAGCCGGCATGTTGTTTCATGTCTTCTTCAACCACTTTCAGCGCCTCACGCCCTGCATCACGTAACACCTTCATGCCGACCTTTTCACCGAGCGCAGTAAGCTGCCGCTCCAGCTCGTCCAGCCCTTTTACGTCCATAGTGATCATGGTGAGGCGTCCCGGTAGTGAAAGGTGAAATCCCGCACGAGCCGGTACTGAATATTGCCGCTGGTCAGTACCGTTTTACTCTGCTGTATTCCACCCCGGACCACATTCTGCACGGGAAAACCCTCCAGATGGCCATGCACGATAGCGGTCCATTCCGCGCTGATTTTCTTATCCAGCTGTAACAGGCGGGTGTAGTCATTAAGCAGATGAATCGCTATCTGGAAGCGCCCCGCAATCAGGCCTGTGCGCAACAGTCCGGCGTACAGTTCCGGATCCGAGATACACTGGTAAGTAATCCCCTCCTGCAACTCATCAGGCAGGAGCAGAGGGTAAACATTCAGCCCGGTCAGGCGTTCAAGTGCTGTCTTTAATGCCAGCTCGATCATGACGTGCGTCTGCCTCCCCTGTGATGATGATGCGGTCCGCAAGACGTTCGACGTTACGAACGGTATAAATCCGGTCAGACGTTGTTATTTTCCAGTCGATATCAATATTCAGGTTCGGATGAGTGGTAAAAAGACACGTTTCAACAACCTGCAGTTGATCCAGTGTGCGGACCTTTCTGCCCGACACCAGTTCGCGCTTCGCCCAGGCTTTCCCGGTCGCGACCAGTTGTTCCGGCAGATGTTCACCCAGCGGCCCCCGGCCGGATTGCATATACCCAATCGAAAGACGGCAGGTCATCTCTTCCGGCTTCAGGCTCATACGGTGTTCTCCTGCAACGGGAAAAGAAGGTGCCGGACCGCAGCCGTCTCCAGCCACTGACCGGTGAAACCATTCAGATACGCATCCCCGACCAGATACTGCATGGCCAGCTGGATATCTTCATCCGCCACAAAACCGCGTACCCCTTCCGGCAGCGCCTGCAGTTCGTCATCGCTTCCCACCAGTTTGCAGTAGTAGTCACGCTCAATACTCTTTTGCGCAGCCGCCACCATTTTAGTGAGCATGTCGTCATGCTCCGTGAAATCCGGCTCCAGACGGAGCTGGGTTTTCACATCATCCAATGTCAGTATCATGGTCATCGGCTCCCTTGCGGGGACTCAGCGCCTTTTCCGCATCTTCTGGCCATACCGCAATATGGCGTTCAACCAGTTTCTCTGCATACTCAGCATCAAAACAGGCCGTATCACCGCGTGAATAACGATGATAGGGTCCCAGGAAAAAAACCGCTTTCCGCGCCACTTCTGCTCCCGTCAGGCCCGTGGCCCCGTTTGTTTCACTTCCGGTCAGATCAACACCTGTATCACCTGAACCCGCTGCAGTATTCTGACCGCCATCCCCGTCCACTGTATTTTCCGGCGTCAGTTCATCCGGCTTTTTCACATCACCGGCTGCAGCCGCCGCTGCCGCTGCTTTTGCCGCTTTCGTCGTCATCGTTTTGCTCCTGAAAAGAAAAAACCCGCTGCTGCGGGCCTGGGGAATTACGTGCTTTTACGCTGTGCGACCGTGGTCGCACAGAGTGCAGGACCGGTTAAAACAGCACTTTTGTCCCGAGAACAAGACCTTCCGGATGACGGAAGCCGATATCGTGCTCCGTCACCACGCGGATCAACGACTGGTTACGGGAGAACGCGGAAACCAGATTGCCATCCCCGTCCTGGTAGGAGGCTTCCTGCGAGAACGACACCTTCATGTTGCCGTCTTCACCGATAACCACATCATTAAAGTCAGCGAAGTAAATTTCCGACTCTTTGCCTGCGTCACCGAGGTTTGCCGGGATAGCGCTGGTACGCTGAATCTGAAATCCCTTCAGGATCCCCTGGGCCATTTCCGGGTAGACCTTGTTACCGTTACCGTCGCGCAGACCGAACAGTTTCATGTAGGTACGGTTCGACATACCCCAGCCGCAGCTGATCATGTTGCTGTTGCCGTCCATAGCCATCAGGATGATGCTGTCGAGATAGGTATCAATCGTCTGCAGATTAACCTCTGCAGCAGCTTCCCACGGCAGCAGGCGGTTCCACTCAGTTGCCCGCGCTTTCATACCGACAGGCGTATCACCGGTACCGTCATCGCGCATAAAGGCTTTATCTTCACGAACAGAAATCGCGGTCAGAATATCCTGCAGGACCAGCTGCTCCACGTTGTAGCCAGCACGACCAATCAACTGGTTGGAGATTGGCACCATCGCAATCATGGTTTTCGCAGTGAGTTTCACATCATCAAAGCGGGCTTCTGATACTTTCGCATCCTTGCCTTCCCCGGTGTAGCTCGCCGTCGCACCACCGGCCAGACGCGGCAGCGCCATATTGCCGTTCGGCAGCGGAATTGAGCGCGCGCCCAGCTTACGAACGATAGTGCGATCGCGCAGCAGCTCGATCACCTCGCTGTGGAGGTTTTGTGGAATAAGAACGCCACCTGACGCGGCGGCAGTATTGATGGCCATCGAGACAGACTGGTCATTCAGTTCTTCAGCTGCAAATTTTGCAGCGCCCTGGACGTTACCCTGTGCTGCCGCAATCGACATCACCAGACGGGTCATGCCTGCGCCGGTATATTGCTTTGGCTCTGCCTTAATGCTGATACCAGGAGCCTGCTGTGTGGCTTTAACCGGTTTGGCGACAAGCGCTGCAGCACGTTCAGCCGCTTCCAGACGCTCAATCTTGGCGCTGATATCCGTGAACTGCTGCTGCAGGCTGGCAAATTCGGTTAACTGCTCCGCTGTCAGCGTACCGCCACCAGTTTCTACTGCCGCCAGTACCTGAACCTTCTGATTAATACCCGCACGTTCACGACGCAATTCTTCAATCTGTGGCATAGTTTTCTCTCTTTTTTGCATAAAAAAAGCAGCCAACAGGCTGCTTTCTGGTAATGACGCGTTAGCGCCGGGTCACATTCTGGTTTGCAGGTCCATCGCGGCGGCCTGCAACTTTATGGAAGTGGTTCGTTGAGGTTGTTTGTACTTTGCTGCAATGGCATTAATCGCAGACTGAGGATCCGAAACTTCATCGGCAAGACCAGCAGAAATGGAATCAGCGCCGAAATAGATTCCGGCCTGCGTGTTAATCACCGTCTGAGGGGCAAGATTCCGGTATTCCGCTACAGAGGTAATAACGTCTCGTACATATCGTCAATCATCCTCTGGAACATTCCCCGAGCGTCTTCACTCAGTGGCTCATGTTGTGTACCGTTATTTTTGTTATCTCCCCGAAAAATCGTGGTGAATGTTAACCCCATTTGCTCTTCCATCCTGGAAGTATCCAGGTGTTCCATAATCACTCCAATCGAGCCGACTCCACTGGTCTGGCTGACTACAATTTTGCTGCAGGCCGAAGCGATAAAGTAAGCCGCAGAATAGGCGCTGTAGTTCACAATTGCAGTAATAGGCTTAGTTTGACGTGACTGGAAAATATAATCGGCCAGTTCCTTGCATCCAACCGCCGCACCACCACCAGAATTTATATCCAGCACAATTTCACTGATGGAAGGGTCATTTAATGCAGCATGCACCTGGCTACGTATGCGCTCATAGCTGGTAAGTTCAGAACACATTGCAGTAATTTGCCCACGACGCGGAACCAGAATGCCGTGAACAGGAATAACTGCCATTCCACCAGCTGGTTGAACCAAATCTGGCGCCTGATTGTTATCAGGCTCCTGCGTCATGTGAATTCCAGCCTCTTCTGATAATCCCTGAATACGGGGAACCAGCACAGCTTTTACAGAATCCATTGTCTGTCGTGTCACGTAATGTGGTACACCAAAGACCATAGCCGCCAGATGCGGCAGATTAATTAAATTTTTTGTCATGATGTTTACCGGGTCAGCCCGCACTGCGGGTGATATTCAGTTTCTGGACAGAATAGAGTTGATTTCTGCCAGTTGTTTAGTTGTTGGCGTGTTATTGCCAGGTAAGATTTGTTTACTGTCGACCATATTCAGAGGCGTCAGGTATTTGTCCCCTCCGGCGATGGGTGGAAGGTTCTCCATGCGGCGAATATCATTAACCGATAACCACCCCCACTGGCGGCCTAATGCATAAGATTCATAACGCGACTTCTGATCCCCGCGCAACAGGCCAGAGACATTGAATTCTATGTACAGATCACTGCGCTCGCTGGGTAAAAGCAGATCGCGCATTAATGCGCCTTCATGACGCTTCAGCCAGGCCAACAGCGTGTACATCACAAACTGCAGCCCCTGGTGCTCAATGTTGTTATTCGTGGCTTTCGCCAGCATCTGCACCATATGAGGCGGGATTTTATAGAGTCGGCACACTTCCTCCACGCCCCACTGACGGGACTGCAACAGCTGCGCTTTCTCATTGTCCTGAGATAACTGCTTGTAGCTCATCCCTTCCTGAAGCAATGCAACAGAGAAGGCGTTTCTGACACCGGAATATCTGTCCGTCCACTTTGCCAGCAGGCGGTCGATAGCATCCTGGCTTTTGATCGTCGGGGCGTCTTTTGGTCGCTCAATAACGCCGCTCATCGTACAGCCACGGCGAAAAACCTGAGAAGAGTGCTCTTCCACCGCCAGACTTAACCCAAGAACGTCTGCGTTCGTCTGGATTGGAGAGCTACCGATATAACCATCCAACGAGAAAACTTTCACATGATGCATCATGCGCATTGGCAACGTTTCGCCAATTTCGGGGAGTTCATAATAGGGCATCCCGTCAGGCCCTTTCAGGACGATGACTTTTTTGGGATTAACCGGGATTAATTCCCTCGGGAAACCTTTCCCGTCCCTGTCGATGATCGAGTAGCAATTCCCCTCCAGACCAAGCAGGCCCTGCTGCTGTTCAAAGTATTCAAATGAAGTGTCTTTTTTGTTGGGCTGGGAATGAATCAGATCATAAACAGGGTGGTCAGTCGCCCGTTCACGGCCTCCGTTAGCGCCTCGCCTGTAAAGTTCACACGGCAGCTGCGCCACCGATTCTGCCAGAAGCGTTACACATGCCCGGACCGCCGATAACGCCATTGCGGTTTCAGAAGTGATAATGATCCCCGCCTTACTCTGGCTGGAACTCACACCACCCAGCATCGCCTGCCAGAAACTACCACCAGACTGAGATTTACCCCGAAACATCAGGGGAATGAACATTATTCACCCCCTGATTTAATTACGCTGGCAGACATTGATTTCGCGATTAAAAATGACCACAGCAGGCAGATTGAACCGCCAGTAATAAGCCCGGCTGCAGGTGAAATAAGCCAGGCACCGGCAGACAGTAACGCGGCTCCGGCGAGGCCGATAAAAAAACTTAAAAATGTCATTAGCATGACACATCTTCCTCGTCGTAAACGGATGAATTACTCGCCCGGCTATTCAACATTGCCCGTCCGATTGCCATAATCAGCGAAACCGCGCCATCGATTTTGTTTTCGTTCTGCTCTTTGATGGGTTTAACCACATCGTCATTACCGGGCAAATACTTCCCGACGACGTTGCTGATACACCAGCTCATAATCGGGTTCCCGTCGTGATGAAAGCGGCCTGACTCAATGGCGGCTTCCAGCTCCTTCGTCGGATCAGACATATTGGTGTAGTTCTGAACAATAGTGATCGGATTAAGGCTTTCATCAGCCAGATCATGTGAAAGCCCCGTCGCGCCGAAAGGGTCAATCGGTGACTCACTGACTGGGTTGAGCTTGTTTGCCGCCTTGGCCTCTTCAAGGATGTAGCGGTAATCAACTTCAGCGCCATCAGTAACTGTAAGCAGTCCCATTTCAACCCATTTCTGAAATCGCTCCGCAGTACGACGATCTTCGTTCTTTTCAACGCTGAATACTGCGTCGTAGGGAACCCAGAAGCGGGGAGCAACGCTGTAGTAATGTGTCTTGCCGTCAATTTCCCTGGTGAACAACCGCGCCATACTGTTCATATCCAGCTTGCGCGCCAGGTCGAAAGACAGAACACATGGCTGTCCTTCGAATTGCTCCAGCGTAAGTGTCTTATCCTCACAGTTCTGCCAGGAAACCAGGTTGTAGAAAGCGGCACGGGCTGCAACCCAGATGTTGAGGTGTTTAGTTTTAAATACACCAGCCTGACGGGCGTTATTAATAGCTCTCTGTTGCTGGCTGAGGAGAAAGTCACGATAGACCGACACGCCCATATTCGGGTTAGCTTTTTCCAGCACTTTAGGATCGGTCCAGTCATCCCCCTCGTCGACGGTGTATATCACGCCGAACAATTCCTCATTCGGTACTGTGCCGTTCAGCATCTCAATCACTTCACGCCGTTTGTCGTAGCATGGACCCTCAATGTTGTAACCCGCCGTCGTGATCGCCCACATTAGTGGTTGTCGCCGCGCCCCCATACCCGTCAGCATAGTGGTGTAGAGCGAATCTGTGGGATGTTCGTGATACTCGTCAACAATTGCACAGTGCGGTGAAGCGCCGTCCCCAGGGTTACCAATCAGCGGCTCAAAACGCGCGCCATCTTCTGGCCGGTTCAGGTTGGACGCATTAACTTCAATCCCGAACGCTTCCACCAGCAGCGGGGTGCGCTTACACATCAGACGAGCTGGTCTGAATACTTCCCACGCCTGTTTTTCAGTTGTGGCCCCGGAATATACTTCAGCGCCAAACTCGTTATCACAGGTAAAACAGTACAGCGCCACACCTGCCGAAATAGCTGATTTCCCATTTTTACGCGGTATCTCCGTGTAAACCTCGCGAAATCGTCGAAGCTTCGACCCTTTCTGGACCCAGCCAAAGGCGCAGCACACAATAAACAGTTGCCATGCCTCCAGAGTGATCGGCATCCGCTTGAATGCCCACTCTCCTTTTGTATGTGGCAACAACTGGATAAATTTCGCGGCCTTTTCTGCCATGTCTTTATCGAAGCGGTAACGAAATTTCTTACTCTTTTCAGCCGCCATGTCATCGATATGACGCTGGCAGGCCTGAATGACAAACTGGCACGCCGGAATTTTCCCCCGCACAACGTTGCGGGCGTATTGATTCGCGGCGTTTACGTTGGGGTACGATTTCCGGCTCATGAGTTGATCATCTTCAGGAATGGGTTAGAGGTTTTCTTCTGTCCGGCAAGGCCGATTAGGCGTTGTCGACTGCTGGGATCAAGGCCAAGCATGGAGCCGGTAGAGCTCATCTCCGATTCCTGCTCTTTCTTTGCGGTTAGCTCAGGGTTTTTTATCTTCCCCCCCATAGCACCAGTAATAGTCAGCCCTTCTCTGGCGATATTTTTAACCGCCCTGCGCCAGAACTCATATGCAACACACCAGCGCTCAAGTACGGCAAGATCGGTAACACACAGTAATCCCTGTCCACATAATTCTTTCGTGGTCAGTTCCCACATGACGGCCGCCATTGGCAGACCATCATCCTCAGAAAACCAGTCAGGTGGTGCCACACCTTTAATCGGTGTGAATACAGGTTCCTCTTTATTCAGGGCTCGTTTGCCGGGGTTCCCTGCCAGCTCCTTGCGCGCCGTTGGCTTGGGGCGACGCCCGGAACGCCCCGCCGTTCCAGCCATAAGCGACACTCCTGGTTAAATTTCATTTTTCGCGGGTATAAAAATGCGAGGAAGCGGGCAGTCCTGAAGTGCGAAAGGAGTCAGGGATTTGATCCCCCCTTCCCCAGACATCCGTCTGATTTAATCGAGATGAAAATCGTAATTCAGATTGCGGCGACTACAACTGCTCGCATTGTGCGAACAGGAATTCGAAAAATAGCCACTCAGCCCACAGTATATGTAATGGGCATAACTCATCGAATACGATCTCTTGCTGTCTTTGCTCTGTGGCATTCCCAGCACAACGACTCAAGGTTGGAATCGTCATCAGTACCGCCATGAGCTTTTGGAATGATGTGGTCAACGCTTTCCGCTTTCTTCGCTATCTTCTGCCGGCGATGGTTCTGACACAGGTATTTATCACGCTGAAGGATACGCGCTCGTTTAATTTCCCAGAGCCGCCCATATCCACGTTCTTGTCTGCTCTTTCCTGACTGATAATTCCGCCAGCCGTCACCAGCATGCTGCTTTCGGTGTTGGTCACAATATCCGCTGACATCGTTGGTGATTGCCGCACACCCTTTGTGTCGGCATGGGCGTTTAGCACGTGCTGGCATCGGCATAGTCCTGTTTGTTGGATACAAATTGTGTAATAGGCGGAAAGTAAAAATGAACCAGTAGTTGATTGAAAGTTCTCATAAATAGCGAGAATCAGCGTGGTTCTTGCCCCGTAACATCAAGGATTATCAGAAAGAAATAAAAATGAGAATTATTATCAAAACATTCAAGTGAGATCGCTGGAATAACAAACTCTTAATCTCTCAACAAAAATAAGGATTTGTTAAGCTTCATGATTTATGGTCGATGTAATACACCGTTTGAGGCAAGAATAATGGTCAAATTCTCAAAACTTCAGATTCGCTTACACTGGCTAACCCTGATATTAATAGCGATAACCTATGCAGCTATGGAGCTTCGTGGCTGGTTTCCCAAAGGCAGTAACACCTACCTTCTCATGAAAGAAACACATTACAATGTTGGGGTGTTTGTCTGGTTTTTAATGATAATACGATTAATTATTAAACATAAGTATCATGATCCAGCTATCACTCCCCCCCCACCAGCCTGGCAGATGGTGGCTGCTAAAATAATGCATATCCTGCTGTACATTTCTTTTTTGGCTCTACCATTATTAGGTATTGCAATTATGGCTTACGGTGGAAAGGACTGGAGTTTATTAGGTTTTAACGTTGCATCGTTCGTTACTCCTGACGGGGAAACAAAATCACTTATCAAAGATACTCACGAAACACTGGCAAACATCGGATATTTTTTAATCGCAGCGCATGCTGGTGCAGCGTTATTCCATCACTACGTCCAGAAAGATAACACTCTTTTGAGGATGATCCCTGATTGTAACGATAAGAAATAAATACAAATTTTAATGTTTAACATTACAGCAGGCACTCAGTGAATGTCTGCTGTAATGCCTGCTCAGCCAAGTTGAAGCACACCGTGTTCTTTTGAATCAGAGAATGCAACAAACCCAGTGTATTCGGGGATAGTGTTCCGTCATCAGCATCAAATGCTGAAATGGTTGCGTGAAGAATCAAAAATGCTCCAAATCCCGCGCCGCTGCTGCCCCTCGATGGTCAGAATCGTCAAGGAGGACCCGTTAAAAGGTAAGCAGAAAATCTGTGGTTAGAAGTGAAGGCTTTGACAACGTTCTAAATTTTATGACAGAAATAAAAAAGCATTACCTTTCAAGATAATGCTTTTTCACTCGAACTGAATCTTATAACAATTAGATTAATGTGATTTTAATATCATAGCTTTCAAGCCCAGTCATTTTTTCACGAGCATTAAACTGGATATCGGAAACTTCTTTTCCTGTCTTTTTTTTGAGTTCAATAATTTTTTTTGTGATGAATTCAGAAATATCCGCTTCAGTTTTTCTTTTTAAATCTTCGACGTTCATTGTTTACCTCTCTTGATCTCTAACGTATCAACGCCAAGCATGTTACATTCCCCGTAGAGCACTTGTATAAGCGCTGATATGTTTAAAAGATAGAATAGAAAGACTCAATTATCAATAGTTTGCAGTACAATCTTCATACAAAAGAGCTCGCGACCACACAAACCACTGTACTAAAATCCGGGTCGGTCACGAAACAACCAGATCTCATTTCAAAAGCTTCGATGCTGCCTCGAGGATCTCTTCTGAACTGACATCACGATCAGAGGCTACATAAACTATTTTATGGTCTCCTGTCAGAGATGGAAATCCCGCTGACATCACGGGTAGGTGTGCTTTTTCCCCATTGGGAAACTCACGCATTATCGTAGTAATACCTTTCATTACGGTTACAACAACTGCAGGTTCTGCATTAAAAAAAACGATGACTTTTTTCATAATTTTACCGTGATGTCTCTTACAGAGATTGTCGGTTCAGCATACAAAAAAGGCTCCATAAGGAGCCTGAAATTTATTTTCTGAATTCTAACGAAGACTGACCAGAACGAATGTACAGTGCAATATTATCAAATGTAATCATTGTTGATTTGCAAAAAATACATTTTGCTCCGAAAGGATTTTTTTCAGTAACATCAAAGTTTGACGTTCGGTACTGAGATCCGTGGCAACACGGACATCTGAAGTGAATATTATTAGTAATAACAGTTACCTTATACAGCCACGACATTAACTGCCGTGGGGCCTTTAGGTCCCTGTTCAACACTAAATTCAACTTCCTGATTCTCATTCAGCGTCTTGAAATCATTACTCTGGATAGCAGAGAAGTGAACAAACACATCTTTACTACCATCTTTTGGAGTGATAAAACCAAAACCTTTTTCAGGATTAAACCATTTAACTAAACCAGTCATTTTATTAGACATAAACATTACCTTTATTGAGTAAGCCCTTGGGCAGAATGGTCCGAAAAAAATTATCAGAGAGAAAAGCTAACAAGGAAATCTCAACAGGAACAAGGAATAAAATTATTACAGCGACTGCTTCAGATAAATTCGTTACAAACCAGACATTCATTAACGCATGATTAACCAAACATAGCAAGGTTTAGTTTTGTAAGTAAATCTCAGTGGGTTTTGATCATAAAAATTAATTTAAATAGCTTAAATCGAAAATTATGTCATGCTGCGTAAGACCTTTATCTATCACCCTAAGTTGTCAGGGATTTTGACTCAAGGAAGAGTCGTATTTCCTTCATAGTAAAAATTCACAATTTTATCCACGAAAACCGTCAACATCTTAATTTATAGAGCTATTATTTTTCCTCTACGGTTCATTGTTAGTATTTTTACGGACTCATAAATCCGCTCACATGTCATTCCTGCCCGGTAGTTTTCATCAGCGCGTTCAGCATGGTATCGAGCTTCTTCTGTCAGGCTTCCTGGCATGTCTACGAGCATTGTGGTGTCATGGCGGATGGAAAGTTTTGTTGATTCGTTAGTTATCGAGCTGTAGAACGCTATGCTCTAGCGACTTGGAATAGGCAATCAGCCCGGTGTACTCAGGGATAACCTCGCCATCATCCGCTTCGAACTCAGGGATTGTTCCGGTAGTGATGGTGTATTGTGGCTGGCCATCTTCTTTTGCGAAGGCAGCCAGGTCTTCAATCTGCTTAGCTGTAAGAACTACTGTAATGCTCATTCCTCAGTTGTTAAAAAGCCCCGCTATTGCGAGGCTTGATTGATTATGGCTAACGACTACATCGTAACGGTTATAAAAGAAGCTATTAGCCAACATGTGGTGTATGGTTGTTAACCGCCCACCAGGACAATAAACATGTCGATACTCAAAGATATCAAGATGCGTACTTTACGCCATGTGAAAAGTACTTGTCCTCATTGCTCCCGCCAGTCAAAGCACAGTCTGTCGAGAATAAAAAACAATATAACGTTAATTTGCCCCTTCTGTGGAAACATCTATCTTCCATCGGAAAGCAAACCAATAAAGTAACTGATTGACTACCAAATAAAACTCATACTCTCAGAATGTGGCAAAGCAGACATAACCTTTTATTGTTGTTCTCATTTAAGAGAATGTAACACCCAGAGTGGAGAGGTTTTTTTTCTTCTCCACAATACGGCGATCAAGTTCAGCCACTGCATGCGGGCGTATGGCATCAAGAAAGGCGTTATCCTGATAGGTAGACTGGATTGTCACACCAAGTCCGGCACCACTTTCCAGTATGCTTTTCTGACGCTGTAGTTCTTTTATATCGTTATTGAGGTAATACGCTTCACTTAGGTTTTCTGCGTTCATCGTCTAACCCTGTTGTTGTTTGACTGCCTCACTGAGTCGTAAATGCGCTCACACGTCATTCCTGCCCGGTAGCGTTCGTCAGATCGTTCAGCATAATATCGAGCTTCTTCTGCAAGGCGTCCAAGCATGTCGGCGAGCACTGCGGCGTCGGCTCCGGCTGTTTTGCTTCTGACGGCAGTGGCAAGATTTGCGGTATGCTTTGCGGCGTCCAGGAGGGTGGCAAGCTTTGTTGCTTCGGTACGCAGCTGGTTAACAGTGGCAGACAGGCCAGCAGCAGTGGCAGCAGATTTAGCGGCTTGCGCTTGTGCATCTTTTACAGCCTCATCACGGGCAATTATGCGCCCTTGCTCAATCATGCGGGCGGCGGTCTGCGCGTTCGCTGTT
>NZ_JAOWGS010000033.1:0-27500 GCF_030333035.1 Citrobacter sp. Cpo015 | reverse complement strand
AGTTATCCCCCTCCATCGGGCAGTTTCCCAGACATTACTCACCCGTCCGCCACTCGTCACCCAAGGAGCAAGCTCCTCTGTGCTACCGTTCGACTTGCATGTGTTAGGCCTGCCGCCAGCGTTCAATCTGAGCCATGATCAAACTCTTCAATTTAAAAGTTTGATGCTCAATGAATTAAACTTCGTAATGAATTACGTGTTCACTCGTTGAGACTTGGTATTCATTTTTCGTCTTGCGACGTTAAGAATCCGTATCTTCGAGTGCCCACACAGATTGTCTGATAAATTGTTAAAGAGCAGTTGCGACGCGCTTTAGCGCTCTGTCGCGAGGTGGCGTATATTACGCTTTCCTCTTTCAGAGTCAACCCTCATTTTCAGGTTTTTCTCTTCAACCGAACCGGCTGTTTGCGTGAAGTGATTCACATCCGCCGTGTCGATGGAGGCGCATTATAGGGATCCCATTTTTTAGCACAAGTATTTTTTGGATCTTTTTTTCTGAATGCTTGTTTTTCACTCCTTTCGCTACATTCCTGCGCAATTTGGCTGATTTTTGATAGCTAAACCACTTGCACAGTCTCAATAATCCAACCAAAGTCTTCATTACTGCTCTATTTTCGTTGAGGTAAACATGTCTGATGTACTGCGTCCTTATAAGGATCTTTTCCCACAGATCGGAAATCGCGTGATGATCGACACCAGCAGTGTCGTCATTGGTGATGCTCGTTTGGCTGATGATGTTGGAATTTGGCCACTGGTTGCCATTCGTGGCGACGTTAACTATGTGCAAATTGGTGCCCGTACAAACATTCAGGACGGCAGCGTTCTCCATGTCACACATAAATCCACGTCTAATCCGCAGGGTAATCCATTGATCGTGGGTGAGGATGTAACGGTCGGTCATAAGGTCATGCTACACGGCTGTATCATTGGCAACCGCGTATTAGTCGGCATGGGTTCGATTCTGCTGGATGGCGTGGTAGTAGAAGACGACGTTATGATTGGGGCTGGGAGCCTGGTTCCCCAAAACAAACGCCTGGAAAGCGGGTATCTGTACCTGGGAAGCCCGGTTAAACAAATCCGTCCATTAAGCGATGAAGAGAAAGCAGGCTTACAATATTCAGCTAACAACTATGTTAAGTGGAAAGATGAATATTTAAGTCAGAGTAACCACACCCAACCTTGAGCATCTTCCTGCTGGGCCTGGATCAATCCTTCAGCTTCTTCTTCCAGATCCCAGCGATGCTGTTGAAAGATTTCCAACCACTGTTCAGGCGTGTCGCCGCCAAAGCGGGACGCCAGCATCACTCCAGAGATGGCACATGTTAACTGCATACCATGAACCATCGCCGGAAACACAACGGCGTTGACATCCGTGCGCCATTCTTCTCGATCGGGAAACTGGATCGCCTGATTCATGCCGACAATTCCTGCTGCATGCTTTTAATGACGGGTTCAATCTGCGGCAAAACCCCATGCCAGAGTAAAACGGCGTGCGCTGCTTGTCCCACCAGCATACCCAGGCCATCAGCATATTGTTTCGCCCCATGTTCGGCACACCAGGAGAGGAACGGTGTATCTCCTTTCTGATAAAACATGTCATAACAATAGACAGATGGGTGAATAAGAGATGTCGGAATAGCCGGTATCTCACCGCTAATTCCGCTGGATGTCGCGTTAATAATCAAATCAAAACTGTAATTATCAAGCTCGTCCATTCCTACCGCCTGTACGCTGCCGGTATGGGAGAAGATTTGTGCCAACTCTTCAGCGCGCGAAGCGGTACGGTTAACAATAGTCACCGCACAATCCATAGAAAGAAGAGGTAATAAAACTCCACGGGATGCACCACCCGCACCAATCAACAGAACTCGCGATCCGGGACGAATAAAAGATAAACGCTCAAGATCGCTCAACAAGCCGATACCATCCGTGTTGTCTCCCAGTAAACGTCCATCCTCCAGCCGTTTAAGGGTATTGACGGCTCCAGCAAGCGATGCCCGCTCCGTTAGTTCATCGGCACGTGCAAATGCCTCTTCTTTAAAAGGCACGGTGACATTTGCCCCCTTCCCGCCCTCAGCAAAAAAAGCGTTCAGCGTATTCACAAAATCATTGATAGGTGCCAGTACACGCCCATAGGAGTGATCAATCTTCAGCTGCTCTGCAAATTGCTGATGAATAAAGGGCGATTTACTGTGCGCTATCGGATTACCAAAAACAGCATAGGCTTCTTTCATATTACCCCTGTCGAAACTGTTCACCTGTCAGAGCATCACGGATCTCCGAAGGATTCAAACGCCCCCCGGTCTCCCCTTCAACCACAGGAAAGTCTGTACCGAACTGTGCGCGAACTTCCTCTACCGTTCTGCAAGGCGGTAAGCCACTCAAATTAGCACTGGTAGAAACTAACGGTTTGCCATAAGCCTGGCACAACGCAACCACCAGCGGGTGATCGGTGACGCGAACAGCCAGAGAATCAAAGCGCCCGGTCAACCAGCGTGGCGTTGTCGCAAGCGCTGGGAAAACGAAGGTAACAGGACCAGGCCAACGGGCGAAAACAGCGTCACGTTGAGCATCGGTGAGCATGCTATCGTCGATATACGGTTTAAGTTGTTCAAAGTTTGACGCGATTAAAATTAACCCTTTATCGACCGGACGTTGTTTTAGCGCCAACAAACGGCTCACCGCCGTTTCGCTATCGGGGTCGCAGCCGACACCAAATACAGCTTCAGTTGGATAGGCGATGACTTTTTCTTGTTTCAGAACCGCTATCGCAGCAACGATAGGATCTGTGGGCAGGTTATTATTCACTTTTTTATTCCGCCGGAATCGGCTTTCCACATTGTTTACTGGCACAGAAATGCTTCACACCCTGCGCGGTTTTCTTTTCGATGAGAAGCGGATAATGACACTCAGGACATTCTCCGGCTAACGGTTTGAAGTTAATGACAAATTGGCACTCCGGATAGCGATCGCAGGAGTAAAAGGTTTTGCCATAACGGGAACGACGCTGGACAAGATGACCAGTCTGGCATTGAGGACAGACTATTGCTGTTTCATCAGGCTTGTCGATGAGCTCGGTGTGATCGCACGCAGGATAGTCACTGCATCCAATAAACATACCGAATCGTCCCTGTCTCAGCACCAGCTCAGCGCCACATGCAGGACAAAGCTTACCCTCCAGAACTTTGACTACATGTCCGTCCGCGGAAGATTTCAGCGGACGGATGTAATCGCATTCTGGATAGTGTGAACAACCGAGAAACGGACCGTGTTTCCCGGAACGAATAACCAGTTCAGCCCCGCATTGTGGGCAGGGCTCGTTTTTACGCACCGTGAACAGTGCTGATTTAGCCATAACAACTCATACTGATGAAGATTGATTAATGCAGCATACCTTCATTCACTTCAAAGAGTAATTCTTCCATTTGCTGATAGGCATTTTCACAACCTGGAATGTTGAATAGCACCATCAGAATCACCCACTTCAGGTCTTCCAGATCGAACTCTGCCGTATCCAGCGCGAGTACGCGCTCAATAACCATTTCTCGCGTTTCGAGGTTTAGCACCTGAATCTGCTCCAGGAATAGCAGGAATCCTCTACAGCTTGCATCCAGTCGATCGCACTCTTCCGCAGTATAAATACGTATAGAAAGAGGGTCCGATGCCAGCTGCATAGGTTCAGCAAGGCCATCCTGATAGTCAGCAAGCTTCTCCAGCCAAAGTAACGCGTTGTAAATGTCTTCACGATCAAAACCAGCGTCGGTAAGATCCCGTTCCAGTTTGTCCTGATCCACACGCAGCTCAGCTTCGTTATGGATATATGTCTCAAACAAATACATTAGTACGTCGAACATGGCATGCCCTCCTCAATCGGACATAGCCGCCGGGTACAGCTGCGATCCACCCTGCTAACTCCAGTTCGAGCAGTTGAGCCACTACCTCTGGCACAGGTTGGCCGGCACGTTCAGCGACGACGTCAACAGGTGTTACCTCATCTCCTACGTTAGCCAGGAGCTCCGGAAATGGCAATGCCACCTCTTCGTGATCTGGCGAATAAATTGATTTTTCAGGTTCATCTGGCAACCATTGCAGCCCATATTGCAAATTTTCAAGAATTTCCTCTGGTGTCGTCACAAGCATGGCTCCCTGCTGAATAAGCCAATGCGGGCCTTCACTTCCCGGGCTCCCAATCGGCCCTGGTAAAGCAAACACCTCCCGCCCTTGTTCAATTGCACAGCGAGCAGTAACCAGTGAACCACTACGCTGTGCAGCTTCGACAACCAGTACACCTTTACTTAGACCACTGATAATACGATTTCGTCGGGGAAAATTGCGCGGCAAAGGGAGCGTATCTAATGGGAACTCAGACACCAGTGCGCCCCCTGCCTCAATCAGTCGTTCCGCAAGACGGATATGCTGTCGTGGGTGAATGGTCTCAAGTCCATTTCCCAGCACCGCAATACTTGTGCCTTGTTGGTTTATCGCAGCATTGTGCGCCACGCCATCAATCCCCCGGGCCAGACCGCTGGTGATCGTCACCCCACATGCAACAAGCTTTTCACAAAACAACCGTCCCCAGCGTTCGCCATACCATGAGTGTTGTCGACTACCGACAACGGCAACTTGAAATGAGTGGAGGCATGCGGGAGCTCCTGCAACAAAAAGCACCCCAGGATAATCCTCAATCGCACGGAGCTGTGGCGGATAATGCTCGCTGTCGGCAACCACAAAGTGGTGGTTAGGCTGTTCAATCCAGCGCAGCGTTTTTTCCAGCGTCAGATCTGAAAAGGTTAAAAAGCGTCTTGCCTGGCGTGGAGAGAATCCAGCCTGCAGGAGTACCGCATTGTTAATACACGGTTGAGTATTGAGCCAGTGAGCAACGCGCACTATCTCATCACCATACAGTTCATTCACTTGCGCTAAACGTAGCCAAATTTCGATTTGGGTCATCCCTGTTCCCCTGCCACAAGCAGTCCTGGCAATCTTTGCGATTGGTCACTGATGCTGTCAATCAGAGGGGGTTTTGTCTAGAATAGAGGTAATAATCTTTTCAACTCCTGAACACAACTCTGGATAACTATGTCAGTTTTGCAAGTGTTACATATTCCGGACGAGCGCCTTCGCAAAGTCGCAAAACCGGTTGAAGAAGTGAATGCAGAAATTCAGCGTATCGTTGATGATATGTTCGAAACGATGTACGCCGAAGAAGGTATCGGTCTGGCAGCAACACAGGTCGATATTCATCAGCGCATCATTGTTATTGATGTCTCTGAAAATCGCGATGAGCAGTTGGTACTCATTAACCCAGAACTGCTGGAAAAAGACGGCGAAACCGGCATTGAAGAAGGCTGTCTGTCTATTCCTGAACAGCGTGCGTTAGTACCGCGTGCAGAGAAAGTAAAAATTCGTGCGCTCGATCGCGACGGCAAATCTTTTGAACTGGAAGCCGATGGCCTGCTCGCTATCTGCATTCAACATGAAATGGATCACCTGGTCGGTAAACTATTTATCGATTATCTGTCTCCGTTGAAGCAACAACGCATTCGTCAGAAAGTTGAAAAACTCGACCGCCTGAACGCACGAGCTTAAGGACAAGGATCAACGTGTCAGACTCACTACGTATTATTTTTGCGGGTACACCTGACTTTGCAGCGCGTCATCTCGACGCGCTGCTGTCTTCTGGACATAACGTCGTTGGCGTGTTTACCCAACCGGACCGCCCGGCGGGACGCGGTAAAAAGCTGATGCCCAGCCCGGTAAAAGTGCTGGCAGAAGAAAAAGGGATACCGGTCTTTCAACCCGTCTCTCTTCGCCCTCAGGAAAACCAGCAACTGGTTGCTGATTTACACGCAGACGTGATGGTGGTGGTAGCATATGGCCTGATCCTGCCAAAAGCAGTACTGGAAATGCCGCGCCTGGGTTGTATCAACGTTCACGGTTCCCTGCTTCCGCGCTGGCGGGGTGCAGCACCGATCCAGCGCTCACTGTGGGCAGGCGACGCCGAAACCGGTGTTACCATCATGCAGATGGATGTTGGCCTCGACACCGGTGATATGCTGCTGAAGCTGTCCTGCCCAATTACGGCAGAAGATACCAGCGGTTCGTTATATGACAAGCTGGCAGACCTGGGGCCTCAGGGGCTGATTGAAACGCTAAAACAGCTGGCTGCCGGCACAATAAAACCGGTGGTACAAGACGAATCACTGGTTACGCATGCAGAAAAACTCAGCAAAGAAGAGGCCCGTATCGACTGGTCGCTTTCGGCTGTTCAATTGGAACGCTGCATCCGCGCCTTTAACCCGTGGCCAATGAGCTGGCTTGAAATCGATGGTCAGCCAGTGAAAGTCTGGCAAGCTTCGGTTATTGCTGTAAACACCCAGGCCGAGCCAGGCACCATTCTAGAGGCGACAAAGCAGGGTATCCAGGTCGCAACAGGCGACGGCATTCTGAATCTTATCTCTTTGCAGCCTGCCGGTAAAAAAGCCATGAGCGCGCAGGATCTGCTTAATTCGCGCCGGGAGTGGTTCGTGCCCGGAAACCGTCTGGCCTGACGGTTCATCTCTTTAAGCCCGGTGTCTCCGGGCATTTTTATTTTTGCGCTTATGAAAAAACATTTTAATTTACGCAGTATGGCGGCCCAGGCCGTCGAACAGGTTGTCGAGAAAGGACAATCACTAAGTAACGTGCTGCCCGCCATGCAGCAAAAAGTTGCCGATAAAGACAAAGCGCTGTTACAGGAACTTTGCTTCGGCGTATTGCGTACACTCTCTCAACTGGAGTGGATGATCCAACAACTAATGGAACGTCCAATGACGGGCAAACAGCGCACCGTTCACTACCTGATCATGGTGGGCTTCTATCAACTGTTGCATACTCGTATTCCAGCACACGCTGCACTGGCTGAGACCGTAGAAGGCGCGGTCGTTATTAAGCGTCCACAGCTGAAAGGGCTGATCAACGGCGTACTGCGCCAGTTTCAACGCCGTCAGGATGAACTGCTGGCCGAGTTTGCGCAAAGCGATTTGCGCTTCTTACACCCCTCCTGGCTGGTGAAACGTATTAAAAGTGCGTATCCGCAGCAGTGGGAAGCCATTCTTGAAGCCAATAACCAGCGACCGCCGATGTGGCTACGAGTCAATCGTAATCACCATACTCGCGACGCCTGGCTAGACCTGCTTACCGAAGCGGGATTAACCGGTTTCCCGCATCCAGACTACCCGGATGCAGTGCGTCTTGAAACACCGGCTCCAGTTCACGCCCTCCCTGGTTTTGACGAAGGTTGGGTCACCGTTCAGGATGCTTCCGCTCAAGGATGCGTAAATTATCTGTTGCCGGAGGACGGTGAACAGATCCTCGACCTGTGCTGTGCGCCGGGCGGTAAAACCACTCACATTCTGGAAGTTGCTCCGCTAGCTAACGTCATGGCCGTCGATGTGGATGAAAAACGCTTATCGCGCGTTTACGACAATCTGAAACGTCTGGGCATGAAGGCAACCGTAAAACAGGGGGATGGCCGCTATCCACAGCAGTGGTGCGGTGAACAACAGTTTGACCGTATTTTGCTGGACGCCCCATGTTCTGCTACCGGGGTGATCCGTCGCCATCCGGATATCAAATGGCTGCGCCGCGACCGGGATATTGCCGAACTTGCCCAATTACAGGCTGAGATCCTGAATGCTACCTGGTCACATCTTAAATCTGGCGGCACGCTGGTGTATGCAACGTGCTCTATCCTGCCAGAAGAGAACCAGCAGCAAATTGCCGCCTTCTTGGCACGCACACCGGATGCGGTATTAAGCGAAACCGGTACGCCGGAAAAACCCGGACGTCAGAATTTACCGGGTGCGGAAGATGGCGATGGCTTCTTTTACGCTAAGCTAATCAAAAAGTGATGAGATAACGGGTCGCGACTGATGAAAATTATCATTCTGGGCGCAGGGCAAGTTGGCGGTACGCTGGCTGAAAACCTGGTCGGAGAGAACAACGATATCACGGTAGTCGATACCAATGGCGAACGCCTGCGCAGCCTGCAGGACAAGTTTGATCTCCGTGTCGTGCAAGGGCATGGTTCGCATCCCCGCGTATTGCGTGAAGCCGGTGCCGACGATGCCGATATGCTGGTTGCCGTAACCAGCTCAGATGAAACAAATATGGTTGCCTGCCAGGTAGCTTATTCACTGTTTAATACGCCTAATCGCATCGCCCGTATTCGTTCACCAGATTACGTTCGCGATGCCGACAAGCTGTTCCAATCCGATGCGGTGCCAATCGATCATCTGATTGCACCTGAGCAACTGGTTATCGATAGCATTTATCGCCTGATTGAATATCCGGGCGCATTGCAGGTGGTGAATTTTGCCGAAGGTAAAGTCAGTCTGGCAGTAGTAAAAGCCTATTACGGCGGGCCGCTTATCGGTAATGCGCTGTCAACAATGCGTGAGCATATGCCGCACATCGACACCCGCGTTGCGGCCATTTTCCGTCATGACCGACCGATCCGTCCGCAAGGTTCTACGATCGTTGAAGCGGGTGATGAAGTCTTCTTTATTGCGGCATCACAGCATATACGCGCCGTAATGAGTGAACTGCAGCGTCTGGAAAAGCCGTACAAACGCATTATGTTAGTGGGTGGCGGTAATATCGGTGCGGGTCTGGCACGTCGTCTGGAAAAAGATTACAGCGTCAAACTGATCGAACGTAATCAACAACGCGCATCCGAACTTGCAGAGAAACTACAAAATACGATCGTCTTTTTTGGTGATGCTTCGGATCAAGAGTTACTGGCCGAAGAACATATCGATCAGGTCGATCTGTTCATCGCAGTGACCAACGATGATGAAGCAAATATCATGTCGGCGATGCTTGCCAAACGGATGGGTGCCAAGAAAGTAATGGTGTTGATCCAGCGCAGAGCATACGTCGATCTGGTGCAAGGCAGCGTGATCGATATTGCGATTTCACCGCAGCAGGCGACCATCTCCGCGCTGCTGAGCCACGTGCGTAAAGCTGATATTGTTGGCGTTTCTTCACTTCGCCGTGGCGTCGCGGAAGCCATTGAAGCCGTCGCACACGGGGATGAAACGACGTCGAGAGTTGTAGGGCGTTCAATTGATGAAATTAAACTTCCGCCCGGAACCATTATTGGCGCCGTTGTACGTGGTAACGATGTCATGATTGCCAACGATAACCTGCGCATTGAGCAGGGCGATCACGTAATTATGTTCCTGACAGATAAAAAGTTTATTACCGACGTCGAGCGACTATTCCAGCCAAGTCCTTTCTTCCTGTAATAATTTGGGCGCTAATACAGCGCCCTTTTTATTTCCCTTTATTTTTCATGGTCTAATAAATTTTCCTTTCGGCAATACATAAATGGAAATTGCCTAAACATTTGTTAAACTTATAAACGTCAGCTGCATAGGGAGAATAAAATGAGCATTATTAAAGAGTTTCGCGAATTCGCGATGCGCGGGAATGTTGTCGATTTGGCAGTGGGTGTCATTATTGGTGCGGCATTCGGTAAGATTGTTTCATCACTGGTTGCCGATATCATTATGCCGCCGCTGGGGCTGTTAATTGGTGGAATTGATTTTAAACAGTTTGCTTTAACGCTACGTGATGCACAGGGAGACATCCCTGCCGTGGTCATGCATTACGGTGTATTTATTCAGAATGTATTCGATTTCATTATTGTTGCGTTTGCTATCTTTATGGCAATCAAACTGATCAACAAACTGAACCGTAAAAAAGCGGAAGAGCCGGCAGCACCGCCAGCTCCATCGAAAGAAGAAGTATTGCTAAGTGAAATTCGTGACCTGCTGAAAGAACAGAATAATCGCTCTTAAGCACTCACTGAAACTAGAAGGCCAGTGGTAAAAAAGTTAATTACTTTCTTGCCACTGGCCTCCCAGTTACCCCGATTGCCATGTTTGCCTTTTCGCAGATAACTTCCTTTCCCTTTCTTATTTTTCTCAACGCGCTGTCTGAACAGTGGGTCATGCAGAAGCGCCTCAATGGCGTTGTCCTTTATCTGCCCTTTGGTGTGCTGATAACGACTCATAATATCTCCAGTTTGTAGTAATTTACGCCGCGAGTGTAGACCTGGCAGTTCAAGAAATCAACAGCCTGATGCTGTTCCACTGGCGCCTTGCTCAAGAGCTTCAAGAATAGAGCAGTACACGCTGCTGTGTGCCTTGCCGCAGCATGCATCATTCAATCGTTGCAGAGACCGCTGCATCGTCTGAAGTTCAGCAATGCGGGCTTCGACTTCTTGCAGTCTTTCCTGGACGATCCCTTTTGATTCCTGACAGGTATGGTGTTCGGGATCAACCCGGATCGAAAGCAATTCACGGATCGACTCCAGAGTGAAACCAAGCTGCCGGGCATAACGAATAAACTTCAAGCGCTGAAGATCGCTTTCTGTATAGAGGCGAAATCCGCCTTCAGTACGCACTTCATGCTCCATCATCTGCTGCTTTTCATAGTAGCGGATAGTATCCGGCGTCACGTCAGCCAGTTTCGCTATTTCACCAATTCGGTACATGCTCTCTCCGCTATTCATCGTTGATCTTTTTTAGCAGCTTATCTGCGTAGTCACCGCGCAAAAACTCGGTGCTGAGTCCAGCCTGCCGAAGTTTAAGTTCCAGTAGCGACAGTCTTCGGCTCACCTCAGGATAACTGGGATCATCTTTGCGGATCCCCGCGAGTATTTCAAGCAGCTGTATTGCCTCTCTGCGTTGCTCGAGCTCAGGAGGAAGGCAACCTGCATTTTTTAATAAACGGTATCCGGCTCGGAGTTCAGGCGGGACATGGGAGTCATCGTCAAGAGTCAGCGGTTCGCCCGTTCCCGGTAAATCATCAAACTCGCCTTTAGACTGTGCATCAATAATATGGCGCTCTGCCCACTGGTCAAGTAACCACATACAACACTCCAGGGGATGAACAAAAAGAGTACAAATATTGTAGATAAGTGGGGATATGACGGATATAAAAAAACCCGCCGAGGCGGGTTTTTTTACGTTACTACAGATTACTCTGCAGCAGCTTCTGTTTTCTCTGAACGATCAACCAGCTCGATGTATGCCATCGGCGCGTTGTCGCCTGCACGGAAACCACACTTCAGAATGCGAGTGTAACCACCGGCGCGGCTCGCAAAACGCGGGCCCAGTTCGTTAAACAGTTTTGCCACGATCTCGTTATCACGAGTACGGGCGAATGCCAGACGACGATTAGCTACGCTATCAGTCTTGGCAAGAGTAATCAGCGGCTCAACTACGCGACGCAGCTCTTTCGCTTTCGGCAGAGTCGTCTTGATGATTTCATGACGAACCAGTGAACCTGCCATATTGCGGAACATAGCCTGGCGATGGCTGCTGTTGCGGTTCAGTTGACGACCACTCTTACGATGGCGCATGACCTTATCCTTCTCAGTAAAACCTTAACCTGTGATCCGGTTACTCGTCAGCGATGCTTGCCGGTGGCCAGTTTTCCAGGCGCATGCCCAGAGACAGTCCACGGGAAGCCAGCACGTCTTTAATCTCGGTAAGAGATTTTTTACCAAGGTTAGGCGTCTTAAGAAGCTCAACCTCAGTACGCTGTACCAGATCACCGATATAGTGGATAGCTTCTGCTTTGAGGCAGTTAGCAGAGCGGACAGTCAATTCCAGATCGTCAACAGGGCGCAGCAGGATCGGATCGAATTCTGGTTTCTCTTCTTTAACTTCCGGCTGACGTACATCACGTAAATCAACGAAAGCTTCCAGTTGTTCAGCCAGAATGGTTGCCGCACGACGAATCGCCTCTTCAGGATCGATTGTGCCGTTGGTTTCCATTTCGATGACCAGCTTGTCCAGGTCGGTACGCTGTTCTACACGCGCTGCTTCAACATTGTAGGCAATACGCTCTACAGGGCTGTAGCATGCGTCGACCAGCAGACGGCCGATTGGGCGCTCATCTTCTTCCGAATGAATTCGGGTAGAAGCCGGCACATAACCACGACCGCGCTGAACTTTGATACGCATGCTAATAGATGCATTCTCATCGGTCAGGTGGCAGATCACGTGCTGTGGCTTGACGATTTCGACATCACCATCATGGGTAATGTCGGCTGCAGTCACAGGGCCAATGCCAGATTTATTCAAGGTAAGAATAACGTCATCTTTACCCTGAACTCTCACCGCCAGCCCTTTCAGGTTGAGCAGGATTTCCAGGATATCTTCCTGAACGCCTTCTTTGGTGCTGTACTCATGTAGTACACCATCAATCTCAACCTCGGTCACCGCGCAACCCGGCATCGATGAGAGCAGAATACGGCGCAGTGCGTTACCCAAAGTATGGCCAAAGCCACGCTCTAAAGGCTCAAGGGTCACCTTGGCGTGCGTCGAACTCACTTGCTCGATATCTACCAGGCGCGGTTTTAGAAACTCTGTCACAGAACCCTGCATTGTGTCCTCTCTTTGGTACTAAGCTTTACTTGGAGTAAAGCTCGACGATCAGGTGTTCGTTAATGTCCGCAGACAGATCAGAACGCTCCGGCTTACGCTTGAACGTACCTTCCATCTTGCCAGCATCAACTTCCAGCCAGGTTGGCTTTTCACGCTGCTCAGCCAGCTCCAGAGCGGCTTTCACGCGAGACTGCTTCTTCGCTTTCTCACGAATGCTAACAACGTCATTCGGACTAACCTGATAAGAAGCGATGTTAACAACACGACCGTTTACCATAATTGCTTTATGGCTGACCAGCTGACGTGCTTCTGCACGAGTGGCACCGAAGCCCATACGGTATACAACGTTGTCCAGACGACCTTCCAGCAGACCCAACAGGTTTTCACCGGTGTTGCCTTTCAGACGTGCTGCTTCTTTGTAGTAGTTACGGAACTGACGCTCCAGCACACCGTAGATACGGCGAACTTTTTGCTTTTCACGCAACTGCACACCATAGTCAGACAGACGCGGTTTACGCGCACCGTGCTGGCCAGGAGCTTGTTCAATTTTACACTTGGTATCGATCGCGCGAACGCCAGACTTAAGGAATAAGTCAGTGCCCTCACGACGGCTCAGCTTGAGCTTAGGACCCAAATATCTTGCCATTTTCTTTCTCCAACAATCCTAGAAACGACAGCGTTATACGCGACGTTTTTTCGGCGGACGACAACCGTTATGAGGGATCGGAGTCACATCAGTAATATTAGTGATGCGGAAACCAGCGGCGTTCAGAGCACGAACAGTAGATTCGCGACCTGGACCCGGTCCTTTGACCATAACTTCCAGATTCTTGATACCGTATTCTTTTACGGCTTCAGCGCAACGCTCTGCTGCAACCTGAGCTGCAAACGGAGTGGATTTGCGAGAACCACGGAAACCGGAACCACCGGCTGTTGCCCAACCCAGTGCGTTACCCTGACGATCAGTAATGGTAACGATGGTGTTGTTAAAAGAAGCATGGATATGAGCCACGCCGTCAGAGACTTGTTTTCTTACACGTTTACGTGCACGAATTGGTGCCTTTGCCATTATTCAATCACCCCGATTATTTCTTGATCGGTTTGCGCGGACCCTTACGGGTACGTGCGTTGGTCTTGGTACGCTGACCGCGAACCGGGAGACCACGACGATGACGCAAACCGCGATAGCAACCAAGGTCCATAAGGCGCTTGATGCTCATGCTAACTTCACGGCGCAGATCACCTTCAACGACAAATTTGGCAACTTCGTCACGCAGCGTGTCGATTTGTTCTTCAGACAGCTCACTGATCTTAACATCTTCAGCGATACCCGCGGCAGCCAGAATGGCTTTAGAACGGGTCTTGCCGACGCCGTAGATCGAAGTTAATGCGATCACAGCATGTTTCTGATCAGGAATGTTAATGCCTGCTATACGGGCCACTATGCACTCCTACTATTTAATATGTACGCACCATGCTGAAAAGCCCGTTTTCAGGATACTCAAATGGAAACGCACAGACATACAAAAGATTGGCTGGCTAATCTAGCCAGCTCAACCCAACTTTGCAAGAAAAATATGCGAATAAATCAGCCTTGGCGCTGTTTATGCTTCGGCTCGGCACTGCAAATCACACGGATGACACCATCACGCTTAACGATTTTGCAGTTACGGCATAATTTCTTGACGGAAGCACGAACTTTCATTTTTACTCTCCGTAACTTCTCGGGCGACTGTTAACGGCCGTAGCCTTTCAGATTCGCCTTCTTCAATGCAGACTCGTACTGACTTGACATCATCAGAGTTTGCACTTGAGCCATAAAGTCCATAATCACGACAACAACGATAAGCAGTGAGGTCCCACCGAAGTAGAACGGTACTTTCATTGCATCACGCATGAACTCCGGGATCAGGCAGATAAAGGTAATGTAGAGCGCACCAACCAAAGTCAGGCGGGTCATTACTTTATCGATATACTTCGCCGTTTGCTCTCCCGGACGAATTCCTGGTACAAATGCACCGGACTTCTTCAGGTTATCTGCTGTTTCACGCGGGTTGAAAACCAACGCCGTGTAGAAGAAACAGAAGAATATGATTGCAGACGCATAGAGTAACACATAAAGCGGTTGCCCAGGCTGCAAATACAGCGAAATTGTTGTCAGCCAGTTCCAACCAGTCCCGCCCCCGAACCATGACGCGATGGTCGCCGGGAACAGAATAATACTGGAAGCGAAGATTGCCGGGATTACCCCCGCCATATTCACTTTCAGCGGTAAATGTGTGCTCTGTGCAGCATAGACACGACGACCTTGCTGACGTTTTGCGTAGTTTACCACAATACGGCGTTGACCACGCTCAACAAATACAACAAAGAACGTCACTGCGAATACTAATACTGCAACCAACAGCAACACGAGGAAGTGCAGGTCGCCTTGACGCGCTTGCTCGATAGTATGGGCAATGGCTGGCGGGAGTCCCGCGACAATACCGGCGAAGATAATGATTGAGATACCGTTGCCGATACCACGTTCAGTAATCTGTTCGCCCAACCACATCAGGAACATCGTCCCTGTAACCAGACTTACAACAGCGGTGAAATAGAATGCAAAGCCTGGGTTCATCACCAGGCCCTGCATACCAGGCATATTCGGCAGACCGGTAGCAATACCGATCGACTGGAATATTGCCAGCACCAGAGTACCGTAGCGGGTGTACTGGCTGATCTTACGACGACCAGACTCCCCTTCTTTCTTAATTTCTGCCAGCGTTGGATGAACCACCGTCAGCAGCTGGATAATGATCGACGCCGAAATATACGGCATGATCCCCAGAGCAAAGATAGAAGCACGGCTGAGAGCACCACCAGAGAACATGTTAAACATTTCAATGATGGTGCCTCGCTGTTGCTCAAGCAGTTTGGCAAGTACAGCGGCATCAATACCAGGGATCGGAATGAAAGAGCCAATACGGAACACAATCAGCGCGCCGATTACAAACAGCAGTCTGCGTTTCAGCTCGCCTAAGCCACCTTTGGCACTTTGAAAATCTAATCCCGGTTGTTTAGCCATCTGCTACTTATTCCTCGATTTTACCGCCAGCAGCTTCGATAGCAGCACGAGCGCCTTTAGTAACACGCAGGCCACGAACAGTTACCGGAGTAGTGACTTCACCAGCCAGGATCACTTTCGCGAACTCGATCTGGATACCGATAATGTTAGCTGCTTTCAGCGTGTTCAGGTCTACAACACCGCCTTCAACTTTAGCCAGGTCAGACAGACGAACTTCGGCTGTAATCGCTGCTTTACGTGAAGTGAAGCCGAATTTCGGCAGACGACGGTACAGAGGCATCTGACCACCCTCGAAACCGCGACGTACGCCACCGCCAGAACGAGACTTCTGACCTTTGTGACCACGACCACCGGTTTTACCGAGGCCAGAACCGATACCACGACCCAGGCGGCGAGCCGCTTTTTTAGAGCCTTCGGCCGGAGACAGAGTATTTAAACGCATCTCTTACTCCTCAACTTTAACCATGAAGGAAACCGCGTTGACCATACCACGAACAGCAGGAGTATCCTCGCGCTCTACGGTGTGACCAATACGACGCAGACCCAGGCCAAGCAGCGTTGCCTTGTGTTTCGGCAGACGACCGATTGCACTGCGGGTTTGAGTAATTTTAATAGTCTTTGCCATGGTTTATTTCCCCAGAATTTCTTCAACGGATTTACCACGCTTGGCAGCGACCATTTCCGGAGATTTCATATTTTCCAGGCCATCGATAGTTGCACGCACCACGTTAATCGGGTTAGTAGAACCATACGCTTTAGCCAGAACGTTACGAACTCCAGCGACTTCCAGAACGGCGCGCATTGCACCACCGGCGATGATACCGGTACCTTCGGAAGCCGGCTGCATGAATACACGAGAACCCGTGTGAGTACCCTTAACCGGGTGCTGCAGGGTGCCGTGGTTCAGCGCGACGTTAATCATATTGCGACGGGCTTTTTCCATCGCTTTCTGGATCGCTGCTGGAACTTCACGCGCTTTACCGTAACCAAAACCAACGCGACCGTTACCATCACCAACTACAGTCAGAGCTGTGAAGGAGAAAATACGACCACCTTTAACGGTTTTAGATACGCGGTTAACCGCGATCAGCTTTTCCTGCAGTTCGCCAGCTTGTTTTTCGATGTGAGCCATCTTACACCTCTACCTTAGAACTGAAGGCCAGCTTCACGGGCAGCATCTGCCAGTGCCTGGACACGACCATGATATTGGAACCCGGAACGGTCAAAAGAAACATCTTTGATGCCTTTTTCCAGAGCGCGTTCAGCAACAGCTTTACCTACAGCTGCAGCAGCGTCTTTGTTACCGGTGTACTTCAATTGTTCAGCGATAGCTTTTTCTACAGTAGAAGCAGCTACCAGAACTTCAGAACCGTTCGGTGCAATTACCTGTGCGTAAATATGACGCGGGGTACGATGTACCACCAGGCGAGTTGCACCCAGCTCCTGGAGCTTGCGGCGTGCGCGGGTCGCACGACGGATACGAGCAGATTTCTTATCCATAGTGTTACCTTACTTCTTCTTAGCCTCTTTGGTACGCACGACTTCGTCGGCGTAACGAACACCCTTGCCTTTATAAGGCTCAGGACGACGGTAGGCGCGCAGATCTGCTGCAACCTGACCGATCAGCTGTTTATCAGCGCCTTTCAGCACGATTTCAGTCTGAGACGGACATTCTGCAGTGATTCCCGCAGGCAGCTGATGGTCAACTGGGTGAGAGAAACCTAAAGCCAGGTTTACTACATTCCCTTTAACCGCTGCACGATAACCTACACCAACCAGCTGAAGCTTCTTAGTGAAACCTTCGGTAACACCGACAACCATTGCATTCAGCAGGGCACGCGCGGTACCAGCCTGAGCCCATCCATCTGCGTAACCATCACGCGGACCGAAGGTCAGTGCATTATCTGCATGATTTACTGCAACAGCATCGTTGAGAGTACGAGTCAGCTCGCCGTTTTTACCTTTGATCGTAATAACCTGACCGTTGATTTTTACATCAACGCCGGCAGGAATAACGACCGGTGCTTTAGCAACACGAGACATTTTTTCCTCCGATTAGGCTACGTAGCAGATAATTTCGCCACCAAGACCAGCCTGGCGCGCTGCACGATCAGTCATAACACCTTTAGAGGTAGAAACAACTGCGATACCCATGCCAGCCATAACTTTCGGCAGCTCGTCTTTACGCTTATAAATGCGCAGACCTGGGCGACTGACACGCTGAATGCTTTCTACAACAGCTTTACCCTGGAAATACTTGAGAGTAAGTTCCAGTTCCGGCTTGGTGTCGCCTTCAACTTTAAAATCTTCAATAAAACCTTCTTCCTTCAGCACGTTGGCAATTGCCACTTTCAGCTTGGAGGAAGGCATGGTGACCGCAGCTTTATTCGCGGCCTGACCGTTACGGATACGGGTCAGCATATCCGCGATCGGATCTTGCATGCTCATCTGTCTTTACTCCCGTGATTCAATTGGTAATTACCAGCTAGCCTTTTTCAAGCCTGGTACTTCACCGCGCATGGCGGCTTCACGCAGTTTGATACGGCTCAACCCGAACTTGCCCACATAGCCATGCGGACGACCTGTTTGACGGCAGCGGTTACGCTGACGGGACGGGCTGGAATCACGCGGCAGAGACTGCAGCTTGAGAACTGCGTTCCAACGATCTTCGTCGGTCGCGTTCACATCAGAGATAATAGCTTTCAGTTCAGCGCGTTTTGCGAAGTACTTATCAGCTAAAGCTACGCGCTTTACTTCGCGTGCTTTCATTGATTGCTTAGCCATTCAGTAACCCTACCTTACTTGCGGAACGGGAAGTCAAAGGCAGCCAGCAGAGCACGGCCTTCTTCATCAGATTTCGCAGTAGTGGTAATGGTAATATCCAAACCACGCACGCGGTCGACTTTATCGTAGTCGATTTCTGGGAAGATGATCTGCTCACGGACACCCATGCTGTAGTTACCACGACCGTCGAAAGACTTAGCGGACAAGCCACGGAAGTCACGGATACGTGGAACAGCAATAGTGATCAGGCGCTCAAAGAACTCCCACATGCGTTCGCCACGCAGAGTTACTTTACAGCCGATCGGATAGCCCTGACGGATTTTGAAGCCTGCAACTGATTTGCGTGCTTTGGTGATCAGCGGTTTTTGACCGGAGATTGCTGTCAGGTCAGCTGCTGCGTTATCCAGCAGTTTCTTGTCAGCGATCGCTTCACCAACACCCATGTTCAGGGTGATCTTCTCGACCCGAGGGACTTGCATGACAGAATTGTAGTTAAACTCAGTCATGAGTTTAGCGACTACTTCGTCTTTGTAGTAATCATGCAGTTTCGCCATCGTACTACTCCAAATTACTTGATAGTTTCGCTGTTAGATTTGAAGAAACGGACTTTTTTGCCGTCTTCGAATCTAAAGCCTACACGGTCAGCCTTGCCGGTTGCCGCGTTGAAGATAGCAAGGTTAGAGATCTGAATAGCTGCTTCTTTCTCTACGATGCCGCCTGGTTGGTTCAGGGCCGGAACCGGCTTCTGATGTTTCTTAACCAGGTTGATACCTTCAACAATGACCTTGCCGGAAGACAGGACATTCTTAACTTTACCGCGTTTACCTTTATCTTTACCGGTTAACACGATAACTTCGTCATCACGACGGATCTTCGCTGCCATGATTCGCTCCTTAGAGTACTTCTGGTGCCAGAGAGATAATTTTCATGAACTTCTCGTTACGAAGTTCACGAGTTACCGGCCCAAAAATACGCGTACCGATAGGTTGCTCGCTGTTATTGTTTAAAATAACGCATGCATTACCATCGAAGCGAATGACAGAACCGTCCGGGCGACGAACACCCTTCTTGGTGCGCACCACTACCGCCTTCAGCACATCACCTTTTTTGACCTTACCACGCGGAATTGCTTCCTTGATGGTGATCTTGATGATATCGCCGACGCCTGCGTAGCGACGGTGCGAGCCACCCAGAACCTTGATACACATTACGCGACGTGCACCGGAGTTGTCGGCGACGTTCAGCATAGTCTGTTCTTGGATCATTTTAGTGCTCCGCTAATGTCAACTACTACTGAGACCCGAAAATCAGGTCGTTAAAAAAGCCCCATATCGGGGGCGCGGCATTATAACACCGCTTCAACGATATGGGTAGAAAAAATAAACGGCTCATCGCTGAGCCGTTTATTCGTTGAGAATGCCTACTGTATTACAGAACGGCTTTCTCTACAACGCGAACCAGCGTCCAGGACTTAGTCTTGGACAGCGGACGGCATTCGCGGATTTCAACCACGTCACCAGTACCGCATTCGTTGTTCTCGTCATGTACGTGCAGTTTGGTCGTACGCTTAATGAATTTACCGTAGATCGGGTGTTTCACAAAACGTTCGATAGCAACAACGATGGATTTCTCCATTTTATCGCTAACAACGCGACCTTGCAGAGTACGGATTTTATCGGTCATTACGCACCCGCCTTCTCAGTCAGTAAAGTCTTAACGCGTGCGACGTCACGACGCACTTGCTTCAACAGGTGAGACTGTTGCAGCTGGCCACTTGCAGCCTGCATACGCAGGTTGAACTGCTCACGCAGCAGATTCAGCAGCTCGGTGTTCAGCTCTTCAACACTCTTCTCACGCAGCTCTTTTGCTTTCATTACATCACCGTCTTAGTTACAAAGGTGGTTTTAATCGGCAGTTTCGCTGCTGCCAGCTTGAATGCTTCACGGGCCAGCTCTTCCGGTACGCCGTCCATTTCATACAGGACTTTACCCGGCTGAATCAAGGCAACCCAATACTCCACGTTACCTTTACCTTTACCCATACGCACTGCCAGCGGCTTTTCAGTGATCGGTTTGTCCGGGAATACACGGATCCAGATCTTACCTTGACGCTTAACTGCACGGGTCATAGCACGACGTGCTGCTTCGATCTGACGGGCAGTCAGACGACCACGGCCAACAGCTTTCAGACCGAAGCTGCCGAAGCTAACATCCGCGCCAGCAGCCAGACCGCGGTTACGGCCTTTGTGCATTTTACGGAATTTTGTACGCTTTGGTTGTAACATCAGCGACGCTCCTTATTTACGGCCTTTACGCTGCTGCTTTTTAGGTTGCGCAGCCGGTTTTTCCGGTTGTTCAACAGCAGCCATACCACCCAGGATCTCGCCTTTGAAGATCCACACTTTAACGCCGATTACACCGTAAGTGGTGTGCGCTTCAGAGGTGTTGTAGTCGATGTCAGCACGCAGAGTGTGCAGAGGTACGCGACCTTCGCGGTACCATTCGGTACGTGCGATTTCCGCGCCGCCCAGACGGCCGCTAACTTCAACTTTGATACCTTTAGCGCCCAGACGCATTGCGTTCTGTACAGCACGCTTCATAGCACGACGGAACATAACACGACGTTCCAGCTGAGAAGTGATGCTGTCAGCAACCAATTTTGCGTCCAGTTCAGGCTTACGCACTTCGGCGATATTGATCTGAGCAGGAACGCCAGCAATATCCGCTACGACTTTGCGCAGTTTTTCTACGTCTTCGCCTTTCTTACCGATAACGATACCCGGGCGAGCGGTGTGAATGGTCACACGGATGCTCTTAGCCGGACGCTCGATAACGATACGAGATACAGACGCTTTAGCCAGTTCCTTAGTCAGGTACTGACGTACTTTAAAATCGCTGTCCAGGTTGTCAGCGAATTCTTTGGTGTTCGCAAACCAGGTTGAGTTCCATGGTTTTACAATACCCAGGCGAATACCATTAGGATGTACTTTCTGACCCATTGCTAGTCTCCAGAGTCTCAGCGATCGGACACAACCACAGTAATGTGGCTGGTGCGCTTCAGGATGCGATCTGCACGACCTTTTGCACGCGGCATAATGCGCTTCATGCTCGGGCCTTCGTCTACGAAAATTTTCGTAACTTTCAGATCGTCAATGTCAGCGCCATCGTTGTGTTCAGCGTTAGCAATGGCAGATTCCAGGACTTTCTTAACCAGTACAGCCGCTTTCTTATTGGTGTAGGTCAGAATATCCAGAGCCTGCGACACTTTCTTACCGCGAATCAGGTCTGCAACAAGGCGAACCTTCTGAGCAGAAGAACGAGCATGGCGATGTTGAGCTAAAGTTTCCATCTCTTCCTCCTACCTTATTTCTTCTTCGCTTTTTTATCAGCAGCGTGGCCGCGATAAGTACGAGTCGGTGCGAATTCACCCAGTTTGTGACCGACCATTTCGTCGGAAACAAATACCGGAACGTGCTGACGACCATTATGGACAGCGATGGTCAAACCGATCATGTTAGGAAAGATCGTTGAACGACGGGACCAAGTGCGCAGGGGCTTCTTGTCTCCGCTTTCCACCGCTTTCTCTACCTTCTTCAGCAAGTGCAGGTCAATAAAAGGACCTTTCTTGAGAGAACGTGGCATGGCTTATCCTCTAAAATTATTTGCTACGGCGACGTACGATGAATTTATCAGTACGCTTGTTGCTGCGGGTCTTCTTACCTTTGGTCTGAACGCCCCACGGAGTTACCGGGTGCTTACCAAAGTTACGACCTTCACCACCACCATGTGGGTGATCGACTGGGTTCATCGCAGTACCGCGAACGGTAGGACGAACACCACGCCAGCGTGCAGCACCTGCTTTACCCAGAACGCGCAGCATATGCTCAGCATTGCCAACTTCGCCCAGAGTTGCACGGCAGTCTGCTTCGACTTTACGCATTTCACCAGAACGCAGACGCAGGGTGACATAAGCACCATCACGAGCAACGATCTGAACGTAAGTACCAGCGGAACGTGCCAGCTGACCGCCTTTACCTGGTTTCATTTCTACGTTATGAACGGTAGAACCAACCGGGATATTGCGCATCGGCAGGGTGTTACCTGCTTTGATTGCAGCATCAACGCCAGACTGAATCTGGTCGCCAGCTTTCAGGCCTTTAGGGGCCAGGATGTAACGGCGTTCACCGTCTTTGTACAGAACCAGCGCGATGTTCGCGGAGCGGTTCGGATCGTACTCAAGACGTTCAACAACTGCCGGGATACCGTCTTTGTTGCGTTTGAAGTCAACAATACGATAAGCCTGCTTGTGACCACCACCGATGTGACGAGTGGTGATGCGGCCATTGTTGTTACGACCACCGGATTTGCTGTTTTTTTCAACCAGCGGAGCAAAAGGTTTGCCCTTGTGCAGCTCTGGGTTGACCACTTTAACAACGTGGCGACGACCCGGAGATGTCGGTTTACATTTAACAACTGCCATTGTATTACTCCTCCGACTTACTCAGCGCCGCCGACGAAGTCCAGATTCTGGCCTTCCTTCAGGGTGACGTAAGCTTTTTTCCAGTCGCTACGACGACCGATACGCTGTCCGTGACGTTTAACTTTCCCTTTAACTACCAGGGTGTTAACGACTTCGACTTCGACTTCAAACAGTTTCTGCACAGCAGCTTTGATTTCTGCTTTGGTCGCGTCTTTAGCAACTTTGAGAACGATGGTGTTAGTTTTTTCCATCGCAGTAGACGCTTTTTCAGAAACGTGCGGTGCGCGCAGCACTTTCAGCAGACGTTCTTCACGAATCATGCCAGCATCTCCTCAACTTGCTTAACAGCATCAGCAGTCATTACGACTTTGTCGAAGGCGATCAGGCTAACCGGGTCGATACCAGTTGCATCGCGTACGTCAACCTTGTGCAGGTTGCGCGCAGCCAGGAACAGGTTTTCGTCCAGCTCACCGGTGATGATCAGCACATCTTCCAGAGCCATGTCTTTCAGTTTCTGTGCCAGCAGCTTAGTTTTAGGCGCTTCTACAGAGAATGATTCGACAACGATCAGACGATCCTGACGTACCAGTTCGGACAGAATGCTTTTCAGCGCGCCGCGGTACATCTTTTTGTTAACTTTTTGACTGTGGTCCTGTGGACGAGCAGCGAAGGTCACGCCACCTGAACGCCAGATCGGGCTCTTGATAGAACCTGAACGCGCACGGCCGGTACCTTTCTGGCGCCACGGCTTTTTGCCTGAACCAGTTACTTCAGCACGAGTCTTCTGAGCACGAGTACCCTGACGAGCACCAGCTGCATAAGCAACAACAACCTGGTGAACCAGCGCTTCGTTGAAATCACGACCGAAGGTAGTTTCGGAAACAGTCAGCGCGCTCTGCGCGTCTTTCAATACTAATTCCATTGCTATCCCCTTACGCCTTCACAGCTGGTTTAACGATCAGGTCGCAACCGGTCGCACCCGGAACACCACCTTTAACCAGCAGCAGGTTGCGCTCAGCGTCAACACGTACTACGTCCAGGCTCTGAACGGTTACACGTTCGTTGCCCAGCTGACCTGCCATTTTCTTGCCTTTGAACACTTTGCCCGGAGTCTGGTTCTGACCGATAGAACCCGGAACGCGGTGAGACAAGGAGTTACCGTGAGTAGCGTCCTGGGTACGGAAGTTCCAGCGCTTAACGGTACCAGCGAAACCTTTACCTTTAGAGGTACCGGTTACGTCAACTTTTTTAACGTCAGCAAACAGTTCAACGCTAATGTTCTGACCAACGGTGTATTCTTCACCATCTGCCAGACGGAATTCCCACAGACCGCGGCCAGCTTCTACGCCAGCTTTAGCAAAGTGGCCAGCTTCCGGCTTAGTTACGCGGTTAGCTTTTTTAGCACCGGTGGTAACCTGAACAGCGCGATAGCCATCGTTAGCCAGATCTTTAACCTGAGTAACGCGGTTTGCTTCAACTTCGATAACGGTTACTGGGATAGATACGCCATCTTCAGTGAAGATGCGGGTCATACCCACTTTTTTACCGACTAAACCAATCATTGTATCAACCTCTCAATCGCTCGATGACCTGATTAACCCAGGCTGATCTGCACGTCTACACCGGCAGCCAGGTCCAGACGCATCAGAGCATCAACGGTTTTTTCAGTTGGCTCAACGATGTCAACCAGACGCTTGTGAGTACGGATCTCGTACTGATCACGCGCGTCTTTGTTGACGTGCGGGGAGATCAGAACGGTGAAACGCTCTTTGCGGGTCGGCAGCGGGATCGGACCACGAACCTGCGCACCAGTGCGCTTGGCAGTCTCGACGATTTCCGCGGTTGATTGATCGATCAGACGATGATCAAACGCTTTCAAACGGATACGGATTCTTTGGTTCTGCATGAGACCAGAGCTCCAATTATTTTATAGACGAAATAGTTACTCCTCAAACCCATTACGATTGATGGGAGAGTGTAACCGTTCTTACAGAGTTCCCCGATTGGGAACATTGTCTGGTATTGCTTTCGCAGTACCGGTGGCTCATATCGAACCGCTGTCAATATTAGACAAGCCCGCGCATTATACGTAAATCTCAGCCTTAAGCAAGTACCGCGTAGAAATTAATCACTCGTTCACAAATGCGGCGCTCCTTCCACTCTGATTGTATGTCCTGTGGTGCAACGCGTTTTCCGTGGAAGAGAGCATCCATAACCCATATCCCAGGCTTGTAGGGCCGCCGGGTTTACCTGAAGGTAAACTCTTTACCAGATAAGGCTTGCCCATGTACATCGACCTCCCCTTTCTGTTGATTTATGTTTCGCTATCAGGGCTGCTCTTAGTCCATGACCTACGTACCGGGTTGCTGCCCGACAAATTTACCTGCCCTCTTTTGTGGGGCGGTCTTATTTATCATCAATGCTGCAGACCTGCACAGTTATCCGACGCGCTTTGGGGGGTCGTAGCGGGCTATGGGGTATTTACTTTGTTCTACTGGGGGTATCGTTTGATATGCCGACAGGAAGGATTAGGCTTTGGTGATGTCAAATTTCTTGCCGCGCTAGGCGCATGGCATCGCTGGGAATCATTACCACTGTTGGTTTTACTTGCCGCGGGTATGGCATGTTGCCTCACCGGGATTTACTGCGTCCGTTACGGGAAACAGGTACTAAAAAACCCGCTGCCATTTGGGCCATATCTGGCGGCTGCGGGTTTTGTTATTGGCCTGGTAAGTATGATACAGGGCGGTTAGTCACTGACTTTAATTTGCGATTGCAGATAATTTTGTAAGCCAAGTTTTGCAATCAGGTCCAGCTCGGTTTCGAGCCAGTCAATATGCCCTTCTTCTTCAGTCAGGATCTCAATCATCATATCCCGGCTGACATAATCATGAACGCTATCGGCATAGGCAATGGCTTCACGTAAGTCTTTAGCACCATCGAGTTCGAGTCGAAGATCGGATTGCAGCATCTCTTCAACGTCTTCGCCAATACCCAACTTGCCAAGATCCTGCAAGTTAGGGATCCCTTCTAAGAATAAAATACGCTCGATATATTTATCAGCGTGTTTCATCTCATCGATAGATTCATGGTACTCAACATCATTGAGGCGAGTCAGTCCCCAGTTTTTAAACATACGAGCATGGAGAAAATACTGGTTGATCGCGACAAGCTCATTTCCCAATAGTTTATTGAGATAATTTATGATTTTAACATCACCTTTCATTTTATAGTCCCTCCGCTTCCACTCTTAGAGCGTAGATGGGGCTACAGGGATGTCAAAAAAAAGAGTGTGACTTAGGCGATCTCTTTAAATTCTGGCATTTGTGTTAATTCATCCTGCATGACCTCGCGGGCAGCACGAATGCATTTACCGCATTGATTTCCAACAGGAATAAATTTACGTAATTGCTGAAAGGACTGAGGATGAAACTGGCGAACAGCCTGACGTATTTTTTTATCACTTATCGCATTACACAAACAAACGTACATGATCGCTCCCGTTCAATTTCTGCGCAAAGTGTAAATGAGAATAGTTATGATTACAATAGCACAACGCGATTTACGCGGCGGGAGAATGAATAAAAAATGCGAATAAATATGACAACGACTAAATTGCAGGTAGCAAAAAGGGCGCCGAAGCGCCCTTTTTAAGCTCAAAGCTAATTAATCAATAATTAGCTCATTACTTTAGCAACAACGCCCGCACCAACAGTACGGCCGCCTTCACGGATTGCGAAACGCAGACCGTCGTCCATCGCGATCGGGTGGATCAGGGTAACAACCATTTTGATGTTGTCGCCCGGCATTACCATCTCTACGCCTTCCGGCAGTTCGATGGTACCAGTCACGTCAGTAGTACGGAAGTAGAACTGCGGACGGTAGCCTTTGAAGAACGGAGTATGACGGCCGCCTTCGTCTTTGGACAGAATGTACACTTCAGATTCGAACTTGGTGTGCGGCTTGATAGAGCCCGGCTTAGCCAGTACCTGACCACGTTCGATTTCTTCACGTTTGATACCACGCAGCAGAACACCAACGTTCTCACCAGCACGGCCTTCGTCCAGCAGTTTGCGGAACATTTCAACGCCAGTACAGGTAGACTTAGCAGTCTCTTTGATACCAACGATTTCAACTTCTTCACCAACTTTGATGATACCGCGCTCTACACGACCGGTAACAACGGTACCACGACCGGAGATGGAGAATACGTCTTCGATAGGCAGCAGGAACGGCTTGTCAATCGCACGCTCTGGTTCTGGGATGTAAGAATCCAGGAAGCCAGCCAGTTCGATGATTTTCGCTTCCCACTCTGCTTCGCCTTCCAGCGCTTTCAGAGCAGAACCACGAACGATCGGAGTGTCGTCGCCCGGGAAATCGTACTGAGACAGAAGTTCACGAACTTCCATTTCTACCAGTTCCAGCAGCTCTTCGTCATCAACCATGTCGCATTTGTTCAGGAACACGATGATGTACGGAACGCCTACCTGACGACCCAGCAGGATGTGCTCACGAGTCTGCGGCATCGGGCCGTCAGTCGCAGCAACAACCAGGATCGCGCCGTCCATCTGCGCAGCACCGGTGATCATGTTTTTAACATAGTCGGCGTGGCCCGGGCAGTCTACGTGTGCGTAGTGGCGAGTCGGGGTGTCATATTCAACGTGAGAAGTGTTGATGGTGATACCACGAGCTTTTTCTTCCGGCGCGTTATCGATCTGGTCGAATGC
>NZ_JAOWGS010000032.1:0-88231 GCF_030333035.1 Citrobacter sp. Cpo015 | reverse complement strand
GGTGATGCTGCCAACTTACTGATTTAGTGTATGATGGTGTTTTTGAGGTGCTCCAGTGGCTTCTGTTTCTATCAGCTGTCCCTCCTGTTCAGCTACTGACGGGGTGGTGCGTAACGGCAAAAGCACCGCCGGACATCAGCGCTATCTCTGCTCTCACTGCCGTAAAACATGGCAACTGCAGTTCACTTACACCGCTTCTCAACCCGGTACGCACCAGAAAATCATTGATATGGCCATGAATGGCGTTGGATGCCGGGCAACCGCCCGCATTATGGGCGTTGGCCTCAACACGATTTTCCGCCATTTAAAAAACTCAGGCCGCAGTCGGTAACCTCGCGCATACAGCCGGGCAGTGACGTCATCGTCTGCGCGGAAATGGACGAACAGTGGGGATACGTCGGGGCTAAATCGCGCCAGCGCTGGCTGTTTTACGCGTATGACAGGCTCCGGAAGACGGTTGTTGCGCACGTATTCGGTGAACGCACTATGGCGACGCTGGGGCGTCTTATGAGCCTGCTGTCACCCTTTGACGTGGTGATATGGATGACGGATGGCTGGCCGCTGTATGAATCCCGCCTGAAGGGAAAGCTGCACGTAATCAGCAAGCGATATACGCAGCGAATTGAGCGGCATAACCTGAATCTGAGGCAGCACCTGGCACGGCTGGGACGGAAGTCGCTGTCGTTCTCAAAATCGGTGGAGCTGCATGACAAAGTCATCGGGCATTATCTGAACATAAAACACTATCAATAAGTTGGAGTCATTACCCCTTAAGCTATATCTTTGATCCGAACTACATTATGTCTACCGGTGAGTTAGGGCGCTTTACGACGTTCCTGTTCTGGTTGAAAAATAACGATCTGTGGGGGCTTTCAGGAACGTTATTTGGCTACGGACTCAATGCAACTAACAGTGGTAGTACGGTGTCGCCGGGCTTTTTGAATATTATCTACAACTTAATTCTCGACTCGACTTCCCTGAGTATGTTGCTGTGGGAAGTGGGGGTGATCGGCACGTTGCTCTTTATTAGCTTATTCATTTATATCCTGAAAGTTTGTCAGCCAAAGCCATTACTGACGCTTGAACAACTGGACCAGCAGGATCTCCAGTTATTGAGCTTTGCACCGGCGTTTAACGCTTTTGCGATTGGTTGCTTAATTAGCTTACCTTATAGCCAGATACTGATGATTACACCGATGTTACAATTCCTGTTCTATTTATCACTAGGATCAAGTTTAGTGATTCGTCGAACCGTCCTTCGCTGCGTAGGGTAATTGTATGGACCAAAAACCGTTTATTTCAGTGAGTATTAAAACACTCAATGAATCTAAATGTATTGAGAAGACGATTGACAGTATCCGTAAGCAGCTTATTGATTATCCACACAAAATTATTGTGGCAGATAGTCTGTCAACGGATAACACCCAACAGCTTGCGATCGATAAAGGGGTGACCGTAGTGTCCTTAACTGACCCTGGCGATCGCTGCTGTGGCGTCGGGCACCAGTTAGGTTATCTGTATAGTGAAGGGGAATATCTGTTGTTGATGGACGGCGATATGGAGCTGGAGGAGGGCTTTGTGGATCAGGCCGTCGCGTTTTTGCAGGCCGAACCAGAATATGCAGGCGTTGCGGGAACCGTTGAAATGGATGATGCCGTAAACTATGAGTTTAAATCGCGTAAGCAACGCATTAATAAAATCTATCCACTCGGGGATAGCGATCATCTGGGGGGCGGTGGGCTGTATCGTCGGTCGGCAATTGAAAAAATTGGTTATCTGACTAACCGTAATTTGCACGCGTATGAAGAGGCTGAACTGGGCCTGCGTTTAATCGAAGCAGGCTATAAACTGCGGCGTCTGGATATTCCTTACTTCAGCCATACGTCACATACGCTGCCGACGTTTAAGATGCTGGCGCGGCGCTGGACCAGCGGTTATTACCAGGCGCCAGGTGAGCTTTTGCGTTGTAGTTGGGGGAAACCCTGGTTTTCCCAGTCATTCAACATCGTGAAGAATGAGGCGGTATTTGCGCTCTACCTTATTCTCTTATTTGTGGCGATGCTCAGTTTAAATATCAATGTGTTTGCCGTTGCGCTTCTACCATTACTGGCGTTTGCTTTGTTGAAGATTGTGCAAAACCGCTCGTTAACAGATGGGCTGCAAAGCGTTATTAATTTAATCGTACGCTCAGCGGGGCTGATCAAAGGTATTTTTTATCCGGTACGCGATCCGCTGACTCCGCCTAACAGTAAAATCATTCATGAATAACCGGGGCAGGCGCCATGAAAGTATTATTGGTTAACAAGTTTTTTTTCATCAAAGGCGGCGCGGAAACGGTTTATTTTCAAGAGCGCGATATGCTGAAACAGGCCGGAGTGCAGGTTATTGATTTCTCTATGCTTCATGAGAATAATTTTCCCTCGGACTATACGGATTATTTCGTCAGTAATGTGGACTACCACAAAGCGAGCAATCTGCTGGGTGGTATCAAAACGGCGGTTAACTTTATTCATAATTCGCAGGCCTGCAAAAAAATGCTGGCGCTATTAGAAAAAGAGCGCCCGGATATCGTCCACTTTCACAACATCTACCATCAGTTAACACCGGCGTTGATTAAAGTTGCGCGCAATTTTGGCTGCAAAACGGTGCTGACTGCGCATGACTATAAGATTGTGTGCCCCGCGTATTCCATGCTGCGCGACGGCAAAGTGTGTGATTCCTGTATTACCGGAACGGTTTTCAATGCCTTCAGGTATCGTTGTCAGGAAGGTTCAGCCTCAAAAAGTTTACTGCTCTCCCTGGAGGCAACCTGGCAGTACATTGCACAAAACTATCAGGCACTGGATGTGATTGTTTCACCAAGCGTTTTTTTACGCGGTGTCTTGCTGCGCACGCTGCCAAATTCGCGCATTGATGTCATCGTCAATGGCGTTGATGACAGCCGTCCGCTGGATGAGGTAAGCGACGAGGGCTATATGCTGTACTTTGGCCGTCTGAGCCGTGAAAAGGGCGTGGCAACGTTGTTGGCAGCGCATAAAAAAATGCAGAACAAAGCGCCGCTGAAAGTTGTAGGGCACGGTCCGTTGCATGATGAATTAGCCGCCAAATACCCTGATGTTGAGTTTTTAGGTTATGTGCAACAAGGGGAAGCGCTCGATAAGCTTATTAAGCATGCGCGAGCGGTGATCCTGCCTTCAGAATGCTATGAAAACTGTTCAATGGCGATATTAGAGGCGATGTCCTTAGGCAAGCCGGTTATCGGTTCGCGCATCGGCGGTATACCGGAACAAATTCGTGACGGTATCGAAGGGATTTTATTCGAACCGGGTAATGTGCATGAGTTAGCCAATGCGATGGACGCTCTGGCCGACTCGCCTGAGAAGGCGAGGAATATGGGTTTACATGGCCGTGCACGGTTGAGTGAAAAATATGCGCTGAGTAAACATATGGATACCCTACAGGCGCTGTATAAAGAACTGCTGAGCAGGCCATAGTATGAGTAAAAAAATAACGGTTTTTGGAACGCGTGGTATTCCCGATGTATTGGGCGGTGTGGAGACACACTGTCAGAATCTTTATCCTGCCATTAAGCAGCAGTTCGACGTGGATATTTGCGTGATCGCTCGCTCGCCATATGTAAATTACAAACGATCGGTATATAAAAAAGTCGAAACCTACGCGCTGTGGGCACCCAAAAAGCGCTCGCTGGAAGCGATTGTCCATTCCGTTTTAGCGGCGTTTAGGGCACGTATCGACCATTCGGATATTGTGCATGTCCATGCTATCGGCCCTGGCCTTGTGATCCCACTCTTACGCGTGATGGGTAAGAAGGTGGTTTTTACCCACCACGGGCCCGATTACGATCGCCAGAAATGGGGATTTGTAGCCAAAAAAATATTGTTGCTGGGTGAGCGTTGGGCGGTGAGATATGCCAACGAGGTGATTGTGATTTCTGACGTTATTAATCAACTGATCCAGAAAAAACACGGTCGCTATGATGCGCATTTAATTCACAACGGCGTGAACGAGCCGAGGTTATTATCACAGCTCACCATCGACAATACGCTCTCCCGCTTTGGGCTGCAGCCGAAAAACTACCTCGTGGTGGTTGGGCGGTTTGTGGAAGAAAAAGGGATGCATGATGCCATCGCCGCTTATCAACACAGTGGTTTGACCATGCCGTTAGTGTTAATTGGCGATGCGGATCATCCGACCGAATACAGCGTGCGCCTCAAAAAGCTTGCCGCCGACACGCCAGGTGTTGTGATGACTGGTTTTTTACGTGGTGACGAACTTCAGGCGGTGTTTTCGCAGGCTAAATTGTTTGTGATGCCCTCATACCATGAAGGATTGCCTATTGCGCTGCTGGAGGCAATGTCATTTTCTCTTCCGGCCGTCGTCAGTGATATTCCGGCTAACCTTGAAGTTCAACTGCCCGCCGAGGACTATTTTAAGGTGGGAGATGTAACCGGTCTGGCTGAAAAATTAGGCCAAGGGGCAACAGCAAATAGCGTGGACTATGGTGTATATTTGCAAAACTACAATTGGTATGAAATCGCCAAAAAGACGGTTAACGTCTACCACTCCATTGATAAAGATATAGGTTAATTTTGACCAGTCCTCAAAATCGTCCTCCTGCCATCGAACGGTTTTACGCTCACCTTGATGAGCGGATAGCGGAGGAATTGACCCCTGAACAAAAAGAAGGGGTGGAAAAAGCGCTCCTTGCTACAACCCTGACTTCGCGGCATCAGATCGATATTCGCAGAAGCTTTCCTTTTTTCAGTAAGCGTTATTATCTGGTTTTTTTGTTTGGCAGAGATTTACGCCGCCAGCATCGCCAGGAATCAACCCTGTCGAGAATGTTGCTCACTTTTTTGCTGCTGATTGCCGTGCTATTCGTCACCTGCTGCATATTGCTGACGCTGTATATGATCAAATCCGCGTTAGGTATTGATGTGTTCCAAAATTTTCACGTAGGTATCTGGGACTGGTGGTTAAGCCTGAAAGACCGCTAGTGTTAACAAATTGGTGGAGGACGTCATTGCGATGAAGCGTAAATGGGTTTGTGCGTTGTTGTGCATGTTTTTCCCGCTGACGGTTATGGCCGCATTGACGACCGTTACCCCCAAAGCATTGACGGGCCCGTTAACCAATCCGGGGATTGGCGTGGCAAGTTTTCATCAGGGATATGGTGAAACGCTGGGGCTGGCGGACTATCCCAATACCGGATTTGAATACGAGCGTTTTTACTGGCGGGATCTGGAGCCAGTCGAAGGCCAGTACAATTTTGCGTTGGTGGATGATGCCTTCAAATACGCGGCGGCACATCGTCCTGCGATGAATGTCGGGCTACGATTTATGGCTCTGGCAGAGCCGGAAAGCGGTTCGCAAATACCTGACTGGCTGATTAAAAAAGGCGTGAAAGGAACCTGGACGCCGGATAAAAAGACATTTGCCCCGGATTTAGACGATCCTCTGTTTATTGAATACAGCCAGCGTCTGTTGAACGCATTTGGTAAGCGCTACGATGGTAATGAGAATCTCGCGTTTGTTGATATTGGCATGGTGGGATCATGGGGAGAATGGCATAACAGCAACTTCCCGAACCTGAAGCCATTACTGGAGCGATACACCACGGCGCAACTGGATCGCTACGTCGCGATGCACTTTTCTGCTTTCCCGGTGACACCAAAAATAATGTTGATAAGCGGCGGTCAAAGTCTGGCGAATGCGGTGGCGCGTGGGGCTGGGTGGCGTGCGGACTGTTGGGGGGACCTGCGCGTATTTTCGGACTCCTGGAACCATATGGCTGATGATTACCCCCAGCGATTGCTGGCTGCGCAGCAGAGTTATTCAGGGTTCAACGACGTCTGGAAACGTGCGCCGGTGAGTCTGGAGATCTGCTCGTATATGCAGGACTGGAAGAACACCTTTCACTATACACGTGCTGAAGTGCAGGGGATTTTTGACTGGGCGGTCAAGCAGCACGCCAGTACCATTAACCTAAAATCGAGAACGATACCCAGCGACTATCGACCGATTGTCGACGATGCGCTGACCAAATTGGGCTATCGATTTCGCCTTGCGTCCCTGAGCCATGAGTCCGTGTGGGACAGCGGACAAACGCTGACATTAAACAGTACCTGGTACAATGAGGGTATCGCACCGATTTATCTGCCATACATGCTGGCATTCCGGGTCGTAGACAGCGCCAATAAGGTGGTGGCACAGGGGAATTCCGCGGAGGATATTCGCCGCTGGCTCCCCGGTAAGTATCAGGTCAGTTATGCGTTATCTATGCCAGGCCGACTGGCGAAAGGGCAATACGCGATTGAGGTTGCGATGCTGGATAAGTCGGGTGCGGCGAGAATTAACTTTGCCAATGAAGGGAAACAGAGCAGCGGCTGGTACCGGGTGTCAACAATAACGGTACGCTAGTCAGACACAGCAGCGAGCCTGACGGTCAGGCTCGCTGCTGAGAACATTAAATTTGATACCCATTCGGGTTATTTTTTTGCCAGTTCCAGGTGTCACGCATCATTTCATCAAGGTTATAGATGGCCTTCCAACCTAGCTCTTTGTATGCCAGCGATGGGTCAGACCAACATTCGGCAATATCTCCGGGTCTTCTGGCGACAAACTGATAGTTAATTTTTGTCTGTGCCGCTTTTTCAAATGCCTCAATCAGATTAATTACGGAATAACCAACACCGGTACCGAGATTAATCACTTTGTAAGCCGCGCCTTTGTTCTGGCAATCCAGCGCGGCTAAATGACCGGTCGCCAGATCCATGACGTGAATATAATCACGCACACCGGTACCATCAGGGGTTGGATAATCATTACCGTACACCGACACGGTTTCCAGCTTACCAATCGCGACCTGGGAGATATACGGAACCAGGTTATTAGGGATACCGTTAGGATCTTCACCAATCCGACCCGATGGATGGGCGCCAACCGGGTTGAAATAGCGCAGGCAGGTAATGCGAAAATCCGGCTGTGCACGTGAGAAATCGGCCAGAATTTGTTCGACCATCAACTTAGACGTGCCGTACGGATTAGTGGTACCACCCGTGCGCGATTGCTCGCTCAGCGGCACGCTTTCTGGATTACCATATACCGTGGCAGATGAGCTAAAAATGAAACGATTAACGCCAGCGGCCAGCATCTCATCCAGTAAAACCAGCGTACCGGTGACGTTGTTTTCATAGTAGGCGAGGGGCTCTTTTATCGACTCTGAAACCGATTTGAGTCCCGCAAAATGAATGACATCGGTGATGTTATGGTCGGCGAAAATGTTTTTTAATGCCTGCCTGTCGAGAACATCGGCGATATAGACAATGGGCTCTCTTCCGGTGAGTTCCGCGACCCTGTCCAGCGAGATTCTGCTGGCGTTCGCCAGATTATCGATAACTACGACATCATCGCCTCTTTCCAGTAGCGTTAACACAGTATGTGAACCAATATAACCTGCACCACCAGTGACAAGAATTGCCATACAGACTCCAGATAAACGGGGATTGATTCACGCCAGTACCATAGAGAACGCGTTATTGGTTACGTTTGGTAAGGTAATAGTTGCGATACCTCACCATGCATTTATAAGATATTTTTTTAAGTATAGATAAAAAGCTGAATTTGTTTATTTTTGTATCATAAACAATATAATTATTTGAGAAGTTCAGCGTGTGGACGCCGTCACTGTGGTTGATCGACGAATTGATTTGTTCGATCAGACTCTCAGCAAAATTAGCGTCGTTCAGTGTCACTAATTCTTTGATATAGATTGATTTTCCATAAGTTTCCGGCGTGCACTCCTGAGTAAGGAAGTATATTTTATTTTCGACCTGATAGGAGGCACCTGCACCTCGATGATGAGGATTGCTCACCTTTAATGAGGGGGTAATCCGCTGCCATTGTCCATAAATATGATCTGCTGAATGAATAATTATTTCGTTATCCATCGTGGTGGACAACAGATAACAGGTTTCATTAATTGAGATAAATACGTTGTCGGTTAATTTGGTATCAGAGATTAAAACTTTAACTTGCTTCCAGCGTGCAGGGAACTCAATTGACTGAAACAGTATTACCTCTTTTCTTTCTGAAGACTCGGGGATCATGAACAGTTGATCGTTGATATGTATCAGATAAGGGAATGACAAATGACACTTTAAGTCGTCAAAGCCTTCAAGCCTAATATCTTCAAGTTCAACCAGTTCACGGTCAAGAACGCGACATCGTAGCGTGCCTTTTGAGTTGCGGAAGCTAAGAGCTTCATAGAAAACATACAGTTTATCGTCTTTTTCAATCAGAAAAGGATCGGCCTGAAATGTATATTTCTTTTTTAACTGCTGCGCAGTGGATTTGCTTAATATCTCCAGAGTGTTGTCGGGGAATGAGTGTGTACCATTATCCTTAATAAGCATGATGTCCCACGACTCATGATAAAATAACTTATCCATTATTCTTTTTATTTTTGTTTGCATCTGCACCTGATCCTTTTTATCGCCTGCACCATGTATGAACAGCTGTTTGCGACTCAGTGAATGAGCCTGTCGCAATGTTGTATAAATGTGCGAAAACCGGCGTGGAACACCAGTGGCTACTTTAAAACTAGTCGCAAGCCCTTGTTTTGTCCACTAACAGAAATAGGGATAGGAGATGTCCAGAGCATCCTTGCTCCAGTGGGGGGAATTACTCGAAATGCACCTGCGGGTTATCTGCAAGGGAAACGTAGGTTTTGCTGTTTTTATCCAGGGTACGGATTTCACCGCTTTCGATGTCATACACCCAACCGTGCAGACGAAGCGCATTATTGCGCAGCCCAACCGCGACACAAGGATGCGTTTTAATGTTGTTAAGCTGTGCGATAACGTTCTCTTCCACCATGGCGTTAACTTTATCGATTGGGTTATCCCAGGTTTTTTTATCGACCACGGCTTTCGCGGCATCGGCATAGTGCAGCCAGTGAGCGACAGCGGGCATCGGATCCAGGGGCTGGCTATCGGCAATGGCTTTCATCGCGCCACAATTGGAGTGACCGCAGATGACGATATCCGTTACGCCAAGTGCGACAACCGCGTATTCGATGGTTGCGGATACACCACCCGGTTCCGGACCAAATGACGGTACGATATTACCGGCGTTGCGGATAACGAAAAGCTGTCCTGGATCTTGCTGAGTAACGAGTTCTGGTACCAGGCGGCTATCGGAACAGGAGATGAAAAGTGCCTTAGGATTCTGGCTGGATGCCAGGCTGCGGAAGAGTTCCTTGCGTTGAGGGAAAATCTCTTTTTGGAAGTTGAGGAAGCCCTCGATGATATGTTGCATAGCAGTGTCTCTTGTCTCTGTTTAAGCAGGTTATGATGAAGATCACACTTTCCAGTTTAACACCAGCCGACAGAAGGGAAAGACTTTATAGCAGTTCAGCAACATCTTTGGATAATTTTGCCCCACCGTGGCAGGGCAAATCGTGTGATATACGCTATGCGTTCTGCCATTTCTGGTATGCCGCTTTTAGCCTGTTCATCGCGTCTACCAGTACCGGGCGCGGGCAGCCAACGTTGAGTCTCATGTGCCCCTCTCCACCGGGACCGTATTGCGCCCCAGGTGACAGGCCAAGCCTGGCGTCATGCACAAAAAAAGCGCTTAGCTGCTCATCGCTGAGATCCATTTTTTCCGCATTCAGAAATAACAGATACGACGCGCCGCCATACACTATTGAGATCAAAGGACAGTGCTTTTCAATTTCACTTCTCACAAACGCTACATTGTCGGCCAGATAGGCCAATAATTTCTGGTGCCAGTCGGCGCAATGGGTAAAAGCGCTATAAATGGCCGCCTGCTGCAATGAATGCGTCTCGGCAAGGTAGCAGTTATCCAGAAAGTGGTAGAACTGATGGCGTAATTCATCATTCTTAATAATGGCGATTCCGCCCTGGATCGCCGCCGTATTGAAGGTCTTGCTGATGGAAGTAAGCACGATTGACCGACTATCTGGTGCTTCATCAACAGTAAAAAACGGCAAATGGCGCTTTCCTGGCAGGGTTAAATCACTATGCACTTCATCAGACAGAATGATGACGCCAGCCTGCTGGCAATAGTGGCTGATTTTTTCCAACGTTCCCCGCGACCACACCATTCCACCTGGATTATGCGGTGAAGGGAACAAAAACATTTTGCACTGCTTGAGTTTCTCGCTGAAATCATGCCAGTCAAATTCATAGTGCCCGTTTTTCTCAATGAGGCGCGTCTGAATCAAATTCCTACCGCTGGTGTTTACCAGATTAGGATAGGGATCATAGATTGGCGTACAGGTTAAAATATTATCGCCTGGACGGGTAAGCGCCATTAAAGAGAGTACGATAGTTTTTATAACACCGGGAATAAAATGTAACCAGTGTGCCTTGATATCGGCATCATACTGTTGTGCATACCAATGAATAACAGATTCTTTCCATTGTGGATAATCCAGGTTATAGCCTTGCACAGGCTGTGACACCACCGAACGCAGCGTGCTCATGATTGGCTCTGGTGTCGCAAAATCCATATCTGCAATCCACAGCGGTAATACATCGGTGGTACCGTACATCTGTTGTAATTGCCCGTATTTGCGACAATTAACATCCCTTGTGACAATATCATCAAACAAAGACATTGTTGACTCCTGGAAAGTCTCTGAAAATAGTGTAAGCAACGCAAAAGCGAAGAATGTTTATGTATATCTAATGGAAATATTTAATTTACCCTGGTGATAGCTAATATTTAGCTATTTAGTCGTTTATGATTTTTGCTCAACCATATTCTCAGTGGCTTCATTGGGCTCATATTTAGCAATGCCAATACCGGTTGCCGCCCACAGTAGGGCAAAGATGACACCGCTGTAACAGAGGATTGCCCAGGGCAAGTAATCAAGCGTGGCAACGCCCAGCATAGTGGCGCAATAAACGCCTGAGGCAGACCAGGGGATAATCGGTTCGACAACGGTTCCGGCATCTTCAGTGGTTCGCGAGAGGTTTTTTGCCGCAAGCCCTCGTTTTTTGTACTCCTCTTTAAAGGCATCACCGCACAGCAGCAACGGTAAGGTCCCATTTGCCGTGCAGGCACAGATGGTAAATGTCGTCACAATCGTGGTAGCCACCAGGCGGAATGTGGATTTAACGCCTTTTGTCAGCGCGTTTATCACGGTGTGCAACGAGCCTGTTGCACTCATTGCCCCGGCAAAGCTGAAGGCGCTGAAAACGGTAACGAAGCTGCTAAACATTGAAATAGCGCCGCCTCGCTCCAGTAAGCGGGAAACATCGGAAGACAGTGCCGGCAGATTATCTCCGGTAAGCATTGCGAGCTTAAAGCCACTGACCACGGATTCGCCGACAGAGGATGCCGTAAATTGCTGAAAGACTAACGCCAAAATCATTGAGACTATCGTAGATAAAAAGAGCATCGGAATGGGCGGTCTTTTTGACAGTGAGCCATATAAAACGATGATCGGCGGGAGTAGCAGCAGAATATTAAAGTGATAAATCTGACCAATAGAATTCATCAAGTTGGTAATGTTTTCTGGCGCGCTGGACGAGGCATCAATGCCCATGCCCATATAGCTGTAAACGACGCAGCAGATAATAAAACCCGGGCCGGTAGTCCACAGCAGGTGGCCGATATGCGAGTACAGGTTTACCCCGGCAGCCAGTGCAGCCATGTTGGTTGAATCAGAAACCGGTGAGAGCTTATCACCAAACCAGCAGCCTGAAACAATGGCGCCAGCGGCAATGGGCAGCGAGACATTCAGACCAATCGCTACGCCAATCATGGCAATACCAACGGTCCCGATAGAACCCCAGGAGGTACCAGTGCATACTGAGATTAGTGCCCCCAGCATAAATGCCGAAATATAGAAATACTGCGGGTTAATCCACTTCAAACCATAATAAATCATCATTGGAATAGTGCCTGACACCATCCATGCGCCAATTAAGAAACCGATACTGGCGACGATTAATATGACCGGCAGCGCTTCAGATATTTTATTGCAAATAGATTGTAGAATGTCATCCCACGTGTAGCCGTGAGCGATGGCGATAAACGAGGCGGCTGCCGTTCCCATCAGGATCATGGGTTCAGCACGAATATTGAAGATAAAATATCCGATGCTAATCCCGCCCAGCATGACTACCATGGGTAAAACTGACCAAAAGAAAGATAATGGCTTTCTGTTGTTGGCGGTGCAGTTATTTAATTCCATAATTCCATCCCAATCATTAATGGTTGAACACGTCAAATAAATACCTGCTACAGGTCACTCATGTCTGAGCAACATAGTTGCCAGAGCTCATGGCTGAACCCTATTTTATTAACTGCTGCAGATTATCTTTTTTGACCTGCTATTCTGGTACTTATATTTTAGTAGTAAGGTAAGAGAACGTTTGTTGAATAAATTACCCCTCGGCATAAGGTGAATGATGTCGGCGTTGTTGACTCAATTTGCGATACTGCTGTGGCGGCATGCCGACGTATTTATGGAACGAGCTGTAAAATCGACTGCTGGAGCGAAATCCTGCAATTGTAGCGATATCCAGAATTGTTTTATCCGTATCGCTGAGTAAAGCCCGCACATGGTTGATGCGCATCGCGGTAATATACTGTTTCATCGTAAGTTGCATCACCCGGTGAAAAATACCCATCGCATAATTGGGATTGAGCTTAACGTGTTCGGCAATAGCATCAACCGTAAGCTGTTTGTCGCAGTTGGCGGCAATAAACTCCAGCATCTGGCTGACGTAAAACTGTGAATGCCGTGAAATACTGTTTTTCTGGGTACGCGACGTTTTGTTACCCAGTACCGGCCGCCAGCCAGCGAGGCTAAAGCGCTTGAGCATTAGCGCGATTTCATCAATGGCTAACTGGCGAATTTGTTCGTTATCGCTATTGAGTTCATTCTGCCAACGCTGTACTTCAAACGCGCTCAGCTGCTGTGAAGCCAACGAAGTAATCACCATCCCGTGGGTCACGTGATTAATCAGCTCCCTGTCCAGCGGCCAGGACAAAAACAGATGCATCGGTAAGTTGAAGATGGCCATCTGTTTACAGTGCCCGGCATCCGTGAGTTGATGGGGAGTACAGGCCCAGAACAAGGTGATAAAACCCTGTTTGCTCTTCACCACTTCGTCATTAAAAAGATACTCCACATCACCATCAAATGGCACGTTCACCTCAACCTGACCATGCCAGTGGCTGTAGGTCATAGCCAGCGGCGCCCGCAGTTCGACATCCATACGCTGATACTCGGAATAGAGCGCCAGCGGACTTCGCGACTTTTTCTCATAGCTACGACACATATGAGGGTCGAGCGGCAGCTGCGGGGTACTTTTTGCCATTATGGTTGGGTTCCTGGATAGTGATTCCGGCCATGGGGTAACGCCAAAGCATGAACATAGCTTAACCGAAAAAAAACGTCGTTTTCTCTCCATTTTCGCGAAGTTATTCCCAAAAACTCAGATCCTGTGCCTGTCGCTTGCCGATCTGAGATAGCGGGAATGGCGAGCTGTAATCTCAAAAACGCTCAATCTGGGGAGCCCATGGCAAAGCAACATCGTTTATTTGCCCATAAATCGGAGTTGAAGCGATAGCCAGTATTCAGCGAATACCGTACATTTTTATTTGTATCCACAGCTTAAGGAATCATCATGTCCAGGCTCCGTACTTTGGCCGCGGCGGTAGTTGCCGTTGCTGCGATGACGATGTGTGCCACTCCTGTGTTGGCTAACCCCGGTAATGGCAACGGAAATGGTAACAGTGGCAACCATGGTAATAGCGGGAACAAGGGGAATAGTGGTCATAGCCAGAAAGGACACGCGGACCAAAAAAATAACGCACAATCAGAACAGCGTAAAAATTATGGTAAGCCGGACCATGTTGATAGTGACATCAGCTATAACGTGGCCAGACAGTATGCTGTCAGATACGGTCTAACGGGCTATAAGTCACTGCCTCCAGGTATTGCCAAAAATCTGGCGCGAGGAAAACCGCTTCCTCCGGGGATCGCCAGGAAGAGCGTTCCGCCATCAATGTTGAATCAACTTCCGTATTACCCGGGCTATGAATGGCAGGTTATTGGCGATAATCTGGTGCTGATTGCACTGAGCACGGCGATTGTCACCGCTGTTATTAATGGTGTGTTTGATTAAGTTTCAACACCATGTCCAGACGAAAGGCCATGTTATTAACATGGCCTTTTTGTTGTGCATTATTCACTAAGGATCACCTGCATAGTCAAAGAATTATATTTTGCACATTTCCCAGTTAATATCTGATAGTTCCGACATGGATCACAATCGCAGTTAAATGAGTTGGCTTGCAGTTGGAGCATCTCCATTATGTGCCTTTTCTTAACAAGGATTACGTTTTATGAACATTCGGCCTCTCCTCGCCTTCACTTTTATCGGAATATTGTGGGGGGCGGGATCTTCACAGGGACAAGCAAAAGAGTGGAATAAAGAACCTGTGGCTGTTTTACAGCAGGGTGCTGAGGCGGGAAATGCGCAGGCGCAGTTTGTGCTTGCAACCGTGTACTTAAAAGGTAAAGAGGTAGAGCAGAATTTCAGTAAAGGCAGCGAGTGGCTGACCAAATCGGCTGAGCAGGGTAATGCGAGTGCCCAGCATCTGCTTGCACTGATGTACTACGAGGGCAAAGGCGGCCTGAAAGATGACAAGAAAGCGGCCGAATGGTTTAGCAAAGCGGCGGCCCAGGGGAATGTCGATGCCCAATACTATCTCGGTGTGCTGTATTTCGAAGGTAAGGGCGTGCAGCAGAATGACAAGAACGCTGTTGAATGGCTGACCCGTGCGGCTGAGCAGGGCAATCTCGATGCGCGTTATCTGCTCGCCTTAGTCTACTTTGATGGTGAGGGCGCGCGCTGGTATGACGGTAAGGTCATTGAGTGGTTTGACAACGAAGTCGGAAAAGGCAATAAGCAGGCCGTCGAGTGGTTAAGCATTGCTGCCGAGCGCGGAAACTATCATGCCATTGAGTGGCTCCATCGTGCGGTTGAGAAGGGCAATCCTGACGCAAAGCGTTTCCTTGAAAGTAAGGTGTCGCTATTAGAGGGCTACAACACCGTTAAGTCATTGAGTAAAGCGGCTGAACGAGGGGATGCCAAAGCGCAGGGATTACTGGGCAGAAAGTACTTTGAAGGTGATGGTGTCGGTCTGGATACTGACAAAGCTTTCGCGCTGTTTAAACAGTCCGCCAGCAAAGGGGACGCGCTGGGCCAGAGCATGCTCGGCGCGATGTATTACCTTGGCGAGGGGGTTGGTGTGGCTCAGGACCACAAAAAAGCGTTTGAGCTGTTTAATCAGGCAGCTCTTCAAGGGGATATGCTAGCCCAGGGCATGCTTGGCATGATGTACGCAAAAGGAGAGGGAACGGCCCAGGACAATAAAAAAGCGGTGGAGTGGCTGGAGAAAGCCGCGGCCCAGGGAGATGCAGGCTCGCAGAAAGATCTTGGCTTGATGTATTTAGAAGGTAATGGCGTTGCCCAGGATGATAAAAAAGCCGCTGAGTGGTTTGAACAGGCCGCAAGAAAAGGAAATGCGGAAGCTCAGGGGATGCTGGGAACCATGTACCTTGAAGGCAAAGGGGTAACTCAGGATTATGCTCAGGCGTATATCTGGAGTGCGGTGGCCTTTGCTAATGGGAATTCTGATGCACAAAATGGACTGGATATCGCGCAGAAGAACCTGAATCCGACAGCTCTGAAAGAAGCTGACGATAAGGCCAGACGCTATTTCGAGCAGCATCGAAATCAATCGGCCCTGTAACGCGCTCGGTTGCACAGTATGGTTTTACGTGAGCCTCTTCGTTAAGAGGGGGAGGCTCACAAACCGTACAGTTTTATTTTTCTATAGAGCGTGGCAATGCTGATCCCCAGTTCTGTCGCGGCTTGTTTTTTCCCCTCAACGCTTGAGCCGAATCGCTGGATGACGTTTTCGATAGCTTCCCTTTCCGCCTGTTTTCCTTTGCTGGCAAGCTGACGGGGTTGCGCGGTCATCGTCGTTTTTCTACCGTCAGCGGCGGTGAGCAGGTAAGGGGGAAGATGGCTGGCGTTGATCCCGGCGGCTTCTCCGCGCATCACAAAAATGTATTCGATCACGTTGCGTAATTCACGAATGTTGCCCGGCCAGTGCCAGGCATAAAGGCGGTTAATAACGTCATCAGGCAGTTTTTGCGGTGGTCGCTGGTAACTGACCGAGAACTCATCGGCAAAATACTGTGCGAGGACCGCGATATCAGCCCGGCGTTCACGCAGGGAAGGAAGTACCAGAGGGACCACGTTCAGGCGATAGAAAAGATCTTCGCGAAACTGATTATTCTCCACCATCGCATTAATGTTTTTGTTGGTCGCGGCAATAATGCGCACATCAATATTGATGGTGTTATTAGAGCCAACGCGGGTGATCGCCTTTTCCTGCAAGACCCTGAGCAGCTTAGCCTGCAGATGCAACGGCATATCGCCAATTTCATCCAGAAACAGGCTGCCGCCGTTGGCCAGTTCAAATTTTCCCATTCGTCCTTTGGGATCGGCCCCGCTGAATGCGCCACGAACATAACCAAACAGTTCGCTTTCCAGCAGTTGTTCGGGGATAGCCGCGCAGTTGATTGTCACGAAAGGCGCGGCTTTACGTGGACTGCTTTGGTGAATGGCAAAAGCCACGACCTCCTTCCCCGAACCACTTTCCCCGGTGATGAGCACGCTGGCGTAACTGTTGGCGATTTTACCGATGGTGCTTCTGAGTTGCTCCATTGAGGGTGAGTGACCAATCAGTCGCACCTGCATGTCGGACTCATAAGGGGATGGAGTAAGGTTACTCAGGTAGTCGTGTGCATCACGAAAGATAACCATGGTTAATCGATCGTTATCCTGTGAGGAGAGCGAAATTTGTTTGCACAGTACATGATGTTTCTGACCTTCAAGCGTCAGCCACGCTTCTTCATCGCCATACAGGCTATCCCCGGTTGTTTCAATGGTCAGTGGTAATCCCTGAACCTCACGGTTGAGGATGCGATCGGCTGAATGATTGGCATGCCAGATAAGCCCCTTGCCATCAATCGCCACCACGCCGCGGTCCATAGCATCGATCAGACGCCGAAATGCGCCAAGCGTTTCCTGCGCGCGTAAACGCTCCAGGCATTCAAAGACCTTACTGGAGATCATTACGGCGATTTGCTCAATAAAGGTGACAAATTTATCAATCTGGCTCAGTAACGTGTCACGCTGTGCCTGGGTTGAGCAAATAATCCCGATCACGCCAATCACGCGATTATTGAGAAAAATGGGTGCGTTCAAATCCAGCATTTCAGAACAGTAGTGGTGTTTTTCACATAACTGACACAGCGGATGCTCGCCGGGATTTTTGATCAGTACCGTTTCTCGCACCTGCAATACGTGACGATAGATGTAGCCATTTTTGGCCACGTTCTCATTGAGCATATGCCGGTATTTCCCGGTACCCGCGATACGCATTAAAGATTCATCAATGATTTCAACGTCCGTGCCCGTTATGCCAGAAATAGCGTCGGCATAATTGCATATATCATCCTGAATATTGCTGAGTACTGAAATCATGGTACTTCTCCGGCAGTGTGTCGCATTTCTCAAGGAAAATGATAAATAGGCGAAGCAATGCAAAAATGATTTGCGAAAAATCAATCTATCACGCTGTTTTTGGATGTTTTTCTTATTTTATCTTCAGCGATCACACTATTTATCAATAATGAGAATTTATCAAAATGAGGCGATAAACTGACGCAGTGATATTTTTTGGTGTCAATTTTTATTTCTATTTAATTCATTGAAATTAAAGCCTTTATTAAAATATTCATAAGAATTTACTCGGTTAATAAAAAGCTGGTAAGCATTTTGCTCTATTGCCAATACCGATAACGGAAATATCTCTGTATTGCACCGATTACAGGGAATGAAATACCAGGACAATGAGGTTTTATGATGCAGGAAAACTTATCATTTTTTATTAACCAGACACCGTTTACCGAACATCCGAACGCGCCGTTGGCACCGTTTAGCCGCCAGGAACTGGTAAAAGCGTTGAATTTTCATCGGTCTATTCCGGGTTACGCGCCGACGCCGCTGTATACGCTACCGGCACTTTCACAAAAACTGGGCGTAAAAAATATCTACCTCAAAGATGAATCTCAGCGTTTTGGCCTGAAAGCCTTTAAAGCGCTGGGTGGCTCCTATGCGATGGCGTGCCATATCGCTGAATTAGTTGGTAAGGATATCAGCGAACTGCCCTTTTACGTGATGACCAGCGAAGAGGTACGCCACGATCTGCAAACCGTCACGTTTGCCACTACTACTGATGGCAACCACGGTCGCGGCGTGGCATGGATGGCGCGCCAACTGAAGCAAAACGCCGTGGTTTATATGCCGAAGGGCTCTTCGCAGCAACGTCTGGCCTCTATCCGTAACGAAGGCGCTACCGCTGAGATTGTCGATATGAACTACGACGATGCGGTTCGTATGACCGCAGAGCAGGCCGAAAAGTATGGCTGGATAGTGGTGCAGGATACCGCGTGGGAAGGATACGAAAAGATCCCGCAGTGGATTATGCAGGGCTACGGCACGCTGATGCTGGAGGCGATAGATCAGCTGCATCAGGTTGCGCCGACGCACATTTTTGTGCAGGCAGGCGTCGGCTCGTTTGCCGGAATGGTTCAGGGAATGGTGACGGCAGCCTGGGGGGAGAATCGCCCGAAAGTGATCGTCGCTGAAGCGTTAATTGCCGATTGCCTCTACCGCTCAGCCCGTTCGAAAGAGGGAGATGCCATTGCGGTGGGCGGTGATTTACAAACCGTGATGGCCGGTCTCGCCTGCGGTGAAGCGAACAGTATCGGCTGGAAACTGCTGCGCGATTATGCCAATGCATTTGCCTCCTGTCCTGATGAAGTTGCAGCGTTGGGCATGCGCATGTTGGGCAACCCGCTGTCAGGCGATCCACAGATTATTTCGGGTGAGTCAGGTGCGGTTACTACCGGTCTGCTGGCGCTGCTGATGACCTCGCCTGAACTGGCGCAAACGCGTGAGCAACTGGGGTTGGATGCGCACTCTCGTGTGCTGTTAGTCAGCACCGAAGGGGATACCGACCCGCAACAATATCTGGATATTGTCTGGGGCGGTCAGTACCCGGGCATCAACAAATAATTCCCTGATTGAGAGATATAACGGAGAAACCCATGTTATCTGCAAACCGCATTGAAGAAGTCATTAAAAACTGTCAGGCGCTGATCCAACAAAAAAGTTATTCCGGTCAGGAAGGGGAAGTGGTTAATGCCATAAAAACAATGATGCAGCATTACCAATTCGATGACATCCACGTTGATAAGTACGGCAACATTGTTGGCGGCATTGTCGGCAACCAGCCGGGGAAAACGCTGGTTCTCGATGGACATATCGATACCGTGCCGGTGAATGAAGAGAAGTGGTCCCGCAACCCATACGGTGGCGATATTGAAGATGGCAAAATTTATGGTCGCGGCACAACAGACATGAAAGGCGCCGTGGCGGCGATGATCTCCGCCGTGGGCTTTTTCGGTCAGGACAATCAGCGAAATTTTGCCGGGAAAATCTACGTTGCGTGCATCGTGCATGAAGAGTGTTTTGAAGGTATTGCTGCCCGCCTGGTCAGCGAGCGCTATAAGCCAGACTACGTGATCATTGGTGAAGCTTCCGAGTTAAACCTGAAAATTGGTCAGCGTGGCCGCGCTGAGATTGTGGTCGAAACCTTTGGTAAGCCCGCGCACTCCGCTAACCCACAGGCGGGGATTAACGCGGTGTACAAAATGGCGCAATTGATCGACAAAATTCGCACGATCACGCCGCCGACGCATCCGGTTCTGGGGCCTGGCATTCTGGAACTGACCGACATTAAATCTTCGCCGTACCCGGGAGCCTCGGTGGTACCGGATTACTGTCGCGCAACCTACGATCGCCGTTTGCTGGTGGGTGAAACCAAAGAAAGCGTGATTGCTCCGCTGGAAAATGCGCTTGCCGAACTTATTGCTCAGGATCCGCAGTTTAAGGCCCGAGTGTCCTACGCGGTGGGTCAGGAGTCTTGCTATACCGGCGCCACGATTGAGGGAGAGCGTTTCTTCCCTGGCTGGGTGTACGACGAGTCAGACGAATTCGTGCAGGCAGCGTTGGCGGGCGTTCGCGAGGCTGGCTTTAATCCAACCATTACGCAGTACTCATTTTGTACCAACGGTAGCCACTATGCGGGCGAAGCGGGAATCAAAACCATCGGCTTCGGTCCTTCACGAGAAAACCTGGCACACACCATTGATGAGTATATCGAGATCGATCAGTTAACCGGCTCGGCCAGCGGCTATTACAGCATCATCCAGACACTCTATCGCCAATAAAAATAAAGATAACCACCTCTTACCTTACAGGCGGTGTCGCTCAGCAGCACCGCCATGGAGAATAACGATGAAAACCATTTTCAAAAACGGAAATGTAATCGATGGGACGGGCAGTGAAGGCAGGATTGCCGATGTGATGGTTGATGAAGGACGTATTGTCGAAATCGGTCAAATTGAGGTTGGCATCAATGAACAGGTAATTGATGCAACAGGAAAAATTATTTGCCCTGGCTTTATTGATACCCATACGCACTCTGACCTGTCGGCCATTATTAACCCCGCGCTGTCGGCAAAAATTCGTCAGGGTATTACCACCGAACTGTTGGGCCAGGACGGCGTCGCCTTAGCACCGCTACCTGAAGAATATATTCCAGCCTGGCGTAAAAATATCGCCGGGCTGGACGGTGACACCGACAAAATTGACTGGAAATATAAAAATACAGACGGTTATCTCAATCTGCTGGCATCGCGTCATCCGGCGACAAACCTCGCGTATTTAGTTCCTCATGGCAACGTGCGCATGGAAGCGATGGGTCTGGATGGGCGTCCTTCAACCCGTGAAGACGTGGCGAAGATGTGTGAAGTCCTTGAGCGGGAGCTAAAGGCTGGGGCATTTGGACTTTCCACTGGACTTATCTATATGCCTTGCGCCTTTGGTGATACTGCCGAAATGATTGAACTGTGTAAGGTCACGGCGAAATATGACGGGATCTTTGTGGTGCATCAGCGCAGTGAAGCTGACGATATTATCAACTCAACCCAGGAACTGATTGATATCGCCAAAGCCACTGGCGTCTGGCTACATATTTCGCATATGAAGGTTTGCGGCAAGAAAAACTGGGGGCTGATCGACCAGATGCTGGGCATGCTGGAACAGGCGCAGGAAGAGGGAATTCGTATCTCTTTCGACCAGTATCCGTATGTGGCGGGCAGTACGATGCTTGGCGTGATCCTGCCGCCCTGGGTTCACTCCGGTGGTACGGACAAATTACTTGAGCGTCTCGCCTCTCCAGAACTGCGCGCCAAAATGATTGATGATATTCAGCAGGGTATTCCTGGCTGGGATAACTTTATCGATTTTGCCGGCTTGGACCAGATTTTTGTCACCAGCGTGAAAACGGCAAAAAATCAGGATGCTGTCGGTTTGAACCTCGTCCAGTTGGGCGAGCTGCGCGGAAAAGATCCGTACAACGCCACCTTCGATCTGCTCTTTGAAGAGGAAAACGCCGTGGGGATGGTCGACTTCTACGGTACCGAAGAGCACGTGATTAAGTTTCTCTGTCGACCTGAGCAAAACGTCTGTACCGACGGCTTAATGGGGGCTGGCAAACCGCACCCGCGCGTGTTTGGCGCATTCCCTCGCGTACTCGGTAAATATGTCCGTGAAGAGGGATGTCTGAGCTGGGAAGCGGCAATCCGCAAGATGACGGGAAAACCTGCTGAAGTATTGGGTTTGCAGGATCGCGGACTGCTGAAGGTGGGTTATGCAGCGGATATTGTGATGTTCGATCCGAACACAATTACGGATAAAGGCACTTTTGTGGAACCCAATCAGTACCCGGAAGGGATTGAAATTGTCATGGTTAATGGGCGCATTGCCTTAATCAATGGCACGGAAAGTTATGCCTGTAGCGGTACGGTTATTAGAAAACAATATTAATAAATAACGCTAAACACGCATGGATCTATCGCGACTATTTGTGGCCGCGGTAGATCACTACACCCTAAGGACATCACAATGAACCTACAAACGTCTTTACCTTCAGGTAAACCCAAGACCTGGAAAGCAAGATATACCGTCCTGACCCTGATCTGGCTGGCGTGGCTGCTCTCTTTTCTCGACAGAATGGTGATGAGCGTTTCGCTCCCTTATATTGGCAAAGATTTAAATCTTGATACGACTCAACAAGGTTTAATTATTAGCGCCTTTTTTATTGGTTATGCTGCGTTTCAAATTCCCGGTGGATTACTGGCGGATAAATTTGGCTCGCGCAAAATCATGGCCATTGGTATTGCATGGTGGTCTGTGTTCACCAGCTTAACCGGCGCTGTGCTGACGCTGCCGCTGATGTTAGCAGTACGGTTCTTCTTTGGTATCGGTGAGGGATGTTTCCCGTCGGCCTCATGGAAGATGATATCAACCTATTTCCCGTCGAAAGAGCGTGGTCGCGCCACGGCGATTCAGTCAACGGTTAACACCTTAGGCCCAGCGCTGGCGGTAGTTGTGGCGGCAAGCATCATCGGGGCATTTGGCTGGCACATGGTTTTTATCGTGCTGGGTATTCCCGGTCTGTTTATCGCGGCAGGTATCTACTTATTTACGCGTGACAACCCGAAAGATCACCCTGCCATTACGCAGCAAGACCTGGCGGAGCTGGCTGCTGACGATCAGGGGAGCCTGCAAAACACCAGCGCTATCGCGTTTAAAGACGTACTCAAAATGCCAGTGCTCTGGCAAATGGCCAGTATCTGGTTTTTGTTTGATATTACCTTCTGGGGTTTTTCAACCTGGCTACCAAGCTACCTGATTACCGTACGAGAGTTTTCTCTGGCAAAGACCGGTGTCATGGCGGCCATTCCCTTCCTGTTCGGGGCAGGCGGAACATTATTAGGCGGTTATTGCTCAGACAAATTCAAACCCCAGCGTAAAACGCTGTATGTCGTAACCTCTGTTATTGCCGCGGGATTCCTGTATCTGACTTTCAGCGTGAGCAGTGCAGATATGGCGGTGGTTTATCAGTGTGTCTCAGCCCTGTTCATGTTCTTTGCCATGGCGACGTTCTGGGGCATTCTGATGGATACGATCCCGAGCAACATCATGGGGCGGGCATCCGGTATTGTTAACTTTGGCGGCCAGATGGCAGGAGTTGTATCAGCGCCCATCATCGGCTGGCTTATCCAAAGCAGCGGCGGAAGCTATAACAGCGCCTTTATCTTTATGATTGCTGCACTGTTGTGCTCAGCTGTCGTTACACTGACAGTCAAAAGCTCGCACGCAGTGGGAGCGTTGCCCAGTAAAGCCTGATTAATGTCTCTCTCTTGTGGCTCTGCTATTCCAGAGCCACATTAAGGATGACGGAAATAAGTGATTAAGAGCCTATCCCATTAGGCTCTTAGTGGAAACTCAGGAATCGGTTTGATAGAAATGCAGAGGATCTTTTAATCGTTTTCTCTAAGGAAAACAGTATAGGATTTTGTAAACTACAAAAATGAGATGTTTTGTTATCTCTTTTATCTATAACAGGAAAGGGGTAAAAAACCTTATTTTTAGGGAAGCATTCTGTATAAATGCTCATATGGTTTAATACTTCGCTGTTCAATGGTTTGGCCTTGTTACATATCTCGTTGGCGAATGCGCTGCATTTGCTGCAATTACAACGACATGCAGAATATTCAGTCGAGGTGAGGGAATCATTATTGCTAATATTAAATCCTAGCTTTCCTCGCCGGATATAAGCATCCATTATTCCACTGGCTTCATATTTTAGCAGTAATCCCTCCCGTTCACTCCGCGTTAAAGATGGCGATAATATATAACTCAGCAACAAGGTGGTTCTTTCATTTATGGATGGATATAGATTTAAATTGTTGTTCTGTTTCGTCTTAATGATGAAATAGGACGCGATGACAAAGCCAAGGCATCGAGCGGTACTCATCTGCAGGTCCCAGTTGTCTTTTTGTACGGTATATTCGTAAGTTACAGGCATGAGTGAATGTTCGTACGCTAGAAAGTCGGCAATAAACTCCATGGTCCTGATATACGGAAGTTGGTTGCCATTCATCTTGATGTATTGATGCTGGCAACACATCAAATGAACCAATTCATGAAAGAAAACGAAGTTCATAAAAGAGCGGGCGGTGTTAAGAGATACCTCTACTGAATGTATGTCAACGCGATTGGCTATAATACATAGCGCTGTATCAGCTAAGGCTGTGTGTTTAAATATGGAGGCAAGATCGAGACTGATGTTTAAGTTGTATGTTCCTGCAACAATAATTACCCATGAATAGAATCTGTGATTAATTGCAATATATGCAATATCTTCGTGGATAACTATCTGGATTAATGGTTCATTTTCGTTCACAAAACCCCATACGGTTTTGTTCACCGGGATGAGTGAGTCTTTACCCAGCCAGGCTTCGATCATCAAATCCAGCTCAGTAAATGAGTACCATGTAATATCGGTATCAATATTTTCAGGTGAACACCAGGATTGATAAGGCCATGCGTCAGGCATTGTGTCAGGGAATGCAACATTGTTTAATGATTCTCGTATTTGATTCATTTTGCTATACGCCATCAATCAATTGCTTTGCTTACTACCAGAAGATAAGCGTAACTTGCTGTTCTGGTAACCTATTTTTCTCCTTAGAATGTGAAAGTGGTGCTTTTAACGTTGGCCGGTTTTTCTTCCCGCCAGGTTGTGCCAGTGTACGATCCTTCTGGATTTACAGTTTCTCCAAAATTCAGGTTAGTAAAATTGTTATCACCCGAAAGTATGAAAAAATGCTCTATCTTATTTTTTATCAGCGCATCGATGTAACCTGGAAATTTGAAAATACGCTGTTTCTGCTTTATTTAAGCATAAAGACAAGTGTAGGATAATTTCATATAGAAATAAAATTAACAAAGAACTGTCGTAGGCAACGTATTGAAAATAATATTTGTTTTTAATGTAAAGTTGCTGGCATAGAAATGTGCATAGGAATGTCCAACGTAAACGGCTATTTGATGGCGGCTTTCCACCATGCCATCCTAACGGGAGGTTCGTCAGATGAGGGGCATTTTCCGTATTTTTACGGTTCTAATGCTTACTACGCTATTGATATTAATAACTTTGTTAAGAATGAACCCTAATAAATGAAAGACCTGTCCTACATGTGTAGGAATTTTCCTTTACGTTGTGTTAATGATTTGATATTTACAAAGGTTCAAAGTTTAATTTTTGTAAATTAAAATGTTACTTTTATGATTTATTCATTCGAATTATGAAAAAATAATAAAATATACGCGTGGCTATGCTAGAATTTTCCTCTTAAAGTCTTGCGTTTATAAAACATAATATTGAAGACTCATCTGCTCTATAGCCATCGCCTCTCTTTATTTATCGGGATTCTTATACGCAATGAACGCGATAATCGTTGACGATCACCCATTGGCTCGCATTGCCATCCGCAACTTACTCGATACCAATGGTATCGCTGTGACCACCGAACTCGACAGTGGGGATCAAGTGGTTCAAACCGTTGAAAAAACTAAACCGGAGCTGTTGATTATCGATGTGGATATTCCGGGTATCAGTGGCATCGAAGTGCTGGAGCAGCTGAGAAAGCGGCACTATGCTGGTGTAATCATTATCATTTCAGCCAAAAATGAATTTTTTTACGGCAAACGTAGCGCCGAATACGGTGCTAACGGATTTGTGAGTAAAAAAGAAGGTATGAATAATATTCTTGCCGCAATCGAAGCAGCAAAAAATGGCTATAGCTATTTTCCCTTTTCCCTTGAGCATTTTACTGGTTCATCCGTCAGCGAGCAGGATAAGCTTGATACGTTGTCGAACCAGGAAATGAGAGTATTGCGTTATATCCTTAATGGCATGGATTACAGCACAATTGCCAGCAAAATGAATATCAGTAATAAAACGGTAAGTACCTATAAAAGCCGGTTGATGGAAAAATTAGATTGTTCATCATTAATGGAAATTTATGATTATGCGCAGAGAAATAAAATAGGATAGAGTAATGCTGGAACGCTTTTTTATTTTTTTGATGGTCATCTTTACCATCGGGTTGTCTACGGGTGTAAGCTCAGCTCGGCAAGTTGAGCTAAAAAGTAACTATAATACCTCAGTGCAAAATATCGGCTTGAACAGGGAAGAAACAAACTGGTTAGCGCATAAAAAAAACTTGGTTGTTGGCACCTGGTTACCGGAAGTCTCCCCCATTGTTTATCAAAATAGCGGTGAATATTATCGGGGCGTCAACGCGGATTACCTTGCGTTAATGCAAAAGAACCTCAATCTAAAAATCATTATAAAGCAGTATGATAATGAGCAAGAGGCGCTGGCCGCGCTCGCCAATAACGATGTTGATACGCTGATAACCCAACTGTCCCGACGCCAGGATGTTGGCGGGAATTTGTTGCGTACTTCGGCATTGCTGACCACGTGGCCGACGCTTGTAACATCGCTAAAAAACACTATGCTGCCGCTGACCTCGAACCATCAGGTTAGCGTCGCGTGTGTGCGGGATTGCCCTTTTCTCGATGTTATCCAGGGGGCTTTTCCTGAGGCTAAAGTCTCATTTTATGACGACGAGTATCAGGCTATGGCGTCGGTAGTGAATGGCGATAACCAATATTATATTGGTAACAATATCACCAGCAGTCATTGTATCTCTCGATACTTCTCACAATCACTGGTTATTACGCACTACTTTGATAAGCAAGAACAATATAATTATTTTGTCGTTAACGAAGATCAGCCTGTATTAAGAAATATTCTTGATGGTTTCATTACGTCAATCAGTAATGAAATTCATATGCAAGTCATGCAGAACTGGCTGAACCGCGGCAACCTTGCCTATCTGAATGCGCCTATTCCTTTCACCGATCAGGAAAAAGCGTGGTTGAAGAAAAAGCATGTTATCCGCATTTTAATCAACCCAGATTACTCGCCCTATACGCTGGTCGATCGCAGTGGTGAGTTACGCGGTATTATTGGTGATTTGCTGAATATTATTCATCTGCAAACGGGGCTCGATTTTGAACCCATTTTAGCTAGCTCCAAAAGTGAGCAGACAAAGCAAATAAGCGGCGAACAGTGGGATATGTATCCCACTATCACGCTAACTCATCAAAACCCGAGCAATTCGGCCTTTAGCGATCCGCTGATGAATGTGGCATTTGTGATGATCACTTCCCGTGAGGAAACCGCCGAATCGCTACTGGAGAAGCCGATACGCATTGCTTTGCCTGCCGGGCATGTGCTGGAAAGCGAGCTGAAGCAACGCTATCCGCAGGCCACTTGGGTGAATGCGGATACTGGCAGTGTTGCGATGGCCATGGTCAAGGAGGGCAGCGTTGATGCGGCAATCGCTACCGAATTGTCGGCAAGATTTATGGTCGATCATTACTACCAGAAAAATATGCACTTTTTTAGGCTTCCAGATATGCCTGGTGCGTCGGTAAGTTTTGCAATCTCTCCCCGCGAGCCGATGTTGAAGTCTGTTATGGATAAAGCGCTACAGGCTATACCGCCACGTGAAATTTTGCAGATGACGGAGAGGTGGTCGAAAATTTCCAATACGCAGGTCGATTTCTGGAGTCGATATAGCAAACAGTTCTATCAACTGGGGATATTCGCGCTGCTGCTGATAGCAATTAGCCTGATCTGGGGGATCTCACTCTCCCGTGAGGTAAATAAAAGGAAACAATCGCAGCGGCTACTGGAAGAGCAGCTTCATCTCAAAGAAGCATTATCTCAAGAACTGGAAAACGAAAAGAATAAAGCGATTGAAGCAACCAAGGCCAAAAGTCGCTTTCTGGCGAGTATGAGCCATGAATTACGTACTCCGGTAAGTTCGATTGTTGGCTTTGTGGAATTACTGTCGAGTTCAGAACTCAGCCCGGCACAGCGAAAAGAGGCGATTGCCCTTACCGGGGCGACGGCCCAGTCATTGCTTGGGCTGATCGGTAAGATACTGGATGTGGATAAGATTGAGTCTGGTAAATACCAGGTTGTTCCTCAATGGACGGATCTCTCGCAGCTCATTGAATTGCAGTGTCACTCTTTCGATGCCTTAGCCAGACAGAGAGGCATTACGCTTGCCTGCGTTAGCCAGTTGCCGGCGAACGAGCGGGTATTTGTCGATCAGCAGGCTTTGCGGCAAATTCTCACCAACCTGGTGGGTAATGCGTTGAAGTTTACCGAGCAGGGCAGCATTCATGTAACGGCCCGTTTGACGCCTGACGGGGAGAATCACGGTACCCTGACCATCGCCATTAGCGACACCGGTTGCGGGATTAGTGAAGATGAGCAGGCGGGGCTGTTTCAGCGTTACGCTCAGGGACGCTGCGGGCGTCAACAAACCGGTTCCGGTCTTGGGTTATTTATCTGCAAAGAACTGGTGACGTTGATGGGCGGCACGCTGGAGTTGATGAGCGTCCCGTTGCAAGGAACCACGTTTACCATAACGCTGCCGGTTGAAACGGCTCGTCAGTCGATTGTATCGGATGGCGATGCGCCCGGTACTCTGTTACCGCTTCCGTGTCTGTCTATTTTGATAGCTGACGATAATCCAACCAATCGCCTGCTGCTCAAGCGACAGTTGAATGCCATTGGCTACAGCGTGGATGAAGCGTGTGATGGGGAGGAAGCAGAAGCCAAACTGGCGAAGAAATCGTACGATCTGCTGATAACCGATGTAAATATGCCGAAAAAAGACGGGTTTGATCTCGCGGCTTCGCTACGTCGTCAACAGCCGAATTTACAAATATGGGGACTGACGGCCAGCGCACTTCCACAGTCACGCGATCGATGCCTGCAAAATGGTATGAACTTGTGCCTGTTCAAGCCTGTGTCGATTCAGACACTGACCCATGAATTGAGTAATATCGAAACCGGTTATGCGTCTCCTTGTACAATCCGGCATTTGAAATTCAATGTGTTGACGGAAAATACCGGCGGCGATCGCGCACTGATGAACGAGATTCTCGAGACATTTCGCGAGGCAACGCTGAATGATATACAAGCGGCTGAGAAAGCCGTTCTGCAAGATGAATCTCAGCTGTTTTTGCGAGCCCTTCACCGGTTGCATGGCTCGGCGCAAATTCTGGGTATCACTGCGCTACAGAACCTGTGCGAACCTTTCGAATCCAGACGACATGACGATCTTTCTCTGTCAGAACGCGAGGAGGCATTGCAGAAGATCATTGCTGTTATGCGGGAAATTGAGATTGAGATAGACAGTCTGATTAGCCATTAATCCCCCTGATCGGGTAGCTGTAGCTGCCCGATCAGGAGAGAAAGTCCTGGTTCAACACTCCGTAGTGCTGAGTACTACTGGCCTGCGCCGATCATCTCGCTATCGACCACAATGCCATCTTCAGCACCTTTTAACACAAGGTTTGCTTCATAGTATTTACCGGAAGTCAGCAGTTTTTGCGCGCTGGCAACGGCTTTACGAGTCTGATTCAGAGGCATCAGGTATTGGGTCTGAAGCACGCTGATACCAGCCAGTTGCAGAGTATCCACTGCACCTTTCCAGTCGCCTTTGGCCATTTTGCCATTCGCTGTTTTGATAGCGGATTCTTTGGCCGGAGTCGCAATATAGTCTTCTGACAGCGCGACCGTAGCGTTAATAACCACGTACTGATCGTCAATCATCTTGGCTTTAGGCGCAGCTTTTACAAATTTCGCCCAATCTTTGCTGTCGCCTGCCAGCAGGGAAGCCGCGTCATCGGTTAATTTTTTAGCGCTGTCAGGCTGTCCATGAAACAGGGCCAGACGAGCAAGCTGAATATCACGCATCGCATTTGCGCCTTGCACTGCGACCTGCATAACATCGGCAGCTTCTTTTTGTACATTTGCGGTAGCAGCTTGCGCCGGAGTGGTTGTGGTAGCAGTAGCAGCCATCACTGGTGCTGAACCCATCATGGTTGCAAGCACACCCGCAAGAATAATCTTTTTCATTACTTTCTCCTGAATAAATTTGGTATATGTCACCAAACGCAATAAGCATATTAAATAATGTTAAAGAGAGGAATCAGAGCCAAGATAGAATAATGACCGTTTAATCCTACAAGTGTCAGATGTCTGACATGTGTAGGAATATACGCATAGCGACATTCTCTTGTTCTTATATACGCTTCCTTAGTGGAAGTCTTATCATTCCACTGTAAGTAACATATGTTGAGTGAGTAATAATTCTTGTGTCAACAGGTTACATTGCGTTTATATATAACGGAGGATGTATGTTTGTTTTTAATCAGCGTAGCCTGAGAGCGTTTAATGAAAAAACACTCGTTCATTATAAAAAGCACGCGACGATTATGGCGGTGTTGATGTTGATTTGTGGCATCTGCTGCTTGATTTATCCGATTGCTGCAGGTGTTTATTTAAGCTATGCAACCGGTTTTATGTTCCTGGTATGTGGTTTCTATTCTATTTATAGCCTGTTTAGCTCAGGTAAAAAGCAATTGAAAGCCAAATTTACCTATGCCTTTTTTGCTATCGCGTGGTTACTGCTGGGTTACTGTTTCCTCGTGAATCCTGTGATAGGCATGAATTCACTGGCAATGGTATTTTGCTGCCTGTTTATTCTGGGGGGGATTTTTCGTATCGCCTCTGGGGTCAAGCTGTTCCGTAGTCCGGGTTATGGATGGAACATTTTTATTGGTATTTTTGACCTGCTTATTGCCGGCGTATGGCTGAATATGGATCCCGACAGATCGTATGTATTTACCTCAATTTTTATTGGTGTCGAGATGATCTTTAGTTCTTTAGCTTTTATCAGTCTGCGTAGAAATGCGACGCTGGTTAAAACTGATAAGCTCGCCGATAAAAATTAATGCTAACTCTGGAGCGCATAGTGAATATTAAAATGATGGTTTCTGCGGCTATTCTTGTGACCTCTGTTATGGCACCAATGACCCGTGCTTTGGCTACTCAGGCAACGGAAGCTGCGCCACAAGATATGACCTGTAAAGAATTTGTTGATATGAGTCAGCAATACAAGACGGCAATTGCCTTTGTGATTGTTAATAAAAATTCTGACTTTAAAGGCGATGATTATGTTCCCCTGCATGAGGTGGAAACGGAAGCTGTACCGAAAATGGTTAAAATGTGTCATCAGCATCCGAATACTAAACTGGGTGAACTGGCTGTAAATCTGAAAGGTTCCGGTCTGCACTATTGATTAACCGTTTTGATAGCCTGGCTTTTGTTAGAATTGACAACCTCTGTTCCTACCCTCAGTCGTTCCTTATAAAAAATCCGCGTAATTTACCCTGCTATCCACGAGAAACTCGCTGGATAGCCGTGCCCGCTAATAACCGTAGACCTGACAAACGAAGCCCCATCCCTGGAAATTTAATAATCTAAACCCAGGGATAGGGCAGGGGATCAGCGTCGAGCTTTAAATCGCGCTAACGTATTTTCAACGAGGACAAAGAACACGGGAACAAAATAGATTGCCAGTACCGTCGCGGCCAGCATCCCACCGATAACCCCCGTACCGACGGCATTTTGCGCACCAGAGCCCGCGCCGTTGCTTATTGCCAGTGGAATAACCCCCAGGATGAAGGCCAGTGAGGTCATCAGAATTGGACGTAAGCGCATTTGCGCGGCTTCCACCGCAGCCTCAAGCGGCGTTTTCCCTTCTTTCTGCATAATCTCGACGGCAAACTCGACGATCAGAATGGCGTTTTTAGCCGACAGCCCCATGGTGGTGAGCAGGCCGACCTGGAAATAAACATCATTGCTCAGGCCGCGCAGATCGGTAGCCAGCAAAGCGCCGACCACCCCGATTGGCACAACCAGCATCACCGAGAACGGGATCGACCAGCTTTCATACAGTGCCGCCAGCGCCAGAAACACGACGATCAGCGAAATGCCGTACAGCATTGGTGCCTGGTTTGTGGATAGCGCCTCCTGATAAGACAGACCGGTCCAGGCATAGCCGACGCCTGCGGGCAGTTTATTAATCAGCGATGCCATAAATTTCATCGCATCACCGCTGCTTTTCCCTTCAACCGGCTGGCCCAGAATTTCCATTGCTGGTTGGCCGTTGTAGCGTTCAAGGCGAGGAGAACCGTAGGTCCACTCGGTGGATGAGTAGGCGGAGAGCGGCGTCATGGAACCGGAGGCGTTACGTACGTACCAGTGGTTGATATTGTCCGGCAACATACGGAACGGCGTATCGGCCTGGACATACACTTTTTTTACGCGCCCCTGGTTCAGGAAATCATTGACATAGCGACTACCAAACGCGGTGGAGATGGTCTGATTAATATCCGATAACGCAACGCCCATAGCTTCAGCCTTTTTGGCGTTGACGTGAATGCGGAACATCGGTGTATCTTCCAGACCGTTCGGACGCACCCCGTCGACCTCACCGGATGACTGGTTGGCCAAAGCCAGAAGCTGGTTCCGCGCCTGCATCATTTTTTCATGCCCAAGATTACCGTTATCCAGCAGCTCCATATCAAACCCTGATGCGGTGCCCAATTCTGCGACCGCCGGTAAATTGAACGGATAAACGACGGCATTATTGATGGCGCTTAAGGCCATCATGGCCCGTCGAATAATGGCGGTAACCGAGTTTTCTTCGCCAACGCGTTCTGACCAGGGCTTCAGGCTGATAAACGCCAGACCGTTGTTTTGTCCCTGGCCGCTGAAACCAAATCCGCCGACGGTGAAAACAGAAGCAACGTTTTTCTGCTCTTTCGTCAGGTAGTAGTCGGTTATTTCCCCGAGCACTTTGCTGGTGTTCACCATCGTTGAACCCGAAGGCAATTGTGCCGTGGTCATGAATACCCCCTGATCTTCTTCAGGCAGAAACGAGGTCGGAGTGCGTAAAAACAGCACAATCATGCCCGCGCCAATGACTAAATAGACGACCATATAACGGCCTGTGCGACGTAGCAGTCTACGGGTGCTGTCCGTGTAGTGCTGAGTGCATTTCTCCATGAAGTGATTGAAACGGGTAAACAAAAAATGTGTGTTTTCCTTTTCTCCTTCGTGGGATTTCAACAACATAGCGCAAAGTGCAGGCGTCAGGCTCATTGCCACAAATACCGACAGCAGCATGGAGGAGATCAAGGTGATGGAAAACTGACGGAAAATTTCACCCGTTGCCCCGCTCATAAACGCCATCGGCATAAATACGGCGGATAACACGACGGCAATACCAACCAGCGCCCTCTGGAGCTGGCCCATTGCTTTATGCGTTGCCGCTTTTGGAGACAAGTGCTCTTCAGCAATAATACGTTCTACGTTCTCAACCACCACGATGGCATCATCGACCAACAGCCCTATCGCCAGCACCATGCCAAACATCGTGAGCGTGTTAATCGAAAAACCGGCGACGTCGAGTATTGCAAAGGTTCCGAGGATAACCACCGGAACGGCGATAGTGGGGATAAGCGTCGCACGGAAACTCTGCAAAAACAGATACATGACGAGGAATACCAGAATGATTGCCTCGATCAAAGTATGAAAAACACCCTGAATCGAAATCTCGATAAACGGCGTGGTGTCATAGGGATAAACGGTTTTCATACTGGCCGGAAACCAGGCCGATAATCTGTTCAGCTCTTGTTTGACCGCCTGGGACGTTGCCAGGGCATTGGCACCAGCGGCAAGTTTAATCGCAATCCCGGCGGCGGGTTTGCCGTTGTAACGTGCAACCGTTGCATAATTTTCCGCACCCAGCTCAATGCGCGCGACATCGCGCAGCAGAACCTGAGAACCATCTTGCTGAACTTTAAGGAAGATCTTGCCAAATTCATCGGTCGTTTGCAGACGCGTCTGGACGATTATCGACGCATTTAACTGCTGATCGGCTGACTGAGGCATACCCCCCAACTGCCCGCCAGATATCTGATTATTCTGCACTTTGAGCTGGGTAATGACGTCCTCGGGAGTGAGGTTATACTTGTCGAGCTTTTGTGGATCCAACCAGATGCGCATGGCGTATTGCGAACCGAATAACTGTACGCTCCCCACCCCGGCAGTGCGGCTTAGCGGATCTTTAATGTTCGAGGCTACATAGTCGGCAATATCATATTGGCTCAGGCTGTTATTATCAGAGATAAAACCGGCAACCATTAAGATATTGCTGCTGGATTTATCAACGCTGATCCCTTGCTGTTGTACTTCCTGTGGCAAGGAAGGCATCGCCAGCTGTAGTTTATTCTGTACCTGAACCTGCGCAATATCGGGTGACGTACCCGTTTTGAAGGTCAGGATAATCGAGGCATTACCTGCCGCATCGCTGGTGGATGACATATACATCAGGCCATCAAGACCATTCATATTCTGTTCAATCACCTGGGTGACGGAGTCTTCAACGGTCTTTGCGTCAGCCCCTGGGTAGGCAGCGCTGATGGTAATGGTTGGGGGCGCAATTTGTGGATATTGGGCGACAGGCAGGTTCATTATCGCGATACCGCCCGTAAACATCATGATAATAGCGAGCACCCAGGCGAAAACCGGGCGCTCAATAAAAAAGTTGGCCATGAAGAAAGTGTCCTTAATGCCTGAAATATTACTGTTCAGCTACCGTGTCAGGTGTGTTCAGTTTTGAAGGGAGGACCCGGGCTTTGATTCCCGGACGAATTCTTTGTAATCCGGACACAATGACCCGATCGCCAGGATGTAATCCCGCGGTCACTAACCATTGATTACCAACGGCCTTCACTGCGTTTATTTCACGCAGTTGCACTACGTTTTCCTGGTCAAGGATCAGCGCGGTGGCTTTTCCTTGCTCGTTATGCGTAATTCCTTGCTGGGGGACCATCAACACGTTTTGTTGACTACCTTCATCCAGCAACGCCGTGACATACATACCGGGTAAAATTTCACCTTCAGGATTGGGAAATACGGCGCGCAGGGTTACCGAACCGGTGGTCTCATCAACAGCGGGATCGGAAAACTCAAGCGTACCGGTATGGCGATAGGGCTTGCCGTTTTCCAGCATTAGCTCAACCGGAATTTTGCCTTGTTGCTGGGCGATTTGGCCGTTGGCTTTCTCTTCTTTCAGGCGTAAGAAGTCCTGTACTGACTGGGTTAAATCAACATAAATCGGATCTAATCTCTGAACGGTGACCAGCGCGTTTTCCTGATTGGCAGTAACCAGGGCACCCACGGTCACGGAAGATTTGCCGCTAATGCCATCAATGGGCGAGGTAACATTGGCGTATCGAAGATTGATGGTGGCTTGTTCAAGATCCGCTTTAGCGACGGCAACATTGGCTTGTGCTTCATTAAGCTGTGAACGCGTCGTGTCATAGTCCTGGCGGCTGACGTAATTAGATTTTATTAACGCTGACTGCCGATTGAGTGTCAGACGAACATTATTGGCGGTAGCCTGTGCCTTTGCCAACGCGCCTTTGGCTGAGTCCAGTCGTGCCTGCAGCGGGGCAGGATCAATTTGATACAGTGATTCTCCTTTGCTGACTTTATCGCCTTCAACAAAGTTGCGTTTTATGATGATCCCACCAACCTGAGGACGGATTTCGGCGATCTCGAACGCAAGCGCGCGACCCGGAAGTTCACTTTTAATATTTACTGAGGAGGGCGCTAAGGTAACAACGCCGACCTCGGGCTCCATGGCGGTTTTTACTGCAGGTTTATTATCGCAGGCGGTGATGATGACGCTACTAAAGAATAATGGTATCAACAGTAAGCATTTTCTGTTCATAGTAATCCCTGAATAATGTATAAACACAAATGTTCTTTTATTGCATGCAGGGTGGGGGAGTTGTCGGTAAATAACAAAAGATGGTCAGGCATGAGAAGGGTAAAGCCCATTTCTTCGCTAACAAATTAGCGGTTAAAAATTATATGTAACAGGAAGAATGCATGTTAAGCGAAGGATCTCATGAAGCAGGATGGCGCAATAAGATAAACGCGGGGTGATGAGAAGGGTTGTTTGCCAACACTTGACTCCGGAATATAGTCGCGCCATCTTACCTCTGGGATTATTTCACTAGTTCCGGAGTTACCTGAGTGACTGTATTGGCGTAGTAAGGCGCTCCCCACATCGGCTCAGGCCAGAATGCGCCGTAACCATAATCCCACATGTTATAGGTGGTGTTGACAGACTCAGTTAAATGCCAAACCTGGATTCCTTGTAAATCAACTTTAACAAAGTTGTACGGGACTTTGTTGATGAATCCTGACTCATCTCCTTGAATTGTTCCCAAAATGGTCACGAAATGGTTTCTGTAGTTTACCGGATCGAGGAAACCTTTCTGCTGGGCAAGAATACGTCCCTGATAGCTCGCGTCTATTTGTGGCTTAGCAGAGTCGTTCAGTGGCAAAACGGCGATTTCCAGCAACGTATCATTTTTGGTGTTAATCACATTGATGACTTTACCACCAAAGCGAGCCTGTTGACCGGTATATAAACCGGGCTGGTTATGCACGGAGATAAAGTTTTTTTGGATATCGGGTTGATTATTACCTTTGATATTCTCAGGAATGGAAGCACATGATGCCAGGGTGAAAGCAAGGGCAATAATCATCAACCCTTTTGTATTTTTCATTTTACTTTCCTGCTTAAAAAAGACAGGTCTATAGTAAACCTTTGCGTATTATTGTCAGCATGCGCATTGTTGATTATCTAATATTAATATAATTGTAGCTTATGGTAATAACGGATTGTATTTTATCTGGTCGCTGAATGAGGGCGATATTTTCAACGACCATAAAAGTAACGGCTGGCATCACGGTTTCACGTCACGCTGGCGGGAATGTAATAAAACAGATCGTCAATTTTTGCGGTGCTCATCACCCGACAGAATGACCGTTTTCATTACTCCCGTCACCCAGACGGTAAGCCAGCGCCACCACTAGCGACTGCACAAGGCACAGCGTCGCAGACTGGGATCGAAACGCGTCAACCTGCGCCTCTTTCACCACAAAGCAGAGATCGCTGAACGTGGCCAGCGGGCTTATCTGGCTGTCGGTAATCACGATCTGGCGCGCGCCGGCATTGGCCGCAGTTTCGCTGACCATCAGCGTTTCTTCCGCATAAGGCGAGAAGCTAATCGACACCACGATATCGTGCGCTTTGATGCGGTTAATCTGCTCGCGCAGCATTCCGCCCATTCCGTCGAGCAAAATAGGACGACACTCAAGATGGCTCAGGGCGTAGGTGAGATAGGCCGCTACGCTAAACGAACGACGCAGACCTGCAATGTAAATGGTGTCGGCTTCTGCCAGCAATTGTACGGCGCGTTCCAGCATTTCAGGTTCGGCACGGGCTGCCAGCTGCTGGAGCGCCTGGGTATTCGAACGGGCGAACTCCTGCAGGATATCGAGCGGGGTTTCCGGTACGGCTTCGCTTTCCATCTCACGGAACATGCGCGCGCGGTCGCTGTAGCTGGCGGTTTCCTCTACCAGGTTCATACGAAACAGCTGTTTCATTTCGTTGAAGCCGGTGAAGTCAAAGGCGTTGGCGAAGCGGATAAGCGTAGAGGGTGGCACTCCGGCACGTTCAGCAATGACGGCAACCGTATCAAAGGCCACGCTATTGGTATTATCCAGCACATAGCGGGACACCTGCTGCAGCCTCTTACTCAGGCTATCGTAGCGATCGCGGATTTGCTGCTGCAGCTCGTTCAGGCTGGTTGCTGTTGTCATTTTACCTCCTGGTACATAGTTTTATGATTCTAAACGCAAAACCGCGTCTTTGAAATGTCACTCATTCATCTGGCTGTAAAAACGAAACAAAAGCTTCAGGCTTGTCGTCCGCTGAAACGTTATGCCAGTGCACGCTAATCATGCGATTCCGCTTGTTAACATAAAAACCCATCCTTGATCACATTAATCATTATTTATTTTATTTCAACTTAAAATGGAATGTTTGTTTCATATATAGTACACAGATAACAGTGTTCAGGTAACAGTCACGTATCAACAGCGAGAGGTTAAGGATGGAGACAGTAGCGAATTTTATCCACGGCGAATGTGTCACCGGTTCAGGCCAGCGCGTTCAGGCAATCTTCAACCCGGCCACCGGCGAGCAGATCCGCCAGGTGGTGATGAGTACGACACAGGAAACCGAGCAGGCCATTGCGGCAGCGCACGACGCATTCCCCGGTTGGGCGCGCCATTCTCCGTTAAAACGTGCGCGAGTGATGTTCCGCTTTAAGGCGCTGTTGGAAGAAAACATGGAGAGGCTGGCTCGCATCATCAGCGAAGAGCATGGCAAGGTATTCTCTGACGCAGTTGGTGAACTGACCCGCGGCCTGGAAGTGGTGGAGTTTGCCTGTGGCATCCCACATCTGCAAAAGGGCGAACACTCAGCCAACGTAGGTACCGGCGTCGATAGCCATTCGCTGATGCAACCGCTCGGGGTTTGCGTCGGGATCACGCCGTTTAACTTTCCGGCAATGGTACCGATGTGGATGTTCCCCATCGCGCTGGCAACCGGGAATACTTTCGTGCTGAAACCCTCAGAAAAAGACCCTTCTCTCGCCCTGGCACTGGCGAAACTGCTGCAAGAAGCCGGATTGCCGGACGGCGTGTTCAACGTCGTGCAGGGGGACAAAGAGTCCGTTGACGTGCTGTTAACTGACCCGCGCGTGCAGGCCGTGAGTTTTGTCGGCTCTACGCCGATTGCGGAATACATTTATCAGACGGCATCCGCCCACGGTAAGCGTTGCCAGGCGTTAGGTGGCGCTAAAAATCACTGCATTTTAATGCCGGATGCCGACATGGATATGGCAACCAACGCCATTATGGGGGCCGCTTACGGCGCGGCGGGTGAACGCTGCATGGCGCTTTCGGTCGTGTTGGCGGTAGGAGACAAAACGGCAGATGAGCTGTGCTCGCGACTGGAAAAACAGATTGCGGCGCTGCGTGTCGGGCCTGGTCTTGACCAGACACCGGAAAATGAAATGGGGCCGCTTATCTCCTCTGTACATCGTAATAAAGTGCTCGGTTATATCGACAGTGGGGAATCGCAGGGGGCCAGCCTGCGCGTGGATGGTCGACGTTTTAGCGTTAAAGGCCATGAGCAGGGTTATTTTGTCGGGCCGACCCTGTTTGATAACGTCACGCCGGAGATGACCATCTATAAAGAAGAGATTTTTGGACCGGTGCTTTCTGTGGTGCGCGTAGCAGATTACAGCAGCGCGGTGGAACTGATTAACCGTCATGAATATGGTAATGGCACGGCAATTTTCACACGTGACGGCGGCTGTGCGCGTCGCTTCTGCGAAGAAGTGCAGGCGGGCATGGTGGGCGTAAACGTGCCAATTCCGGTGCCGATGGCGTTCCACAGTTTTGGCGGCTGGAAGCGGTCTATTTTTGGTGCGCTGAACGTTCATGGTAACGATGGCGTGCGCTTCTACACCCGGATGAAAACCGTCACCGCACGCTGGCCGGAGATGCTGCAGGACACAGGGGCCGCGTTCTCCATGCCAACGCTGGGCTGACAGGAGGGTTTATGAAAACCGAACGTATGACCATGGCTCAGGCGCTGGTCAAATTCCTTAATCAACAATATATCTGTGTCGATGGCGTGGAAACGCCCTTTGTCGAGGGCGTCGCCACCATCTTTGGTCACGGTAACGTGCTTGGCATTGGCCAGGCGCTGGAGCAGGCACCCGGTCATTTGCAGGTGATGCAGGGATGTAATGAACAGGGAATTGCGCACATGGCGACCGGGTTCGCCAAACAGCATCGGCGCCAGCGTATTTTTGCCGTGACGTCATCGGTTGGGCCGGGAGCGGCAAACATGGTGACCGCAGCGGCAACCGCGACGGCGAATCGTATTCCGCTGCTGCTGTTGCCTGGCGATGTCTACGCCAGTCGTCAGCCGGACCCGGTATTGCAGCAAATTGAGCAATACCATGATCTTGGCATCAGTACCAACGACTGCTTCTGCCCGGTCTCGCGTTACTGGGACCGGATTAACCGCCCGGAGCAGTTAATGAGCGCGATGCTAAACGCGATGCGAACGCTTACTGACCCCGCAGATACTGGTGCCGTAACTATTTGCCTGCCACAGGATGTGCAGGGGGAAGCCTGGGACTATCCGCAGAGCTTCTTTGCGCGCCGCGTTCATTTGATCGAACGTCGACCACCCGACCCGCAGCGTCTGGCAATGGCGCGGGCGCTGATTGCCCGCAAACGCCGTCCGCTGGTGGTATGCGGCGGCGGGGTACGATATTCCGGCGCGCATGAGGCGTTTCGTACGTTTGTTGAAACGCTGCAACTGCCGTTTGCCGAAACTCAGGCCGGAAAGGGATCGCTGGTTAGTGACCACCCACTTAACCTCGGAGGCATTGGGGTAACTGGAGGGATGGCAGCTAATCAGCTCGCACCGCAAGCCGATCTGGTGATCGGCATTGGTACGCGCCTCACCGACTTTACCACCGGTTCGAAAGCGCTGTTTTCTCATCCGGAGGTTGAGTTCCTGCTGCTGAACGTGGCGGAGTTTGACGCACTGAAGCTTGATGCCACTGCGCTTATCGCCGACGCCCGTACCGGGCTTACGGCATTAACTGAAACACTGAAAGACTACCGCAGCGATTGGGGGAAGGAGGTCGCGCAGGCGCAAGAGGCCTGGCGCGATGAGTGCCAACGTTTATGGGAGCGCGACTGGCGTCCCGATGACAAACCCGAAGTGGCTGGGCATCTTGACGCTCAGCTGGCTGAATATGGCGACACGCTAAACACCCGGTTGACCCAGACGAAGGTGCTGGGGCTTATCAATCAGCACATTGAAGATAACGCTATCGTCGTAGGGGCCGCCGGATCGCTACCTGGCGATTTACAGCGTATCTGGCAGGTCAAAACCCCGGACAGCTATCACCTGGAATACGGTTACTCCTGTATGGGCTATGAGATTGCGGCTGCTATTGGAGCCAGGCTGGCGAAGCCGCAGCAGCCGGTATATGCCATGGTGGGGGATGGCTCGTACATGATGCTGCATTCCGAGCTACAAACCGCCGTCCAGGAGGGGATAAAAGTCACTATCCTGCTGTTTGATAACGCCAGCTTCGGGTGTATTAACAACCTGCAGATGGGGCATGGGATGGGGAGCTTCGGTACGGAAAACCGTCACCGTAATCCGCAAACCGGACGGTTGGATGGGCCATTGGTGAAGGTCGATTTTGCTAAAAACGCGGAAAGCTACGGCTGTCGGGCATGGCGTGTACATGACGAGCAAAGCCTGCTGTCGGCGCTGGAAGCCTCGCGTGCGCATTCGGGGCCTGTGCTGCTGGATATCAAAGTTCTGCCGAAAACCATGACCCACGACTATGCCTCCTGGTGGCGCACTGGCGATGCGCAGGTGGCAGAATCTCCGTCGGTGCGAAAAGCGGCTGAGCAGACGTTTGAGCAGGTGAAAAACGCACGTCAGTACTAAAAGCGATTAATGCCGGATGGCGCTGCGCTTATTCGGCCTACAGCGGATTCTACCCCCAGTCCGGATAAGTCGTTAGCGCTGTCATCCGGTAACCTGCGACAACGAAATTTTCATTTCATTTTTCCTTTCTCTTCATCCATCGCCTCCTTCCTGAACGGAAGGGGGCCAATTCCTGCATCTTTCCTGTTGTTATGTTGTGATATTGATAACAGATTTTATCTCACTCATCTCAAAAGTGTTAACTTGAACCCAAAAACATAATTTTCACTATTTATAAAAATGAAATAAATGTTTTATTTAAAGGGTCGTTAGTTCATCGCATTCACCAACACCGGGAGCCGTTATGTTTAACATTGCTTTACTGGGCGCTGGCCGAATTGGCCAGGTACATGCAGCTAACATTGCCAGTCACAGTGCCACTACCCTCTGGTCCGTCGTCGACCCGAATCAGGAATTTGCCACCCGTCTTGCCACACAGTACCAGGCTCGTTTGCAAAGCCTGGATGAGGCGATGACGGACCCTAACGTTCACGCCGTGCTGATTGCCTCCGCGACCGATACCCACGCGGATCTGATTGAAATGGCCGCCCGCCACGGCAAAGCCATCTTCTGTGAAAAGCCGGTCCACCTGGATCTGGCCCGTGTACGCGACTGCCTGAAAGTAGTCAAAGAGTACGACGTACCGTTGTTTATCGGTTTCAACCGCCGCTTCGATCCACAGTTTCGCCGTGTGAAAACTGACGCACTGGCCGGGCGTATCGGAAAGCCGGAATCGCTGCTGATCATCTCCCGCGACCCGTCGCCGCCGCCTGCGGAATACGTGCGTGTGTCCGGCGGTATGTTCCGTGATATGACCATCCACGATTTTGATATGGCGCGCTTTATCATGGGCGAAGAGCCGGTTTCGGTGTATGCCCAGGGCAGCAATCTGGTGGATCCGGCGATTGGTGAAGCGGGCGATATCGATACCGCGTTCATCGTACTGAAATATGCCTCCGGCGCGATGGCGACCATCGTCAACAGCCGCCGTTCTTCTTACGGATACGATCAGCGCCTTGAGCTGCACGGCTCTGAAGGGCTGCTGTGCGCGGGCAACATTCTCGAAAATCAGGTGCAACACTACGCGAAGACCGGCAGCACCAGCGCGTTACCTGAACATTTCTTCCTGCAGCGTTATAAATCGGCCTATGCCGCGGAATGGGAACACTTTGTTGCGGTACTGCGCGGCGAAGCGGTCCCTGATTGCAGCGGGGATGATGGCGAGCGTGCGCTGTATCTGGCGGATAAAGCGCTGGAGTCACTGCATAGCCAACGTGAAGTTCTCCTCTGATTGTCACCACAACCTACCCTACACAGAGAGGCATAATAATGAAAAAACTGATCTTAGCTGTCCTCATCGCCATGACATCCGGGGCAGCCATTGCTGAAAATGAGCAAATTGTTTTCAGTACGCCAAACCTGGCGATGCCATTTGAAGTTCACATGCAGCGCACGGCGGTGAAAGCCGCAAAAGAGATGGGCGTGAATTTACAGGTCCTGGACGGGCAGGGTAGCTCGCCAAAACAGGTCGCTGACCTGGAAAACGCCATAACTCGTGGCGCACAGGGCTTTATTGTTTCACCGAACGATGTCAACGCGGTGTCCAGCGCGGTAGATGAAATTCAGGATGCGAAACTGCCCGTTGTTACCCTCGACCGCTCCGTTGACAGCCAGAAAAAAGTGCCGCACTTCGGCGCGAACAACTACAAGGGCGGTCAGGCGATTGGCGACTTTGTCAAAACCAAATTCCCTGACGGGGCAGACATTATTCTGCTGACCGGCCAGCCAGGCTCCTCCTCCAACATTGAACGTACTAAAGGCATTCGCGACAGCCTGAAGGCGGGTGGTGAAAAGTACAAGATCGTTGCCGATCAGACCGGTAACTGGATGCGTTCTGAAGGGATGCGCATTGTCGAAAGCGTTCTGCCTTCGTTGCCGAAGCGTCCGCAGGTGATCCTCTCCGCTAACGACGATATGGCGTTGGGCGCGATTGAAGCGTTACAGGGACAAGGACTGAAACCGGGTGAAGTTCTGGTCACGGGCTTCGATGCCGTGCCGGAAGCACTGGCGCGTGTGCGCGACGGCTGGCTGGCAGTGACGGCGGATCAGCGTCCTGGCTTTGCGGTGAAAACGGCCATGAGCCAGTTGGTGAATAACGTCCGTGAGAAGACTGCGATCACCGGGGCTGACTACCCGCCAACGCTTATCACCAAAGAGAACCTGCAGCAGGCCGAGCGTATTAGTGAGGCCGGTAACTGATATGTCCGCAGCCGCCGCGCAAGTGGCGGCTCTCTATGAGGAGGAGCAGACCGATGTCGCAACCCTTACTGAAAGTGACCGACCTGGCGAAAAGCTTTTCCGGCGTTTGGGCGCTGAGCAGCGCACAGCTGACCGTCGGAGCAGGCGAAATTCATGCGCTGTTAGGTGAGAACGGTGCCGGAAAATCGACCCTGCTGAAAGCGCTGGCGGGCGCACAGCCGCAAACACGCGGGGATATTTGGTTCAACGGCGAAACATTGCCGGTAGAAGACTCTCCGGTTGAGCGGCAGAACAAGGGCATTATCACGATTTATCAGGAATTTAATCTGCTGCCCAATATGACCGTCGCCGAGAATATGTTTCTCGGACGCGAACCGCGTAAACGCAATCTGATTGTTGACGAAAAGGCGGTAAATCAGGAAGCGCAGGTGATTCTGGATTACCTGCAACTGAACGTTGCGCCAACCACGGCCGTGGCCCGACTGAGCGTGGCGCAGCAGCAAATGGTGGAAATTGCGCGGGCGCTGACGCTGAACGCAAAGCTGATCATTATGGATGAACCTTCCGCCGCGCTGAGCGACAGCGAAGTAGAAAGCCTGCATCGTGTGGTGCGGGAACTTAAAGGGCGTGGCGTGAGCATTATCTACGTCACCCATCGCCTGCATGAAGTTTTTCAACTCTGCGATCAGTTCACCGTTTTCCAGGATGGACGATTCACCGGGAATGGCGCGGTTGCACAGACCACCGTAGAACAGCTGATCCGCCTGATGGTGGGGCGCGATGTGGCCTTTAATCGCCGTCCGGCCAGCGAAACTCACCATGAAGATAAACCTGTGCGTCTGGCGGTGAAGGGGCTTAGTCGCGAAAAACCGCCGCTGGATCCGCACGGTATCGCGCTGCACGACATTAGCTTCCACGTGCATGCTGGCGAAGTGTTAGGCATTGCCGGACTGGTGGGGGCCGGGCGCACCGAAGTGGCCCGCTGCCTGTTTGGCGCCGACGGTTTTACTTCCGGTAGCTTTGAACTTGATGGCGTGCCATATCAGCCGCGCGATCCGCTGTTTGCGCTGGATCAGGGGCTGGCGCTGGTACCGGAAGATCGTAAAAAAGAGGGCGCGGTGCTTGGGCTGTCGATCCGCGACAACCTGTCGCTCTCCAGCCTCTCGTCACTGCTGCACTGGCGCTGGTTCGTGAATACCCGCAAAGAGGATGCCCTTATCGAGTCATACCGCCAGGCGCTGCAGATCAAAATGGTCAACAGCGCGCAGGAGGTGCGCAAGCTCTCCGGTGGGAACCAGCAAAAAGTGATCCTCGCGCGCTGCATGGCGCTTAATCCTCGGGTGTTGATCGTGGATGAACCAACGCGCGGCATCGATGTTGGCACCAAATCAGAAGTCCATCAGGTGCTGTTTGATATGGCGAAAAAGGGCGTGGCGGTGATCGTGATCTCCTCCGATCTGCCGGAAGTCATGGCGGTTTCCGATCGGATCATCACGTTAAGTGAAGGCCGGGTGACTGGCGAGATCCACGGCGACGACGCTAATGAAGAGCGGCTAATGACGATGATGGCCATCAACCATAACGCCCTGAATGCGGCATAACGGAGTGATTCATGACGCAGATTATTTCTAAAACGCAGGTTCCTGCCAAACGCGGCGGACGTCTTGATCCCATTGCCTTTTTTGAGCGCTTTGGGGTACTGATTTTCATGATCCTGCTGCTGATTTTCTTTCAGTTGCAGAACAGCAATTTTCTTTCTGAACGCAATATTTTCAACATTCTGACCGAAGTCTCCATCTACGGGATCATGGCGGTGGGGATGACGTTTGTCATTCTGACCGCCGGGATCGATCTGTCGGTGGGCTCCATCCTGGCGGTCTGCGCCATGACCGCCGCGTATGTGATTAAGGGCGACAACTTCACCACCGTCGACCCGAATGCCTGGGGTGGCATGAGCTGGCTGATTGGCCTTGGTATCTGTATGGCGATGGGCACCGCGATTGGTTTTCTGCATGGCCTCGGCGTGACCCGCCTGCGTCTGCCGCCGTTTATCGTCACCCTCGGCGGGATGACGATCTGGCGCGGCCTGACGCTGGTGATTAACGACGGCGCACCAATTGCCGGTTTCGACGCGGGATACCGCTGGTGGGGACGCGGCGAACTGCTCGGTATCTCCATTCCAATCTGGATATTCGCGCTGGTGGCGGTAGGCGGTTATCTGGCGCTGCATAAAACCCGCTGGGGGCGCTTCGTGTACGCCATCGGCGGCAACCCGGAGGCGGCGCGTCTGGCTGGGGTTAACGTGAAGCGCGTGCTGGTGAGCGTCTACGTGTTAATTGGCTGTCTGGCAGGGCTGGCGGGCTTCATTCTCAGCGCGCGGTTGGGCAGTGCAGAAGCGGTTGCCGGGATCTCGTTTGAGCTGCGCGTTATCGCCTCGGTGGTCATTGGCGGTACCTCACTGATGGGCGGCTACGGGCGTATTGGCGGCACCATTATCGGCTCGATCATCATGGGCATCCTGATTAACGGTCTAGTGCTGATGAACGTCTCGGCTTACTACCAACAAATTATTACCGGCTTAATTATCGTTCTGGCGGTGGCGTTCGATACCTACGCCAAGAGCCGTCGCGGCGCATTGTGAGGATCATGATGAAAGAAGTTCGTATTGGATTGATTGGCACCGGGTATATCGGCAAGGCGCATGCCATCGCCTATGCCCAGGCCCCGACGGTGTTTAACCTGCGCGGCAAGCTGGTGCGCGAAATGGTGGCGGAAGTCTCTCCAGAGCTGGCCGCCGAGCGGGCGCAGGCGTTTGGCTTCAATCGCTCAACCGGAGACTGGCGTGCGCTGGTGGCTGACCCGGCCATTGATGTCGTGGATATCTGTTCTCCTAATCATCTGCACAAAGAGATGGCGCTGGAAGCGATTCGCCATGGCAAGCATGTGTATTCAGAAAAGCCGTTGGCGCTGAACGCCCACGACGCACGTGAAATGGTTGAGGCTGCACAGCGGGCAGGAGTGAAAACGCTGGTGGGGTTCAACTATATGAAGAACCCAACGGCGCAGCTGGCGAAAGAGATCATTGAGCGCGGAGAAATTGGTGAGGTGATCCATTTCTACGGCACCCACAACGAAGACTACATGGCCGATCCGCTTGCGCCGATCCACTGGCATTGTTTTAAAGAGACCGCCGGACTTGGTGCGCTTGGCGATCTGGCGGCGCATATCGTCAATATGGCGCAGTACCTGGTTGGGGATATTAAGCAGGTCTGCGGCGACCTGAAGATCGTGGTGCCACAGCGTCCGGCGAAAGTCGGTTCCTCGCAAATGGTGACGGTAGAAAACGAAGATCAGGCCCACGCGATGGTGCGCTTTGCGGGCGGTGCGCAAGGGGTGATTGAAACCTCGCGCGTTGCCTGTGGCCGCAAGATGGGGTTGTCGTATGTGATTACCGGGACCAAAGGAACCATCAGTTTTACTCAGGAGCGCATGGCTGAGCTGAAGCTCTATCTGCATGACGATCCGGTCAACCGCCAGGGGTTTCGCACTTTACTGGTTGGCCCGGCGCACCCGGACTACGGCGCGTTTTGCATGGGAGCCGGGCATGGTATCGGCTTTAACGACCAGAAAACAGTAGAAGTACGCGACCTGGTGGACGGCATTGCCGCCGATGCACCGATGTGGCCGGACTTTGAAGAGGGCTGGAAGGTGTCGCGCGTGCTTGACGCTATCGCACTCTCGCACCAGGAAGGCCGCTGGCTGAACGTGAACGACATTGTCTGAAGAGGTATCAACGTGGAAAAGCAGTTTGATGTGATATGCATGGGCCGCGTGGCGGTTGACCTCTACAGTCAGCAAATTGGCGCGCGCCTGGAAGATGTGTCGAGCTTTGCCAAATATCTTGGTGGTTCGTCCGGCAACGTGGCTTACGGCACGGCACGCCAGGGACTGCGTTCTTCAATGCTGGCGCGGGTTGGCGACGAACATATGGGCCGTTTCCTGCGTGAAGAATTAAACCAGGTAGGCTGCGATACCAGCCATCTGATCACTGATAAAGACCGCCTGACGGCGCTGGTGCTACTCGGCATTAAAGACCGGGACACCTTCCCACTGATTTTTTACCGTGATAACTGCGCGGATATGGCGATTACCGCCAGCGATGTTGATGAACAGTACATCGCTTCTGCTCGTTGTCTTGCCATCACCGGGACGCATCTTTCTCATCCGCAAACCCGCGAGGCGGTGTTGACGGCGCTCACTTACGCCCGGCGTCACGGCGTGCGTACGGCGCTGGATATCGACTATCGCCCGGTGCTGTGGGGACTTACTTCCTTAGGCGACGGCGAAACACGTTTTATCGCCGCCGATCAGGTCACCCGCCAGTTGCAGGAGGTGCTGCATCTTTTTGATGTAATTGTCGGCACTGAGGAGGAATTTCATATCGCGGGCGGCAGTACCGATACGCTGCAGGCGCTGTCGCAGGTTCGCGGCGTGAGTCACGCGACGCTGGTCTGCAAGCGCGGTGCGCTTGGCAGTTCGGTGTATACCGACGCGATCCCGGCCCGGCTGGACGATGGCCTGACGGTCACCGGCGTACGCGTAGAGGTGCTGAACGTGCTGGGGGCGGGGGATGCGTTTATGTCCGGCCTGCTGCGCGGCTATCTTAACGATGAAGGGTGGGAACAGGCGTGCCGCTATGCAAATGCCTGCGGCGCGCTGGTGGTATCACGTCACGGCTGTGCGCCGGCGATGCCGAGCAAAGTTGAGCTTGATGATTATCTTTCCCGCGCTGCAGAGGTTCCACGTCCGGATCTCGATCCGCATCTCAACCATTTACATCGCGTGACGACTCGCCGCCGCACATGGCCGGAACTGTGCGTGATGGCCTTTGATCACCGTAGCCAACTGGAAGAGATGGCGTTGCAGTGCGGCGCGTCTTTGAAGCGTATTCCGGCATTGAAACAGCTTATTTTGCAGGCCAGCCGTGAAGCGGCCAACAGCGCCGGGCTGGAGGGCAAGGCCGGGCTGCTGTGCGATGGTACGTTTGGTCAGGATGCGCTGAATGCGATAACCGGAGAGGGCTGGTGGATAGGTCGCCCTATCGAACTGCCGGGGTCGCGCCCGCTGGAGATGGAACACGGCAATATAGGCTCGCAGCTCATTAGTTGGCCGCAGGAACATGTGGTGAAGTGTCTGGTCTTTTTCCATCCGGAAGATGCCCACGCGTTGCGTCTGGAACAAGAACAAAAAATCGCTGAGGTGTACCGCGCCTGTTGCCAGTCCGGTCATGAGCTGCTGCTGGAGGTGATTTTACCGGCCAGTATGCCGCGCAGTGATGAACTGTATTTGCGCGCCATTTCCCGTTTCTACAACTTAGGGATCTACCCCGACTGGTGGAAACTCCCACCGCTGACTTCTGCTGGCTGGACGGCGTTGAGTGACATTATCGAACGGCGCGATCCGCACTGCCGTGGCGTGGTGATCCTGGGCCTGGACGCTCCGGCAGAGCAACTGCGTGCTGATTTTAAAGCGGCTGCGGGTCATGGGGTGGTGAAAGGTTTTGCCGTGGGACGCACGCTGTTCGGCGACGCTTCCCGCGCGTGGTTGAAACACGATATTGACGATGCGCAGCTGGTGGCGCGCATTAAAGATAACTACCTGCAGCTTATCGCCTGGTGGCGCGAGCGCGGACAAGCATAATTCAGGAGAAGATGATGACGGTACAATTAGGTATTAATCCACTGACATGGACGAATGACGATCTTCCTTCACTGGGCGCTGAGACGTCGCTTGATACGTGTCTGAGCGAGGGCAAAGAGGCTGGATTTGCTGGTTTCGAACTGGGCAACAAATTCCCGCGTGAGGCGCGACTGCTCGGCCCCATTTTGCAGCGCCACGACCTGCAACTGGTTTCCGGCTGGTACTCCGGACGTCTGCTGGAACGCAGCGTGGAGGAGGAGATTGCCGCTGTGCAATCGCACCTGACGTTACTGCGCGAACTGGGAGCGAAGGTGCTGGTCTTTGCCGAAGTCAGTGGCTGCATTCACGGCGAGCAGCAGACGCCGGTACATCTGCGTCCGCGCTTCCCGCAAGAGCGCTGGCAAGAGTACGGTGAAAAACTCACCGAGTTTGCGCGCTACACCCAGCAGCAGGGGGTACAGATTGCCTATCACCACCACATGGGAACGGTGATTGAATCTGCTGAAGATGTGGATAATCTGATGACGAATACCGGTGATGAAGTTGGCTTGTTGCTCGACACCGGGCATTTGACCTTTGCGGGTGCCGATCCGTTGGCTGTGGCGCAGCGCTGGGCATCACGTATCAACCATGTTCACTGCAAAGACGTACGTGCCGACGTGCTGGCGGATGTCAAAAACCGCAAAACCAGCTTCCTTGATGCGGTGCTGAGCGGCGTCTTTACCGTGCCGGGAGATGGCTGCGTTGACTATCCGCCAATCATGGCATTGCTGAAGGCGAACCAGTATCAGGGGTGGCTGGTGGTGGAGGCGGAGCAGGATCCAGCCATCGCGCATCCGCTGACGTATGCGCGTCTGGGCTATAACAACCTTAGCCGTCTGGCGCGGGATGCCGGGCTTATCTGAGGAGGTGATATGTCACGTTTATTATCACGCTGGCAGCAGCCGGACGAGCAAGGGTGTACGCAGTCAGTAACGCCGGAAAGCGCCGGTTGGGGATATGTTGGCTTTAGAGCGTATGAACTGGAGGAAGGGCAGCAGCTTACGCTGCCCGCCGTCAGCGAAGAACGTTGTCTGGTATTGGTTGCCGGACGCGCGACCGTCACCACGCCGGGCGCAACTTTTACGGATATCGGTGAGCGGATGAGCCCGTTTGAACGCATCAAACCGTGGGCGGTTTATGTCACTGCTGGTGAAACCATACAGGTTCAGGCGGTGACCAGACTGGAGCTGGCGGTCTGCGCTGCACCGGGGAAAGGCACGCACCCAACACGGCTGATCGCACCTAAGGATATCGACGGGGAAGCGCGCGGCAAAGGTCACAACCAGCGCTACGTGCACAACATCTTACCGGAAGATAAACCCGCAGATAGCCTGCTGGTGGTGGAGGTGTGGACCAACGAAGGTTGTACCAGTTCTTACCCAAGCCATAAGCATGACACCGATAATCCCCCGCAGGAAACCTATCTGGAGGAGACTTACTACCATCGCCTCAACCCGCCGCAGGGATTCTGTATGCAACGGGTGTACACCGACGACCGGTCGCTTGACGAGTGTATGGCAGTCTATAACCGCGACGTGGTGATGGTGCCGAAAGGGTATCACCCGGTGGCAACCCTGGCGGGATATGACAGTTACTACCTTAACGTGATGGCCGGCCCGGTTCGCAAATGGATGTTTACCTGGGAAGATGAACATGCGTGGATTAACAGGGATTATCCGGTTGATAAGTAAGGTCATGAATGGCTTTGTTAAAAGTGAGTCGTTTTTTTCCCTCCTTTTGATGAGTAAAAGGGGGAGGAATGGGATGACGGTTGGCGCTATTTAAGTGCTCATTATTCTCATAGCTCGCCTGGCCATGAGAATAATGCAAGCGTCGATATATTTGAGGTTATGGCAGTAGCCGGGGTGCTCTCGAAAACACCCCGGCTATCTTTTACTGAGGGCTAATTAGAAATGATATTTCAGTCCTAACGTTGCCGAGCTGTTGTTATAACCGTTGTCTCCCATCTGGACGCCCACATTACCCCACAGATTTAAATCTGGTGTAATCTGGCCTTCGACACCCAGTTTAATCTCTCCCAGATTGCGTGCACCTTCCTGGCTGATGCTAACGTCGTCCATTTTAGTGCTAAAACTGCGTGTATTATGGAGCCAGTTAGCTTCAATAAATGGCTGGAATTCGCGGCCTTTGCCCTCATCCATTTTATTAAAGCTTTTCAGGTAGGCTCTGGCTCCAAGACGGGTTTGAATATTACCGTTACCATTCATCTCGATACGCGTTCCGTTAGCTTCCCGATGGTCATCAGATTTGACCCCCATCCAGGTAACCTGCGCTTGCGGTTGAACATACCACTCATTAACGGTTCCTTTGCTGCCAGAGAATTCGCCAACTTTAAAGGTATATCCCGTTTCAACAGAAGCTGTCAGACCTTTGGATTTATAGGACTCAGAAGCCAGTCCTTCACCTTTGACATGGTTGTCAAACCATCCATATTGTGCCCAACCGTCGAGGTACAGGCCTTTATGGTCGGTGTTATCGGCAAACCATGTTGCATAAAGGCCAGTGCTATAGCCATTGACGCTACCTCGCGAGGTGTAACCCGTTGCTGATGAGCGGGTCTGATTATTGTCATGACCATACCCGGCCATGATCCCGAGACGCCAGCTATCATGCCCGTTGGTTGAGCCCTGCGCGATATCGCTGCCGAGCTGCATCACATAGCGATTACTTTGAGTACGTAATTGGCTGCTACCGTCATACCAACTTTGGTGGCCACCTGCCTGACGCATCCACATACCGGTGGTTTTCATCTCTCCGGTTGACACATCTGTGTACTGAGCTTTGCCCGAGCGATCGTGTAACTGCATGTTAAACATGGTGTTTACGGCAGCATGGTTCGCGGTATAGGTCCCTCCTTCCGGGCGAAGCATATGCTCTGTGGGCGAAACCGGTTTTTCGGGTTTTTCAGGCTTATTCAACTGACTGGTCAGATACCAGTGATTATTGTTAGCCCCCTGACCTCGAACCAATGAATAATCATACGCGCCCGCAGTGATACGCCCGCTCTGAGTAAAATCACCATCAGAACGGCCATCAACATGAATAAGCTCAATCCCCTCCAGAGTTTGTGAACCCTGGCCTCCTGCATTGGTGACACTTACTTGAGTATTGCCAGTGGTATCACCTTTTACAATAAGCTTATCGGTGACCGAACGGTCGTCCCCCAGAACCGTATCAAAATTAATAACACCATTGCCGCCGTGGTAATTTCCTTCAACAATCAGCTGATTGCCTGCGGACTGTCCAATATTCCCTAAAGATATCGCACCCTGGTTGGTGAGATCTCCGCCAACAGTAAAGTGGCCTGATGCTCCATTTCCGGCAACAAACAGTCCGGCATTATGGATACTGCCTAGTACCGTTCCCGCACCTGAAAGCATACCGGCAGAAGATATATTGACCTGCTGGCTCGCTAAGGTAACAGGTGCATCCTCCTGACCCAGCATCAGACCCCCTTGTTGAATATCAGTGGTGCCGGTATAGGTGGAATCTGCAGTCAGAGTGATAGTGCCCTGACCCTGCTTGATGACATTACCGCTGCCATCGACCTGGTTTTGCATGGTCCAGTCATCCAAGCTGTTAAGGATCATGTCACCCTGATTATGAATGGTCGCCTCCCCCAGATGTTCGGCGGCTGACGCCACTAATTGTGTGTTTTTATCCAGGTTAAGCTGGCCGCTAAATCCACTGTTATCCCCCTCAAGAGCGACGTTAGATTCGCTGAATGAAACTTCACCCTTACCGCTAAGGTTGTTGGACAAGTGTCCCTCAACGGCATTGAGATTGAGGTGGCCATCGGAAATAATCTCCCCGGTCCCCAATCCCTGAACATTATCCAGAGTGACCTCTGCGCCGGAAGCGATGGTCGTTGTTGCGCTTAAGGACGCATTATTGCCCTTCACGCTAAAGACACCGTTATCTATATTCAGATTACCGCTGCCGACCAATGCTCCTGCGGATGTTCCGCCGTTAGAAATCGTCAGGCTACCGCCATTAATATTCAGAACTGATCCCACCGCGCTGGTTAGCTGCCCAATCGTCTGGCTATGCCCATTCATATCCAAAACGGTCTCTTCTGCCATCTGCAGACCAGCTGTATGGCCCAGTACATTATCATTGAGCATCAGTAGATTACCGCTGCGCAAATCGGTCAGACCGGTGTAATCATTATTCAAACCTGACAGTGAAACTGTGTGGCCTTTCTGGCTGTCGAGCGCCAGATCCCCGGAGCCGGTCAGGCGGGAACTCAATTCCGCAGCCGCTCCGGTTTTTCCGTTGGCGTTCAGGATCAATGCATTCTGACCCTGTCCTTGTAATTCAATCTGTGTCAGACCGTAGCCCACATAAAGGCCGTCATGATTTTGCCCACTGGTCAGGCGATAGTCATACGTTCCCTTTGCTACAACCTGTCCGTCCTGGCTGATGTCATGCTGAACAGCATCTGTTATCGCGTTACCGTTCAGATCCTGTAGTTGCAGGTTTCCGGCATCTCCTGTTACAACGGTTGCTGAATTGGTGGAAACCAGCTTAATTTCCGCATTGGCGTCTTCCTGCTCCATTAAGGAGAGACCGGTATCAATACCCTGAGATATGGCGTCCACTACGCCCACAGGATTCACCTGGACAGCACCAGACCCAGTCAGGTCTAACTGATCTTTAACATTCACCATTTTGTCGGTTTGGTGTATGCCGGGGGTAATGTTACAAAACTCAATGGTACCGCCAGAAAAGGCCAGGCTTCCAATGGACTGTGTGCCAGTGCCCAGTGAAATTTCACTTCCTTTTCCTGCAATCAGCCCTGCTTTTGCAAGAGCATCGGTGTTGGTTCCCTGCAGGTTGAATGTCGTATTCTGTAACGCCAGTGCACCAGTGAACCCAGAGGTCGCTGTGCTATTTTTAAAAGAGAAAGCGTGATTTCCCGTATCGACACTCAGGATGCCGGACCCAGAAATCTTGTGGTTAAACAACCAGTCGCTGGTGCTATTGAGCTGCAGTTTCCCGGCAACGGATAACCCGGCAGAGCCCAGGTTTTTCTGATCGGACACGGTCGCAACGGCACCCGATTCAACATTGATCTTGCCTTTAAAGGCGCTGTTATCACCCATTAACGCCACATTTCCGGCGCCGACGGAGATAATACCGTTCCCCGTAATCTTATTGGTGAACTCCATGTCATCTTGAGCGTTCAGCAAGAGTTTGCCGCTATTGCTAATATCAGCGGTTCCCAGGTTCTGCGTAACCCCAAGGGTGGCATTCTTGGCAATTTTTACTTTGCCGCTAAATTTTGAGTTATCTCCGGACAAAAACGTTGTGCCATTAAGCGCATTGATATTACCCAGCCCCTCACTGCCGCTTGATATATCAGCTGTTATATTGGCGTTATCACTGGTGTGGTTCAGTGTTATTTTTTTATTGTCCGTACTAGCCCAAACGAATTCTATTTTCTTGGCGTCAATAATCCCAGCAGCTTTAGCTTTCTCTCCTTCTTGAGCGCCTAATGCTAATTCTGAGTTCGTACTCAAACTAATTTCTGGAGCAGAGATTTTACCCATATCAGATACCACTAAAGTGGTATTTGAGTCTTGGTTAAAATACCCCAGACTTAATTTCTCACTGGCGTTAATTTCTCCCTTGTTATTAACCGACAGGAATTGATCGCCACCGTAGCTCTTGAAAACACCCATGAAGAATGTTTGAGTATTTACCTGGCTACCTTCGCCGCTAATGTTTCCCCTTTCATAGGTAAGACGACTGGTCCCTTTAACATGAATCTTACCGCCATCAGACACGTTAAAATAACCGCCAGTTCGCCAGTTGTCTGATGCGCTGTCATATAAGTCGTCAGCATAGAGTTCGCTGCCTGCATTGGACACGTTAAGATAACCCGTACCTCTCAGCAGAACGTTTAGCTCACCATTGATACGCACTGTTCCTTGGGTAATATCCAGCCCACCACCTGATGTGAAGGTCAGGCGGGGGCGAGAGTCCGGCGCATTAATCACCAGGTTGGCGTTATCTTTTACATTGATATGGTAATTAATGGAGTGACTGTTTTGGCCAAAATCAATGGTGTTATCTGTGATGACATCAATATCATCAGCAAAAGCCATTGATGAGCATAGCGCTACAGCACCGGCTAATAACGCCCTGGACTTTTTTTTCGTGTTCTTCCTTCCCAGTTCGGAGCACACACACCAGCAATTACGGACTTTACTCCATTTTATTTGATATATTTTGTTCATAAACTCTCCGCAAAATAATCATAATAAAAATTTAACACTTTTGGGGTGAAATATTTATCGGGATACATTTTTGAGAGTGAAAATGTAGATCTCCGAATTGATGAGATATGTCACGTGTCATTAATGTGATGTAAACATCGATACCGGATACTCGATTCAAGTCTCCCTACGTAATTTGTCACGTGATAAATTAATTTTGATAATATAGCCATCTGGTTGGAAATATTTTACCTGAGGTTTTGTCGATATTTCCAGCCCCTTTATTATATTGCTGCTTGTTTTCAAATCAACGGGGGAAGGGGAGTCATCGAGAGTGAACTTAGCTTTGCTAAAGCTATTACAGTTCTGAGTCTTAGTGGGTAGAGGACGCGTGGACAATATATAGAAAGGGAGATAGCCGCCACGCTGCGGCTATCTCCTGTTTATATCCCGATCAGGAATTTGGTTGATGGTTCTCAACTACCCAGACGGTGAGTACTTTTTCCAACGTTTTATCTCCCGTCGTTGCCTTCGCTCTTACCCAACTTACACCGGCCGTATCCGTTCTCAGTTCAGAGTAAGCATTCCCTAACTTAAAGTTGGTTTTATCCGGCGTCATCGTAAAGGTTCCGCTGCCGGGTTTGGCTTTGCTGCCTGCGCTAAATTCGACACTGCCGTTTAACGGGTTACCGAATTTATCCTGCAACCGGGCCATAAAGCCTACCGGCTCAAGGTTGGCAACGGCATAGCCAGGATCCTGCTCCAGAGTGAGTACTGGATTCTGGGCATCGGCATTCAGCGTTATCGAAGCATTTGCCGAGACATTGCTACCGTGTTCAGCCAATGTGGCGGTCAGCGTGTAACGACCCGCCTTATTACCGTGGACATTTACAGTCGCAGTACCGGAACCATTGGTGGTGACAAGCGTATTGTCAATCACCAGAGGATCGCGTGGCGATGGGCCTGTAGCCGTAATTTTCAGCTTACGATTGCTGACGCTGTTCCCTGATGTATCGGTCAGATGCAGGGTAAACGCCACGTTATCCACATCACTGACTACGGCGGATGTAGTTGACGGTTCGATCGTCAACGCGGCATTTTGCAGATCTGATACCACCTCAATCGCCTTACTCGCCGTAACGCGTTTACCCTCTTTGATGAAGGTTGCCTGCAATTGATAGTGCCCAGCTTCTGCGGCAATAAAGGTTGTTGATGCCATTCCTTTCTCATCCAATGTCAGTTCGGACTGGCCCAGTTTTAATCCACTGGCAGGGGAACTGGTCAGGTGCACGTCACCACTAAATGGGTTGTTTTCACCGTCGACAACCTGTACCTGAATTTCATGTGCCGCTGATGCGTTTGCCACAATGCTCTCAGACGGTGCGGTCAAATTCAGCACTGCGCTGTTAATATCAGGTACGAATTCCAGGCCAACGCTTGAGGACTCAACGCTGTGCTGCCCATCTGTAACCCTGGCATTAACGGTGTAATGACCTGCCTTAACCGTAGTTAACGTTACCGTCGCGTAACCGTCTTTATTGGTGGTGATTTTGTCCGGGTACACGAGCCCTTGTGGCGTTACGATAAGCTCCACTTTCTGTCCTTCAACCGACGCGGCGGTATTGTTGAGCATGATCTCAAGCGTGGCACCATCGCGACCGTTTGCTGCAATATTGGTGATTGCGCCATTGTCTTTGGCCGTCAGAGACAATGTTGCCCCCTCCATTGCAGAGGCAAATGTTACGCTTAGCGATGAGCTGATGTTCCCCGCGCTTAGCGTAATATCATAAGTTCCCGGCGTTGAACTGGTCAGTGAGAATCTTGCTTCACCTTTGGCATCGGTCTTCACAACGTTCTCCCCATTCGCGATCTTAACCTGTGGCGGTAACGCCAGAGTGACCGTGTATCCGGACAGCGGGTTCCCATAACGGTCGGTCAGGGTAACGACCGCGACATTACTCTGTTTGCCATCCGCCAGCGCATTGTCCCTGGTCAGGTTAAAAGCCTGCACCACCGGCTGCGTTTTGTCGGCAATCCAGTTGGCTTGTTTTTCCAGTCCGGAGAAATCATGTTTTTGTGACGTCACACCAATGCGTGTCGCTTGAGCCAGTTCAGACGTTGCCTTAGCGCTGTACACGCCGTCTTTCTCTTCTACGGCAGTAAAACGGACTTCGCCGCTGGCTGAAACTGCATAAAAACGTAAGCTGTCGTCGCCGGTGATGGCATTCCCGTCTTTATCTTTTGCTTCTAACGCCAGGCTAATCGGGTGTCCAACGACCTGCTCCATGGGCATTACCGTGAATGTCGATTTTGCCGCCTCTGCGGAAACCGCTTTTAGTTTCACCGTCAGGGTTTCTGTTTTACCCAGGACTTTAGCGGTGATGCGTGCCGTCCCCGCCGTTAAACCCGGCGTCAGCGTGGCGGTATACACCCCGGAGCGGGTTTCCTGCACTTCACCAAGTTTTGGAGCCTGTGCTGAACGCTCACGATTTCTCTGTGCGTCAGGCGTAAACGCTAAAGACAACTCAATGTCATGTGCAAGCCCTGTTAACGGATTACCATTGGTATCTTTAAGCACCAGCGTAACCGGATGCTGTGACTTCCCGTCAGCCGCGATGATCGGTTGCTGCTCGCCGTTCAATGTAAAATCCATTGTGCCGACAGAGGCTGAACTCCCCGTCACCGTCACGTTCATCACCGCATAGTTAGAGACATTTCCTTTAACATCTCGCGCCGTTGCACCGATTTGCCAATGATTAGTGCCGCCTGGTGTATAAGCGGGTAACGTCAGTTGCCATGATGTGCCGCTACCGGAAATGCGTCCGCCAGCGGCGGTAAATGCGCTATCGTTCCACTCTACCGACTGAATGCCCCAGTGGGATTTATCCAGCGAAATAGTCACCGGAATAACGGCGCCACCTTCCCCCTGTACGCTTTCAGGCAGGCGGATTTTCAGAACCGATTTTTTGCGGTATTCCAGAACAATATTGTTATTTCGTTCGACAAAATCGTAGCGTCCGTGCTGAACTTCGCGCATTAACGCAACATTGTCGCTGTCCAACTGCTTCGCCAGCGGGATGCCGGGGCGATAGTTAATCTCTATGCCGAAGCGTGAATCATGAGTATTGCTCTGCCCCTGCTTGTGTTCAGCGGAAAGCGTAACTAGAGGAACCGGCGTATAGCTGATCCCGCCTGTAAAGGCGTACGGATTTTCCTGAAGATGATCGCTGCCAAAGAGGCCGACATTCTTGCCGTAATACTTTTCATATTTAAGCGATGCGCCCAGTTGCGGATACGATGGCAACCAACCTTGGGTATAGATATCCCAGCCATCCGCCGGACGTTCCTGATAATCATCCAGATCGTGGGAATCCTTCCATTTTGATAATCTTAAATAAGCATTTGCGCCTGCGCGTAAATAATCTCGCCAATACTCAACGCCTGCACCCATACGTGCGTGATGACGACTTAAATCGTAGTCATAAAATAAGTTTGCGCCCAGCATTGAATTATCCGCCGTGAAATAGCGATAACCCATGCCGATATTAGTTTGGGTTCTGTCATCGGTACGGTGAAGCGATGTCTGGCTAAATAAAACATGCTGCTTTGTATCAACCCACGGATAAAGGAAATCGAACGCCGAATCTTTCAACGAGAAAGCGTCATCGACGTTGAGTTGAATACGCGCATTACCGTACTTCTGTAGCCACTCTACCACCTCCTTCGTTGCCTGTGCTGAGACGGTATTGGCAGCAAAACTGCCCGCATGGCCGTTTTTAATACTTCTGCCAGCCTGCGCGGCGAGAGAAGACAGGCCGCGCAGTTCTTGCTGTTCTGCGGCGGCCTGCGATGCCTTAACGGCTGACGCATGGCTGATGGTTGGCGTGAAGCTAAGAAGGGCAGGATACAGAGCCTGCAAAGCGATTGTTGACCATGCGACAACCTTATTAACGGGGCCTGTTGCCCCATTGCTCCGCGAAATTTTCTTATTTGACATTTGTAACTCCAATATCAATTAAAAAAATCAAAGGTTATTCCATGTACTGAACGGGATGCGTAATATATGTATTTAGTAGGAAAATTCAAGAGTTATTCATGGAGAAGTTAACTGGATATTTTTACACTATGGGGCATTGTGGGCTGGCTAACGATGTCGAACGTTTAAATGACGAATGTATTTAAAAAATACATTTATTTTTATCGTGACGATTTTAAGCTTGTAGGGATATTATTTAACCATGGTCGTTCACTGTTAAATAAAAAGAGTTATCAGGAAATTAATCTGCCTGTTCGTATTCAGCTATCATCACGTTCTCCGGATCTAAGTCTGGAACGTGTCAACACTTTCAGGACGGGGCAATAGACACAAAAAAGCCCTCAGCTTGCGCTGAGGGCTTTCACCGGTGTTTGGTGGGCTGGCGGAGTCTGAATAAATTTCTTAATATATTAAATGTAAAGGATTTTTCCGTATTCAACTTTCAGTTGTGTACCTAAACGTGTACCAATTATGAAATGTCATAGTAATACGATCCCTCTTTAGAAATGTGCCACCTTTTTCATGTGGTCTTTTTTTCTTAAACAATGAGCATTGAAAAAAAGTTTTTTTGCATTTAACTGTTCACACTGTTCACCTCGTTATTTTTCTTTTTAATATCATAGTGATAAGTGGTGAATGGTTGGTGAAGAGTGAACAGTCGACTCTTCACCTTTGTGATTTTTTCTCGCTCTGGATGCGCCCGGTCAGGCGATGTGGTGGGGGGATAAAAAGTTTTTTTAGGTTTTACTGTTCACACTGTTCACCTTTTGTTTTTTTCCAATTATTTCATGGTGATAACGGGTGAATATACGGTGAAGGGTGAACAGTGGATTGTTCACCTTGCGGTAATAGTCAGAAAGAAAAAGACCGGCTCTTGCCGGTCTGAGGTTGGTTATGTCGCTGCGGGTTCGTCGCACTTCGGCAGCCAGTCGCCGTTGCTTTCATCCTTAAGCGTCAGGTTGGTCTGTGTACCCTGCTTGGTATGCCGCTTCTCATAATTCATCCCGTACTCTTTGAGCATCATCGGCAGCCCCAGCCCGAACATTTTCAGGCTGAGTACGTTCCTGTATCCGTTGGCCTCCATATAGACCAGATAGGCATGATAGAGATAGTTACGGGGCTGGCGCGGAATAATATTGGCATTCCCCATAAACATCCCGTTCGTCTGCGGCAGCGCCTCCAGATAGCCACAAAAATCAAATGCCGGGTCAGCGTCGCGTTTGATGCTGAGTGCCTCGTCGGAGTTCTGCTGCGACTGGAGCAGTGCGCGGGCGCTCATTGGATCGCTGAACTTCTGCATAAGCTGACGCACAATGACGGCCAGTTCGCGCGCAATTTTATCCCTGAGCTGCGGGTCGCGCTCCTCCGGCGCAATCTGCTCCGGGAAGTGAATAATCACCCGGCGACGTGACACGCCACCGCTGCGGTCGGTGAAGCGCATCGGGTTATTGTTCACGGCCAGAATCACCGCCGGAATATGCGTTGAATACGGGTTCTGATATTTCGGGTCAACCGATACCGCATCGCCGCCGGTGATGGCTTTAAGCCCGGCACCGTCGCCGCTCCATTTCTCCTGGTCAGGCAGGCGTATCAACGAGAAGCCAATCAGGGATGCACGTTTGCGGGGGTCTTCCAGCGTGTCGATGTCGGCCGACGTGGCGTTATCCTCCCCGGCGAGCAGGGTCGCAATTTCGGCGAGAATACTTTTCCCGCTGCCACCCGGCCCGGTCACTTCGAGAAAGAGCTGCCAGTCGTAACGGTTCGCCAGCACCATAAACAGGGCGGCCAGAATCACGTCGCGCTTTTCGGCATTACCGCTGGCTGCCCGGTCGAGCCAGCGCCAGAAGTTTGGCGCGTGTGTCTCCAGCGTTTCCCCCTCCACCGGTGGTGTAAAGTCGACATCGCACAGCGTACGCAACCAGTACGATTTATGGTGTGGACTGAATATGCCGGTGCTGGTATCAAGCACACCGTTACGGAAGCCAATCAGACGGCGTGCCGGTGTATCCTGCTGCGGAATAATCAGTTTCAGGGTCTCCACCACGGAGGCGATCCTCCCCGACGAGAACGGGGCACGCAGACGCTGGAACAGTCCGGCCACATCACGGGCAAAATCGGACGGCGGTATCACCTTCCAGATGCCATTTTCATAGCGGGACAGGAGCTGACCGTTCGCGTCCACAGCCAGCGCTTCGCCGTAATGATCATGCACCCGCATCGCCTTTTCGCTGGCGCTCATGGCGGTAAATTCAGCCTCGCTCATGGTATCGAACGGACTTTGCGCCGGTGGCCGGATAGCGTCATAAATGGCTTTGCGTGTCGCATCCTCGCCTTTTTGTTCAAATGCGTCATTCCAGTCACCGAACACCGGCGGCAGGGCAACCATGCCCTCACAGGCGTCTGCGGCCGCTGCGGCTTTGGTCTGGCCGTCGCCGTTCAGGTCGCGGTCGGCAGCAAGGACAATCTGACAGGCTGGATGTTTTTGACGGGCAAGGCTCGCCAGAGAAAGGAGGTTCACGGACGACAGCGCCACCATGACGGTTTCGCCGGTCAGGTGATGCACGGTGAGCGCGGTAGCATAACCCTCCGCGATCCACAGGCGTTTTCCCGCCTGTTTTTGCCCTTCGATGATATGGCATGCCCCTTTGACCTGACCTCCTTTCAGGGTGCGTTTGAGACCGTCTGAATTGATAAGCTGAAGGTTAACCAGCACGCCGCTATCATCATACAGCGGGACAACCAAATCACCGGCGCGGAACGTCACACCGCCAGTTTTATGCATGGTCGTCAGCGTCAGACATTCCCGACCGGGAAAGCCCTTGCCAGTCAGATAAGCGTTGCCAGTGGTCGTGTGGGTTTTCTCCATCAGTTTTGCGGCCAGCGTGGCCGCCGCTTTCCGGTCGGCCTCCGTTCCGGCTTCTGCGGCCGCAATCACCTCCGGGGCAACCGGCGACAGACTGCCGGTCACGGCGTTTACCTTCCCGGCGGCCTCAGAGGCTGATACACCGAACACCTTCTCGACCAGTTTCAGTCCGTCACCCGCGCCGCACTGGTTACAGAACCATGTGCCGCGCCCCTCTTTATCGTCAAAGCGGAAGCGGTCAGAGCCGCCGCACACCGGGCAGGACTGATGGCGGTTTTTAATGACCTTCACCCCCAGCGCCGGGAGAATGCGCGGCCAGTGGCCGCACGCCTGTTTCACGGTGTCCGTTACGTTCATTTTCATTGTGGTTGTCTCCCTCAGTGCAGTACCGGCGCGGTGATGTGACGGGCGCAAAGTTCATCCATCACGGCCAGCCCGAGAAAGGACAGCGACGGCGCGGCTTTGAGTGGACCGGCTTCCATTAAATCTTCGAGTAATGCACAGGCTATCTGGCGACCTTTTTCCTCGCCGTGCTGGCGCAGGTAGAAGCCCTCCAGCTCGTCAGCAATGGCATTTTCCAGCGCGTCGAGGGTGAGGTGCGGATAGCGGTGCTGATGGGTGCACAGGGTCAGCCAGGCACAGGCGACCGCGCGGCGGTATAGCGCAGCACGCAGAGCGGGGGATAATGCAGTTTTCATACGTTACCCTCCCCGGTCAGCCAGCGCTGGTTGCAGCGTTCGACCACACCGTCGAGCTGGGCGGTCATGAGGTAAATCACGGAGGTGAGCTGTAATTGTTGTGCGGGGTCACGGCGTACGGTGGTGCAGTCCTGCACCTGCATCAGTTCGCCGACAAGATGGCCGACGTTGCGCATATGCTCAAGGCATTCGAGGTCACGGGCGGTAATGGTGGTGTGTTTCATGCGTGCACCTCCAGAACCGGCAAACGGCCAGCGAACGAGAGGACGTAATCGCGAACGAGGGAAAGGCGTGCGGCGTGCTCATCACCGGCAACGGTGCGGAGCATGCAAATACGGGGTTTACGGTCTGCGCGACGAACGGCGGCAAACACAAAGACAAACTGCGGGTGTGACGGGGTGAGGGTCGTAGCCATAGTGGCAACCTCCAATGTTTGCATGTGACTGCTACCACTGGAAACGCCAATTTCACTGGTGGTAGCCCAGACGGGGTTGGCGTAACCGGCAACATTGGAAACCGGCGCTTCGTGAGAAGCCCCCGCCTGAGCCACCATTACACGAAGGATCCATAGACAGATAAATCTCTGGATCAAAAATGGATGCGCTGAGGCATAGACACAAAAAAAGACGCAAGGCGCGTCCGGTGTCGCCAATGTTGTAAACGGGACGCCAATCCCGGCTGCCGATTTTGCGACAGCGGGAAAACTATACCTGGAAACGGCGAACGGAAGCAAGCCAGAAAAAGGGGCTGTTTGCTGAACGGTCATCATCATGCGTCATAGCCCCGGTTACGTTCGGCAATGCGATCCGCCATCCATGCAGTGATTTCAGACTGCGCCCACGCCACATTTTTTCCGCCGAGGGAGATTTGTTTCGGGAAGGCTTCCCGGCTGATGAGGTCGTAAATTGTCGAGCGGGACAGGCCGCACAGATGCATCACTTCGGGCAGACGGATAAAGCGTTCGTGAACGGTATCAGAAACCGGCATCAGTGGCGCGGCAGGGGCAGAAGACGGGGAAGAAAAAGCGATGTGCATCGGGCTACCTCACAAAGTCCATACAGTGCCGGTCGTGTCCGTCCGGCTTCGGGTAGCTCCTTATTATGTCTATATTTTTCCTCAGGTCATGTGAGATTTTCGGGGAAACAAACATTGACTTTTCGCTCTGGCAAACAAAGGCAAACGCTGGCAAACATATGCAAATCACTGCATTACAATGCAGCAATTTCTATTGCTTTTAGTTATATATTTTTCATTTTTAATCGAAATAAAGTCTAAATGGTATAGCCAGAGCAAAACAGGAGGGTGAACAGTGGTGAACAGACGGTGAACAGTCAGACCCTCAACTGTTCACCCTTTAACTTACTGTATTATTTGTATTTTTATTTAAGGTGAACAGTGGTGAATAGTTATAAGTAAAAAAACAAACGGTGAGTAAGGTTATCCTGCGACCTTTCTCTGGCCAGCCGGTTTTTAAGGTCTGTTTGTGCCAGCACTCTGACAACGGCAATGAATCGTGTTGTTGTGCAGGAGGCGTCAGAATCATTTCAGGTTGAACACACGGAGAGCCTGAACATGAAACCCGAACTCATTATCAAAGCCATGCAGACCGTTATCAGTAAACAGGATGAAGGCGCGGAACAACGTATTGCCGGTGCGCTGGCCGCACTTAACGAAGCAAAAGACGCACACACGGCCAGCATGGGTAAACTCAGCGACATTGAGGCTTCCATTCAGCGTTGTGAGCAGGAACGACAGACCGCCCTCAGTGAAAGCGCACAGGCCGAACAGGACTGGCGCAGCCGCTTTCGAACTCTGCGCGGCAACCTCACTCCTGAACTGAAAGCTGAACACAGTAAACGTATCGCCAGCCGCGAACTGGCTGATGAGTTCACCGGTCTGATTACCGAGCTGGAGAAAGACAAAAGTCTCGCCATGCTTGGCGCATGCTCCTCCGGTACGGCTTATATCAGCGCCCATGAAAAAGCATTCACCACTTACGCCAACAGCGAATGGAAGAAGGCGTTAGCCGGTATCAGCCCCGCACTGTTACGTGCCTTCCTGTTGCGTATACGGTCGCTGGAAATGAGCGGAGAAACCTCATCGCGTGCGACCGCGACACGTGAGCTTGGTGATGCCCTGAATCTGCAGTCAGCCCTGTATCATTTTGATATGGAGCAGGAGCCGGTCCTGTCTGTAACTGGCATGAATCGCCCGGTCATAACCGGGGTTGATATGGCGCTGTTAAGAAGCCCGGCCAGACGGATGAAGCTTGCCGCTGAACTGGCTGCAAAATCCCACGAACAGGCAGAGGGCTGAATTATGTTTCACTGTCCGTTCTGCAAAAAGACCGCGCACGTCCGTACCAGCCGTTATCTGTCGGAAAACGTCAAACAGCGTTATCACCAGTGTACCAATATCGAATGTTCGGCCACTTTCCGCACCATCGAGTCGGTTGACGGTGTGATACGTGCCGCACCGGAGAAACCTGACCCCACCCCGGTGACGCCACTGCCGCCGCGTAAAGTACAGGGCTGCTACAGCTCGCCGTTCCGGCATTAATCAGGAGAGAGACACGTGACCACTATGACAATACAGCAGGCCTTTGAGGCCTGTCAGGCGAACAAAAACACCTGGCTGAAACGTAAAGCCGAACTGGCTGACCTTGAACTTGAATACCGTGAACAGCTCCTTGCCGGTGACGAACAAATCCCGCGAAGAATGCAGGATTTGCGCGACAATATCGACGTGAAAAAATGGGAGATTAATCAGGCCGCCGGTCGCTATATCCGCTCACATGAGGAGGTGCAGCACATCAGCATCCGCAACCGGCTCTATGACTTTATGCAGCAGCACGGCGCGGAGCTGGCCGCCACGCTGGCGCCTGAACTGATGGGGTATAATGAACAGCTTCCCGCAGTAAAACAGAGCGCCATGCAGCATTCGGTTGATTATCTGCGTGAAGCCCTGTCAGTGTGGCTGGCCGCAGGTGACAAAATTAATTATTCCGTGCAGGACAGCGACATTTTAACGGCCATCGGATTCAGGCCTGATGCGGCTTCGCGGGATGATAATCGAGAGAAATTCACCCCGGCACAGAACCTGATTTACACCCGCCGACGTGCAGAACTGGTCGCACGGTAGCACGCGAAAAAATCCCCGAAAATTCCGCTATTTTTCCTGAAAAAAGCCATGCATCCATAAGGTGCATGGTTTTGCATGCAAATCCCCGTATTTTATTTCCCCCACCACGCCAGTACCGGCGCGGCCTGAGCCGGTTCATGCACCTGCATTAAAAGTGACCTCTTAAGCGGGCAGGCGTGGCGGGGAGAGCATTGCGCGCTCGGTGCTCGTAAAATTATCTCAAAGCATGGTTTTATGATCAGTTGTCGAATGCTGATGTTTTAAGCACAATGAGATGTGTCTGATTAATATGAGCTTTATGGTATATGGATAATCTCGATAAGCTGAGACAGATAGATTGGAAAAAATTGGTCATTACAGACCATTCTTGGATTCAGAGTCAGTTAGTTGGAAGAGCCCCATCAGTAGAGAGGAAAATAACTTCTCGATTATTCACGATTCCATTTAGTGGAGTGATACAAGAGGCTCACTCACTAATTGAGTCATTAGCAGATTCGATCGAACATTACGTCTTTGATAAAGCGACGATAGATACTATGCGGCAAAATGGGCAGATACCATTTAGAAAAGCTGCTCAATTTTTCGGTGACACAAATCCAATAAAAGATGGAAAGTATGGAGAGTTAATTCTTTACATTCTTTCAGAAGCTATCTTAAACACACCTATGGTTTCTCATAAAATAACAACTCTCAGTAATTTGAACGACCAGGTTAAAGGTGGTGATGGTATTTTTTTTGGTAAATATAGAGACAACATATCTATACTTATTGGTGAGTCAAAAATATATAAAAGTTTCAGTGGCGCTTTAGATAGTGCATTTGATTCGTTAGATCGTTTTTCAAAAAATTACTCAAGTGGCGCTCTTTCTCATGAGTTGTTTATTGCAAGAAATAACATAAGCAATAATTTTAATTTTGAGACAATGGAGTTGATCTATCAAGCTTTTACTCCGGGGACTAAAATATACTCTGAGTGTATTAAGACTCATCCGGTTTTATTGATATTTGAGGATGATGAGATAAAGGAGATAGAGAATAATGCTCTAACTAAGTTAGATGCTGAGAATTTATTTGAAAAATGGTTATCGAATAAAAGAGAACAAATAAAGTCTGCAATTGAGGATAAGCTAAATAAATATCCAAATGTTAAACCATGCTACCTAGATTTTTTTCTTATTCCCATGAGCGATGTGGGTAATTTTAAAAAATCATTATATCGTTCTATCCATGGCATTGACTACAAACCATAAACTCAAGGAGTGCTAATGAATAGCGGGATTGCAGCAGAGGCATTAAACCATATTGATTTTAAGCGTGTTTTTGATGCGTTGATTAGAAATTTGTTTCTAAAAAATAGAGATAGGAGTAATAGTGTTACCATAGATATAAAAGATATTAGAAGGGCAACATGGTTAGCTTCCTTGGGATCTTTGGGGGATGAGAATGAAAAGAGTATAGCAAATGCTTTTGGTAGTCTTCTCTATCTATATGATCCTGACAATGAACTTTTTTTGAAAACATGTTATATTCTACAATCGCGCTCAGGCAATCTTGTTTCATCAAGACATTTAAATGGATTATATAAAGAAAACGAAAAATTAAATAGTTTTGGCACATCTCTTGACTTTGAATTAGCAACTCATAGATTTGATTTGGGTAAGGATTTTGATGGTGAAACTATATTTTTCACTCATTATCAAAAGTCATTATGGGAGAAATTGGAATCGGGTAAAAACATTGCAGTTTCTGCACCGACCTCTGCGGGTAAATCATTTGTAATAAAAAGATTTATCTTTGAGATAATTCAAAATAATAAAGCAGAGTTTTTTGTCTACGTTGTGCCATCCAAAGCATTAATTAACCAAGTAAGTAATGAGCTCTCTAAAGAATTAAAAGAAAGTGCATTGGTATTAACTACATATAGAGAGGTTGAATGCTCTGATAAAAATATAGTGTATGTACTTACTCCGGAACGATGCATGAGATTATTACAAGAGAAAAATAATCATGCTCCTTTGTTGGTTTTTTTTGATGAAATACAGAATATTGAAGATGGTACGAGAGGAAGTGTATATGAGAATGTGATTTATAGGATGACAACGAGATGGAAAGATTCGCAATTTATAATGGCTGGCCCTTATATTGAAAATCTTCATCTCTCTTTACGTGAGATAATTGATATAGATCTACTTGAGCATAAAACAGTAGCAACTCCGGTGTTACAGCTTAAGACAGTGTTGACAGTTTTTAAAAAATCACAAAATGTAAAGTATAAAATCATCAGCCCCACAGGGAGTGTTGTTCAGGGGGATTATGATATAGGTAGGGCTTTATATAGTAAACTATCGGCTTCAAGAGGGCAGGCATTAAAATATTTAACATCAGTATTTCATGAAGATGAACAAAATATAATTTTTTCTCCCAAAAAAAACATGGCTGAAGGGTGGGCTTTATCTATATCGGGGGATGATGAAGTTAATTCTGAACTTGTTGATAATGAAAAGATTAAAAATCTTTGCTCTTTTTTAGAAAGTGAAATTCATCCATTGTATTCATTAGTCAGATGCATCAAAAAGGGAGTGGCATTTCACCATGGTGGCTTACTAGATGTGGCTAGATTGGAAATTGAAGACCTATTTTCATCAGGAGTGGTTAAAAATCTCGTTTGTACGTCAACCTTATTACAAGGGGTGAATTTACCTGCCGACAGAATTGTTGTCATTTCACCGAAAATAGGAAACTACAATCTCTCACAATTTGAATTTTTGAATCTTATAGGTCGTGCTGGGCGTATTAATACTTCTTTGTATGGTGAGATATTTTGTATTGAGCTATGTGATGAGGAGTGGGCAGAAGAACGCATCAAAAATGAAGATAAAAAAGAAATTGTGTCTTCTGTTTTGAATAAATTAAATGAAAATGTTGCATCAGTAATTAACTATATAGACTTGAGTGGTCAACAGATACTTGATAGCGATGGTGATTATAAGCTCTATCCGTTGGTATCGTATCTAAGGGGGCAATATCTAGTCGACAAAAAACACTATATTAAAATCATAAACAACTCAAAATTAAATAAAGAACAAATTGGGATTTTAGAACAAAAATTAGAAGGCTTTTCTAAAAAAATATCTATTCCTGATGATTTATTAGCAAGGAATCCTTTCGTTGATCCATTGCTATTGAGTGAGTTTTTTGAACTGATAAAGTCACAGGGCGTTTCTGAGTGGATGATTTCAAAATATCCTGGAGGAAAGAGAGAGACACGACCATTGGATGATGAATTCAAAAACATGAATTATTACAATCAATATAAAAGTATAATCTCTCGTATGAATGATATTTTTAATATTGTGCAGGAAGTTAATTATAAAGATGATGGGAAATCTTGGCGCTATAAGTATCCAGTAAGCATAAGTAAGTTAGCCTACGATTCTCATAATTGGATGCAAGGTCATAACTACAAGTTTTTCATTGATAATATGGTTAAGGATAAGTTAACTAAGAAAGGGTTAGAAATAAACAATAAAAATATTGATAGAATTACTAATTTTGTAACGGCTCATATTAATACAAACTTGAATTTCATTTTAGTTAAATATTTATCTCTTTGGGCTGATGTTGTTGGATGTTTAATGTCAGAAGATGAAAGAGAAAAATGCAAATTTTTCTTGAATCTACCATCCATGCTAGAAATGGGAAGTTATGACCCTCTAGTTCTTGAGATTATGAGTTTCGGTATTAATAGATCCACTGCTATTGAGTTGACAAAAAAACAAAGGATACGTGATGGGCAATCAGTTGAATCATATTTAAGAACTTATAACATAGCTAAGTTATCTAGCCTCCATCGGAAATATTTAGAAAAAGCTGGTTTTGGTTCTATTAAATAATTAACTAGGCAGGATGTAAGTCCTGCCATGAACTAATTTATTACTCTCTCTCCCCACCAATTCATAAGGTCTTTACGTTGCTCAAGATACGTTGAGCGATTATATGCTTTCCGTACTTCGTTTTTATCACTGTGAGCTAAAGATGTTTCGATTACATCGGCATTGAATCCTGCTTCATTCATTGCTGTGCTTGCTATTGAGCGAAGACCATGTGCAACTAACTTACCACCATAGCCAATCCGTTTTAAAGCTGCATTTGCCGTTTGGCTGTTCATTGGCTGCTTTGGATCGTTACGACTTGGAAAAACGTATTCGCGGTGCCTGCTGATAGGCTTCATGATTTCAAGAATATCTAGCGCTTGGGGCGATAAGGGAACAATATGTTCACGCTTAGCCTTCATCCGTTCGGCCGGGATTGTCCAGAGCTTTGCATCGAGATCAATCTCAGCCCATCGAGCACCCGAAGCCTCAGATGGACGTACAAGGGTCAATAGTTGCCACTCAATCAGACAGCGAGTCGGTACAGACAAATTTGACATAACTAAAGAACGCATTAGCCTAGGCAATTCTTCTGGCCGTAGCGTAGGCATATTTTGCTTTTTGGGCTTCTCAAAGGCCATACCTACACCTGATGCTGGGTTAGCATCAATTAGGCCGGTGTTAACCGCATAAATCATTATTTCGTTAATACGCTGCACTAGGCGGCGAACTGTCTCCAGTGCCCCTCGTGCTTTGATTGGCTCAAGTGCTTCAACAATCGTTCTGGCCTTTATCTCCTGAACGGGTATCGAGCCAATAGCGGGGAAAACGTCTTTATCTAAAGAGCGCCAGATGTCTTTTGCATAATCTTCTGTGACGTTTCTACTTTTAATCTGGAACCAGTTAGCGGCTACAGTTGAGAAAATACTGTCTAACTCAATCTGGCGTTGTTCTGACGCTTGCTCCTGTTGCTGTTGTGGATCCATGCCTTGCGCGAGCGTGGTTAAGTGCTGGTCGCGTATTTGACGAGCTGCTGCGAGCGTAAGGGCAGGGTATGAACCGAGACTCAGATTCGTTCGACTTTTGCTTACCGGACGTTGGTATCGGAAGCGCCAGAGCTTTTTGCCAGATGTCTTTACTAGCAGGAACAGGCCGTCACCATCATGCAGAGTGAAGTCTTTTTCTCGGGGCTTAGCTTTAAGGATCTCGTTGTTAGTGAGGGGGCGTGTGATACGCGCCATGTCTGGATTCCTTCCATAATTGGTACACGTTTAATGGACCACAGTATAGCGTGTACCTAAACGTGTACCAATTTTCTCTGGATTTAGCCGGATGTTCTCGGACAACGACAGACACAAAAAAGCCCGCAGGGCTTGTGCTGTGCGGGCTTTCTGTACTTCACCGGACGTATCCGGATCATGATTTGGTGGAGCTGGCGGGAGTTGAACCCGCGCCCGAAATAATATAACTACATGTTTTTATTGGTATTTGTGTTGGTGTTGAGGTGTGCGTATCTTTTATCGCCACTTTTTTATAAAGATATTAGTGAGTTTTATGGATGATCCTTTATGAAAATTTCGTAATTGTGCTTTCCAACGAGATATTTCATTTCAACTCTGGTTCTGTAGAATGCTGTCTTTATTTCATCTTCATAATAATTAAATAATATTTTTAATAACTCTGATGTAAGCATATGTAAGTGTTTTGATAACTTTGTTGTATTACTTTTAGAGTCTGCGGATAATAGCTCTGTAAATGAGGATGTAATATTTAATGTAACTTTTGACGAAGAATGTATCCAACTACAAGCCTGCTTATATTGTTGGTGCATATAAACCCAGTTTTCATTTGTATTTGTTATTTTTAGATTTTCAAAGTCAACTGTTCTTACTGTGATATCGAAGTCACCACCATTATCTATTTTTTGTAATGATATGCGAGCAAGATGCTCAACCATTGAACGAATATTAAGATGAAAATATCTCTCTCGTTTATGAATAATCGCTATTATAGAGTTTAAAACATCATAAATAATACATTTCACAAATCTTTTATAGCTAAGCGCTGGGTGTGAATTATGAATAAATTCAAGGAAAAGTACATGTTTAAATGATGCGGTAAGGTTATTTTCAGTGCAAGTATCCACCCCAAGCTCTTTTATTTTAGCTATAAATTTCTTAGCATCATCCCTAAAGCCATGTGGATCTCTTTGAAGTATCATTTCTTATCTTTCCGTAAAAGCGCCTTAATCCAAGTATTAACATCTTTGTTGGCATCACTTCTCTTGCTTTTGTAAGAAAATATATCATCTGGATCCCAAAAATGTATATATTGGTTTGTTGAAAAATAATGAGCCACCAATGATACAGATTTTTTCATTTCTTTTTTATCCATCTTTACTAACCTGCGTGATAAGCGCGCACAAAGTAAGGTCCTTGAACGGACAACATATTCAAGGAAATTTAAATCAAAAATCTCTTTAACGAATTTACCTGCGTCTTCATTTTTTACAAATATTTCTTTTGAATAAATTGCAATCGTAAGTAATCCAATAAATTCTTCTTTGGATGATATTCTTTTATTAACTAATGCTTTAATTACTTCCAAGTCATTATTGTAATTGTTCATTAATCACCCCAATTAGCTATACGCTAGCAATTCTGGTTAAAAATTCTTCACAGATACCTTTAATATATCTTCTTGACGATTTATAGCTTGATGCAACATTACCTTTCCCACCAACCATTAAATCCTGAACAAAATTTAATTTATTGCTGAAAAAATACAGTTCGTTGAAAGGCTCTGTTCCTTCGAATGAGTCTTGCAGTTTTTTTGTTTTCAAAGAAAGATTTTCAAGAGTATTAGTATATATAAAACCTAAGTGTTTTATATTGGGGTGGTCATAATTTTCTTGTATGTTCTCAATAACACTTAAAAGACTAGTTGCCCCTAATATTGAATAGTGATCAATTTTTACTGGGACAATATAATAGTCAGAGGCAACTAAAGCAGCATCAGTAAACAATGATATTGTCGGCGGACTGTCAATTAAAATAAAATCATACACTTCTCGTAACTTATTGTCTTCTATGAATTTTTTTAATTTATGCAATCGTGCTGCTGGTTGCTCAATATCAAAAATAGTGTTGATATCTCCAAAAATCATATCTAAATTTGGAGACATTTTAATAATTATTTCAGCAGGAGTTACTTGCTGAACCTTTCCAGTTAAGGATGATTTTGTCTCAAATATTCTACGAATTGTTTTCGTGTTAACCAAGTGGTCACTAATATATTCAGATACTCGATTGTATTTACTTAATATAGATTGAGTTGCATTGAATTGAGGATCAATATCTATAATTAATACTTTTTTATCTAAGTAATTAGCAAGATACTCTGCTATTCCTACACATAAGGTTGTTTTACCAACACCACCTTTCATATTAATGAAACTAATTACCGGAGTAGTCATACATTCCCTTTTATGCTTTGCACAAATTGTAGAAAAAAGAACCACATAAACAAAATTGATCTCTTGCAACCCATTCTATACCACTTTTAATCGTAACTTAATACTGGACTTTTATCAGGATAATTGCAGTGTGTTTGGGATGGATTTCATAAGCTTTTACTCCGAGCTCATCTTAATGTTAACGCAATAAATGTATATAAAACAATTGATTAGGTTGATGTGCTTAAACTTGGTAATTGCCCTCAACCTAAAATTAATTTGGAATAAACTTAACGGTTTGACTGATTTTTAGGCATTGAAAGGGATGATTGATTATCATAATCCTTCAAGTACCGTCCATAGTGACGAAATAGCATTTCAGGTCCTTTATGACCCATTTGTGTAGCAAGCCAGAAAAGATTTATGCCGCGACTTATTAGGCGAGTGGCAAAGGTATGACGTGTCTGGTATGGATTCCGATATCTTACACCCGCCTTCTTAAGTGTCGGAACCCAAGCTTTTTTCCTGATTGCATCAGCATTAGCCCATGCCTTTCCTGTCTTAGGATCCTCGAAGATAGTTTCATCTTTCATGAAAGTGAACAGTTTCTGGCTGGCTAGAGCTGCCAATGCCTCTTCTGTCAGTTCTACTTTCCTCGTACCGGCTTTTGTTTTTGTTCCTTTGATGACGCCAACTACACTGGCATTTTGAACGTGTGCAGTCTTCCCTACAAAGTCGATATCACGCCAACGAAGAGCACACAATTCGGAACTACGCAGCCCAGTTTGTATCGCGAACCGGAAAAGATTCTCCCACTGCTTATTGCCAGCAGCAGAGAGCAAAGCATCAACTTCTGCTGGTGATAGCGGATCAACCACATAACTACTTTCTGCCTCTGATTTATCACTTTGGTATCGTGAGGCGGTTACCAGTGATACAGGGTTAATCGGAAGCACACCATCCGTCACCGCTTCATCCAAAGCTGAGCGTAGGAAGGAAAGTTGGTTTCGGATAGTCTTCAATGTTGTTTTCTGGCTCTGGATCCATGTTTTCAATGCGGCCGGCGTCAACTCACTAGCGGGAAAAATATGAAGTGATGACAGCGCGCTTCGGCACTTCTTATATCCGCCAATTGTTGAAGGGGATAGTTTCCTCGTTTCGCATATCACCAGATACTCGTCCAGGTACATCTTCACCGTTTTGCCTGCGGCAGCGTAGCCGAAAATTTTTAACCGGGTAGAACGGGGAAAGTATTCCGCATAAACAAATGTTCCCCTTTCGATCTTGTTGTGGATTTCGCCGAGTGTGCGCTCGGCGTATTTGATGTTTTTAGGGATTACGTCCAGATTAGAAAGGGGCTCACGGCATTTAACCCCTTTATAAGTGAAAGTAATATTGATGGTTTCGCCGTTGCGGTGTTTCCTGATGGTTACGCCGCGCGGGAGCTTAGGCGATTCTGTCGTGCCCATTTTGCAACCTCACTAAGATCAATCCATCTTTCCTTAACGCCGTCGACCTTTAGCACCTGAACCCCTTCACGCCATACTCCACGTTGCACACGTTTGTTGATGGCATCCGGGGTTTCGCCAGTCTCTTTGCAATAAGTTGAGATGGGAACACAATCGAGGCTCAGCATATATTTCTCCATTACCCCGGCTGCACCCGGGGATAATTTTAGCTGTTGCTGGTGGTTGGGATTAGTTTCTGCCAAATCGCTGAAACATATTTCGCCTGGTGGCGGGCATCAGCCAGTGCGTTATGTGCAACCCCATCGAATGGCATATCTCGCTTTGGATCGAAACCCACAACTCTGCCTAATGTGACGATGGTTCTGACGTCGTGATCGTTCCAAAATTGCCACGGACAAACCTGGCCGGCGCGCTCATATGCGCCGCGCAATATAACGTTGTCGAAAGTAGCTCCATTGCCCCAAACCTTTAAATATTTTGGGTTATCAGAATGCCGATTAATGAAATGGCTCAGTTCAGATAGGGCAGACGATATCGGCATCGCATCATCCACACAGATTGCTGATCGTGCTTCTGAGCTTTGTCTTAACCACCACAGAATAGTGTCACCATCTGGCACCGCTCCCTGCTCCATAGCGCTTTCAAGGTTAACGGCGGTGTAAAACTCCTGACCCAATTCACCGCTTTGCGGATCGAAGAATACGGCACCAATGGAGACGATAGGGGCATTCGGTTTTTTGCCCATAGACTCAAGGTCGATCATTAAATTGTTCACGTTAAATATTCTCCTGTTTTGGTGCTGCTTTAAGCATTGCGGCGCGGCAGGCGTTCCATCCCCTGACTTCAGCGATTGCAGCTACAGCGTCTATGGCATGCATTTTCGACGCTTCTGGCATCGGTTTTTCATCCGGCACTACTGGCGCTGGCTGCGGGGCGGACCAGAGCTTATTGACGCCATCCGGCAGATTATTAAAATCAAACGTACAGCCCGGAATCCTGCCAGCCTGAATCCAGTCGTCTCCGTCAACCTCGATGAAAAATACTGGCTCTGCGTTCCTCGATGCTAGCACCTCATCAATCACATTCAACATATCAGCGAGAATGTAAGCTCTGTTCCCGCCGTTTGAGTACTGGGTATCATGCTGCAGGTGTTCGCGTATCTGGTGCAGGCGATCGAGTGATAAAGGACCAAGCGCCGGGTGGATTGTGCTTTTAGTCATTCCATGCCTCCAGCTCGTTCTGGATTTCCTCGTCGACTTCGTCATTGGTGGCGTCTTCGTTCAGGTAGTCGCGCGCCTCTTTGAGATACTGTTCACGGTGTTCGTGGTACCAGGCAGAGAACTCCGGCGACCATCCGCGATTAGCCCCCTGAAAATCTACCATCGCGTTATCCTCTGCCATACGGTCGACCATGGAATAAGCGGTTGTCATGGCGCATTCCCGGATGTAACTGCGAAGGTGGTGCTTACGCCAGTACGGACTGTGTTTTGAGTCGCAGCGGCTTTTAAATTCGACAGTCCAGCGACGGATGCAACGTGCGTTCAGTGATTTACTCATTGTGCTGCTCCCTGTCTGGCTCTATTCAATAGCTGGTTAAACATCATGGTTAGGCTGTTACTGCACCCAAACGGCATATCGTTAACACGGTATGTTGGAATGCCCTTGCGAACACCTGACTTCACGATCCGGCCGGTGCCATAGAGTTGCGATAATGCGCCAGCGACCGCGGGTGTCTTTTTGTTCATACCTTTGGCGATTTCACCGCTGGTGGTATTCGGATGAGACTGGAGATATTCAAATACGGTCATGGCGTTTTACCTTTACGTTCCTGTTCCAATTGCACCAGAGACTCTTTTAATGCTGCGAACGTAGCTTCCAGTCTGGTGGCGACTTCGCGCATAAGCGGTGCATGCTTCGGTGGCAGTTCAGCAACGGAGGCAAAAGCCTCCGCAACGAGTTCTTTTACCTTCATGCGGCGCATTGGCGCAGCTCCACCAGTTCGTTAAAGCGGTTCATGAACAGGCCATAGGCTTGACCAGGACGGAGAGGGATAACCTGAACGAGATCAGAGCAGGGAATACCTTCGAGAATTTCCCACTTCGAACCGTCATCGATTTCCAGATCACGGCGCTCGGTAGCTAACATGGTTAGATCGGCATATTTCACGACAGCAGCTTGTTCAAGAGAGATACCGAATTTAAAGCGGATAAGCCCATCAATATAAGTTTCCATACGCTGGTAGTCAGGCAGCAAGGCTTTGAGCGGGGCTGGAATATCCTGGCAATATGCCTCCGCAGCGTCGTGCATCAGCGCTTCAAAGGCGAACTCTGGCGGCACAATCTGGCTTACAAGCACAGAGTGCTGGGCTACGCTGTAGAACTCTGGCAGATGCCCAGCGAATCGACAGATGTTGGAAAGAGCAGTCGCGATATCCTCAACATCGATATCGTCGATTGTGGCGGTCAGGTAGTTAAATTTTTTACCGGATAATGTCTGAATGTAGCTCATGGTTTTCTCCATATTAGCGCGCTGCACCGCGCAGATTTTGGTTGCACGAATCCCTCGCCGGGTGGCGATAATTAATGGAATTACGCTTCAATAAATCCCCGCGGCGCCGGGGATTTAATGCAGAGCAATTAGGCTTTAAAGTTACCGATGAAAGTTTCCACTGATTCACCGTCGAACTTGCTGATCAGCAAATCGCGGAATTCGTTGGCGATCTCTTCTTCCTGGGCTTCAAGTTGGACGATGCGCAGAACAAAGCAGGGTTCATCGCTGGTAAGCAGGCTGTTACGCAAGCTAAAGCGACGTTCGCCCAGGCCTTCATACGGTACACATTTGAACTCGAACGCCACCGGCATTACGTCTTTGCTGCTTGCTTCGACGCTTTGCATGAGCGATCTTTTACCCGCGAAATCGCCAGTTTCATGATCCTGCTGGGTTGCCTGTTGGATAGTGATACGACGAACAGCTTGAGCAGCCTGAGAAATCTGCATTGTCTTACCATCAGCATCAAACGCCAGCAGGTAATCGCTCCAGTCTTCCAGCCATTCAGCGATTTGTTTTTGCTTCAGACGTTGGCCATCGATCTGCAGTAACGCGCGGAACGGGGCGGTTTTTTTCAGGGTGATTGAAGCAACGTTATCAGCGTGACCGGGATTATCCAGGGTGCCGATGTTGAACACTGAACGGGCGGTCATGTTGTCAGCGTCAATGAAGCAACGAGCTGGCTCACTGTCGCTGGCGTAACCTTTAGAATAACGTGTGAAGTCGTCAATACTGGTTGTGGTCATTGCGCCACGAAAGCGGAAACGCTCCAGAGAAAAGCGCTCGAGGCTTTCAACGCCAGTACCCTCTGGCAGTAATGCGGTCGGGCAAGCCAGGCCATGAATATCATTCAGGTGATAACCGGAAAGAACCAGGTCTTTGACCTGCTTGAAGGTACCGCTGTCTAACTGAGACATAAAAATTCCTTAAAGATAGATGTAGAAAAACTGAAACTATGGGCTATCAAGCGCGGCTTATTTCGCCGCACGTAACTTTCCGTCCGGATCCCCGCCGAGGGTAAACAAGTTGCCCTGGTCTTCCTGCAGGATGGTGAGCTTCCCGCCTTTGTTGACCCACATCGGGGTTTCGGTTGTGTCCTCCTCGGAGGCTTTACCACGCGGTGTCGGGGTGCTGTAGTTCAGCTTGTGCTTGATCTTGACGCGCTTCTCTTCAACGGAATTACCCATGCGCTCAAAATCAAATGTGAGGACTACTTTGCCTTTGTTGCCGTTATTCAGAACGCCAAGCGCGGTGGTATTAAGTGCTGCCGCGATTTTGTTCATGAACACGCCGGCATCCAGTTCGCCAAGAAAATCTGGCACTACGGTCATGCGGTCATTACTCATGGTTTTACCCTCGTTAAGGCGGCTGCCACCGCCGAACTTTCTCCATACACAACAGAGAAGGGCACCTGCATTGGTCGGCGGCTTGCAGAGACCGCTTTCTTTTTGCCCGGGTGGATTGGGTTATGAGCCCGTCGCCCGGTGATGCCCTTTTCTGTTGTGCCCTGAAAAAGGCTGGCGGTTACCGGGCAAGTGGGAAAACACCGGGCCGCCAGAACAGGGAGTTACTTGTTATTGCTTTGGCCTGCTTTTAACCACATCAAGCGCGGTGGTAGGTATCTTCGGGCGGGGCGCTGGCGACCAACCAGCTACAACCCCTACGGTATTTACACTCCACGCCGTGGGTTAACGGCTCCGTATCGTGGCTGAGTTTCTGTTGCTGGTGGTCAAGCCAGCTTCGCAACCCCTCCCGAAGACACCTGTCAGCGAATCATCCGGTTATTCATACGCCACCGGCGGCTACTTCGTGGGCGTCCTGCCTGTTCGCTATGGAGTAGACAATAAAATTAAATTGCGAATAACGCAAGTAAATAATTGCGAATTGCGCAATATTAGGAGCATAAAAAAACCGCCATAAAGGCGGTTTCAACATTGATATGTAGCGTCAGGCGTGACGTTTGAATGATTGAGATTGGCTTATCATTACTTTCCCGAAGATGTAAAAACGGTGTTCGTTGGTCTTGTCCACGGACCATTCTCTATATTTTGGGTTATCCGATATCACCAACAACTTATCAGGTATCATCTGTAATCGTTTGACGTAAATTTTATCATCAAAACCAAATACATAGATTCCATCGCCATCGAACTCATGAATAGAGATATCAACGAAGAGAAGATCACCAGGCTCGATCGTCTCAGCCATACTGTCGCCTCGAACGTTGATTACCTTTACTTGATCTGCCGTTCTTCCGCCGAACATCGCTAGCGCACGTTCATTGTTGTATTCGATTGACCTGATGACATCAATGATGTCACTGCCTTGAATAAAGCCGCCACCAGCACTGGCACTAACATCAAGAATCTCCACTCTAAACACAGATCCATCTCCAGAATGTGGGTTACTACCACTGTATTCACATACAGTAGTTTTATTTCCACCTGGAGTAAATAGATCAGCAACGCTAACGCCTAAAGCTTGAGCATATTTGCTAAGTGATTGTTCAGTAAATGACTTCTGCTTGCCAGTTTCTACACGCGAGATGTTAGCTCCGTCGACACCAACGGCTTCAGCAAGATCAGCGATTTTTAGACCCTTCGCAGTGCGAAGTTCTCTTATGCGGTTTCCTATGTTCATGCGTCTATTACATGTTTTTTTTGCGTGATGTGCAAAGCAACTTGCGCAAGTCGTATGTTCCAATTAATATGCGTTTTACGCAATTAAAGGAGGGTATATGCAATCACCGTTACGAATCTTGCGTAAATCGCAAGGTATGACTCTTTCCTATGTAGCAAAAGGGGTTGATATCGACCCGGGAAATCTAAGTCGGATAGAGCGAGGGCAGCAAATTGCTTCCTTGGATATTGCTGAACGCCTAGTCCGTTTCTTCTCAGGAAAAATCAATGAGCTAGAAATCCTTTATCCACATCGCTATTCGAACTGTACAGGCGCGAGTACAGACATAAAACCACAGGAATAAGGGGTTAACCGTGGGTAACGAACCTATTTGGAAAGTCGAACGTCAGCCAGCCTGGCTGGTGGCGGCGATAAAAAAAACGATCACCGATCTTTCTGGTGGTTATGCCGAGGCGGCGGAATGGTTGGGCGTGACAGAGAACGCATTGTTCAACCGCCTTCGTGTTGACGGAGACCAAATCTTCCCGCTGGGCTGGGCAATGGTTTTACAACGTGCTGGTGGTTCAACTCATATTGCTGATGCCGTTGCGCGCCATTCTCAGGGCGTATTTGTACCGCTGGCAGACGTTGATGATCTGGATAACGCCGATATAAACCAGCGCCTGATGGAGTCCATTGAATGGATAGGTCGTCATTCTAATTTTGTACGTAAAGCCACGGCTGATGGGGTAATTGACGCAGATGAGCGTGCTCAGATTGAGGAAAACAGCTATCAGGTTATCGCGAAGTTCCAGGAGCACGTAACGCTTCTTTATCGAGTTTTTTGTGTCGCTGAAAAGAGTGACGCCCGCGAGTGTGCAGCTCCGGGCGCCTTGGCGAACAACTCTTCGAGTATGGAGAAATAATCCGCATGAGCAGTTTAACGGCTTTTAACCGTCTACCGCAACTAAGGATGATCCCGGTTTCGGGTACTCCGTTGTTTCGGTATGAACGCAGATTATCAAACCGCTGGGTTCCGTGTAACCACAGTAGGACGGTTTCAATTGTGGGGGTCTACAACCGGAGGGAAAAACGCCTGTGCGCGAACTTAACCGAAGGTTCAAAGACCACCGCGGAGTGCCAGTCCGTGTTATTCGCTGGGAGCCAGAAACACAGCGCGTTATCTATCTGCGTGATGGCTACCCGCACGAATGCTTCAGCCCACTTGAGCAGTTCAGGCGGAAATTCAGGGAAATGAATAAATCGAGTAGTGTAAGCAATGAGAATCACTACCTAAATCAACCTGAAGGAAAAGACCATGACTGAAGCAGATATCGTTTTTGATTACAAATTTAACAGCCCATTACATCGTTTAATTATGTTGTTTATCCAAGTAAGCGGAAGTGGTGATGGGGGTAAAGAAAAGCTTATTTCTGATAAGAGATTTACAGACGTGTGCTGTTGCAGCTCAGCAGATTTTATAAGCGCTATCAATTACCTGACCGAAAACGGCTTTCTTTTGAGGAAAAATTACGGGATGCAGTTCGGTGAGTCTACCAGCGGTTATGTCATTACTGTGCCGGATTGGTTAAGGAAGGAACCATGGGAACATTGATTCAGTTACTTGATCGTCCAATTGCTTACAACCCGGCTTTTGCCAAGCTGAGAGTTGGCAAAGTTAAAGCTGGCCCGGTTGCGGCTGTTTTTCTTTCGCAGATGGTCTACTGGCATAACCGTATGGATGGCGGCTGGATGTATAAGACCCAGGCAGACATTGCCAGCGAGACTGCATTAACCCGTGATGAACAGGAAACGGCTCGCAAACGTCTGATACAGCTTGGCGTTCTGGAAGAAGATCGCCGTGGTGTCCCAGCAACGATGCACTACCGCATTAATCCTGAACGCCTGGAAGCGCTGCTGCTCGAAACTACGCAGTCAGTGAAGAAGGCCGTACCTCAGAACAAAACCAGATTGCGGAACATCCAGAATGTGGAAATGCCGCAATCTGGATTGGTGCAGTCCCGCAAACTAGATTGCGGTGATTCCGCAAACAAGAATGTGGAAACCCCGCAAACAAGTATGGGACAACCCAACGAACAAGCCTGCGGGGATCCCACAAACTTTCATACAGGAGATTACACAGAGAATACTCAGGAGAGTACACAGGATAAAAAAACTTCTTGTCCGGTTGCGCAGCAACCAGACCCTGAAGTTGTGATTACCGACCAGGCAATTTTGGTTCTGACCCATTTGAACCAGATCAGCGGATCCCGGTATCAGAAATCAAAAACATCCCTGGAGAACATCCGCGCCCGACTGCGTGAGGGATACAGCGTTGCAGACCTGCAACTGGTTATCGACCTGAAGCATGAGCACTGGCACGAGAACGACGAGCAGTATCAGTACATGCGGCCGGAAACGCTGTTTGGCCCGAAGAAGTTCGAGAGCTATCTGCAAAGCGCTACCCGCTGGGAGCAGAAGGGACGGCCTAAACGCGCTGACTGGGGGGCGAAAAAGCGCGATGTGATGGCATTTGGTCCGGTTGATACAACGATTCCAGAGGGGTTCAGAGGATGACGTTAAACAAATATTGCCAGTCTCTGGCGGCACTACGTAGCCAACCAGCCCACGAATTGAAAGAAGTTGGCGATCAGTGGCGAACACCGGATCTGCTTTTTTGGGGGATCAACGCGCTATTTGGTCCATTAGTTCTGGACTTGTTTGCTGACGCCGACAACGCGAAATGCCCAGCATGGTACACCGCCGAAGATAACGCGCTGACGCAGGACTGGTCTGAACGTCTGGCAGAACTGGGTGGCGCTGGCTATGGCAACCCACCGTATAGCCGTTCGCAGTACCATGAGAAACAGGCGATCACTGGTATGACGCACATCATGAAATACGCAGCAGCCCAGCGCGAGAAGGGCGGTCGCTATGTATTCCTCATAAAAGCCGCGCCGAGTGAAACGTGGTGGCCGGAAGATGCCGATCACATTGTATTCATTCGCGGACGCATTGGGTTCGATCTGCCTGTGTGGTTTGTACCTGCTGACGAAAAACAGAAACCCACCAGCGCGTTTTTTGCCGGTGCTATAGCTGTCTTCGATAAGTCATGGCGTGGCGAGCGTTTCAGCTACATCAGCCGTACCGAACTGGAGGAAAAAGGAAAGGCGTTCATGTCACTGGTCGAATTTGCCGCGGGAAAGGTTCATCCACCAGCCACCACGGTTCCAGAGCAAGAAGAACCCATTGTAGCGCCAGCAGTATTACCTGATGTGGATTCGCGTATCTGGCCGCTTGAGGTTGGTCTGGTGTTCAACCAGGTTGAGGGGGCGGATTCTCTGGATGCATCGCAGCAGAACAAGCTGAAAGCGAACATTAACCAGCTGTGGCTGGAGCGCATGCCAACCAGCGAAATCATTACTACTGCTGGTGGACTGGTCAGCGGCATGCGGCGGGAGGTTGCATGAGACTGGTACTCCCGTTCCCTCCGAGCGTGAACACTTACTGGCGCGCCCCTAACAAGGGGCCGCTGGCCGGTCGTCACCTCATTAGCGCTGATGGCCGTAAATACCAGAGCGCTGCCTGCGTGGCGATCATTGAGCAATTACGACGTCTCCCGAAGCCATCGACTGAACTGGCCGCGGTAGAAATCACTCTGTACCCGCCGGATGCGCGCCGCCGGGATATCGATAATTACAACAAAGCCCTGTTTGACGCGCTGACACATGCGGGTGTCTGGGAAGACGACAGCCAGATTAAGCGCATGCTGGTGGAATGGGGACCCGTTGTGCCGAAAGGTCGGGTAGAGATAACGATCAGCAGATATGAACCGGCGGGTGCAGCCGCCTGATATGGAGAAAAGTATGAGCCAGTTAATCGTGAATGGTGTTGTAACAATGTCCAGCCGTGATATTGCGGATCTGGTTCAGAGTAAACACAGTGACGTGAAACGCTCGGCTGAGCGTCTTGTTGCTGCGGGAATTTTAACCGCGCCGTTGGCGCAGTTCGATTTTGAGCATAACGGTAATGTTTACCAGGAGTATCGTTTTAACAAACGCGACTCTCTGGTGATTGTTGCCAGACTGTCACCTGAATTTACCGCCGCGGTTGTCGATCGCTGGCAGGAACTGGAAGAAGGGCAGAGTGTCAGTATTCCCCGCTCATTGCCGGAAGCGCTTCGACTTGCTGCTGATTTAGCCGAGCAGAAAGAGCAACTGACCATCCAGCTGGCAGCCGCGGCGCCAAAAGTGGAGTTTGTTGATCGTTATTGCTCTGCAAAAGGCTCCATGTCATTCCGGCAGGTAGCCAAATTGCTTAACGCAAAAGAAACTGAGTTTCGTCTGTTCCTTATTGAACGCAATATTCTGTATCGCCTCGGCGGCACACTTACCCCCATGGCGCAGCACATTTCCGTGGGAAGATTTGAAGTTAAGACGGGAACATCGAGCACATCCAATCACGCATTCAGCCAGACGCGCTTCACTGCCAAGGGAGTACGCTGGATTGGTGGTTTGTGGGCTGAACATATTGCAGGGGGGCAGGCGGCGTGAGGGCTTTGTTAACTCCTGAAGTCGCCCATCGCATGGGGATTGTGTTGTTTCGTCCCGGCGCGGAACTGATGCACCTCTTTATGCGCGGTCGCGTTCTGCTCGAGCCTGAACCAGAAGAAATGGCGTCATTCAGTACAGGAGCTGTTCCCGCCGCCATTCAGCCGCTGGCTGATGATCCGGTAATGCGGCAGGTCTTCGGGAATGAGCGGGTTATTCAGCGTGCCGGAGGGCTTCCTTCCCTTGAACAATGGTTGAGTAATCGGTTTGAATGCCAGTGGCCACATTCATCGTGGCACGACAAGAACTTCACAACAATGCGGCACCCACCAGGAAGTATTCGCCTGTGCTGGCAATGCGATCACACTTTGTCGGGGCAGCATACCGAACAGCTTGCAGGTATAGCGGCAGGAAACCTGGTATCCTGGATTCTGGAAGTCATTCGGCGTGATTCTGGTTTTCCCGAGTCGCATATTCTGACGCTTCCGGAACTGTGCTGGTGGATGGTCAGAAACGACCTGGCTGATGTTATTCCGGAAATCGTTGCGCACAAGGGGCTACGCCTTCCGGATGAGAAGCTCCGCTCTGTCATGAGGGAAAGCGACATAGTGCCTTCCTCGTCAGCAACCAGCCTCGTGCAGGAGAAGGCGAAGAAGATCCTCACGCTCTCTGTTGATCCGGAGTCGCCAGAGTCTTTTATGCTCAGGCCAAAACGTCGCCGCTGGATAAATGAGACGTACACCCGCTGGGTTAAAACACAACCCTGTGAGTGTTGCCGACGGCCAGCAGATGATCCGCACCATATCGTAGGGCACGGTATGGGGGGGACAGCAACAAAAGCCCATGACCTCTTCGTGATCCCTCTGTGCAGAGAGTGCCACGACGAGTTACACGCCGATGTACCGGCATTCGAGCAGAAGCATGGTACGCAGCTTGAGCTGCTACTGCGTTTTATGGATCGGGTTCTGGCGATAGGCGTAATTGCGACAGCTTAAGAAGTATGGAGACCGTATGAATCTGGACAATGTTTTAAAGTTTTTTGCGCCTAAAGGCATGCACATCTCAGATACCAGCAGAGCGACAGCAAGTGAACAACTTACTGTGACTGATGTAATGGCTGCACTGGGGATGACTCAGGCTGATGCAGGCATCGGGCTGGCTATGTTTCTGGGTAAAGCTGGTATCAGCAGCCAGGACAGGGAGGCGTCAATAGCTTGGCTAACGGAGTACGCGAAAGAGCATGCGCCCATGGCGATTCGCAAAGCATCAGGGAAAAAGTTTCTCCTCTGCATGCGTATCCTTGCCCGGTTTGCCTATAACGATTATTCATCATCAGCAGCTGATAGCGTGGCATGCCCAAAATGTAGTGGTAAAGGGTTGCTTACAACCACTAAAACCGTGACGAAAAGCCATTACACAATGCGTTTACCGCAATGGGCAAAAGATCTTAAGCAATCACCTTCTGACTTTGAGGTGAAGCGTGAAGTAACAGACATCAATCAAGCGTTATGCCCTCGATGTCACGGTACCGGAAAGTTAAGTAAGCGTTGTCAGTGTGGTGGAACAGGCAAGACGGTTGACCGTAAAGCGACAGAAATTCAGGGTGTACCAGTTTACAAAGAGTGTAGGCGTTGCGAAGGGCGCGGGTACAGCAGGCCAAAATCCTCGGTTGCCTATCGCGGTATCTTCTCGGAGTTACCGAGCCTGCCTGACCGTACCTGGCGTTATAGCTGGAAACCATTTTATGAAAGCCTGGTGACGAAGTGTTTTCAGGAGGAGAGCTATACGAACTCTCAATTAAATCGAGTTACTAAAAGTGATGATTTCATGAATATCGCGTAATTTGACGTCACAATGTTTGCAATGTTGCCATTTTTGTGTATATTTGACACTAATAATGGGCATTGTATGTTCAATGTTAGGAAACCCGCCATTCAGCGGGTTTTTTGCTATGATACTTCCAACATTTTTTTCTGGGGGTTTTATGGCTTGGCAAGGAATTCCATTTAAATTTATCGGCGAAAATTATAATTCGTTGGATTTAGCTGTTAATAAAATACCGGATATAGTATTAAAGAGTGACCCAGATTACACGACGGTTATTATTACTGGTGTTGTTTCTCTCGTTGCAGGTATTATACCAGCAGGCATTGCTATATACACATTCGTCAAAAACACTAGAACAATTAAAGATGAGCGTGTTGCTCAGCAATCTTTTTTAAAAGCTGAACGTGAAGAGCAGCAACGATTTTTACAAGAAGAAAGGGCATCTCAAGTATCTTCAATGGAAAAAGACAGGGAAACTCAGAGAGATATAGCTGAGCAAAATTTTAACATGCAAGTATTATCTGCAAACCGGCAGGCGTGGATAAATACTCTTAGAGATTTACTTTCAGAATATATGGCATTGGCGCCTGATCTGCTTAGAGTGCAATATGAATTTAATAATCGCGTCAATGAACATAATCTCAAATCATCAAATATAAAGAAAGTTTTCGCAGTGCATGATAAAGTAGAAGAGCAATCGCAGTTAGCAAATGCGAGTATGCGGCTTAATACTGCAATAGAAATACTAAACTCTAAAAAAGAAAAAGAACGTTTGTTAAAAGCGAAAATTAAATTGATGTTGAATCCCTCAGAAAATTGGTATGCACAGATAACAACTATATTTAATCGTGTTACTATTATAAATAATTCTCTAAACAGAACGAGAATGGATTCTTTTGAAGAAAAAAACGTCGAAATGATCGATGCAGTTGAAGAATTAGTTACGTTCTCACAAAAATTGTTAAAGTATGAATGGGAACGGGTAAAAAAGGGTGTGTGATTAATTTTTGTACCACGCCGATGTATAGGGACTTATCCACATCTAGGCTGCCATTCGGCGGCCTTTTTCATTTCAAGCTTACGGGAATCATCCGCTACGTGCTTTGTTGATAAATCCAGCCCGTAAAGCCTGACCCTTTAATCACACATAACACCTTCCGAAAAATCGGAGGTAGGGCTATGACCAGAATGAGCACCATATACAGCAGACTTTCATATGGAACAGGAGCCACGCTGACCGGCTGCGGTGTATCAGCGAAGGCATATGCCGAAACAGCTAAAACAGCAAAAGAGGTGTCCTGGATGTTGGCCGACAGAATTGC
>NZ_JAOWGS010000031.1:0-307124 GCF_030333035.1 Citrobacter sp. Cpo015 | reverse complement strand
CCATGCCGAACTCAGAAGTGAAACGCCGTAGCGCCGATGGTAGTGTGGGGTCTCCCCATGCGAGAGTAGGGAACTGCCAGACATCAAATAAGTGAAAAGGCCATCCGAAAGGATGGCCTTTTTGCATTTATACGCGGAAATCAACCGGAACTGTATCCGGCATATATATATTTAATGAATAACCTGCGATAAAAACGCGCGAGTGCGTTCCGATTTGGGGTGAGCAAAAAACTCATCCGGTGGTGCCTGTTCCACAATCTCGCCAAGATCCATAAAGATCACCCGGTCAGCTACTGTGCGGGCAAAGCCCATTTCATGGGTTACACATAGCATGGTCATGCCCGATTGCGCCAGACCTATCATGGTATCCAGCACTTCTTTTACCATTTCAGGATCCAACGCTGATGTGGGTTCATCAAATAACATGATTTTGGGTTTCATACACAGCGAGCGTGCAATGGCCACGCGCTGTTGTTGTCCACCAGAGATTTGCCCGGGATATTTATGTGCATGTTCGGCAATGCGGACCCGCTCAAGGTAGTGCATTGCCAGTACTTCAGCCTCTTTTTTCGGCATCTTTTGCACCCAGATAGGCGCCAGCGTGCAGTTTTGCAAGACAGTTAAATGAGGAAAGAGATTAAAGTGCTGAAAGACCATGCCAACTTCTTGTCGGACGCGCTCAATATTGCGGATGTCTTCATTGAGCTCAATCCCATCCACTATTATGCGTCCTTGCTGATGTTCTTCCAGATGGTTAATACAGCGGATAGTTGTCGATTTACCCGAACCGGAAGGCCCGCATAATACGATGCGCTCTCCCTGTTTTACCTTCAGGTTGATGTTTTTCAGGACATGAAACTGTCCGTACCATTTGTTGACGTTTTCCAGCGTAATCATCGCGTCGGTAGACGGCATTAATAATTGGCTCATAAATTCCTCAGTGCGGTGTACGCCCGGTGTTAAAACGTTTTTCCAGATGCTGGCTGTAACGCGACATACTGAAACAGAAGATCCAGTAAATCAGTGCAGCGAAAACATATCCTTCTGTCGACATACCCAGCCACGCAGGGTCCACAGTTGCCTGCTGCACGCTACTGAAGAGATCAAACAGACCGATGATGATGACCAGGCTGGTATCCTTGAACAGGGCGATAATCGTGTTAACCAGACCCGGGATAACCAGCTTGAGGGCTTGCGGAAGAATGACCAGCCCCTGAGTTTTCCAGTACCCTAGCGCCAGTGATTCCGCGGCCTCATACTGACCTTTCGGTAGGGCCTGTAACCCTCCGCGAACCACTTCTGCGACATAGGCCGACTGGAAAAGAATAACGCCGACCAGCGCCCGGATAAGCTTGTCGATACTGGTTCCTTCGGACATAAACAGAGGAAGCATGACCGAGGACATAAACAGAACGGTAATCAACGGTACACCGCGCCAGAACTCAATGAAAATGACGGATAAAACCCGCACGACTGGCATATGGGAACGACGTCCCAACGCCAGTAAAATGCCCCATGGAAGCGCGCCTGCAATCCCCACGGATGCAATAATAAGCGTCAGTGTTAATCCACCCCACTGCCGGGTTTCTACGCGTTCAATCCCGAAAAAACCACCGTACATCAGCCACCAGACGACAAGCGGATATATGACTGCCCAGATGGCGATATAACGGCCTCGGTGGGGAATGGTTTTCCAGAACATCGGAACAATAGAAACCAGACCAATTATCAGGGCCAGATTTACACGCCAACGCTGATCGTGTGGATAAAGCCCATACATGAATTGCCCGAAGCGTTCATGGATAAACACCCAGCAGGCTCCCGCTTTGGTACAGTCTGCCCGGGTAGAACCGACCCAGTTGGCCTGAAAGAATACCCAGTTCAACAGTGGCGGGAGAAATGACCAAATCAGCCATACGCATAGCAGGGTGAGCAGGCTATTTGACCAACTGGAGAACAGGTTTTTACGCACCCAGAGTAGACTGCGGCTTGCCGGATTGCTGCGCTGGCGCGAGGGGTGAGACAGCAGTGCTTTTGTCATCATGGCTCCTTAGCGCTCAATCAGTGCAATACGGCGGTTATAAATATTCATCAGCAAAGAAATACTCAGACTGATGATCAGGTATACCGACATGGTGATGGCGATCGTTTCAATGGCTTGCCCTGTTTGATTGAGTACCGTGCCGGCAAACAGTGAAACCATGTCCGGATAACCAATGGCGGCCGCAAGAGAAGAGTTCTTGACGATATTCAGGTACTGGCTGGTCAGTGGGGGAATGATGACGCGTAGCGCCTGCGGGATGATTACCTGGCGTAGCGTCACCGGATTTGGCAGACCCAGCGAGCGTGCGGCTTCATGTTGGCCGTAAGGAACGGCCTGAATGCCCGCCCGAATAATTTCTGCAATAAATGCCGAGGTATATACCGAAAGCGCCAGAGTCAATGCCGCCAGTTCAGGAATAAGCACCATACCGCCACGGAAGTTAAAACCACGGAGCGCGGGAATATCCCAGTGAAGCGCAGCGCCAAACATCCACTGTGAAATCACCGGTAAAAGTACGATCAACGCCAGAGCTGTGGGCCAGGTCCGACGTAGCTGACCGGTTTTGGTCTGATGCATTCTGTTGAAGCGAAATAATCCGATGGTGACGACGATAGCGATAACGACAGCGGTGCAAAAGGCAAAAAAACCTTCTCCCATTTGCGGGGCCGGAATATAGAGCCCCCGGTTACTCAGGAACATCAAATCCAGCGCGTTAACGGCCTGGCGTGGGCCGGGCAGATTACGTAATACGGCGAAATACCAGAAGAAGATCTGCAGCAGCGGCGGTATATTGCGGAACGTTTCGATGTAGATCGTCGAGAGCTTTCGCAATAACCAGTTATCTGACAGGCGTGCTAGTCCGAGAAAGAAACCGAGAATTGATGCGAAAACAATGCACAGTGCTGAAACTAACAGAGTATTGAGCAGGCCGACCACAAAGACACGACCATACGTATCGCCTTGCTCGTAATCGATCAGATGCTGGACAATGCCAAATCCGGCGCTGCGATCGAGAAAAGAAAACCCCGAGGTAATACCGCTATTGTTCAGGTTATTTATCGTGTTATGAATGAGATAGACCGCAATGCTGATAACCGCAATGACGGCGAGTATTTGAAATAACCAGGCGCGGACCGCAGGGTTAGAAAAGGATAACGATCCTTTTACGGTTGAGCGGCGATGGAACATAAGAAAACCTCAGTAACTATGACTCTGGGCTGAGCGCCGCAGTTGCGGCGCCCGTTACATCACTACGCATTAGCGCACCGGTGGCGCATACTGAATGCCACCGTTATTCCAGAGGTTGTTCTGTCCACGTTTGATCTTCAGCGGACTTTCCGATCCAACGTTACGTTCAAAGATCTCCGAATAGTTACCAACCTGCTTGATAATGTTGTAGGCCCATTTGTTATCAAGCTTCAGATCCTTGCCATAATCCCCTTCTTTACCCAACAGGTGTGCCATATCCGGTGTTGCTGGATTAGCCGCTTTTTCATCGACGTTTTTCGAGTTAACACCCATTTCTTCCGCATTTAGCATGGCGAACAGCGTCCAGCGAACAATGGAGAACCACTCATCGTCCCCACGACGTACGACAGGTCCCAGCGGTTCTTTAGAAATAACTTCTGGCAGGACGATCCATTCCGCAGGATTGCTCAGCTTGATGCGTAGGGCATACAGCTGAGACTGGTCGGAAGCCAGCGTATCACAACGTCCAGATTCCAGAGCTTTGGCTGATTCATCCGAACGGTCAAAGGTGACAGGGGTGTACTTCATCTTATTGGCTTTAAAGTAGTCGGCCACGTTTAGTTCGGTATCGGTTCCCGCCTGAATACAGACCGTTGCACCATCCAGCTCTTTAGCGCTCTTCAGGCCTGCTTTATTGTGGGTAAGAAAGCCAATGCCGTCGTAATACGTTACACCAGTGAAGGACATGCCCATACCGGCATCACGAGAAGAGGTCCACGTGGTATTACGAGAGAGCATGTCGACTTCACCAGACTGTAATGCGGTAAAGCGTTCCTTGGCGGTGAGCGGGGTATATTTTACTTTGCTATCATCGCCAAATACGGCGGAGGCAACGCCACGACATACATCAACATCAATACCCGAGAACTTGCCGATTGCATCGGCGTAAGAAAAGCCAGGCAAGCCGTCGCTGATCCCACATTGCACAAACCCTTTTTTCTTTACGGCATCAAGTGTTGCGCCGGCATGTGCCTGATTTGCAACAGCAAGCAGCACACCGGCCGCAGCCAGGCTGGCGATTATCATCTTTTTCATAGAGCATCCTGTGTGGAGGAATTATTGTTATGGAAACGTTCTGAAAACGTCTTTTACCTGTCTGTGGCTTTGGCCATACTCTTTTAAGCAAAGGTAGTGCCAGTTTTTTGCGCCTGATTATTCGACGCAATATGCAGAGTGTAGACAGGAAAAAATAAATGCAGCGCCCTGAAGTGGTGCAAAATTGAAACGTAAGCCACATTTCGGCGCAAAAAATTTAAAAATCAGACAGGACGCGTGATAACGATTTCTGGCGTTAATATTAATGACGTGAGAATAATGAAAAGAAAATGTGGTGTTACGAAAAACAGAAAAAATGCTAATTTCAAATCGCGGATGTGTGAGTGAAATCTATAATAATTTTATTACATGTCAGGTTCTATTAAGCAACGTTTTGTCTTATATGTAGATTTTATGCTTATTGCTAAAAGCGCGGTAATAACCGCGCTTTTAATATGATTTATTTGGTCAGGGCGACAATCCCAAGCGTCAGTCCGGCAACGGCTGCAGCACCACCGGCGATGGCCCCGGCTGTTTCCCAGTTATCCTGGGTGGTGCCTTTCATACAGGTATTGGTATGAACCAGGCGTCCCTGATCGTCGTATACAGGTACGCAAGGAGAATCGTGTGCACAGCCAGCCAGGAATGCGGTAAGCAGTGCAACGGATATTAATCTTTTCATGGTGTTACCTCAAAATAAGCGTTTCGCTAATTAAGCAAAGACAAACGCTAAGCCATCTGCGAACTCGGCGATTATTTTACCACTTCTTAAAAAAGGACTGACATGAGGAATAATCTCAATTCATGTGGATTGTAAAAATAATGGATAAAAAGAAAGGCTGCAGGCGAGTTTAGAGGGATAGTTTAAATGAAATAAATGGCTATCTTACTAATAAATAAAGAGGAGCATCGTAGGTGAAAAAGGCGTCCGTAGACGCCTTTATTTTACAAATTAATCGTTGTGCCGACTAAAACGCCGTCTTACGACAACAAAGAAGACGGGGACGAAGAAGATAGCCAACAATGTTGCGGTCAGCATTCCTCCCATAACACCGGTACCGACCGCATTCTGCGCACCACTACCTGCACCGTGACTGATAACCAGAGGCATAACCCCCAGAATAAAGGCCAGGGATGTCATCAGGATAGGACGAAGACGCATGCGCGATGCCTCCAGCGTCGCTTCAATCAACCCCTTGCCTTCTTTATCCATCAGGTCTTTGGCAAACTCGACGATCAGGATGGCGTTCTTAGCCGAGAGGCCGATTGTGGTTAGTAAGCCAACCTGGAAATACACATCGTTATTCATCCCACGCAGTGATGCTGCTAACAATGCGCCCACAACACCGAGCGGTACAACCAGCATCACCGAGAAAGGAATAGACCAGCTTTCATACAATGCGGCAAGGCAAAGGAAGACAACGATTAGCGAGATGGCATACAGCGCAGGTGCCTGGTTACCCGACAGTCGTTCCTGATAGGACATCCCCGTCCAGTCATGACCAATACCGTTTGGCAGTTTTTCCGCCAGGCTTTCCATTAGCGCCATTGCTTCACCGGTACTTCTGCCAGGCGCTGCTTCTCCCAGCAGTTCCATAGAAGGCATACCGTTATAGCGCTCCAGGCGCGGTGAGCCGTAGATCCAGTGTGCGGAACTGAACGTGGAGAACGGAACCATTTCGCCATTGGCGCTACGGACATACAGATTATTGATGTCCTCCGGTAACATACGGAACTTGGCATCGGCTTGTACGTACACTTTTTTCACGCGGCCACGGTCAATGAAGTCATTGACGTAATAGCCGCCCAGCGCAGCTGAGATGGTTTCGTTGATATCAGACAGTGAGACACCAAGCGCTTGCGCTTTCTCCTGATCGACATCCAGTTTGAACTGTGCGGTATCCTCGAGCCCGTTTGGACGCACACGAACCAGCAGGTCAGGGTGTTTGGCAACCATGCCCAGCAGTTGGTTACGTGCTTGGGTTAGCGCAGCATGCCCCAACCCGCCCTGGTCAATCAGCTCGAAGTCGAAGCCCGTCGCGGTACCCAGTTCAACGATGGCTGGCATGTTGAAAGGGAACACCAGACCATCACGAATCTGACTAAACGCTCGGGTAGCGCGGGCGATAATTGATTCAACGTTATTTTCGTTACCGCTACGTTCTTCCCAGGGCTTGAGGCTGACGAACGCCATCCCTGAGTTTTGCCCCTGGCCGCTGAAGCTAAAGCCGTTAACCGTAAAGACGCTTTCAACGTTGGCTTTTTCATTGTTCAGGTAGTAGTGGGTGACCTGATCCAGCACCTTCTGGGTGCGTTCTTGCGTGGCGCCTGCAGGAAGTTGAATCATCGTCAGGAAGACGCCCTGATCTTCCTCTGGCAGGAAGGAGGTTGGCAGGCGCATAAACAGCACCGCCATCCCGATGACGATTATCAGGTAGACGACCAGGTAACGCCCAGTTTTACGCACAATACCGCTGACGCTATTGGTATAGTGATTGACGCTGTGATCGAATTTGGCATTGAACCAGCCAAAGAAACCGCTTCTTTTCTCGTGATGTTCAGCTGATACCGGCTTCAGCAACGTTGCACAAAGTGCGGGAGTCAGGATCAGCGCGACCAGTACTGAAAGCGCCATGGCGGAAACGATGGTGATGGAAAACTGCCGATAGATAGCCCCGGTTGAACCGCCAAAGAAGGCCATCGGGATAAATACCGCAGACAGCACCATGGCGATACCAACCAGTGCTCCCTGTATTTGTGACATGGATTTTTCCGTCGCCTCTTTGGGCGGCAGATGATCCTCCATCATCACGCGTTCCACGTTTTCCACCACCACTATCGCATCATCGACCAATAGACCGATGGCGAGCACCATGCCGAACATCGTCAGGGTGTTTATTGAGTAGCCAAACGCAGCAAGCACGGCAAATGTGCCCAACAATACGACAGGTACGGCGATGGTCGGAATGAGCGTTGCCCGGATGTTTTGCAGGAACAAATACATGACCAGGAACACCAGCACGATCGCTTCAAACAGCGTTTTTACCACTTCATGAATGGAGATGGTTACAAATGGCGTCGTGTCGTACGGGTAGACCACCTTCATTCCCTGCGGGAAGAATGGTTGCAGTTCAACCAGCTTGGCTTTAATCGCGTTCGCGGTATCCAGCGCGTTTGCCCCGGTTGCCAGCTTGATCCCAAGGCCGGATGCAGGCTTACCGTTAATACGCGCCACGACGTTGTAGTTTTCCCCGCCTAACTCGATACGTGCGACGTCTTTCAGGTGAACAACCGAACCATCGCTGTTCACGCGTAAAGTCACTTTGCCGAACTCTTCAGGGTCTTTCAGTCGCGTTTGCGCAATGATAGAAGCGTTAAGCTGCTGGTTAGGTAATGCAGGCGTCCCCCCTAACTGACCTGCGGCAATCTGATCGTTCTGTACCTTCAACTGATTGATCACATCAACCGGCGTGAGCTGATATTTGTTCAATAAGTTTGCATCCAGCCAGATGCGCATGGCGTACTGTGCACCAAACAGCTGCACGTCACCCACGCCATTCAGACGGCTGATTGAGTCTTTAACGTTCGAGGCGACGTAATCGGAAATGTCATCCTGTGTGGTTTGTGGGTTGTCAGAAACAAAACCCGCAACCATCAAAAAGCTGCTGCTGGATTTCTCGACGCTGATCCCTTGCTGCTGAACTTCTTGCGGCAGTAGCGGAGTGGCGAGCTGCAGTTTATTTTGCACCTGCACTTGCGCGATATCGGGATCGGTACCGGACTGGAAAGTCAGTGTAATAGTCACACTCCCGGCCGAGTCGCTGGTGGAGGACATATACATCAGGTTATCGATACCATTCATATTCTGTTCGATAACCTGTGTGACTGCATCCTGAACCGTCTGTGCATCCGCACCAGGATAGGTGGCAGAAATGGCGACCGCAGGAGGCGCAATGGTCGGGTACTGTGCCACGGGCAGTTGCATGATTGCCAGAGCACCCGCCATCATCAGAATGATAGCCAATACCCAGGCAAAGATAGGACGCCTGATAAAAAAGTTAGCCATGTCCGGTTACCTTATTGGGCTTTCGTGGCAGGGGTTTCGGTATCGGCGGTTGCTTTAACCTGAACGCCTGGACGTGCTTTCTGTAAGCCGCTCACGATAACTTTGTCACCCGGTTGCAGGCCTTCGCTGATGAGCCACTTGTCACCAATAGCTTGTGCGGCAACGACTGCGCGAGACTCAACCTGACTCTTGTCGTTAACGACCATTACGGTGGCATCGCCGCGAGGCGTACGCGTTACCCCCTGCTGCGGAACGAGAATGGCATTCGGCTGGACGCCTTCATCAATGCGTGCGCGCACAAACATGCCCGGCAACAGCGTGTGCTGCGGGTTAGGGAACACGGCTCTGAGGGTGATTGATCCGGTGCTTTCATCAACCGTCACATCAGAAAACTGCAAAGAGCCTTTTAGCGGGTATGACTGACCATTTTCCATCACCAGTTCGACAGTACTGCTGGCGCTGTCTTTATGCAGACTCCCTTGTTCAACGGACTGTTTGAGGCGCATAAAGTCGTTACTGGACTGTGTCACGTCGACGTAAATGGGATCGAGCTGTTGAACGGTAGCAAGCTCAGTAGCCTGGCCATTCGTGACTAATGCACCTTCGGTGACGTTAGATTTACCGATGCGTCCGCTAATTGGCGATGTCACTTTGGTGTAGGCCAGATTGATACGCGCGCTTTCGACCGCCGCTTTTGCCGCGATCACGGAGGCATCGGCCTGACGAGCATCAGCAATTGCCTGATCGTACTCTTGCTGGCTGATGTACTTGGTGCCAACCAACGGCACATAGCGTTTTACCGTTAAATGCGCGATTGCAGCCGCCGCTTCACTCTTCGCCAGTTCACCTTTGGCGCTGTCATAGTCAGCCTGATAAGTCGCGGGATCGATCTGATAAAGTGACTGTCCGGCTTCAATATCGCTTCCCTCAGTGAAATTCCGTTTAAGCACTATCCCGCTGACCTGGGGACGAACTTCTGCAATTCGGAATGCCGTTGTGCGCCCGGGTAATTCGGTCGTTACGGCTAAAGGAGCCTTTTCGACGATATGGACAGTCACCTGCGGTTCTGCGGGATGAGCTTGTGTTTCTCCCTGATCGTTACAACCGGCGAGTAATGCAGCGGAGACGATGATGAATGAGGGCAGGAGTGAAAACCTGGCATTTTTCGTCATTTCTATTCCTTAAAAAACCGAACGCTCGTTATTAACCGGGTAAAGCAGGGGGCGATAACGCGCACAAGAAAAATAATAGTTGGCTATCCTACAAATTATTAGCTTGCGATGTAAGCAATACTTATTTATGGGCACGATACACGGCACGTAAAAGCAAAAAAAGATTAATCGACAGCTGTTTCATTGTGGTGTTAATAGCAATACTATGATTCGCATAAACACAAATTGAAATAAACATTTGGTTTATGAATATATTTGTTGTTGGTATTCGTTTTGTTTATTCGTGTGCAAAGTCCGTAATAATATTTTTTAGAACTCGTTTAAATAAATGCTAAGTGATACATTTGTTCCGTATCGCAAATATTAGATAAGAAAGTTAATCATTCTCTATTCTACCTCAGACAGTCGGAACCATGGCCAGAAAAACGAAAGCTGATGCCCTCAAAACGCGGCAGCACCTGATAGAAACGGCAATTGTACAGTTTGCCGCACGTGGCGTAAGCAATACGACGCTAAACGACATTGCGGATGCTGCCAGCGTGACGCGTGGCGCGCTCTATTGGCATTTCGAAAATAAAACTCAACTGTTTAATGAGCTATGGTTACAACAACCACCTTTACGCGATCTTATTCAGGACAAGCTAATTGGTCGTTGGGGTGATAACCCTTTACAGCGATTGCGAGAAAAGTTTGTGGTGGGGTTACAATATATTGCAGAGAACCCTCGTCAGCAGGCATTAATGCAGATTTTATATCATAAGTGTGAATTTCATAACGATATGATGTCTGAGCAGGCTATTCGCGATAAAATAGGTATCAGTCATCATAGCATTCGTGATTCCCTGCAAAAGTGTGTAGATGACAATCTGATTGCCACCACTCTTGATTTAGATGTCATCATCATTATTCTGCACGGTAGTTTTAGCGGAATTATAAAAAACTGGTTAATGAATCCAGTGAGTTATGATCTATATGGGCAAGCTCCAGTATTAGTTGATAATGTACTAAAAATGTTAAGCCCAGACGGTAGCGTCATGCAATTAATGCAGAGTGAAAACCAGGTCGGATAGTTTTTACCGCCAGAGGCTGACGGCTGTCGAAGTGTTATCTGAGGTGCTATTCGAGGTCGACGCAGTTGACCAGCTTAAGGGGATTCACTGAGTTCATATTCCGGCACTTGTCGTGCTCTGTTGTCATCAGCTCTATCCATTGGATGAGCAGCGCATCAAAAAGAAAAACGAAGACCGCAAAAACAACCAGCCACCAATACTTGCGAATCATTCCTAAACCCTGTGTATTCATGCCCAAGTGTGCAGGGAATATACACGAAATTTTTAAGCTGAAAAGCAGACTTACAATGCCTTTACTTTGTTGAAAGATCGCCACTCTTTGCCGTCAATCGACTCTTTTTAGACAGGTTTTTTGTCTTACGTTTTTTCACCTTGGCAAGCTCAATTTCTGAAAAATGAGAACCGATACTCAGTCTTCTGAGTCCCATTTTTACGTATTCAGTATTGATCTCAATCCCGACAAACTTGCGGCCCAATTCCACGGCGGTAGCTCCGGTGGTGAAGCTGCCGGCAAACGGATCCAGTACCTTGTCATCTGGGTTCGAGGACGCCAGAATTATACGCTCCAGGAGGGCTTTGGGTTTCTGGGTGGGGTGGTTTTCGTATTCGTCCATCAGATAGCGTACGCGTGGGAACTCCCAGACATTGCCCGGCACTTTTTTCTGATTGTACGGCTGCGGCGGGTTTTTTCTGTAGTCTATTAGCGCGCGTTTAGCGCCAGTTTTGGCTTCAACCAGAATATCGTCACGATTAAATGTGTAGTTTTTCTGATCTTTTACCATCATCAGGATCGGTTCATACATCGAACCAAAGTAATTTTTGGCCTGTACCCCTGAGCTATCGTATGACCACACGATACGACTCTTGATGGTAAAAAGCGGGCGGCATTTGAGGTCGATGTACGGCATGTTCTCCGTACTGTTCATGATGTACATGGTGCCGTGTGGTTTGAGGATGCGATGGCACTCGTCGATGCACTCAAACAACCACGCCAGAAAGGTCTCTTCGTCCCAGGATTCAACCATCCCGTCAAAGTCTTTCCCGATGTTATAAGGAGGGTCAGCAAAAATGAGTTCGACGCTTTCAGACGGCAGTTTTTTCAGTTCAGTTAGCGCGTCACCCAGGATTATCTTTTTAGATTCATCGCCAAAATAGACAGGTTCACATCTCGCGTTCATCGCCAAAGCCTCCCGTGTGACGTCAATAAAAAAGGCGCTTCCCCATGCCGAGTAGCGCCTTTTAAAACAAACATTTAACTGATTAGTATCAGTTCATGCCGTATTTTTTCAGTTTTTTACGCAGCGTACCACGGTTGATGCCCATCATCAGGGCAGCACGGGTCTGGTTACCGCGGGTGTATTGCATCACCATGTCCAACAGGGGCTGTTCTACTTCAGCCAGTACCAGCTCATAGAGATCATTCACATCCTGACCATTCAATTGAGCAAAATAGTTCTTCAGTGCCTGTTTAACCGAGTCACGCAGGGGCTTTTGAGTTACCTGGTCCTGAGAGTTAACGGTAGAAACGGTCAGTACGTCAGAATTTACGCGTTGTTCGAACATAGTTCTGTCAGCTCTTTATTTCTGTTTACGCAAAATTTTCGAAGTATGCCTCCAACGCCGCCAGCTGTTCGCTGGAATCTTCAATGGCGTTGAATGTGCGCCGAAACTGGTCATCCGGAGCGTGTTCCTGGAGATACCAGGATACGTGTTTACGCGCAATTCGGTACCCTTTTGCCTGACCATAAAAGTCGTGCAGTTCCCGAATATGCGCACAAAGCAAGCGCTTCACCTCTGCCAGAGGCAGCGGGGGCAGCAGCTCCCCAGTGTCCAGATAATGCTGGATTTCCCGAAAGATCCAGGGTCTTCCCTGAGCTGCACGTCCTATCATCAGGGCATCCGCCCCCGTATAGTCGAGTACAGCTCTGGCTTTATGCGGGTCAGTAATGTCGCCATTCGCGATAATCGGAATGGAAACTTTCTGCTTAACTGCCCGAATACTGTCGTACTCAGCATCTCCATTGAACAAACAGGCGCGGGTGCGTCCATGAATGGTCAGAGCCTGAATGCCACAGTCTTCAGCCAGTTGGGCAATCTCTACGCAGTTACGGTGTTCCGGAGCCCAGCCGGTGCGAATCTTGAGTGTGACAGGAACGTCCACTGCATTGACGACCTCGGTTAGTATCGATTTCACTAAATCCGGGTACTGCAAGAGGGCTGAACCTGCGAGCTTGCGATTCACTTTTTTAGCCGGACACCCCATATTGATATCAATAATCTGGGCGCCGCTTTCCACGTTAATACGTGCGGCATCGGCCATCTCAACAGGGTCGCTGCCGGCAATTTGCACCGTGCGAATTCCTGGCTCATCAACGTGCACCATCCGTAAACGAGACTTATCACTTTCCCAAACCTGCGGGTTAGAAGACATCATCTCGGATACTGTCAATCCGGCTCCCATCTCATAGCACAGCGTCCTGAATGGTCTGTCAGTGATGCCAGCCATAGGTGCTGCGATCAGGCGATTTCTGAGCTGGTATTGTCCGATGCGCATGAGTTAAGAAATGACCATACTGTGACTGCAAGGCGGCGTATATTACGCATTTTTCGCACGAGATGAAAGGCCAAACTTTGACCAATCCACTGAGGTGGATCAATGAATTGCCGTAAATGTGAACGCATGAAAATATTTAATCATATAAATCATCGCATTATAAAAATGTGTCGATTTTATATACACATATAATTTTGCGTAACTTCTCATTTTTTCTTCAGCTGCAGACGGTACTGACAAGATATTCTGCTGAATTAATCAGCAAATTACCTCGTCATTGTGTGATCGCTACCTCATTTTAGTACAGGATCTCGGTATCCCCAGAATAGCTGTCCGTAATCTTGCGTTCATTCAACGGCTGCAGCGGGCGATTGTTTGCTGGCCCAACAATGTAGTGGAATTTATCCATCTGTTCGGCAGAAAGAGCAACAGGCGTTTTCAGGATAGTCCAGGTGACGCCTTCGGTGCAGGGAGGCGTTGTTAACGAACCACGGTAGCGCCAGTAGGTTTTATTGTCGGGTAAAAGCTGGTGGATATCGACCGGCGAGAAGATGGCCATGCTGCTGTCCTCCATGGTTGGAAAGGACTCCCACAAATTTTGAATCGCCTGGTTTGGCTCGCCGATGTCAAACATAACCGCCACGATAGCGATGTCTCCGGATTGATTTTTGTGGACCAGCTGCAGCTCCAGCGGATAGGTTTTACCGTTGAGGGTATGTTCGCTCGGGGCATGAAAATCAAATTGTTTTAAATAATAAAGCGTTTCATCAATTTCAATAGAATTAGATGCGTAGCTACTCATCGTTGCCTGCAACGTATGGTTAATGCTCCGAAATCTAGTTGGGCCATCGACGTACTGCATGTTCAGCGCGGGGAGACCGAGTTTACTGGTTGTGGTGGTCTGGATGTCTATGGGGGATTGGTTTATGCCTGTCTGGCACGTTGCATACGCTTTGCTGATTTCTCCCCACCGTGCGGGGCCGTTTTCTTCGGTATATCCCCATGGTACGGCCAGCGTGGTCAGTGGCATCATGCATGCTGCCAGCAAAGTTGTTGTAAAACAGTTGAAACGCATACGTTTACTCAATGAGAATCAATATAAAAAATAACAAAATCAATTGATTATTATATCGCTGAGGAAAGTGTCGGTATGCTGGTCAATTGTCTGAAAATGGCGTGGTCAGATAACCACGCCGGAAGGGATTATTTTTTCTGGCCGGTAATGCGACACCACTCTTCTTTCTCGATAACCGGATCGAGCGTAAAGAGATCGGCATAGGCTTCACAGACGCTTTCCGCCTGGCTGGCAAGAATACCAGAAAGCCCCAGCAAACCGCCCTCAACGGGCAGTACGCTGATTAACGGAGCCAGTTCACGTAATGGGCCAGCAAGGATGTTGGCGACCACCACGTCGGCTTTCATCGCCTCTGGCTGGTCTTTCGGTAGATAAAGCTCCAGACGCTCAGAAACACCATTACGCTGGGCGTTATCACGGCTGGCCTGAATCGCTTGCGGGTCGATATCCACGCCAATGGCTTTCGCCGCACCCAGCTTCAGTGCCGCAATGGCAAGAATACCGGAGCCGCAGCCAAAGTCGATAACCGTTTTGCCGTTAAGATCAAGACCGTCCAGCCATTGCAGGCACAGAGAGGTAGTGGGGTGCGTGCCTGTACCAAACGCCAGACCCGGGTCCAGCATCACGTTGACAGCATTCTCATCCGGGACATCGCGCCAGCTTGGGCAAATCCACAGACGTTCACCAAAGCGCATCGGGTGGAAGTTATCCATCCATTCGCGTTCCCAGTCTTTGTCTTCGAGCTGTTCGATTTTATGCGCGAAGCCTTCACCCAGCAGCGGATGCTGTTCCAGGATAGCAACTACTTCTTTCATGTCGGTTTCTGCATCGAACAAGCCGATAACGTCGGTATCACCCCACAGGCGAGTCTCGCCCGGCAGAGGTTCAAATACCGGCGTATCATGCGTATCCTGGAAAGTAATGGAAACGGAGCCCGCTTCCATCAGCGCATCGCTCAACTCTTCAGCGTTGGCACCGGTCGTGTTCAGTTTCAGTTGGATCCATGGCATGGCAAAACTCTTTATTTATCAGTAGTCAATATGGCGGCTTGCGGGACGGCGGAACCGAAACGGTTGCCTATCAGGAAAGCCAGCAAGCTTATCAGTAACGAGGGCACGATTGGGTGGAAGCCCAGGAACTGAACGTTAAAGGTGGCGAGTAGAGCATAAAGCACGCCGCCGACAATCATCGCGCTCAATGCGCCTGACGCGTTTGCCCGCTCCCAATAGAGGCCCAGCACCAGAGGCCACAGGAAGACGGCTTCCAGCCCGCCAAACGCCAGCAGATTCAGCCAGATAATCATCTCTGGCGGTTTCCAGGCGGCCAGCAACAGCAACGCGCCCAACAGCAGGGTAATCACTGCCGACATGCGTTTCAGCCGGGTTTCGTTTTCCAGCTGTTCCGGGCGAAGGTTCAGGTACAGATCCTTAATGATCGTAGCGGAACTTTGCAGCAATTGGGCATTGATCGTCGACATGATCGCGGCCATAGGTGCGGCGAGGAAAATCCCGGCAGCGACCGGCGGCAGGACTTTGACCATCAGCGTAGGGATTACCAGATCCGGTACCGTCAGGTCAGGGATTACCGCCCGTCCCAGGGCGCCCGCCAGATGCATACCAAACATCAGGATCGCCACCACGATGGTACCGATGATAATGCCGCGGTGTACCGCTTTACTGTCTTTATAAGAGATACAGCGTACCGCCGTATGTGGCAGGCCAATCACGCCAAAGCATACCAGCACCCAGAATGAGGTCATAAACGTGGGTGACAAAATGTCATCAGCTCCCTGCGGCGAAACCAGTTTAGGATCGATAGTCTGCAGGGTTACCACCGCATTGCTGAGGCCGCCGGCAGCATGAACAACGCCGACCAGCAAAACGATAGTACCAATCAGCATCACCATGCCCTGCATGGTGTCGTTCAACACGCTGGCGCGAAAGCCGCCGAACGCCGTGTATAACGCGATGCTGACGCCAAAAATCAGCAGACCGGTTTCGTAGGGGATACCCGCTGCGGTTTCCAGCAAACGTGCGCCGCCAATAAACTGTACGGTCATTGCCCCGACAAACGCGACCAACAGGCTGAGGCTTGCCAGCCATACCAGCAGGCGGCTCTGGTAGCGTGCAAATAGCATATCGTTGAGGGTAACAGCATTATAACGGCGTGCCAGAATGGCGAATTTCTTACCAAGAATCCCCAATGAGAGCCATACGGCGGGCAACTGGATCATCGCTAGCAGCACCCATCCCAGTCCGTATTTGTAAGCGGCACCAGGACCGCCAATAAACGAGCTGGCGCTAATGTAGGTTGCCGTTAGCGTCATCGCTAACACGACACCGCCCATGGAGCGGCTGCCGAGGAAATATTCATTCAGGAAGGTACCGGTCGATCTCTTGCGCATGGCATAAACTGAGAGACCGAAGACCACCAGAAGATAGGCGACCAGCGGAAAAATAACTTCAAGCTGCATCGTCATCCTCCAACGGAATGTCGCGATAGATAAACTTCACCATCGCCCAGCACAGCACGATAAAAACCAGCGGCGTTAGCAGGCAGGCCATTTCGAACCAGTGCGGTAAGCCGGTAAAACCCAGCGTTGAATCTGGTAAGTAAGCGGCCACTAACCATGTGACCAGATATAAAAGGGTTAGCCACAGCGCCCAGCGCGCCTCTTTATGGGCCTGAACAAAACGAGCGTCCATTTTTTGTCCCTTGTGGATAAAGAAAGCGGGGATTGTACCTTATGGCACGTGCGGGAGGGGAGAAAAACAAAAGGCCGGAATTTCCGGCCTTTTCGGTTAACGCACGCTTACTTTTCCTGAAGTCCGAGTTTTTTCTCCAGGTAGTGGATATTGGTTCCACCGTGCTGGAAGTGCTCGTCATTCATGATACGGATCTGCAGGTCAACGTTGGTTTTGATACCGTCGATGATCAGTTCCTGCAATGCGTTTTTCATACGGGCGATAGCGACGTCGCGGTTTTCGCCATAGCAGATCAGCTTACCGATCATTGAGTCATAGTACGGAGGTACGGTGTAGCCTGCGTAAATATGAGACTCCCAACGCACACCAAAGCCACCCGGTGCGTGGAAACGCGTGATTTTACCCGGGCTTGGCAGGAAGGTGTTCGGGTCTTCGGCGTTGATACGGCATTCTACCGCATGGCCTTTAACCACAACTTCGTCCTGCTTGATGGACAGCGGTTGACCCGCTGCGATGCGCAGCTGCTCTTTGATCAGATCAACGCCGGTGATCATTTCGGTTACCGGGTGTTCAACCTGAATACGGGTGTTCATCTCAATGAAGTAGAACTCGCCGTTTTCGAACAGGAACTCGAAAGTACCCGCCCCGCGATAGCCGATATCAACACACGCTTTGGCGCAACGCTCGCCGATGTAGCGACGCAGTTCCGGGGTAATGCCTGGCGCTGGTGCTTCTTCGACAACTTTCTGGTGACGACGCTGCATGGAGCAGTCACGTTCTGCCAGATAAATTGCGTTACCCTGACCGTCAGCCAGCACCTGAATTTCAATGTGGCGTGGGTTTTCCAGGTATTTCTCCATGTAGACCATGTCGTTATTGAAAGCGGCTTTTGCTTCCGCTTTGGTCATGGAGATGGATTGTGCCAGTTCGGCATCGCTGCGCACGACGCGCATACCGCGACCGCCGCCGCCGCCGGAGGCTTTGATGATAACCGGGTAGCCGATGCGTTTAGCATGAGCGCGGTTAGCGTCCATGTCATCGCCCAGCGGGCCGTCAGAGCCTGGGACTGTCGGTACGCCCGCTTTCTTCATCGCGGTGATTGCAGACACTTTGTCGCCCATCAGGCGGATGGTATCAGCTTTCGGGCCGATGAAGATAAAGCCAGAACGCTCTACCTGCTCAGCAAAGTTGGCGTTCTCAGAGAGGAAGCCATAGCCCGGGTGAATTGCCACCGCGCCGGTGATTTCAGCGGCGCTGATGATAGCCGGGATGTTCAGATAGCTTTTTACGGACGGAGCCGGGCCGATACAGACCGTCTCATCCGCCAGCAATACGTGTTTTAAATCGCGATCCGCACTTGAATGCACAGCGACAGTCTTGATGCCCAGCTCTTTACAGGCACGAAGAATACGCAGGGCAATCTCGCCGCGGTTGGCGATAACAATTTTATCCAACATGTTCGCCTCGTTATTCGATGACGACCAGCGGCTCGTCAAATTCTACCGGTTGACCACTTTCTACCAGAATCGCTTTAACTACGCCGGATTTGTCGGCTTCGATCTGGTTCATCATTTTCATGGCTTCAACGATGCACAGGGTATCGCCCGCATTCACTTTCTGTCCGATTTCGATGAACGCTTTAGCATCCGGGCTCGGGGTGCGGTAGAACGTACCAACCATTGGGGAGCGTACGATGTGACCACTGATTTCCGCTGCTGCCGGAGCTTCCATACTTGGAGAGGCAGTTTGTGCGACAGCGTTAGACAGAGCTGGTTGCTGCATCACTGGTGCAGCATAAGCCTGTTGCATCATCGGAAAACTTGCAGCTGGCGCTGCACGGCTGATGCGTACAGATTCTTCGCCTTCAGAAATTTCCAGTTCGGAGATGCCTGATTCTTCAACCAGCTCGATCAGTTTTTTAATCTTACGAATATCCATGAGTGGGTTCCGTACTCTTTGTTTAGTGAGATTGTGACAGGCGTTTTACCGCCGTCTGTATAGCATTTTTATAACAGTGAGTGACAAGATGCCACGCATCTCAGGCGCTGCACTGGGTGCTGCTGCCATTAAGTGAGATTGCCAGACTTGTTAGTCATTGTGCGGCTATCTTCTGCCATTTTCGGGTAAAAGACAAAATATACCTTCAATATGCGATTGTCACCCTTTCAGCGCCTTAAAAACGCTACCGAGGATAGCAAAGTCGCACATTATAACTATTTCGTAGCAATTGGCAGCTAAATACTGGTCTTATCAGGGAAGATAATCAACCGTTAACATGTAAAGAAAATCGGATCGTCCGTGTTTTGCAACGCACTGCACATATCGTGAAACTACCGCCACCACTGGCGAAACTTCTTGTAACGGCACGCTAACAGCACCGCAGCGAGCGCTGCATAAATAATCGGTTGAGGGGAGATAATTTTTACCGACCACAGATAATGTATGGGTGCCAGGATCGCCACAAGATAGACGAAGTTATGCAAATACTGCCAGTTTTTACCCAGCTTTCGCTGTGCAGCCTGCGTGGACGTTAAGGTGAGGGCGAATAATATGACCCAACTGACAATGCCCAAGGTTAAATAAGGCCGCGTAATTAATTCCCGCCCTAACAACGCCAGATTATTAATGCCCAGTTCCAGTAACGCGTAGCTGGTTAAATGCAGTGTTGCCCAGGCGAAACACCATAGCCCTAACAGGCGACGTGTGCGTATCAATAATGGCTGTTTAGCGTAGCGCGCGAGTGGAGAGACCAGCAAGGTTGCCAGCAAGAATTTCAGAGCTGTCCTACCGGTAAAGTGCTGGATATCTTTGACCGGATCGGCGCCCAGAACGCCGTGATTTATCGCCCAAAATAGCCAGATAAACGGCAAAAAACCGGCAAGATGCAGGCAAACTTTCAGCCCGGTAATGTGCTTTGCGGTCAGTCGCACTTAAAAATTCTCCTGCAAATTGAGTCCGCGATACAGTGACGCAACCTCTTCGGCATAGCCGTTAAACATCAGCGTGGGCTGACGCTGTACGTCCAGAATACCGCCAGCGCCAATAAAACGCTCTGTGGCCTGGGACCAGCGGGGATGATCGACATGCGGATTCACGTTGGCATAAAACCCGTATTCATTGGGCGCGGCCAGATTCCAGGTTGTCGGAGGGCGTTCGCGCGTGAGTTTGATACTCACGATCGACTTAATGCCTTTAAATCCATATTTCCACGGCACAATTAAGCGAATGGGCGCGCCATTTTGTGGCGGAAGGGCCTTACCATAAACCCCCACGGTAAGCAGTGTGAGTGGGTGCATCGCTTCATCCAGGCGCAACCCTTCAACATAGGGATACTTCAGCCCGCCGCCAATAAAGTGATCTTTTTGCCCTGGCATTTCTTCCGGTGCGTACAGCGTTTCGAACGCGACATACTTCGCATTGCTGGTGGGTTCCACCTGCGCCAACAGTTTATGTAACGGAAAACCAATCCACGGCACGACCATTGACCAGGCTTCCACGCAGCGCATGCGGTAAATCCGTTGCTCCAGCGGGAAACGGGTGGTCAAGGTATCGTGATCGAGAGTGAGTGGTTTGGCGACCTCACCACTGATTTTTAATGTCCACGGATCGGTTTTCAGGCTACCTGCGTTGGCTGCCGGATCCGCTTTGTCGAGACCGAATTCATAGAAGTTGTTGTAGCCAGAAACTTTATCCGCTGGGGTTAAAGGAAGCGAATTTTGCCAGGCGGCGGGCTTGCTGAAATCAAGCGGCTTTCCCGCGGGCGAGGGCGGGCGGTCATTACCCTTAAACCAACTCAGAAGGTCAGCCTGCGCAGAGTGGGGTAAAGACAACGCGGCTGCGCTGATCCCTAATGCTTTCAGCACATGGCGACGCTGCATAAAAAAAGCCGACTCGTCAGTGACGTCGGCTTCTGTAAATGGACGTAATTTCTTCATAACAGACTCCCGGCTTACGCGTCATAACTGACAGGGGACGCGTAGTTAATATGGCAGGGAGTCTGTAGATGTGCCGCGAAATTTCGTTAATTAAGTGTAAATTTCTGCGCCAGGGTCTGTTACTTCACCTTCACCAGCGTACGGCCTTGCACCTGGTTATTGATGATGGCATCGGCGAACTTCGGCGCATCCGCCAGCGTAATTTCCGTTGCCGCCTGAGCATAGAAAGATTCCGGCAGATCCTTAACCAGACGCGCCCAGGCTTCTGCACGGCGTGTCGGCGGGGTCATCACCGAGTCCACTCCTTGCAAACGAACGTTACGCAGAATGAATGGCATTACCGTGGTTGGCAGAGCGAAACCGCCCGCCAGGCCGCAGGCGGCAACACAGCCGCCGTAGTTCATCTGCGCGAGGACTTTCGCCAGAACTTTGTCGCCAACGGTATCCACCGCGCCAGCCCACAGCTGTTTTTCCAGCGGGCGAGATTCAGCAAATTCATCGCGGCCAAGAATACGATTAGCGCCCAGGCTTTTCAGGTAGGCGTGGGTGCTTTCACGACCCGAAACCGCCGCAACCTGATAACCCAGCTTATGCAGTAACGCAACGGCTGTGCTGCCCACGCCTCCGCTGGCACCAGTGACGACGATCTCACCGTCTTGCGGACGAATTCCTGCATCTTCAAGCGCCATGACGCAAAGCATGGCGGTAAAGCCAGCGGTACCGATGACCATGGCTTTACGTCCATCCAGCCCTTTTGGCAGCGCAACCAGCCAGTCGCCTTTCACGCGTGCGCGTTCTGCCAGTCCACCCCAATGATTTTCACCTACGCCCCAACCGGTCAGTAAAACCTCCTGACCCGCATGAAAACGGGGATCTTCGCTTGCACGCACGGTACCAGCGAAATCGATACCAGGAATCATCGGAAAATTACGAATGATTTTTCCCTTGCCGGTGATAGCCAGGGCGTCTTTATAGTTCAGGCTTGACCAGTGGACATCCACCGTTACATCGCCTTCCGGTAGCTGATTTTCGTCGAGGGGTTGAACGGATGCGAGGGTTTTTCCGTCCTGCTGTTCTAAGATCAAAGCCTGCATAACCTGTCCTCAATTCGTATAGTGGATTGGAAAATTAATAATGAAGACTATACTCGCTAATCAAAACATGATGCCGATTCTGCGCAATAAATTGCCAGATATACCTGATTTGGTAGTATGCCCTCACAGTTTGTATAAATTGGCGGATTTTGCGGTCAGTTTTGCATTTTAGAGTCGATTTATCACTTTCAGGCCTGTTTCATAACTGTCGGAGTTAACACAAGGATGCGATTAACGACGAAATTTTCAGCTTTTGTCACGCTGCTTACTGGGTTAACGATCTTCGTGACTCTGATCGGCTGTTCGCTGAGTTTCTACAACGCTATTCAATATAAGTTCACCACGCGCGTTCATGCGGTCGCGACGGCGATTGATACGCATCTGGTCTCCAGAGATGTCGTTGCGTTAACCCCGCAAATCGATGAACTGATGGTTTCTGTTGATATCGTGCGCATCGAACTGTTGCAGGGCGGAAACGTGGTGTATGACCACTCACGCACCAGCAGCTACCGACCGGCAGGGACAAACAATCTCTACCGCGAGATTACCGTACCGTTGGTCAAGCATCCGGGTATGTCATTGCGTCTGGTTTATCAGGATCCGATGGGTAACTATTTCCATTCGCTACTGACCACCGCGCCGCTCACGATAGCCATTGCTTTCATTATTCTGATGCTCTTTTTGTCTGTGCGCTGGCTTCAGCGTCAGCTTTCGGGTCAGGAGCTGCTGGAGATTCGTTCCACACGTATTCTGAACGGCGAACGTGGACCGAACGTGCGGGGAACGGTCTATGAATGGCCTGCGCGTACCAGCAGTGCGCTCGATATGCTGCTGACTGAAATTCAAAATGCCCGCGAGCAACGCAGCCGCCTGGATACGCTGATTCGTTCCTATGTCGCGCAGGATACAAAAACCGGGCTAAGCAACCGCTTGTTCTTTGATAACCAACTGGCCACGCTGCTGGAAGATCAGGAAAAAGTAGGCTCGCATGGCGTTGTGATGATGGTGCGCCTGCCGGACTTTACGCTGCTGCGTGATAGCTGGGGAATCACCCTCGCGGAAGAACAAATCTCGACGCTGATCAATTTGTTGTCGACTTTTATGACGCGCTATCCGGGCGCGTTGCTGGCGCGCTACCACCGTAGCGATTTTGCTATTCTGCTGCCGCACCGTACGCTGAAAGAGGCGGAAAGTATCGCCGGGCAATTATTAAAAGCGGTAGATGCACTTCCAGCTAATAAAATGATCGATCGTGCCGATATGGTTCATATTGGCATTTGCGTTTGCCGCAGCGGTCAGTCGCCGGAGCAAGTGATGGATCATGCTGAAGCCGCCACCCGGAATTCGGTATTGCAGGGCGGAAATAGCTGGTCGGTCTATGATGACTCGCTGCCGGAAAAAGGTCGGGGCAACGTACGCTGGCGAACGCTGATCGAACAGATGCTCAGCCGGGGCGGGCCGAGAATTTATCAAAAGCCTGCAGTAACGCGTGAAGGCCGGGTGCACCATCGGGAGTTGATGTGCCGTATTTTTGATGGCAACGAAGAGGTCATTTCGGCGGAATATATGCCGATGGTCCTGCAATTTGGTCTGGCAGAAGAATATGACCGTTTGCAGATAAGCCGTCTGATCCTGCTTTTGGGCTACTGGCCGCAGGAAAATCTGGCGATGCAGACAACGGTTGAATCGCTTATTCGTCCACGTTTTCAGCGCTGGCTGCGTGATACGCTGATGCAGTGCGAAAAATCATTACGCAAACGCATAATTATTGAACTTGCTGAGGCAGATGTCTGTCAACATATCAGCCGGTTACAGCCCGTCATCAGATTGATGAATGCGCTGGGCGTGCGTATTGCCGTTACGCAGGCGGGGTTAACGCTGGTGAGCACCAGTTGGATCAAAGAGCTTAACGTTGAGTTATTGAAGCTTCATCCAAGTCTGGTGAGGAACATTGATAAGCGAACGGAAAATCAGCTTCTGGTTCAAAGCCTGGTGGAGGCCTGTTCGGAAACACCCACGCAGGTTTACGCCACGGGCGTACGTTCGCGTAGTGAGTGGCATACGCTGACAGAACGCGGAGTTGCGGGTGGGCAAGGAGATTTTTTTGCCGCATCACAACCACTTGACACTAACGTGAAAAAATATTCGCAAAGATACTCGGTTTAACCTGCCGTTTAATTTGTTTTCACGTAGAATAACGCGCGCTGTGCCTTCTGGGGGTGTGCTTGCCTGCTCGCCAGGTTGTAACAGCAAACATGCAGGTGAATGACCTTTGACAGGTTGCAAACAAAAGCGAGGAGCGCTGCTGATTTATTCAGCCCTGATGGACTCAGGCCGGTTTTGTAACAAAGGAAACGAACTGCACTAATTTTCACCGTAGCAGATGATTTTTGCGCCTTGTCGCTGCTGCGTGTGGTTGGTAAAGTAAGCGGATTTTGTTTTCCGCCCCAGCTTTCAGGATTATCCCTTAGTATGTTGAAAAAATTTCGTGGCATGTTTTCCAATGACCTGTCCATTGACCTGGGTACCGCGAATACCCTTATTTATGTAAAAGGACAAGGCATCGTATTGAATGAGCCTTCTGTTGTGGCCATTCGTCAGGATCGTGCCGGTTCGCCGAAAAGCGTGGCTGCAGTAGGTCATGATGCGAAGCAGATGCTGGGTCGTACGCCGGGCAATATCGCTGCAATTCGCCCAATGAAAGACGGCGTTATCGCTGACTTCTTCGTGACTGAAAAAATGCTCCAGCACTTTATCAAGCAAGTGCACAGCAATAGCTTCATGCGCCCAAGCCCGCGCGTACTGGTGTGTGTACCGGTTGGAGCAACTCAGGTTGAACGCCGTGCGATCCGTGAATCCGCTCAGGGCGCAGGTGCTCGTGAAGTCTTCCTGATCGAAGAGCCGATGGCGGCCGCGATCGGTGCGGGTCTGCCAGTTTCTGAAGCAACCGGTTCAATGGTTGTGGATATCGGTGGTGGTACCACTGAAGTTGCCGTTATCTCCCTGAACGGCGTGGTTTACTCCTCTTCTGTCCGTATTGGCGGCGACCGCTTCGATGAAGCCATCATTAATTATGTTCGTCGTAACTACGGTTCTCTGATCGGTGAAGCGACCGCAGAACGTATTAAACACGAGATCGGTTCCGCTTATCCGGGCGACGAAGTGCGCGAAATCGAAGTTCGCGGTCGTAACCTGGCTGAAGGCGTTCCGCGCGGCTTTACCCTGAACTCTAACGAGATTCTGGAAGCCCTGCAGGAACCACTGACCGGTATCGTGAGCGCAGTAATGGTTGCACTGGAACAGTGCCCGCCGGAACTGGCATCTGACATCTCCGAACGCGGTATGGTGCTGACCGGTGGCGGTGCGCTGCTGCGTAACCTTGACCGTCTGTTAATGGAAGAAACCGGTATTCCAGTTGTTGTTGCTGAAGATCCGCTGACCTGCGTGGCGCGCGGCGGCGGCAAGGCGCTGGAAATGATCGACATGCACGGCGGCGACCTGTTCAGCGAAGAGTAATCGGATGCAGGTTGGGTAGCCCCCGCGGGTTGCCCTTCCGCTCTGATACGAGAATACGCATAGACTATGAAGCCAATTTTTAGCCGTGGCCCGTCGCTACAGATTCGCCTTATTCTGGCGGTGCTGGTGGCGCTCGGCGTTATTATTGCCGACAGCCGCCTGGGTACGTTTAGTCAAATCCGAACGTACATGGATACCGCCGTCAGTCCTTTCTACTTTATCTCAAATGGTCCTCGTGAATTACTCGACGGCGTGTCGCAAACGCTGGCTTCGCGTGACCAACTCGAACTTGAAAACCGGGCGTTGCGTCAGGAACTGCTGCTGAAAAACAGCGAACTGCTGATGCTGGGGCAATACAAACAGGAGAACGCGCGTTTGCGTGAGCTGCTGGGATCGCCATTGCGTCAGGACGAACAAAAGATGGTGACGCAGGTCATCTCAACGGTTAATGACCCTTACAGCGATCAGGTCGTGATCGACAAAGGGAGCGTTAACGGTGTCTACGAAGGCCAGCCGGTTATTAGCGACAAAGGCGTAGTAGGTCAGGTCGTGGCGGTGGCTAAATTGACCAGCCGCGTGCTGCTGATTTGCGATGCGACGCATGCGCTGCCCATTCAGGTACTGCGTAATGATATCCGCGTAATCGCTGCGGGTAACGGTTGCACCGACGATCTTCAGCTCGAACACCTGCCGGCTAACACCGACATTCGCGTTGGCGATGTGCTGGTCACCTCGGGTCTGGGTGGACGTTTCCCTGAAGGTTATCCGGTTGCTGTTGTTTCTTCCGTTAAGCTGGACACTCAGCGCGCATATACCGTGATTCAGGCTCGCCCGACTGCGGGTCTGCAGCGTCTGCGCTATCTGCTGCTGTTGTGGGGTGCCGATCGTAATGGCGCAAACCCGATGACGCCGGAAGAAGTACACCGCGTTGCGAATGAACGTCTGATGCAAATGATGCCGCAAGTTCTGCCTGCACCAGATACCATGGGACCGCCTGCGCCAATGCCAGCACCTGCAACAGGCGTGGCTCCAGCGCCCGCAGATACCACGCCGCCACAACCTGCTCCGCGTAAGCCGGGAGGACAGTAAGTGGCAAGCTATCGTAGCCAGGGACGTTGGGTGATTTGGCTCTCGTTCCTTATTGCACTGTTGCTGCAAGTCATGCCCTGGCCGGATGACATTCTGGTTTTCCGGCCAAACTGGGTGCTGCTCATCTTGTTGTATTGGATCCTGGCACTGCCGCATCGCGTAAATGTGGGCACGGGATTTGTGGTGGGTGCCATACTGGATCTCATCAGCGGCTCCACGCTTGGCGTGCGCGCATTATCGATGAGTATCATTGCTTATCTGGTCGCGTTGAAATTCCAGCTATTCCGAAACCTCGCGCTCTGGCAACAGGCGCTGGTGGTCATGTTGTTATCACTGGTCGTGGATATTATTGTTTTCTGGGCCGAGTTTTTAGTGATCAACGTCTCTTTCAGACCTGAAGTGTTCTGGAGTAGTGTAGTGAATGGTGTGCTTTGGCCATGGCTATTCTTACTGATGCGTAAAGTCCGTCAGCAGTTTGCGGTGCAATAAGGTTGATATGAATACTCTGTATCTTGCTTCAGGTTCTCCACGTCGTCAGGAGTTGCTCGCTCAGCTTGGTGTTACGTTTGAACGACTGGTCCCTGGGATTGAAGAACAGCGTCACCCGCAGGAAAGCGCGCAGCAGTACGTTTCCCGTCTGGCGCGCGAAAAAGCGCAGGCTGGCGTAGTGCTGGCACAGCGCGATTTGCCGGTATTGGGTGCGGATACCATCGTTATCCTTAATGGCGAAGTGTTGGAAAAACCGCACGACGCCGCCCATGCCGCAGCAATGCTGCGCAAACTGTCGGGCAAAACGCATCAAGTTATGACGGCCGTGGCACTGGCCGATCGCCAGCACAGTCTGGACTGCCTGGTAGTGACGGAAGTGACATTCAGAGCACTAACCGATGAGGACATCGCGGGCTATGTTGCCAGCGGTGAACCAATGGATAAAGCAGGTGCATACGGTATTCAAGGGTTGGGTGGCTGTTTTGTCAGGAAGATAAATGGCAGCTATCACGCCGTAGTCGGCTTACCGCTGGTAGAAACGTATGAGTTGCTGACCAATTTTAACGCACTGCGTGAGAAAAGGGATAAACATGACGGCTGAATTGTTGGTAAACGTAACGCCATCGGAAACTCGGGTGGCTTACATTGATGGTGGTATTCTGCAGGAAATTCATATTGAACGTGAGGCGCGACGCGGAATCGTAGGCAATATCTACAAAGGTCGTGTAAGTCGTGTACTTCCGGGTATGCAGGCGGCTTTTGTAGATATTGGACTGGATAAAGCCGCATTTCTTCACGCTTCTGACATCATGCCGCACACCGAATGCGTGGCGGGTGAAGAACAAAAACAGTTCACCGTACGCGACATTTCTGAACTGGTGCGCCAGGGTCAGGATCTGATGGTGCAGGTGGTAAAAGATCCGTTGGGAACTAAAGGCGCACGCCTGACGACGGACATCACGCTACCTTCCCGTTATCTCGTCTTTATGCCGGGTGCTTCGCACGTTGGCGTATCCCAACGTATCGAAAGCGAAACCGAACGCGAACGCCTGAAAAAAGTGGTGGCGGATTACTGCGATGAGCAGGGTGGCTTCATCATTCGCACGGCGGCGGAAGGCGTATGTGAAGAGGATCTGGCCTCGGATGCTGCCTACCTGAAGCGCGTCTGGACGAAAGTCATGGAGCGTAAAAAACGCCCGCAAACGCGCTACCAGATGTACGGTGAATTGGCACTGGCACAGCGCGTGTTGCGTGACTTTGCCGATGCGCAGCTTGACCGTATCCGCGTCGACTCCCGTCTGACCTATGAGGCGTTACTGGAATTTACGGCGGAATATATCCCCGAGATGACCAGCAAGCTGGAACATTACAGCGGGCGACAGCCTATTTTTGATCTCTTTGACGTTGAGAATGAAATCCAGCGCGCGCTGGAACGCAAAGTTGAGCTGAAGTCCGGCGGCTATCTGATCATCGATCAAACCGAAGCGATGACCACCGTCGATATCAATACCGGCGCGTTTGTTGGGCATCGTAATCTTGATGACACTATCTTTAATACTAATATTGAAGCAACGCAGGCCATTGCTCGTCAGCTGCGTCTGCGTAACCTCGGCGGTATTATCATTATCGATTTTATCGACATGAATAATGAAGATCACCGTCGCCGGGTGCTGCACTCCCTGGAGCAGGCTCTGAGTAAGGATCGCGTAAAAACCAGCATTAACGGTTTTTCACAGCTGGGCCTGGTGGAGATGACGCGCAAACGCACACGTGAAAGCGTGGAACATGTACTGTGCAACGAGTGTCCGACCTGCCATGGGCGTGGCACGGTGAAAACGGTGGAAACCGTATGCTATGAAATCATGCGCGAAATCGTGCGCGTACACCATGCATATGACTCTGACCGTTTCCTGGTTTATGCCTCTCCGGCAGTGGCTGAAACCCTGAAAGGTGAAGAGTCACATGCGCTGGCGGAAGTTGAGATCTTTGTCGGCAAACAGGTCAAAGTACAAATCGAACCGCTGTATAACCAGGAGCAGTTCGACGTCGTCATGATGTAAATCGTGTAGTGGCACCCGCGCATGTAGGCCGGATAAGGCGCAAGCGCCGTTATCCGGCAATATTCACTCAAGGGGTGTGAGTCATATTTTTTGGTAGACAAGGAGAGGCGCGTGAGGCGATTGCCGGGGATTTTACTGCTCACTGGAGCCGCATTCGTTGTCATCGCAGCGCTGCTGGTCAGTGGACTGCGCCTTGCGTTACCTCATCTTGATAGCTGGCGTCCGGCCATTCTTGGCAAGATTGAATCCGCCACAGGTCTGCCTGTTTCCGCTAGCCAGCTTTCTGCCAGCTGGCAAAATTTCGGTCCTACGCTTGAAGCGCGTAATATCCATGCGCAGCTGAAAGATGGGGGAGAATTTTCGGTAAAACGCGTCACGCTGGCGCTGGATGTCTGGCAAAGTTTGCTGCACATGCGCTGGCAGTTTCGCGATCTCACCTTCTGGCAACTGCAGTTGCGCACCAATACGCCTATCCAGCGCAGCGAAGGCGGAGATGGGATTGAAACCGGCCATCTCAGCGATCTCTTCCTGCGTCAGTTTGATCATTTCGATCTACGCGACAGCCATATCAGCTTTATAACCCTCTCAGGTCAACGTGCTGAACTGGCGATCCCCCAGCTTACCTGGTTGAATGGTAAAAATCGGCATCGCGCCGAGGGTCAGGTCAGCCTCTCCAGCCTGACCGGACAGCACGGCATTATGCAGGTGCGTATGGATCTGCGTGATGACGAAGGGCTGTTGAATAACGGTCGGGTCTGGCTGCAGGCAGACGACATCGACGTCAAACCATGGCTGGGCAAATGGATGCAGGATAATGTCGCGCTACAAACCGCGCGTTTTAGCCTGGAAGCATGGATGACGATCAGCAAAGGCGTCGTTTCTGGCGGTGATGTCTGGCTGAAAAAAGGCGGGGCAAGTTGGCTGGGTGAAAATCGTACGCATACGCTTTCCGTCGATAATCTGACGGCGCACATCAGCCGTGAAGAGCCGGGCTGGCAATTCTCTATTCCCGATACGCGTATCACCATGGATGATAAGCCCTGGCCTAGCGGGGCATTAACGCTGGCCTGGATCCCTGAGCAGGAAGTCGGTGGTGAGAATAACAAACGCAGTGATGAGCTACGCATTCGAGCCAGTAATCTGGAACTGGCCGGGTTAGAAGGACTGCGTCCGATGGCGTCTAGGCTATCGCCTGCGCTGGGTGATATCTGGCGGGCCACGCAACCCAGCGGCAAAATAGACGTGCTTGCGCTGGATATCCCGTTACAGGCGACAGAAAAAACCCGCTTCCTGTCCTCGTGGACCGATTTGGCCTGGAAACAGTGGAAGCTGCTGCCGGGGGCAGAACATTTCTCCGGTACGCTTGCGGGAAGCGTTGAAAATGGGGCGCTCACCGCCTCCATGAAACAAGCAAAAATGCCGTATGAAACCGTCTTCCGTGCGCCGCTGGAAATAGAGAACGGCGTGGCGACGCTAAGCTGGCTGAAGAATGATAAAGGCTTCCAGTTAGACGGGCGCAACATTGATGTTAAAGCGAAAGCGGTACATGCGCGCGGTGGTTTTCGCTATCTGCAACCGGCTGATGATGAGCCATGGTTGGGCATTCTGGCCGGTATCAGCACCGACGATGGCTCCCAGGCCTGGCGCTATTTCCCGGAAAACCTGATGGGTAAGGATCTGGTTGACTACCTCAGCGGCGCTATTCAGGGCGGCGAAGCGGATAACGCCACGCTGGTGTATGGCGGTAACCCGAATCTGTTCCCGTATCTGCACAATGAAGGGCAGTTTCAGGTCCTGGTGCCGCTACGCAATGCGAAATTTGCTTTCCAGCCCGACTGGCCTGCGCTAACCGATCTTAATATCGAACTAAACTTCATTAACGATGGCCTGTGGATGAAGACGGATAGCGTCAATCTAGGCGGCGTGAAGGCCAGTAACCTGACGGCTAATATTCCCGACTATGCAAAAGAAAAGCTGCTGATTGATGCCGATATCAACGGGCCAGGCAAGGCGGTTGGACCTTATTTTGATGAGACTCCGTTGAAGGATTCTCTCGGCGCCACGCTGGAACAGTTGCAAATTGACGGTGATGTGAATGCTCGCTTACATCTTGATATTCCGCTAGACGGCTCGCTGGTTACCGCCAAAGGCGACGTCAACCTGCGTAATAACAGCTTGTTTATTAAACCACTCGACAGCACGCTGAAGAATTTGAATGGTAAATTCAGCTTTATCAACGGCGATCTGAAGAGCGAGCCGATGACGGCGAACTGGTTTAATCAGCCGCTGAACGTCGACTTCTCCACCACCGAAGGGGCGAAAGCCTATCAGGTAGCCGTGAACCTGCAAGGCGACTGGCAGCCAACCCGCATGGGGATTTTACCGGCGCAGGTCAACGATGCCTTAAGCGGCAGCATGGCGTGGAATGGCAAGGTGGGTATCGATCTTCCGTATCATGCCGGGCCGACTTACGACATTGAGCTAAAGGGTGACCTGAAGAATGTAAGTAGTCACTTACCTGCTCCGCTGAATAAAGCGCCCGGTGAAGCGTTGCCGGTGAATGTTAAGGCCAACGGTAATCTGCGCAGCTTTGAACTGACCGGTAATGCTGGCAGTAAGAACCACTTTAACAGCCGCTGGCTGCTGAATCAGAAACTGACGCTTGACCGCGCTATCTGGACGTCGGAAAGCCGTACCGTGCCCGCGTTACCCGATCAGCAAGGCATTGAGCTTAATCTTCCCCCTATGGATGGCGCGCAATGGCTGGCGTTGTTCCAAAAAGGCGCAGCGGATAACGTTGGCACTAATGCCAACTTCCCACAACGCATCACCGTGCGTACGCCATCGTTATCCCTGGGCGGTCAGCAGTGGAATAATTTGAGTATTGTGTCTGAGCCTGCGAGCAATGGCTCCATCGTGCAGGCGCAGGGTCGTGAAATTAACGCCACCCTGGCGATGCGCAATAATGCGCCATGGCTGGCCAATATTAAGTATCTTTACTACAACCCCAGCGCGGCGAAAGCGTCACCGGGCAACACATCAGCCTCGCCGTTTTCCGCCGTGGACAACTTCAGCTTCCGCGGCTGGCCGGACCTTCAGTTACGCTGTACCGAGTGCTGGATGTGGGGACAGAAATATGGGCGCATTGATGCCGATGTAGCAATTAAAGGCGACACGCTAACGTTGAGCAACGGTCTGTTGGATACGGGCTTTGCCAGACTGACCACCGATGGCGTGTGGGTGAATGCGCCGGGCAAAGAGCGAACGTCACTGAAGGGTAAACTGAGCGGCAGTAAAATTGACTCCGCTGCCAGTTTCTTTGGCGTATCGACCCCGATTCGTAACTCTTCGTTTAACGTGGAGTATGACCTGCACTGGCGTAACCCGCCATGGGATCCGGACGAAGCTTCGCTTAATGGGATTTTGCGTACCCGGTTGGGCAAAGGTGAGCTTACAGAACTCAGCACCGGACATGCGGGGCAACTATTACGACTGCTGAGCTTTGATGCGTTGCTACGTAAACTGCGTTTTGATTTTAGCGATACCTTCAGTGAAGGTTTCTATTTCGACTCGATTCGCAGTACGGCGTGGATCAAAGATGGTGTGATGCATACCGACGACACGCTGGTGGATGGTCTGGAGGCAGACATTGCGATGAAAGGCTCAGTGAACCTGGTCCGTCGGGAGCTGGATATGGAAGCCATTGTCGCGCCTGAAATTTCCGCCACCGTAGGGGTTGCCGCTGCGTTTGCTGTCAACCCGATTGTCGGCGCGGCGGTATTTGCTGCCAGTAAGGTTCTGGGGCCATTATGGAGCAAAGTTTCGATTCTGCGCTATCGCATTACCGGTCCGGTTGATAAACCGCAGATTAACGAAGTTCTGCGTCAGCCGCGCAAAGAAAGCCAGCAATGATTTGACGGGGGCGAGTAATTGCCCCAATCTCAGTACAGTGATCTTCTACCGCAGTCCGTAGGCCGGAAAAGGCGTTCACGCCGCCATCCGGCATTGAAGTGCCTGATGGCGACGCTGGCGCGTTTTATCAGGCCTACAACAGAAACTAATGAGTACCAAAACGATGAGTCTGAACCTGGTAAGTGAACAATTGCTAGCGGCGAATGGCCTGAAACATCAGGATCTGTTTGCCATTCTGGGCCAACTGGCCGAACGCCGTCTTGACTACGGCGATCTCTATTTTCAGTCGAGCTATCACGAATCCTGGGTTTTAGAAGACCGCATCATTAAAGACGGCTCTTACAATATCGATCAGGGTGTTGGCGTGCGCGCCATCAGCGGCGAAAAAACAGGGTTTGCCTATGCAGACCAGATTAGCCTGCTGGCGTTGGAGCAAAGTGCTCATGCTGCCCGTACTATCGTGCGTGACAGCGGTGACGGCAAAGTAAAAACGCTGGGAGCGGTCGAGCATCAGGCGCTTTACACTTCGGTTGATCCGTTACAGAGCATGAGCCGCGAAGAGAAACTGGATATTCTGCGTCGCGTTGATAGCGTGGCCCGTGCCGCCGACAAACGCGTCCAGGAAGTAACCGCCAGCCTGACCGGTGTTTATGAACTGATCCTGGTAGCAGCGACCGACGGTACGTTGGCCGCTGATGTTCGTCCGCTGGTACGCCTGTCCGTAAGCGTACAGGTCGAAGAGGACGGTAAGCGCGAGCGCGGTGCCAGCGGTGGTGGCGGTCGTTTTGGCTATGACTATTTCCTTGGCGACCTTGATGGTGAAGTCCGTGCTGACGCTTGGGCGAAAGAAGCCGTACGCATGGCGTTAGTTAATTTGTCCGCGATAGCAGCGCCTGCTGGTACGCTGCCGGTAGTACTCGGTGCTGGCTGGCCTGGCGTTCTGCTGCATGAAGCGGTCGGTCATGGTCTGGAAGGTGACTTTAACCGCCGTGGTACCTCGGTATTCAGCGGTCACATGGGTGAGCTGGTGGCGTCGGAACTGTGTACCGTTGTGGATGATGGCACAATGGCGGACCGTCGTGGCTCTGTGGCTATTGATGATGAAGGCACACCGGGTCAGTACAACGTGCTGATCGAAAACGGTATTCTGAAAGGCTACATGCAGGACAAACTGAACGCGCGCCTGATGGGCGTCGCGCCAACGGGTAACGGTCGCCGTGAATCTTACGCGCACCTGCCGATGCCACGCATGACCAACACCTACATGCTGCCGGGGAAATCCACGCCGCAGGAAATCATCGAATCCGTTGAATACGGCATTTATGCGCCTAACTTCGGCGGCGGCCAGGTGGATATCACCTCCGGGAAATTCGTGTTCTCGACGTCTGAAGCGTATCTGATTGAAAACGGTAAAGTAACCAAACCGGTGAAAGGCGCGACGCTGATTGGGTCTGGTATCGAAGCGATGCAGCAGATTTCAATGGTAGGTAACGACCTGAAGCTGGATAACGGGGTTGGTGTGTGCGGTAAAGAAGGGCAGAGCCTGCCGGTGGGCGTGGGCCAGCCGACGCTGAAGGTGGATAACCTGACGGTAGGTGGTACTGCATAACATCATGATGTATGCCCGATAAGCACCAGTGCTATCGGGCATCTTTCCGGACGCGGCGTCAACGCCTTATCCGGCCAATACTCTTTTTATTTCTCTTTTCCCCGGCCGTACATCCCCTGAAAAAGCTGCGCTACATCGACAAAATACTCCGTCAGATAGTTAATCACCACCTGGACCTTGAGCGGCAGTTTGTCTTTTTCGGTATATAGCGCATAGACCGGACGCGGATCCGACTGGTAGCGGGGAAGGAGGATCTCCACTTCGCCACGATTGATCTCATTGATCACCCACATCAGCGGCACATAGGCAATGCCCGCACCCGCAGCCAGCCAGCGCACCAATGTCATCGGATCGTTAGTCACAAAACGACCCTCTGGGATCAAGCGGGTGGAAATTCCTTCCGGAGCGATAAGCTCGAATTCATTATCCGGGCGCACGCTGTATTCCAGCCACGAGTGGTTGCTGAGATCGGCGGGTTTCTCCGGGGCACCAAACTGTGCGAGATAGCTTTTAGCCGCGCAGACTACCATCGGCATGGCACCCAGGCGACGCGAGAACAGACTGGAGTCCTGCAACGCACCGACGCGGATGACCACGTCCAGACCATCGGCGATTAAATCCGGTGCCGGGATGCCTGTTACCAGATTTACCGTCAGACCGGGGTATTCCTTCAGCATTGTCGCGGTCAATCCGGCGAGGACATTTTGTGCCATGGTTGAAGAACAACCAATGCGCAGTGTGCCGATGGGCGTGTTGTTAAAGGCATAAAGCTGCTCGTGAACATCCTGCGCTTCGTGCAGCATTCTCCGGCAGCCCTGGTAGTAAATTTTACCGGCTTCGGTCAGCCCAATGCTGCGTGTACTGCGGTTTAGCAGCTTAACCTGTAGCTCATCTTCCAGTTTGGAGACCGTCTGGCTTATCGATGAAACGCTCATTTGTAGCTGTCTTGCGGCGGCGGTGAAGGAGCCCAGTTCGACGACTTTGGCGAACACCGACATACGTTTTAATCGTTCCATTGTTCACTCTGGCTTAAAAGTGATTTAGATCACATAATATAGATAACAGCATAACAGTTACGTTAATATATTATTATTCAAATAACAGCTATGTCGCTCTCGCCTGGCTCATCCTTGCCCTTCTCTGCGGTGACATACGCTAGAAAATCTATCACCTGCACTCTCTTAAGTTACCAAGGTCAACATGAGTCTGTTTCCCGTTATCGTGGTGTTTGGTTTGTCCTTCCCACCGATTTTTTTCGAATTACTTTTGTCACTGGCGATTTTCTGGCTGGTGCGCCGGATGCTGGTTCCAACCGGCATCTATGATTTTGTCTGGCATCCGGCTCTGTTTAACACCGCGCTGTATTGCTGCCTGTTCTATTTAATAACGCGCCTGTTCGTTTGAGGTTGAAGTGAAAACACTAACAAAAAAACTCTCCCGTACGGCCACGACTCTCGTACTGGTCATTCTGGCCTTCATCGCTATTTTTCGCGCATGGGTGTATTACACCGAGTCGCCATGGACACGTGATGCGCGTTTCAGCGCAGATGTCGTCGCTATTGCGCCGGATGTTGCGGGTCTTATTTCCAACGTTAACGTCCATGATAACCAACTGGTGAAAAAGGATCAGATTCTGTTCACCATCGATCAGCCACGCTATAAGAAAGCCCTTGAGCAGGCCGAAGCTGATGTTTCTTATTATCAGGTTCTGGCCCAGGAAAAACGCCAGGAGGCTGGCCGTCGTAACCGCCTGGGCGTGCAGGCCATGTCTCGTGAAGAGATTGACCAGTCAAACAACGTCCTGCAAACCGTATTACACCAGCTTGCGAAAGCACAAGCGACCCGCGACCTGGCAAAATTAGATCTGGAACGTACCGTCATTCGCGCACCAGCAGACGGTTGGGTCACTAACCTGAACGTTTATAGCGGCGAATTTATTACGCGTGGTTCCACAGCGGTGGCACTGGTCAAACAGCATTCTTTCTATGTGCTGGCTTATATGGAAGAAACCAAACTAGAAGGCGTTCGCCCTGGTTATCGCGCTGAGATCACCCCGTTGGGCAGTAATAATGTCTTAAAAGGCACCGTTGATAGCGTGGCGGCGGGGGTAACAAATGCCAGCAGTACGCAGGATGCAAAAGGTATGGCGACCATTGATTCAAATCTGGAATGGGTGCGCCTGGCGCAGCGTGTACCGGTGCGAATCCGTCTTGATGAGCAGCAGGGAACTCTGTGGCCTGCCGGGACAACTGCTACCGTTGTCATTACCGGTAAGCAGGACCGTGATGCAAGCCAGGAGTCCTTCTTCCGTAAAATGGCGCACCGCCTGCGCGAGTTTGGTTAATCGTGATGGGTATTTTCTCCATTGCCAACCAGCATATCCGCTTTGCGGTAAAACTGGCGTGCGCGATTGTACTAGCGCTGTTCGTTGGTTTTCACTTCCAACTTGAGACTCCGCGTTGGGCGGTACTGACTGCGGCCATTGTGGCGGCAGGCCCGGCCTTTGCTGCGGGTGGGGAACCCTATTCAGGGGCTATCCGCTATCGCGGCATGCTGCGTATTGTCGGGACATTTATCGGTTGTATTGCCGGACTGATCATTATCATCAGTATGATCCGCGCTCCGTTATTGATGATCCTGGTGTGCTGTATCTGGGCCGGTTTTTGTACCTGGATCTCGTCACTGGTGAAGATCGAAAACTCCTATGCCTGGGGGCTTTCGGGCTATACGGCGCTGATCATCGTCATTACCATTCAGGCCGAACCGCTGCTGACGCCGCAATTTGCGCTCGAACGTTGCAGTGAAATTGTGATGGGGATTGTCTGTGCCATTGTGGCCGATCTACTTTTCTCTCCCCGTTCGATAAAACAAGAGATTGATGTTGAGCTGGATAGCCTGCTGGTGGCGCAATATCAACTGATGCAGTTGTGCATTAAGCACGGCGACAGCGAGGTTGTGGATAAAGCCTGGGGCGATTTAGTCCGTCGTACGGCAGCGCTGGAAGGTATGCGCAGTAACCTGAATATGGAGTCTTCACGCTGGGGGCGTGCTAACCGCAGGCTTAAAGCATTAAACACGCTGTCGCTCACGCTCATCACGCAGTCCTGTGAAACTTACCTTATTCAAAATACCCGCCCGGAACTTATCACCGACACCTTCCGCGAGTTGTTCGATACGCCGGTTGAAACGGTGCAGGATGTCCACAAACAGTTGAAGCGGATGCGTCGGGTGATTGCCTGGACCGGCGAGCGCGAAACGCCGGTCACCATATACAGCTGGGCGGGGGCCGCGACGCGCTACCTGCTGCTCAAACGTGGTGTGGTGAGTAATACCAAGATTAGCGCTACGGAAGAAGAGATCCTGCAAGGTGAGCCGGTGGTGAAAGTGGAGTCTGCCGAGCGTCATCATGCGATGGTTAACTTCTGGCGTACCACGCTTTCTTGTGTGCTGGGGACATTATTCTGGCTATGGACCGGATGGACTTCCGGCAGCGGTGCAATGGTGATGATTGCGGTCGTCACCTCGCTGGCAATGCGTTTGCCAAATCCTCGCATGGTGGCGATAGACTTTATCTATGGGACGTTGGCAGCGTTACCGCTCGGAGCGCTCTATTTCCTGGTGATTATCCCTAATACGCAACAAAGCATGCTGTTACTGTGCCTGAGCCTGGCGGTGCTGGGATTCTTTCTGGGGATTGAGGTACAGAAACGACGGTTGGGATCGATGGGGGCGCTGGCCAGCACCATTAATATCATTGTGCTGGATAACCCGATGACCTTCCACTTTAGCCAGTTCCTTGATAGTGCGCTGGGGCAGATTGTTGGCTGCGTGTTGGCGTTTATCGTCATTCTGCTGGTGCGTGATAACTCTCGTGACAGAACAGGCCGCGTATTGCTCAACCAGTTTGTTTCGGCGGCGGTTTCAGCAATGACCACCAATGTAGTCCGTCGTAAAGAAAATCATCTTCCGGCACTTTATCAGCAGCTGTTTTTGCTGATGAACAAGTTTCCCGGCGATCTGGCGAAGTTTCGCCTGGCGCTGACGATGATCATCGCGCACCAGCGCCTGCGTGATGCACCGGTACCGGTAAACGAGGATCTATCCGCATTCCATCGTCAGCTTCGTCGTACTGCCGATCACGTAATTTCAGCAGGAAATGACGACAAGCGCCGACGCTACTTTAGCCAGTTACTGGAGGAGCTTGAGGTTTACCAGGAGAAATTAATCATCTGGCAAGCACCGCCTCAGGTGACCGAGCCGGTAAAACGACTCAGTGGGATGCTGCACAAATACCAGCATGCGCTGGTCAGTAATTAAGAGTTGAAAACCGACGCTAAAAGCGTCGGTTTTTTTATGGCTATACTTACCTGAAAATGCGAGAGACCCCTGGATATTGGCGGTCTGTAGAGTAGCTGGCGTCGGGATGGTGGCTATAGATGAACATCTATACATTTGATTTTGACGAGATAGAAGATCAGGGCGATTTCTATCGCGAGTTCACGCGCACGTTCGGTCTGGCCCGGGAAAAGGTGGTTGATTTGGATTCTCTGTGGGAGGTGGTGATCGGGGAAGTCTTGCCGCTGCCGCTGGAGATTGAATTTGTCCATTTACCGGACAAGCTGCGCAGGCGATACGGCGCGTTGATTTTACTGTTCGATGAAGCGGAAGAAGAGCTGGAAGGGCAGTTGCGTTTTAACGTTCGTCACTCAATGTAAGACATAAAAAAGCCCCCGGCAGGCGGGGGCAAGTCGTCGGACTTAGACGACGAGGGTTTATTTGTAGAGTTCTGCAGTAGCGTGCCAGTGAGCACCTTCACGGAGTTCGGTGACGCGATAGCTGCTGGCGCCTGCTTTTTCAGCTTTAGCGGCGATGGCCTGACGCATGTCCATTGGTGAACTACCGATCTGAGAGACGGAGACGCTACCGATGGATTGCAGATTCTGTGCTTCTTGTGAGTTCACCTGAGTAACCGCGGCGCTTGCACCGAAGGAGAGAACAGAAAGAAGGCTTAAGGTTGCAATAGTAGTTTTGATTTTCATGATATTTACCTCGTCGAATTCTTTTATTGGGGGTCTGTGTTTCGTGACCCTCATCACAAAATCAAGTATACACTAATCACCCAATAAATTAATACCACGCTAATTGTTTCACTGGGTTTTGAGTGTTAAGAAAATGATTTTTTATAACTCAATGGAATTAAAAAGAGCATTTCAAACAGCTTATACAAAATAAATTTAATTAAATCATGTAGATGCTTTATTTTGCAAAATGTGCGTTTTTAAGGCTGCATATTCACCATGTGAATGTGTTTTGATGGTTAAACGCACCATTTGTTAAATCAATAGCAGTGGAAAAGAGAAGGAGGGGGATGAAAAGAGAGTGTTTTCCCCCGCCGCGAGGCGACGGGGAGGCGGTATTACAGTTCTTGTTCGAACAGTTCCAGAATGGCTTCGTACAGATCTTTTACCGTAAAACCCTTAGCTGGGGTGGTGAAGATGGTATCGTCACCTGCAATCGTACCCAGGATACCTTCCGCTTTCCCCAATGAGTCCAGCAGACGTGCAATCAACTGAGCAGCGCCGGGGCTGGTATGAATAACTACGACCGCATCGTTATAGTCGATATCCAACACCAGATTTTTCAGCGGGCTTGAGGTCGTGGGTACGCCCAGCTCCGCCGGAAGACAGTACACCATTTCCATTTTCGCATTGCGGGTACGCACGGCGCCAAATTTGGTCAGCATGCGTGAAACCTTGGACTGATTGATATTATCAAAGCCCTGATCCTGCAACGCGAGGACGATTTCGCCTTGAGAGCTGAACTTTTCTTCTTTAAGCAGCGCTTTAAACGCCTTTACTAATTCTTCTTGTTTTGCCGAGCTTCGCATAAGTCACCCGTAATATGGCGGTAGAAACAACATTATTGTGCATACAGATGAATTTTTATGCAAACAGTCTGCCTTGTTCAAGGCTGAAATAATGTTATGAAAGAGCGGAATTTTATCAAATTTCGTTATCAAGAAACATGCCTGTGTCACGGCTCGCAAATAAGGTTAAAAGTAAATTAAATGTTATCAAATTGATGTTGTTTTGAGAGGCGGGTAGGGTATATTGTCAGCACCTGTTGGAAAGTTGCTCTACTGTGTGGGTGGTTTTGAATTACGTAACTTAGGTTTTATTTTACGTAAGTTAAATGCATAAAAGCCAAATTTGCGTGACTACGCATTCTTGACGCGTGGTTGTTGTATTCATTGGATTTGTGAATTAAGGTCGCCGCCGCGGAGCAATAGACATTTTGCTTATCAATATAATAAGGAGTTTAGGATGAAAGTTGCAGTCCTCGGCGCTGCTGGTGGTATCGGTCAGGCGCTAGCATTACTGTTAAAAACCCAACTGCCTTCAGGTTCAGAACTCTCCCTGTACGACATCGCTCCAGTAACACCTGGTGTGGCCGTTGATTTGAGCCATATCCCTACTGCTGTGAAAATCAAAGGCTTCAGCGGCGAAGATGCTACCCCTGCACTGGAAGGTGCTGATGTGGTACTGATCTCTGCGGGTGTCGCACGTAAACCGGGTATGGATCGTTCCGACCTGTTCAACGTCAACGCCGGTATCGTGAAGAACCTGGTGCAGCAAGTTGCTAAAACCTGCCCGAAAGCGTGTATCGGTATCATCACCAACCCGGTGAATACTACCGTTGCTATCGCTGCAGAAGTGCTGAAAAAAGCAGGCGTATACGATAAGAACAAACTGTTTGGCGTGACCACGCTGGACATCATCCGCTCCAACACCTTTGTTGCGGAACTGAAAGGCAAACAACCAGGCGACGTTGAAGTTCCGGTTATTGGCGGCCATTCTGGCGTGACCATCCTGCCACTGCTGTCACAAATTCCTGGCGTAAGCTTCACCGAACAAGAAGCAGCTGACCTGACTAAACGTATCCAGAATGCGGGTACTGAAGTTGTGGAAGCCAAAGCCGGTGGCGGTTCTGCAACCCTGTCTATGGGTCAGGCTGCTGCACGTTTCGGCCTGTCCCTGGTTCGCGCATTGAGCGGCGAAAAAGGTGTGGTTGAATGTGCTTACGTTGAAGGCGACGGCCAGTATGCTCGTTTCTTCTCTCAGCCGCTGCTGCTGGGTAAAAACGGCGTAGAAGAGCGTCAGTCTATCGGCAAGCTGAGCGCGTTTGAACAAAGCTCGCTGGAAGGCATGCTGGATACGCTGAAAAAAGATATCACACTGGGCGAAGAGTTCGTTAAGTAACGCGAGAGAGGCCTGCGTGTATTTGTAGGCCTGATAAGCGTAGCGCCATCAGGCATTACGTACTAACTCTCTACGATACCGCCTAATAAAAACCGGAGCCAACATGCTCCGGTTTTTTTATGGTCAGTAGGCCGCCAGACGTGACGTTAATTGGTGGCTGGGTATTCCTGGATCGTTACCTGCAGCGTCAACTGTTTGTCATCACGCATCACGACAACGGAGATAACTGAACCTGGTCGAATCTCTGCCACCTGGTCCATCGTTTCCAGCGCAGACACCGCCGGTTTGTTATTGACCGAGATAATCAGATCGTTAACCTGAATGCCTGCCTGTGCTGCCGGACCATCCGGGGAAACTTCGTTAACCACAATCCCCTGAATTTGATCCATCCCGCCGCCCTGAGCGTGCAGTGGTGCAATTTCGCGACCGCTGATACCGATGTAGCCACGAATCACGCGCCCGTCACGAATCAGCTTATCCATGATTTTGGTCGCCAACTGAAACGGAATGGCAAAGCCGATCCCTTCCGGGGTTTCGCCATCGTTGCTCTTATCAAATGACAGCGTGTTAATCCCCATCAATTCACCCAGTGAGTTGACCAGCGCACCGCCGGAGTTTCCGTGGTTGATGGAAGCATCTGTTTGCAGGAAGTTTTGCCGTCCTGTCGGGTTCAGGCCAATTCGACCGGTGGCGCTGATGATCCCCTGAGTGATGGTTTGCCCAAGGTTGTACGGGTTACCGATGGCGAGTACCACGTCACCAATGTGTGGCACGCGTTTGTTATTAATTGGGATTGTTGGCAGCCCGCCAGTGGCGTTGATTTTCAGCACCGCAAGGTCGGTTAACGTATCAGACCCCACAAGCAGCGCTTCAAATACGCGGCCGTCCTGCAATGCGACGATGATTTGGTCGGCATCGTTAATGACGTGCTTATTGGTAATGATATAGCCGCGCTGATCCATGATAACGCCTGAGCCGAGCGTGCGGATCTCAAGCTGGTTGTGCGCGGTACTGTTCATACTGCGGTTATAAACGTTCACGACGGCAGGCGCTGCGCGGCGAACCGCCGGGTTATAGCTAGCGGGCGTTTCATCTGCACTGTCGAACTGCGGTGCGGTAAGCGTATTAATTTTTCGCAGAGAGGGCATCGCGGCCAGCAGGATGGCGCCGACGATTAAACCAATCGCGACCGAACGTAAAAGCTTCACAAACATGATGGCGGCGTCATTAATAAAGGGAACGGCAGCAGCATATCACGAGTTTACCGGACATCACACGAGGGGCTGATGTCCGGTTGCATGCGTTAACGCAGGAGCAGGTAAATACTCTCGTTACCGCGCACCACCTGCAGAGCAATGATCGACGGTTTCGCTTCCAGCACTTTTCGCATTTCGGCGATTGAGTTTACGCGATCGCGGTTAACGCCAATGATAACGTCATCTTTATGCAGACCGGCCTGTGCTGCAGGGCTGCTTTTTTCTACGTTATCAATTCTGATGCCTTTGGTGCCGTCTTTTAACTGACCATCGCTGAGCGTGGCCCCTTGCAACGCAGGCGCAATCATCTCTGCGCTGGCGGACGATGATGTGCTGGTATCGAGGGTGACTTCAACCTCGAGCGGTTTACCGTTACGCAGCAGGCCCAGTTTGACCTTGGTCCCAGGTTCAGTTGTCGCAATGCGTGAACGCAGTTCGGCGAAGCTGTTGAGCGGTTTACCGTTGAGGCTGGTAATGACGTCACCTGATTTCACCCCTGCTTTTGCGGAGCCGGAGTTAGGCAGAACCTCACTGACAAACGCGCCACGCTGTACGTCCAGTTTGAACGCTTTGGCGATATCCGAGGTCATTTCGGTGCCTTTGATACCCAACAGACCGCGTTTGATTTCACCAAACTGCATCAGCTGCTGTGCCAGCGTGCGCGCCATGTTGCTCGGGATTGCAAAACCAATCCCGATGCTGCCGCCGCCGGGGGCCAGAATCGCGGTGTTAATACCGATCAGCTCACCGTTCAGGTTGAGCAATGCGCCGCCGGAGTTACCGCGGTTGATGGAGGCATCAGTCTGAATAAAGTTTTCCAGACCTTCCAGGTTCAACCCACTGCGACCCAAGGCAGATACAATGCCGGAGGTGGCTGTTTGACCCAAACCGAACGGGTTACCCACAGCCACCGCGAAATCACCCACGCGGAGTTTGTCGGAGTCAGCAATGGCAATTTGCGTCAGGTTGCTGGGGTGCTGAATTTGTAGCAGTGCGATATCGCTCTGATCGTCGCTGCCGATAAGCTTAGCGTCGAACTCACGGCCATCATTAAGCTGAACGCTGATTTTTTGCGCCTGATTAATAACGTGGTTATTGGTCAGAACGTAGCCTTTGGCTGCGTCAATGATGACCCCTGAACCCAGCCCTTCAAAGGGTTGTGACGGTTGATCGGGAAGTTCATCACCAAAAAACTTTTTGAACTCTTCCGGGACTTTCTGCCCCTGAGTGGCTGTACCTTCAACCCTTACGCTCACCACGGCAGGTAACACTTTCTCCAGCATCGGAGCGAGGCTGGGAAGCGCAGCCTGACCTGGAACCTGGCCGGGAATAGACGCTGCGGCCGGGAATGGCGCCGAGAGAGTTAACCCGACACTTAACGCTAATGCACTCAACAGCTGGGTTTGTTTTTTCATGGATCCTGCTCTCGTACCTTGAGTAAACGGAAGATGATTCAAAACAGGTTGATGTTATTGAATTTTCGGTTTGGTCACAATGCGGCTAACGACTAAATAATAGCTGGGACAGGAAGAGAAGCGGAGGGCGCAATTGCTGCGCCCAATAAATTTCTTAACGATGTGCGGTTAGTCGCGCTTTGCGCCGCTACGCAGCAGGCCGGATGCCCCTTCAGAATAGTCGCGTGGCATTTGAACCGGCGCCTGATCGTTGCCTGCTTCAGACTCTGCCAGACGGTTACGGAACGGGTTGTTTTCCGGCGACATACCCGGCAGCAGGTTGCTGGAGCTTTTCGCCATGTGCTGGTAAATCTGACGATAATCGTCCGCCATGTTATCCAGCAATTCAGCGCTGCGGGCAAAGTGGCTCACCAGCTCTTCGCGGTACTCTTCCAGCTCAGCTTTATTTTTTTCCAGTTCGTACTGCAATGCCTGCTGTTGGCGTAATTTACGATTACCAAAACGCATGGCTACAGCACCAATAATGATACCGACGACTAACCCAATTAGCGCATATTCCCAGGTCATGAACATCTCCCGTTGTCTTGTGTTTCCGTAGGGTGTTGGCTTTAGGCTCCATGCCTGCGCCTGATTATGCCACTATAACCGCTAATCCCGTAGAAGTGGAATCCCGTGTTTATATCACGTAATGTAGAACGGCCTTTTTTTCGTCAACCGTGAGCGACGGCACATCGATTCTCAAGGAATAACAATAACATCATGCAAAGCTTTTCCCCTACATCGCGTTACCAGCAAGCCCTCAACGACGGCAGTCATCAACCCGACAACGTACAACTCGAAGCCGTGAATCGACTGGAAACCATTTTCCAGGCGCTTACGACGCCAGCACGTCCTGCGCCGCAGGAGAGTGGACTGATGGCGCGTTTTGGTAAGTTGCTGGGCAAGCGTGAGTCACCGATCAACGCGCCGGTGCGTGGTTTATATATGTGGGGCGGAGTTGGGCGCGGAAAAACCTGGCTGATGGATCTGTTCTACCATAGCCTGCCGGGCGAACGTAAACAGCGTTTGCACTTTCACCGTTTTATGCTGCGCGTGCATGAAGAGCTTACTGCCTTACAGGGGCAGAGCGATCCGCTGGAAATCATCGCCGACCGCTTTAAGGCCGAAACCGACGTGCTGTGCTTCGACGAATTTTTTGTTTCTGATATCACCGACGCCATGCTGCTCGGCGGCCTGATGAAAGCGCTGTTTGCCCGCGGTATTACGCTGGTGGCGACCTCCAATATTCCGCCAGATGAGCTATATCGCAACGGTTTGCAACGCACGCGTTTTCTTCCTGCCATTGATGCCATCAAACAGCATTGCGACATCATGAATGTCGATGCCGGCGTCGATTATCGTCTGCGCACCTTAACGCAGGCGCATTTGTGGTTGTCGCCATTGAATGAGGAAACCCGCCAGCAGATGGATAAGCTTTGGCTGGCATTAGCGGGAACCAAAGGTGAACATGCGCCAACGCTGGAGATCAATCATCGTCCGATGCAGACGCTGGCCGTCGAAAACCAAACGCTGGCGGTGTCGTTTACCACGCTCTGCGTCGATGCCCGGAGTCAGCATGACTACATTGCGCTGTCGCGTCTGTTTCACACGGTGCTGTTGTCTGATGTGCCGGTCATGACCCCGCTGATGGAGAGTGAAGCGCGACGCTTTATCGCATTGGTGGATGAGTTCTACGAACGCCACGTCAAGCTGGTGGTCAGTGCGGCATCACCCCTCTATGAAATTTATCAGGGCGAGCGTCTGAAGTTTGAATTTCAGCGTTGTTTGTCGCGTTTGCAGGAGATGCAAAGCGAAGAGTATCTGAAGCGGGAACATTTAGCCGGTTAAACCTGCCGCAAATCACATAAAGGGGTCGATCTTTGACCCTGACTTCTCTATAATCTTGCGACCCCACGTTACGAGAGAGTTTTTTTCCCAAAACTTTCTATGCGCCGGCATAGGCTATTCGAAGGGGTAGGTTTGCTGGACAATGTCGTGTGAACCTCAACTGACAAAACGTTTGGGTGTTCACCAACGTGTAACTTATTTATTTGGGTAAGCTTTTAATGAAAACTTTTACAGCTAAACCAGAAACCGTAAAACGCGACTGGTATGTTGTTGACGCGACCGGTAAAACTCTGGGCCGTCTGGCTTCCGAACTGGCTCTGCGCCTGCGCGGTAAGCACAAAGCGGAATACACTCCGCACGTAGATACCGGTGATTACATCATCGTTCTGAACGCTGACAAAGTTGCTGTAACCGGCAACAAGCGTACTGACAAAGTGTACTATCACCACACCGGCCACATTGGTGGTATCAAACAAGCGACCTTTGAAGAGATGATTGCTCGCCGTCCTGAGCGTGTGCTTGAAATCGCGGTTAAAGGCATGCTGCCAAAAGGCCCGCTGGGTCGTGCTATGTTCCGTAAACTGAAAGTTTACGCTGGCAACGAGCACAACCACGCGGCACAGCAACCGCAAGTTCTTGACATCTAATCGGGATTATAGGCAATGGCTGAAAATCAATACTACGGCACTGGTCGCCGCAAAAGTTCCGCAGCTCGCGTTTTCATCAAACCGGGCAGTGGTAAAATCGTAATCAACCAACGTTCTCTGGAACAGTACTTCGGTCGTGAAACTGCCCGCATGGTAGTTCGTCAGCCGCTGGAACTGGTCGACATGGTTGAGAAACTGGATCTGTACATCACTGTTAAAGGTGGTGGTATCTCTGGTCAGGCTGGTGCGATCCGTCACGGTATCACCCGCGCTCTGATGGAGTACGACGAATCCCTGCGTGGCGAACTGCGTAAAGCTGGCTTCGTTACCCGTGATGCTCGTCAGGTTGAACGTAAGAAAGTCGGTCTGCGTAAAGCACGTCGTCGTCCTCAGTTCTCCAAACGTTAATTGTACTCTGCTTCGGCAGACGACAATTTGCGAAAAAACCCGCTTCGGCGGGTTTTTTTATCGCCTCAGATCCACGGTAATCCGCTGATTGCCACCTCTTTTTCCCCATTTCAAGAATCGACTCACCACAAAGGTCACAAAATCTGGTAAACTATCATCCAATTTTCTGCCCAAATGTCCGGTATCGTTCATTTTTTGTTTGTATTTTGAACAGTAATGACTTTCCCGAGTCTGGGTGACATCACTTCTGGCTGGCCACTGAGTGGCTGGTAGCAGTAAAAATTCTGAATATACCTGGAGGTTTTCATGGCTGTCGCTGCCAACAAACGTTCGGTAATGACGCTGTTTTCTGGTCCTACTGACATCTATAGCCATCAGGTCCGCATTGTGCTGGCTGAGAAAGGTGTTAGTTTCGAGATTGAGCATGTGGAGAAGGACAATCCACCTCAGGATCTGATCGACCTCAACCCGAATCAGAGCGTACCGACACTGGTGGATCGTGAGCTGACCCTGTGGGAATCTCGCATCATTATGGAATACCTGGATGAGCGCTTCCCGCATCCGCCGCTGATGCCGGTTTACCCGGTTGCGCGTGGTGAAAGCCGCCTGTACATGCAGCGTATTGAAAAAGACTGGTACACGCTGATGAACGTCATCGTGAACGGTTCTGCATCTGAAGCCGAAGTCGCGCGTAAGCGTCTGCGCGAAGAACTGCTGGCAATCGCGCCAGTATTTGGCCAGAAACCTTACTTCCTGAGCGATGAGTTCAGCCTGGTAGACTGCTACCTGGCGCCGCTGCTGTGGCGTTTACCGCAGCTGGGGATTGAATTCAACGGTGCAGGTTCGAAAGAACTGAAAGGGTACATGACTCGCGTCTTCGAACGTGACTCTTTCCTGGCTTCTCTGACTGAGCCTGAACGTGAAATGCGTCTGGGCCGGGGTTAACCTGTATGGATTTGCCACAGCTAACACCACGCCGTCCGTATCTGCTGCGCGCGTTCTATGAGTGGTTGCTGGACAACCAGCTCACGCCGCATCTGGTGGTGGATGTGACGCTCCAGGACGTGCAGGTTCCAATGGAATATGCGCGTGACGGGCAAATTGTTCTGAATATTGCACCGCGTGCGGTGGGCAACCTGGAACTGACTAACGATGAAGTGCGCTTTAACGCGCGCTTCGGTGGTGTGCCGCGTCAGGTGTCTGTGCCGTTGGCTGCCGTTCTGGCAATTTATGCACGTGAAAATGGCGCCGGTACGATGTTCGAACCGGAAGCCGCCTACGACGAAGATGTTGCCAGCTTAAATGATGACGACAATGACACGTCTGGTTTTGAGAGTGAAACGGTCATGTCGGTCATTGATGGCGATAAACCTGATAATGGCGACGACAACGATCCGGATGATACTCCGCCACCGCCTCGCGGTGGGCGTCCAGCGCTGCGCGTAGTGAAATAAATAGTGAAATAAGAAAACAGGCCCTTTCGGGCCTGTTCTGTTTTCTGGCTCTACAATCAATAGAACAGCGCGATGGTGACTATCATATTCACCACAAACCCCACTGCCATCGGAATAGCGGTGCGCTTTACCACCTCAAAGGGCGACACGCCGGCAATACCTGAAGTCACGACGATCACTGCGGTAATAGGTGACACCGCGCGGGCAAGCGTAGTGGCAAAATGCATCGGCATAATCATTACTACGGCAGGAATATGCAGCCCGGCGGCAATATCCGGAATGAGGCTGGCAAAAGACATAAACGGCGCGTTGCCTGACCCCATGACGATTGCGCAGGCGGCGATGACCACCGCCATGATGATCATCACGCCGATACCGCCAAGACCGGAATGCTCTGCGCCTTTTATTACGGCATCGACAGTCCCGATAGTCGTCAACCCTTTCGCAAAGATTTCACCGGCGACTATCAGGGTGACAACGTTGGCAAACTGCGTCCCCATGCCGTCAAAAAAAGCCTGCACATCATCCATCGTTTCGCGCAGATTATGTTTATGCAGGAATTCAACAAACATAGTCAGCGTCATGCTCATCAACATCACCACCACCAGATTCAACTCTGCTTTCATTAGCCCCATTTGTGCAAGGGCAAGCGAGCCCAGCATCAGGATCAGCGGCATCACCGGCAAAATGGCGTAATAGAGCGGGGGTACGTTTTCCAGCGTCTTTTGTTCCGCAAATCCGTTACTTTCCGGTGCGGCTTTTTTATCAAATTGACGCTGAACGAAAAAATGCGCAATGGCGACGGCGACAATGACACACGACGCGACGGGCAACTGGTATTGAAAGAAATAGGTGGCGATTTTCATGCCCGCGACCTGCGCGGCAAAAATAGAGTTGGTTTCCAGAATGCCCCATTCAATCGACATCGAAGTGGCAATGACCGCAACAGCGGATAAACGGCTCACGCCAAGACTAACCAGCGTTGGGAACAGCGTCACCATCAGCAACATACCTAACCCGGATGCGCTGGTAATGAACTGCGCCATGATCTGACCAATCACATAGGTGGCGGCAAGAACTACATAGGGGGAACGGATTAGCTTGAGCGGGCGACTTAACAGGCTAACCATCGCTCTGCTGGCCCCCATTCTGTCCATATAACGGGCATAACCGCCCACTGCCATGATTGATAACCCCAGTCCGGCCGCGCGGTTGGAGAGCATACGCAAAATTTCGTTGTAAATATCGACCAGTATATAGCCACTGCTTTTGTCGTCAGCGACCAACGCGCCGTAGCCCAGCCAGACTCCGCAGATCATCAGGAAGATCCCGGCGGCGGCCAACACGACCTGCGGTTTGTAGTTTTTGAGGATCAGGTAACCCATCGTTAATAAAACGATGACAGAGATAATGATGCCGAACATTGTTTCACTCCATGCCAGAGAAGAAGATAAATCCGGTAATAATGCTGTTGTCAAAACGGATGTTATATTTTTCTGGGCATTTTTTATGGAGTGAATATCTTATTTTTAATTCGATGATGTAATTATTTATCGTTATAAAATAGAAGGTTATGATAAATTATCACGTTCATATTCATAATTTTCATGAAGCTATTTAACTCCATTCAATTAAAATGAGGCAGAAGATACTCGCTTAAAATAATATTGCTGTTACGTATATTATCAATAAGCCAGCCGGATCAGATCGTCCATCATTTCACCCTGCTTTCGATCCTGTGTTAGGATAAACCCGCTGTTGTTTGTCACCACGACTTAGCTGAATGGACCCTATGAACGCATTTGATTCGCAAGCTGAAGACTCTCCATCCACCATTGGCCGTAGCTTACGCAATCGCCCGTTGGCGCGTAAAAAACTGTCTGAAATGGTTGAAGAAGAACTGGAGCAGATGATTCGTCGTCGGGAATTTGGCGAGGGCGAACAGTTGCCGTCTGAGCGGGAGCTGATGGCCTTCTTTAACGTGGGCCGTCCTTCTGTACGAGAAGCGCTGGCCGCGTTAAAACGCAAAGGTCTGGTACAAATCAACAACGGCGAGCGCGCCCGCGTTTCGCGTCCTTCAGCTGATACCATCATCAGCGAGCTGTCTGGCATGGCGAAAGATTTCCTCGCACATCCCGGCGGCATTGCCCACTTCGAGCAGTTGAGACTGTTCTTTGAATCCAGCCTGGTACGATACGCTGCCGAACATGCGACAGATGAGCAAATCGACAGACTGGCTAAAGCACTGGAGATCAACAGCCAGTCGCTCGATGACAATACGTTGTTCATCCGCTCGGACGTTGATTTTCACCGTGTACTGGCTGAGATCCCGGGCAATCCTATCTTTATGGCTATCCATGTTGCGCTGTTAGACTGGCTGATTGCCGCCCGTCCGACCGTCGCCGATCAAGAGTTGTATGAGCACAACAACGTGAGTTATCAGCAGCATATCGCGATTGTCGACGCAATTCGCCAGCGCGATCCTGAAGAAGCTGACCGCGCACTGCAAGAACACCTCAATAGCGTTTCCGCGACCTGGCATGCCTTCAGCAAAAGTAAAAAGTTGCGTAAGTGATCGCGATCCCGACGATCGTTTAAACACAAAATCATTCAAGTTGCATCAAGGCGGCAAGAGAGCGAGTTCCCTGGAGCATAGATAACTATGTGACAGGGGTGAGCGAACGCAGCTAACGCAGAGGCGGCTCGAAGGATGAAGTGTTTAGTGAAGTAGATCGCACTATAAGCGTTCTGTATTGTATTGCTGCTTATTTGATCTGGTATAACAGGTATAAAGGTATGCAGTTAGATAACACTAATCATCGTCAGAGGTCGTTATGGCAAGAGATTTAAAAGGCGTAATGCCAGCGTTGTTAACCCCATTCGATAACCAACAGAGACTGGACATCGAGAGTTTGCGCCGCCTGGTGCGTTTCAACATTGGTCAGGGTGTCGATGGGCTCTATGTCGGTGGCTCAACGGGTGAGGCCTTTGTCCAAAACCGCGTTGAAAGAGAGCAGGTACTGGAAATTGTTGCCGAAGAGGCGAAAGGTAAGGTGACGCTGATCGCCCATGTTGGCACGGTGAGTACTGAAGAGAGCCAACAGCTGGCGAGTGCGGCACATCGTTACGGCTTTGATGCCGTTTCGGCCGTTACACCGTTTTACTATCCGTTCAGCTTTGAAGAACATTGCGATCACTACCGCGCAATTATTGATTCCGCTGATGGTTTACCGATGGTGGTCTATAACATTCCGGCGCTGAGCGGCGTAAAACTGACGCTGGATCAGATCAACACGCTGGTAACGCTGCCAGGCGTTGGCGCACTGAAGCAAACTTCGGGCGATCTCTATCAGATGGAACAGATCCGCCGCGCTCATCCCGATCTGGTGCTTTATAACGGCTATGACGAGATCTTTGCTTCCGGACTGCTTGCGGGCGCAGATGGCGGTATCGGTAGCACTTACAACATCATGGGGTGGCGCTATCAGGGAATTGTGAAAGCGCTCAAAGAAGGTGACATCCGCACGGCGCAAAAGCTGCAAACCGAGTGCAATAAGGTTATCGATCTGCTTATTAAGGTTGGCGTGTTCCGCGGCCTGAAAACAGTATTGCACTATATGGATGTGGTTTCTGTCCCACTGTGCCGTAAACCCTTTGCCCCGGTAGATGAACACTATCTGCCGGAACTGAAAGCGCTGGCAAACCAACTGCTGGCGGAAAAGGCGTAATCACGGGTCGCCGGGGGCGTTTCGCTTGCCCGGCCTGGATTTTCGACCGTAGGCCGGGTAAGGCAAAGCCACCACCCGGCACAACAACAAAAATCGTCGGGAGAGTAAAATGAGTACTTCTACCCAAAGCATCCCGTGGTATCGCCATCTCAATCGGGCACAATGGCGGGCATTTTCCGCCGCCTGGCTGGGATATTTGCTTGATGGTTTCGATTTTGTGTTAATCGCTCTGGTGCTGACAGAAGTGCAGGGCGAATTCGGACTGACGACGGTGCAGGCTGCCAGCCTGATCTCGGCCGCCTTTATCTCCCGTTGGTTTGGCGGGTTAATGCTGGGGGCAATGGGCGACCGCTACGGACGCCGCCTGGCAATGGTCACCAGCATCATTCTGTTCTCTGTGGGAACGCTGGCCTGCGGTTTCGCGCCGGGCTACACCACCATGTTTATCGCCCGCCTGGTTATCGGTATGGGAATGGCCGGTGAGTATGGCTCCAGCGCAACCTATGTTATTGAAAGTTGGCCTAAACACCTGCGAAACAAAGCCAGTGGTTTCCTGATTTCCGGATTTTCCGTTGGTGCCGTGATCGCCGCCCAGGTTTACAGTCTGGTGGTCCCGGTCTGGGGATGGCGCGCGCTGTTCTTCATCGGCATCCTGCCAATTATCTTCGCCCTCTGGCTGCGTAAAAATATTCCGGAAGCGGAAGACTGGAAAGAGAAACACGAAGGCAAAGCGCCAGTGCGCACGATGGTGGACATTCTCTACCGGGGCGAGCATCGGGTAATTAATATTCTGATGACGCTCGCCGCTGCAACTGCGCTGTGGTTCTGCTTTGCTGGCAACCTGCAAAATGCGGCTATCGTGGCGGTCCTGGGACTGATATGCGCCTTTATCTTCATTAGCTTTATGGTGCAAAGCAGCGGGAAACGCTGGCCGACGGGCGTGATGCTGATGGTGGTCGTGCTATTCGCCTTCCTGTACTCGTGGCCGATTCAGGCGCTGTTGCCAACCTATCTGAAAACGGAACTGCTGTACGATCCTTCCACGGTGGCCAGAGTGCTCTTCTTTAGCGGTTTTGGTGCGGCGGTTGGGTGTTGCGTCGGCGGTTTTCTTGGTGACTGGCTGGGCACGCGCAAAGCTTATGTCTGCAGTCTGCTGGCCTCGCAGTTGCTGATTATTCCGGTGTTTGCGATAGGCGGTTCAAACGTCTGGGTACTGGGTTTGCTGCTGTTTTTCCAACAAATGCTCGGCCAGGGGATCTCCGGGATCTTACCAAAACTGATTGGCGGTTATTTCGATACCGATCAGCGTGCGGCGGGACTGGGCTTCACCTATAACGTAGGCGCACTGGGCGGGGCTTTGGCACCGATCATCGGCGCACTGATTGCCCAACGTCTGGATCTGGGTACCGCGCTGGGATCGCTCTCTTTCGGCCTGACATTTGTAGTGATCCTGCTGATTGGCCTTGATATGCCGTCCCGTGTACAGCGCTGGCTGCGTCCTGAAGCGTTGCGTACGCATGATGCCATTGATGGTCGACCGTTTAGCGGTGCCGTGCCGTTCGGCGGTGACAAAAGCACCATGGTGAAATCCAAAAGTTAATCCAGTTGCCCGGTGCTGAACCGGGCAATAGCTGTAAGGGAAGAAATATGTCGTTCTTCGAGCTACAGAGCGCCACCACGATGCATGAGGCGGCGCCATGACCACACTGGCGATTGATATTGGCGGCACCAAATTGGCTGCCGCGCTGATAGACAACAATCTGCAAGTCCGCGAGCGGCGTGAACTGCCGACGCCTGCCAGCAAAACGCCGCAAGCGCTGCGCGCCGCGTTACAAACACTGGTTGCCCCGCTACAGGGGCGTGCTAATCGGGTGGCGATCGCCTCGACGGGGATTATCCGTGAGGGGGCTTTACTGGCGCTGAATCCGCATAACCTCGGCGGATTGATGCATTTTCCGCTGACACAAACGCTGGAACAAATCACCGGCCTGCCGACGCTGGCCGTCAATGACGCACAGGCAGCGGCGTGGGCTGAGTACCATGCGCTTGGTGGTGAGTACCGCGATCTGGTGTTTATTACCGTCTCCACAGGCGTGGGCGGGGGAATCGTCAGCGGTGGGAAACTGCTGACCGGAGTCGGCGGTCTGGCTGGGCATCTGGGACATACGCTGGCCGATCCGCATGGACCCATGTGCGGCTGCGGGCGTGTGGGCTGCGTTGAGGCGATCGCATCCGGTCGTGGAATAGCGGCGGCAGCCGAAGGCGCGCTTGCCGGATGCGACGCCAAAACTATTTTTAGCTGTGCCGGGCAGGGGGATGAGCAGGCCAGCCGGTTGATCCATCGATCGGCGCGTACTTTGGCAAGGCTTGTTGCCGATGTGAAGGCCATGACCGATTGCCAGATTGTGGTGATTGGCGGCAGCGTTGGGCTGGCTGAAGGGTATCTGGCGCTGGTGGAACATTATCTGGCACAAGAGCCTTTGGCCTATCACGTTGAATTGCTGGCGGCGCATTGCCGTCATGACGCTGGATTACTGGGGGCCGCGCTGTTGGTCCAGGGAGAATGATGATGATATCAGATGCGTTGAATTCACTGCCTTCTGCCGGATTACATCCGGTCTTGCAGCAGGCGTTAACGCTTGCCATTGCGGCGAATCCGCAGGAGAAAACGCCTGGGCGCTACACGTTGCAGGGCGAGAATATTTTTATGAATGTCATGCAATTTACAACGCAGAGCCCAGAGCATAAGAAAGCGGAGCTGCATCAGCAGTACATTGATATTCAGATGCTGTTGTCCGGCGAAGAACGGATTCTGTTCGGGATGACCGATTCTGCTCGTCACTGCGAAGAGATGCACATCGAGGATGATTATCAGCTGTGCAGCCAGATTGCCGATGAACAGGCTATGGTACTGAAGCCGGGAAAATTTGTGATTTTTATGCCGGGCGAGCCGCATAAACCGGGTTGTGTGGTGCAGACCCCGATGGACATCAAAAAGGTGGTGATCAAAGTCCGCGCCAGCTTATTGCAAGCTTGAGAATGAGAGACTGTGTCGGATGGCAAGGCTAACGCCATCCGACATGGAATGTAACGACCTAGCGCTTAAACGTCACCGTTTCCGGCTGCGTCAGATGCAGTGTGGTTTGGCTTGGGACCGTCTCGGCAATGACTCGACCATGACGAATGGAATAACGGGCAGGCGTCTGGCGACGAACCGCGTCAAACCCATTTTCTGCAGGCAAAATCACCAGATTCGCAGAATTCCCCACGTTCAGACCATAGTCCTGCAGATGCAGGGTTTTCGCGCTGTGGGTGGTGACCAGGTTCAACCCATCGTTAATTTGTCCGTATCCCATCAGCTGGCACACGTGTAATCCCATATGCAGCACCTGCAGCATATTCGCAGTGCCCAGCGGATACCACGGATCGAAGACGTCATCATGACCGAAGCAGACGTTGATATCCGCTTCCAGCATCTCTTTGACGCGCGTAACACCACGACGCTTAGGATAAGTGTCAAAGCGCCCTTGCAGGTGAATATTCACCAGTGGATTTGCGACAAAGTTAATGCCGGACATTTTCAACAGGCGGAAAAGACGGGAAGCATACGCGCCGTTGTAGGAATGCATCGCCGTGGTATGGCTGGCGGTCACGCGCTCGCCCATATTGTAGCGATGCGCCAGCGCCGCAACGGTTTCAACAAAGCGGGATTGCTCATCATCGATTTCGTCACAGTGCACGTCGATAAGTTTGTCGTATTTTTGCGCCAGAGCGAAAATCTTATGCAGCGACTCTACGCCATATTCACGCGTGAATTCAAAGTGCGGGATCGCGCCAATGACGTCGGCGCCCAGACGCACGGCTTCCTCCAGGAGCGCTTCACCGTTGGGATAAGAAAGAATGCCTTCTTGCGGGAACGCGACAATCTGTAGCTCTACCCACGGAGCGACTTCTTGCTTCACCTCCAGCATGGCTTTTAGCGCCGTCAACGTAGGGTCGGAAACGTCAACGTGAGTACGGACATACTGGATGCCGTTGGCCATCTGCCACTTCAGGGTCTGCATGGCGCGCGCTTTGACGTCTTCGTGAGTGAGCATTGCCTTACGTTCAGCCCAGCGCTCAATGCCCTCAAACAGCGTACCAGACTGATTCCAGCTCGGCTCGCCCGCGGTTTGTGTAGTGTCCAGATGGATATGTGGCTCAACGAACGGTGGGATAGCCAGACCGCCTTCAGCATCAAGCACTTCACCCTGTGGTAACGTCGCTGCGTCTTGAGGCTCAATACGGCTAAAGCGCCCGTTTTCAATCGTGATTTGCCATAACCCTTCACGTCCCTGTAAACGCGCCTGATGAATGGTGATGTTATTATTCTGCATGGCTGACCTCCGGGGATTTAGCAAGGCTGCGATTGAAAAGTGGATTCAGCAGGATATAGCTGAATACGCCGCCGAGTACGGCATTGACGGGCACGATGCCGGGAATATAGTGGCCTGCGGCAATGCCCAGTGCAACGGACAGGATCGCTATCCAGTTTACGGAAATAAATTGCGCTTTGCTGAAGTCGGCATAGCGGCGATGGTTCAGCAGATAGTCGGCGATGATCACCCCGCCAATCGGGGGAATCGCTGCCGACAGAAATGTCAGCCAGCCGACAAAGTTATTGTAAAGCCACAGCGCGCACAGTGTGCCAATAATACCGTTAGCCACCGACAGCGTACGGCTGGAAAGGCCGGTAATATTGGCAAATCCCAGGCCCGATGCGTACAGCGCATTATCGTTGGTGGTCCAGATATTCAGGCCGAGAACGATGATCGCGGGCAGCAGCAGTCCCTGGGCAATCATCACGTCAGAGATATCCGCCTGTCCAACCGCAGCCGCGCCCGCAGCGCCGAAGATGAACATCAAGGAGTTGCCAAGGAAAAACGCCACCATGGCGATCAGCACCGCGCCTTTGGCGTTGCGGCCAAAACGGACGAAGTCAGCGGTTAACGTCCCTGCGCTGACAAACGAGCCGACTACCAGCGCCAGTGCGGTGGAGAAATCCAGCGGCGTTTGCGGCACTATCGCTTTTAAATGCTCCAAACCGCCGACATCGCTCACTGCCAGCCAGACGGAGTAGCTGCCAAGTACGACGATGGCAGGCACGGCGATGATAGATAAAACGGTCAGCGCTGAGATGCCAAAAAAGATGGTCAGGGTCATCAACAGACCGGAAACCGCAATCAGGATATTGACGTCAATTCCCGTCGCTTTGCCAACCGGGATAGCAAACATGGCCACACCAACGCCAAACCAGCCTACCTGTGTGCCGCCTAAAAGCAGAGAGGGAAGCCATGAACCTTTCACACCAAATGAGTAACGCGCCAGAAGGTGGGTTGAGAGCCCTGTTTTTGCGCCGATAAAACCGAGAAATGCAGTGTAAATACCGAGGAGAAGATTACCGAAGAGAACTGCCAGGAAGAAATCATTATAAGAAAGACCGGTACCGAGTGTGCCACCGGTCCACATACTGGCGGAAAAGAATGTGAGTCCCAACATGACAAATGTTAGTGGAACTACGCCTTTTCGCGCCGCCAGAGGGACGGGGCCCTGGCTATAATTGTTGTCTTGCGACACAACGCCTCCATGAATTTTGCCCAAAAAATCCGCCGCATAATATACAGTTCTCAACGTAAAGCAAACGTTTTCGTCTGATTTTTACATGGTTATTATTCATGATGTCGATCTGTTTGGGGTGTTAAGGTTATTTGCCCTGTTTACTAAACGTGTTGTCAGACTGGCTTAATCGGCAGGTTTGGCGGTATTGCGGCAGGAATTTGGCATCTCACCCACCAGGGCAGATGAGATGCCTTAAGAGGCTGTATTACACTTCCAGGTAGTTCAGGATACCGTCTGCCGCTTTACGACCTTCGGCAATCGCGGTGACCACCAGATCCGAACCGCGCACGATGTCGCCACCGGCGAAGATTTTCGGGTTGCTGGTCTGGAAGGCGTTGTCGCTGCGCTCTGGAGCAATAATGCGGCCCTGAGAATCCAGTTCGACGCTGTGTTTTGCCAGCCACTCCATACTGTGCGGACGGAAGCCAAACGCCAGTACCACCGCATCTGCCGGAACAACGTGTTCGGAACCGGCGACGATCTCCGCACGGCGACGGCCCTTCGCATCCGGTTCACCCATTTCGGTACGCGCCATTTTCACACCGCATACCTTACCGTTGGCGTTCACTTCCACGCCTAAAGGCTGGACGTTGAACTGGAATTCGACGCCTTCTTCACGCGCATTTTTCACTTCGCGTTTGGAACCCGGCATGTTCTCTTCGTCACGACGATAAGCGCAGATGACATGTGCTGCGTTCTGGCGAACCGAGGTCCGCACGCAGTCCATCGCGGTATCGCCGCCGCCGAGAACGACGACGCGTTTGCCTTCCATGCTGATGTACGGCTCGTCGCTGCTTTCGCCAAAGCCCATCAACTGTTTGGTATTGGCGATCAGGAACGGCAGGGCATCAAATACACCGGAAGCGTCTTCGTTTTCCAGCCCACCGCGCATCGACTGATAGGTACCTACGCCAAGGAACACGGCGTCATAATCTTTCAGCAGATCGTCAAGCTGTACATCGCGGCCCACTTCCACGTTCAATTTGAACTCAATGCCCATACCGGTGAAGATTTCACGACGGCGGGTCATCACCTCTTTTTCCAGTTTGAAGGCTGGAATACCGAAGGTCAGCAGACCGCCGATTTCCGGGTGGCGGTCAAATACCACCGCCTTCACGCCGTTACGGGTCAGCACATCAGCACAGGCCAGGCCTGCCGGACCGGCACCGATGATCGCCACGCGCTTGTCGGTTTGACGCACGCCGGTCATATCCGGGCGCCAGCCCATTTCGAATGCTTTATCGTTGATATAGCGCTCGATGTTACCGATAGTTACCGCGCCGAACTCATCGTTCAGCGTACAGGATCCTTCACACAGGCGATCCTGCGGGCACACGCGGCCACAGACTTCCGGCAGAGTGTTGGTCTGGTGCGACAGTTCTGCCGCTTCAAAAATACGCCCCTCGTTCGCCAGTTTCAGCCAGTTCGGGATGTAGTTATGCACCGGGCACTTCCACTCGCAGTACGGGTTACCGCAGGACAGGCAGCGGTCTGCCTGTGCTTTGGCCTGGCCTTCGGAAAACGGCTCGTAGATCTCGATAAACTCGATCTTACGGATCTTCAGCGGCTTCTTAGGCGGATCAACGCGCTGCAGGTCGATAAATTGGTATACGTTCTGACTCATTGCTGCTACCCCTTACTGCGCCTGCACACGCAGCTCTGCTGCGCTACGACTACGGTGACCCAACAGTGCTTTCACATCACTGGATTTTGGTTTTACCAGCGCGAATTTCGCCGAGAATGCTGGCCAGTTAGCCAGGATCTCTTCGCCGTGTGAAGAGCCGGTATGCTGTACGTGCTCGGTAATCAAACCGCGCAGGTGTTCCTCGTGGATAGCCAGCGAGTCCACGTTCAGCACTTCTACCAGTTCCGGGTTCACGCGTTTGCGGAACTCACCGTCTTCGTCGAGCACGTAGGCGAATCCACCCGTCATACCCGCTCCGAAGTTGACGCCCGTTTTTCCGAGAATACAGACGATGCCGCCGGTCATATATTCGCAGCCGTTGTCGCCAATACCTTCAACCACGGTGATTGCCCCGGAGTTACGTACTGCAAAGCGCTCACCCGCACGACCCGCGGCAAACAGGCGGCCACCGGTGGCGCCATACAGACAGGTGTTACCAATGATGCTCGCTTCATGGCTACGGAAAGCAGAGCCAACCGGAGGACGCACTGCCAGCAGACCGCCCGCCATACCTTTACCGACATAGTCGTTGGCATCACCGGTCAGATACAACTCCACGCCACCCGCGTTCCACACGCCGAAGCTCTGGCCTGCGGTACCGCTGAAGTGCGCTTTGATTGGGTCAGACGCCAGCCCCTGATCGCCATGCGTTTGCGCGATATAGCCCGACAGCGACGCGCCAACAGAACGGTCGGTGTTGCGGATATCGAACCAGAAGGTTTTGCTCTGGCGCTCGTCGACAAACGGTTTCGCTTGCTGTAACAACTGAGCGTTCAGCACGCCGTTATCAAACGGCGGGTTGTTCTCGGTGCAATGCAGCGCTTTACCCGGATGCGGTTCGGCGGTTTCCAGCAGACGAGACAGTTCCAGTTTCTGTTGCTTGGCGGTAAACCCTTCCAGCTCTTTGAGCAGGTCGGTACGACCAATCAGATCCACCAGACGCTTCACACCCAGTTGCGCCATCAGCTCACGGACTTCGCGGGCGATAAATTCAAAGTAGTTAGTCACTTTGAACGGCAGGCCGTGATAGTGATTCTTACGCAGTTTGTCATCCTGAGTCGCCACGCCGGTTGCGCAGTTGTTCAGGTGGCAAATACGCAGGTATTTACAGCCCAGCGCCACCATTGGACCGGTACCGAAGCCGAAGCTTTCCGCACCCAGAATCGCCGCTTTAATGATATCGACACCGGTTTTCAGACCGCCATCAACCTGCAGACGAATCTTGTGACGCAGACCGTTAGCGACCAGCGCCTGCTGGGTTTCCACCAGACCGAGTTCCCACGGGCAGCCCGCATATTTCACCGAGGAGAGCGGGCTTGCGCCGGTACCGCCATCGTAGCCGGCAATGGTGATCAGATCCGCATAGGCTTTCGCCACGCCTGTGGCGATGGTGCCAACGCCTGGTTCGGAAACCAGCTTCACGGAGATCATCGCTTTCGGGTTGACCTGTTTGAGGTCGAAAATCAGCTGTGCTAAGTCTTCGATAGAGTAAATATCGTGGTGCGGCGGCGGGGAGATCAGCGTCACGCCCGGTACCGAATAGCGCAGTTTGGCGATGTACGGGGTGACTTTATCACCCGGTAACTGACCGCCTTCGCCAGGTTTCGCGCCCTGAGCGACTTTAATCTGGATGACATCGGCGTTGACCAGATACGCCGGGGTTACGCCAAAGCGACCGGAAGCAACCTGCTTAATGCGCGACACTTTATTGGTGCCATAGCGCGCCGGGTCTTCACCGCCTTCACCGGAGTTCGAGTTGCCGCCGATGCTGTTCATGGCTTCGGCCAGCGCTTCGTGTGCTTCGGGGCTTAATGCGCCGATGGACATAGCTGCGGTATCAAAGCGTTTAAACAGTTCGGTTGCGGGTTCTACTTCGCTAATGCTTACGGCTTCATCGCCAGGCGTAATCGCCAGCAGATCGCGCAGCGTGGCCGCCGGACGCTCATTGACCAGCTTGGCATATTCCTGATAGTCGCTGTACTCGCCGCTTTGTACCGCCTGTTGCAGCGTGCGCACCACGTCCGGGTTGTAGGCATGGTATTCGCCGCCGTGGACGTATTTGAGCAAACCGCCCTGGCTGATAGGTTTACGTGCCAGCCATGCATGTTTGGAGAGGTTCAGCAGATCCTGCTGGAAGTCGCTAAACCCTGCGCCGCTGATGCGGCTGACCACGCCCTGGAAGCACAGCGCCACGACATCATCGTGCAGACCAACGGCTTCAAACAGCTTCGAGCAGCGGTAAGAGGCAATGGTCGAGATGCCCATTTTGGACATGATTTTGTACAGACCTTTGTTGATGCCGTTACGGTAGTTCAGCATCACGGTCCGGTAATCTTTGGCAATCGCCTGAGTGTCGATCAGTCGTCCCAGCGTTTCATACGCGAGATACGGATAAATGGCCGTCGCGCCAAAGCCAAGCAGGACAGCAAAATGGTGCGGGTCGCGGGCACTGGCGGTTTCAACGATGATGTTGGCGTCGCAACGCAGGCTTTGTTCTACCAGACGCGTTTGCACTGCGCCTACGGCCATCGGTGCCGGAACCGGCAGGCGGTTTTTCGCGATGTTACGGTCAGAGAGCACCAGCAGCACCGTACCGTTACGCACCATCTTTTCCGCCTTATCGCACAATGCTTTGACGGTCTCTTCGAGCGTGGTTTCGGTCACGTCGAAGGTGATATCCAGGCGGTCGGCGCGGTAATGCTCCTCTTTCATGGTGGTGAGCTGGGTGAAATCGGAGTACAGCAGGATCGGCGATTTAAAGCTCAGGCGGTGTGCCTGACCTTCGGCTTCGCAGAAGACGTTCATCTCACGACCGATGCTGGTGGCCAGCGACATAACGTGCGCTTCACGCAGCGGGTCGATCGGCGGGTTAGTCACCTGCGCGAACTGCTGGCGGAAGTAGTCATAAATGATGCGTGGCTGGCTGGAGAGCACCGCAAACGGGGTATCATCACCCATTGAGCCGACCGCTTCCTGACCGTTTTCACCGAGCACGCGGATCACGGAATCCAGCTCTTCGGCGCTGTAGTTAAACTGTTTCTGATAGCTGGCGAGCGTGTCATCGTCCAGTTCGCGGCTACCGACCTGATCGTCAGCGAGGTCTTCGAACGGCACCAGACGGCGGACGTTCTTCTCCATCCACTCTTTGTACGGATGGCGGCTTTTCAGATCGTCATCGGTTTCGGCGGAGTGCAGAATGCGCCCGCTGCGGGTATCGATAACCATCAGCTCGCCAGGGCCGACGCGACCTTTCTCGACGACTTCATCCGGCTGATAATCCCAGATCCCAACTTCAGAGGCGCAGGTAATCAGCTTGTCTTTGGTGATGACGTAGCGCGCCGGACGCAGGCCGTTTCGGTCGAGGTTACAGGCGGCAAAGCGGCCGTCGGACATAACAATGCCCGCCGGGCCATCCCACGGCTCCATGTGCATGGAGTTAAAGTCAAAGAACGCGCGCAGCTCCGGGTCCATATCCGGGTTGTTCTGCCAGGCCGGCGGCACCAGTAAACGCATGGCACGGATAATGTCCATCCCGCCAGCCAGCAGCAGTTCCAGCATGTTATCCATTGAGCTGGAGTCGGAGCCGGTTTCGTTAACGAACGGTGCGGCGTCGTGCAGGTCAGGGATCAGTGGCGTCTGGAATTTATAGGTACGTGCGCGTGCCCACTGGCGGTTGCCGGTGATGGTGTTGATTTCACCGTTATGCGCCAGGTAGCGGAACGGTTGCGCCAGCGGCCAGCGCGGTACGGTATTGGTGGAGAAGCGCTGGTGGAACAGGCAGATGGCCGATTCCAGACGCAGATCCGCCAGGTCCAGGTAAAAGCGCGGCAGATCCGCCGGCATACACAGACCTTTATAGATATTGACCAGGTTCGACAAGCTACAGACGTAGAAGTCTTTATCGTCCTGGAGGCGTTTTTCGATACGACGGCGCGCGATGAACAGGCGGCGCTCCATATCACGTGGACGCCAGCCCGCAGGGGCGTTGACAAAAATTTGCTCGATACGAGGCAGGGAGGAGAGGGCGATTTCACCGAGAACACCTTCGTTGGTCGGCACGTCGCGCCAGCCGACAATCGACAGGGTCTCCTGCTGTAATTCTTCTTCGACAATGCGACGAGAAGCCGCAGCCAGTTCAGCGTCTTTATTTAAAAAGATCATGCCGACGGCGTAGTTTTTAGCTAAACGCCAGCCGCGCTCTTGCGCCACGATGCGGAAAAAGCGGTCAGGTTTTTGTAACAGCAAACCGCAACCATCGCCGGTTTTACCATCGGCTAGAATTGCGCCACGGTGCTGCATGCGGGCCAGTGCGTGTATGGCGGTACGCACTACCTTGTGGCTAGGTTCGCCTTCTATGTGGGCGATCAGGCCGAAACCACAGTTATCCCTCTCAAGGGATTTATCGTACAACATATCAGTGAACCTCCCCAGGCTCTGCGGGATTCCCATCTGGACCGTTGCGCACGGGCACACCAAGAGCATGGCGACGGGGTTTGCGTGTCATACGCTTACCTCGCATTCGCCCTCTTTATCCTTTTCGCATAGGTCAAACAAGTTTGAGGACTTGCTTCAGAGGGAATCTCAATTACTGCATAAATATGATGAGCAGACTGCTCATCCAGAAAGCTTCCAGCGGATTTCCACGTTATCGGGAATCCACACACAGGTCAAATGGCAATCTTATTTATGCAAAAATGTGCTATAGGGCGATTAACTTTATGAATATGTTGAAATTTAAGGCTTTTTTACATTGATTTAACGCAAGGAGAATGGAGAGCGAAGTGTGATCTGTCTCACTGTCAGAAAGGCTGTATATCCCCCGTCCTCCCTTTGTTTATCGCTATGCTTGGCATTTTATGCTGGTTTTTAGAGTTTTGGCGTCTTAAAGATACTGTTTTTATGCTGAGAGTATAAGAAGATAAAAAAAACAGTCGGATATAAGGAAAAGTAATTTCATTTTGAATGAATGAAATTTCGATTATTTTGATTTGTTATGCAATGAATAAAGGCACGCCAGGGCGATTGATCCAGGTCATCGCCGACTGGGGCAAAAAATGGCAGGCTTTGGCCTCTTTTCAAGGCGCGGTCTACCAGATTATGCAGTTACAGAAATTAGTCAATATGTTTGGTGGGGATCTTTCTCGCCGTTACGGGCAAAAGGTTCATAAACTCACGCTTCACGGCGGCTTTAGCTGTCCAAATCGTGATGGCACCATCGGACGTGGCGGGTGTACTTTCTGCAATGTCGCCTCGTTTGCCGATGAAGCACAGCAGCACCATTCTATTGCCGAGCAGCTTGAGCATCAGGCGCATCTGGTCAATCGCGCGAAACGCTATCTGGCCTATTTCCAGGCCTATACCAGCACCTTTGCTGAAGTGCAGGTGCTGCGTTCGATGTATCAGCAGGCGGTTAGCCAGGCCAGTATCGTCGGGTTATGCGTTGGGACGCGCCCCGACTGCGTGCCGGATGCGGTACTCGATCTGCTTTGCGAGTATAAAGACCTCGGCTATGAGGTATGGCTGGAGCTCGGTTTGCAAACCGCGCATGACAAAACCCTGCATCGTATTAACCGCGGCCATGATTTTGCCTGCTACCAACGCACTACGCGACTGGCACGCGAGCGTGGGCTGAAAGTGTGCTCGCACCTGATTGTCGGTCTGCCGGGAGAAGGGCAGGCAGAATGCCTGCAAACCATGGAACGTGTAGTGGAGACGGGTGTTGACGGTATTAAGCTGCACCCGCTGCATATTGTGAAAGGCAGTACGATGGCGAAAGCCTGGGAAGCTGGGCGGCTGAACGGAATTGAACTGGACGACTATACGGTTACCGCCGGGGAGATGATCCGTCATACGCCGCCAGAGGTGATTTATCATCGAATTTCCGCCAGCGCGCGCCGCCCAACGCTGTTGGCACCGCTATGGTGTGAAAACCGCTGGACCGGCATGGTCGAACTGGATAAGTACCTTAACAAGTACGGTGTGCAAGGCTCGGCGCTCGGTACGCCATGGGTACAGCCTGAGAACTAACTCTCCGTAGGCCGGATAAGGCAAAGCCGACATCCGGCAATCTGCGCCTGCTTGCCTGATGGCGCTTTGCTTATCAGGCCTACGATGGCCTCTCCGCGGTCATTTCACCGATAACCTCCGCATTTCTTGCACAATCTTCAACGTCACGCTGAGAATTGAGTATTATTGTGCCAAGTTGTCGTGAAGGAACCCTCTATGAAGCAAATCCGTATGCTGGCGCAATATTACGTCGACCTGATGATGAAGTTAGGTCTGGTGCGCTTTTCGCTGCTGTTGGCGCTGGCTCTGGTCGTGTTGGCAATTGTGGTGCAGATGGCTGTCACCATGGTGCTGCATGGCCAGGTAGAAAGCATTGATGTCATCCGTTCTATCTTTTTTGGTCTGTTAATTACCCCCTGGGCCGTCTATTTCTTGTCTGTGGTGGTGGAGCAACTTGAGGAGTCCCGGCAACGCCTGTCACGACTGGTACAAAAGCTGGAAGAGATGCGCGAGCGCGATCTCAAGCTCAATGTGCAGCTGAAAGATAATATTGCCCAGCTCAATCAGGAAATTGTTGAGCGTGAAAAAGCCGAAGCAGAGCGCCAGGAAACATTCGAGCAACTGAAGGTTGAAATCAAAGAGCGCGAAGAGGCGCAGATCCAGCTTGAGCAACAGTCTTCCTTTTTACGCTCTTTCCTTGATGCCTCGCCGGATCTGGTTTTTTATCGCAATGAAGATAAAGAGTTTTCCGGCTGTAACCGTGCTATGGAGCTGCTGACTGGCAAAAGCGAAAAGCAGCTGGTGAACTTAAAACCGGCTGACGTTTACTCTCCTGAAGCGGCTGAAAAGGTGATTGAGACCGACGAGAAGGTGTTCCGTCATAATGTTTCGCTCACCTACGAACAGTGGCTGGACTACCCGGACGGGCGCAAAGCCTGCTTTGAAATTCGCAAAGTGCCTTACTATGACCGCGTAGGTAAACGACATGGTCTGATGGGCTTTGGGCGCGATATTACCGAGCGTAAGCGTTATCAGGATGCGCTTGAGCGCGCCAGCCGCGATAAGACCACCTTTATTTCTACCATCAGCCACGAGCTGCGCACCCCGCTTAACGGCATTGTCGGCTTAAGCCGGATCCTGCTGGATACGGATCTGACCGCGGAGCAGGAAAAATACCTGAAAACAATCCACGTCTCTGCTGTGACGCTGGGGAATATTTTCAACGATATTATCGACATGGATAAGATGGAACGACGTAAAGTCCAGCTCGATAACCAGCCAATCGATTTCACCAGCTTTATGGCGGATCTGGAAAACCTCTCTGGCCTACAGGCGCAGCAAAAAGGGCTGCGCTTTGTGCTTGAGCCGACGTTACCGCTGCCGCATAAGGTCATTACCGACGGAACGCGTCTGCGTCAGATCCTGTGGAATCTGATCAGCAACGCCGTGAAGTTTACCCAGCAGGGGCAGGTGACCGTGCGGGCGCGCTATGACCAGGGGAATATGCTGCATTTCGAAGTTGAAGATTCTGGCATCGGCATTCCGCAGGATGAGCAGGATAAAATCTTCGCTATGTATTATCAGGTGAAGGACAGTAACGGCGGTAAACCGGCAACGGGGACAGGGATTGGTTTGGCCGTGTCGAAGCGTCTGGCGAAAAACATGGGCGGTGATATTACGGTTTCCAGCCAGGCAGGAAAAGGGTCCATCTTTACGCTAACCGTGCATGCGCCTGCGGTAGCGGAAGAGATTGAAGATGCTTTTGAAGACGATGAACTGCCGCTGCCAGCCCTGAATGTGCTGCTGGTAGAAGACATTGAGCTGAACGTTATTGTTGCGCGCTCCGTGCTGGAAAAATTAGGCAACAGCGTGGATGTCGCGATGACCGGGAAAGCCGCGCTGGAAATGTTTACGCCGGGTGAATATGACCTGGTGCTGTTGGATATTCAGCTACCGGATATGACCGGCCTGGATATCTCGCGGGAGCTCACGCAAAAATATGCCCGTGAAGAGCTGCCACCGTTGGTTGCACTCACCGCCAACGTACTGAAAGATAAAAAAGAGTATCTGGACGCAGGCATGGACGACGTGCTGAGTAAGCCGCTGTCGGTTCCGGCGCTAACCGCCATGATCAAAAAATACTGGGATACCCGAAACGAAGAGGAGAGCACTGTGACATCTGAAGAAAGCAGTAAATCGCAAGCGCTGTTAGATATTCCTATGTTGGAACAATACCTCGAGCTGGTGGGACCGAAGTTAATTACCGACGGGCTGGCGGTGTTTGAGAAGATGATGCCGGGATATTTGAGCGTGCTGGAGTCCAACCTGACGGCACGGGACAAAAAAGGTGTTGTTGAGGAAGGCCATAAAATTAAAGGCGCAGCAGGTTCAGTGGGGCTGCGTCACCTGCAACAGCTAGGTCAGCAAATCCAGTCGCCGGATCTTCCTGCCTGGGAAGATAACGTTGCTGAATGGATTGAAGAGATGAAGCAGGAGTGGCAGCACGACGTGGCAGTATTAAAAGCCTGGGTGGCGAGTGTGGAAAAAAAATGACCCCGGCTTGACCGGGGTGCGCGAATACTGCGCCAACACCAGGGAAATCGTGGCTGCGCCGTAAATTATTATCATTGTTTACAAGGGCGCAGCCCTAATTTTCAGGCCGCACGCAGTTAAGATAGCAAATCTTAAATAATTTGTTACATGAATCAGTTAAATGTGTGAAGCGTAGCATTTAAATCATAATAACTAATATGTTTCAGCCAGTTGAGAAAGGAGTATTACGATGAAAAAAGTGGGTGTAGTGCTCAGCGGATGCGGCGTGTATGACGGTGCAGAGATCCATGAAACTGTTCTCACGCTTCTGGCCATTGCCCGCAACGGTGCTCAGGCTGTCTGTTTCGCACCAGATAAACAACAAGCGGATGTGATTAATCATCTGACCGGCGAGCCGATGCTGGAAACTCGCAATGTGCTGATTGAAGCCGCGCGTATCACACGTGGCGATATTCGCCCACTTGCGCAGGCAGTCTCATCGGAACTGGATGCGTTGATCGTGCCGGGAGGGTTTGGTGCGGCCAAAAATCTGAGCAATTTTGCCAGTCAGGGCAGCGAATGCCGGGTTGACAGCGATTTAGCCGCGCTGGCGGTGGCCATGCATCAGGCGGGTAAGCCGTTGGGGTTTATGTGCATTGCGCCTGCCATGTTACCTAAAATTTTTGACTTCCCGCTGCGTCTGACCATCGGCACTGATATCGACACGGCAGAGGTGCTGGAAGAGATGGGCGCTGAGCATGTGCCTTGTCCGGTTGATGACATTGTCGTCGATGAAGACAACAAAATCGTCACCACGCCTGCCTATATGCTGGCGCAGGACATCGCTCAGGCTGCGAGTGGCATCGATAAACTGGTATCGCGTGTGCTGGTGCTGACTGAATGAGAAAAGGAGTAACCGCCTTTCTGCGACGTATTTTTCTGCGGGTGGTGGTTGTCCTCGCCGTATTCTGGGGCGGGGGCATCGCACTTTTCAGCGTGATGCCTGTGCCTTTCTCGGCGGTAATGGTCGAGCGACAGCTGGGCGCATGGCTGTCCGGTGATTTCGGCTATGTGGCGCACTCGGACTGGGTGAGCATGGATGAGATCTCACCGTGGATGGGACTGGCGGTGATTGCTGCGGAGGACCAGAAGTTTCCAGACCACTGGGGGTTTGACGTCACCGCCATAGAGAAAGCGCTGGCGCACAATGAACGCAATGAAAACCGCATTCGCGGGGCGTCGACGTTATCGCAACAGACGGCGAAAAACCTCTTTTTGTGGGATGGACGTAGCTGGGTGCGTAAGGGCCTTGAAGCCGGGCTAACGCTGGGTATGGAAACCGTCTGGAGTAAGAAACGTATTCTGACCGTCTATTTGAATATCGCCGAGTTTGGCGATGGGATATTTGGCGTGGAGGCGGCGGCGCAACGGTATTTTCATAAACCGGCCAGTCGGTTGAGCCTGTCTGAAGCGGCCTTGCTGGCGGCAGTATTGCCCAATCCTTTGCGTTTTAAGGCGAATGCGCCTTCTGGTTATGTGCGTAACCGCCAGGCCTGGATTATGCGCCAAATGCGGCAGTTAGGTGGTGAGTCGTTTATGCGGGAAAATAAGCTGTATTAGCGTAGTTATTGCCGGATGCGGCGTAAACGCCTTATCCGGCCTACTGGCTACGTTCTGTGTACTCGATTAATCTTCATCAAACCCTGAATTAAACAGGGCAATCACTGCGGCCAGGGCTTCTACTTCCTGTGGTCCCGTGGCTTCGACTTCTATCTGACGCCCTTTGGCTGAATCCAGCATCAGCAGAGCGATAACGCTGTTGGCCTCGGCTTCCGTTCCTTCATCATTACGCAGCAAAACTTCTGCTTCGAAACCCTGCATCAATTCAAACAGTTTCATCGCTGGGCGGGCATGCATGCCCAGCTTATTGGTGATTTCAACGGTTTGCTTCACGGTCATGATTTACGTTTTTCCAGCGTACGATGGCGTGACTGCACGTTTTTACCGCGTGAGCGGAAGTAGTCTGCCAGCTGCTCAGCAATATACACCGAACGGTGTTTCCCGCCGGTACAGCCGATGGCTACGGTAAGGTAGCTACGGTTGTTGGTCTCCAGCATGGGTAACCATAGCTCAAGATAGCTGCGAGTCTGGTAGATAAAATTGTGTACTTCTGTGTGCCTGTCGAGGAATGCGGCGACAGGGCGGTCAAGACCGGTCATTGGGCGCAGCTTCGGATCCCAGTGTGGGTTAGGCAGGAAGCGCACGTCAAAGACGTAATCCGCATCAATCGGGATACCGTGTTTGAAACCAAAGGATTCGAATACCATCGTCAATTCACGTTCACGTTTACCCAGCAGTCGGGTACGTAACATTTCCGCCAGTTCGTGTACGGACATTTCGGAGGTATCAACGATCAGGTCAGCGCGAGAGCGCAGTGGCTCCAGCAAATCGCTTTCCTTATCGATAGCGCTTTCCAGAGACAAGTTCTTGCTGGAGAGCGGGTGTAAACGGCGCGTGTCGCTGTAGCGACGAATCAGCGTGTTACGGTCTGCATCAAGGAACAGCAGCTGTGGTGAGAAACCCTCGGGCAGATTATTCATTGCCTGCTCAAAAATTTCCGGGGACTCAGGCATGTTACGCACATCAATGCTGACGGCCGCAGAAATCTGGCGATCGGCCAGTGTACGAGCCAGATCGGGCAACAGCACTACGGGAAGGTTATCCACGCAGTAAAAACCCATATCTTCCAGCGCACGCAGGGCGACAGATTTACCTGACCCTGAACGGCCGCTGACGATCATCAGTACCATGTACTGTTTCTCCTCACAACGACAAAAAAGGATGCCATTGGGTTGTTATGCTTCATCCTGTCCACCTTCGGTGTCCGTGATGATTTGATACAACTCCTGGTCACTCTGCGCAGCGCGCAGACGACGACAGATGGTTTTATCTGCCAGACGTTTTGCGACCAGTGACAACGTATGCAAATGCGTCTTGGTTTGGTCTGCCGGGACCAGCAGGGCGAAAAGCAGATCGACAGGTTGATTATCAATGGCGTCGAAGGCGATGGGTGTTTCGAGTTGAACAAACACACCAACCGCGCGCATCGTGTCTTCTTCCAGCTTTCCGTGCGGGATAGCAATACCATTACCGATGCCGGTACTGCCCATTTTTTCACGCGTCAGAATGGCTTCAAATACCACCTGAGAAGGCAAGCTAAGCTGTTTTGCCGCAAGTTCGCTGATGATTTCCAGTGCGCGTTTCTTGCTTTGGCAGTGAACGCCTGCGCGTGTACATTCCTGGTTAAGAACAGTGCTCAGTTGTAGAGTCGTATCGTTATTTGTCATAATTTCACCTAAGCGCTAACTGTACAAATGGCCCGTTGTGCTACACAACAGGCCGTCCTGCACCCGCTAACTGCCCGGACAAGTTAGTGCTGTTTCAGTTTATCTTTATGTTTTGTTAACTGCCGAGCCAGTTTATCAATTAAACCGTCAATGGCGGCGTACATATCCTGACCTTCCGCGCTGGCATGAATTTCGCCACCGTTCACATGCAGTGTTGCATCCGAGATATGTGTAACCTTCTCCACTTTCAACACAATATAGACCTGATTAATCCGGTCGAAATATTGTTCGAGCTTGGCAAATTTTGTATTCACAAAATCGCGCAGGGCTTCGGTGATTTCGACGTTGTTTCCAGTGATGTTGAGCTGCATAGTGTCTTCCTTATCGGTTGGGTCACACCAGCTGTTTGCGCTGGTTAGACGGCGGAATGGATAAAGACTCTCGGTACTTCGCAACGGTGCGGCGCGCCACCATGATACCCTGTTCTGACAGCATAGAGGTTAACTTGCTGTCACTCAGTGGTTTCGCGGGGTTTTCCGCAGCAATTAATTTCTTCACCAGCGCACGGATAGCTGTGGATGAGGCTTCACCTCCGCCTTCAGTGTTAACGTGACTGGAAAAGAAATACTTCAATTCAAAAATGCCGCGCGGACTGTGCAGATACTTTTGCGTGGTCACACGGGAAATGGTCGATTCGTGCATCTCGACGGCCTGGGCGATATCCGCCAGCACCATCGGTTTCATAAACTCTTCGCCTTGCTCAAAGAAAGCTTGCTGCTGCTCAACGATGCAGCGGCTGACGCGCAGCAACGTATCATTGCGGCTTTCCAGGCTTTTAATCAGCCACTTCGCATCTTGCAGATTGCTACGAATAAACTGGCTGTCGGCATCGTTACGCGCGCTATTGCACATCGCGGCGTAGTGCTGGTTAATCTGTAAGCGCGGAATGCTGTCGCCGTTGAGTTCGACCACCCAGCGATCGTTATGCTTACGCACCAGCACATCCGGAATGACGTACTCCGGCTCGCCGGTCTGGATCGATTGCCCAGGTCTTGGATCCAGCGACTGAATAAGATTGACGGCTTCTTTCAGCACGTCTTCTTTCAGCCGGGTCACGCGCATCAGGGTGCGGAAGTCATGGTTGGCTAACAGATCGAGGTGATCGCTGATGATCAGACGCGCTTCTTCCAGCCACGGTGTGGCTTTATCAAACTGCGAAAGTTGGATCAGTAAGCAGTCGCGGAGATCTTTGGCGGCCACGCCAACGGGATCAAAGCGCTGAACGCGTTTAAGCACGGCTTCGATTTCGTCCATACCGACGTCGTCATCGCCCATGCTTTCGAGAATATCGTCCAGGGTCACGGTGAGATAACCGGTTTCGTCTACCGCATCCACAATGGATGTCGCAATGGCGCGATCGGTATCCGAGAACGGGGTCAGTTCCACTTGCCACATCAGGTAATCCTGTAGTGATTGCGTGGTCTCACCCTGATACACAGGCAGTTCGTCGTCGATGTAATCTCCGCTGGTGCCCGAAGGCGTCCCGGCGGTGTATATTTCATCCCAACTGGCGTCAAGCGGCAACTCCTCAGGCATCTCTTTTTGTTCGAGTGCATCTGCGGTGTCGAGGGTTTCGCTGTCCTGTTTTTCCTGGGTATCAATTTCGTCGTGAAGATCGGTTTGCTCGAGCAGTGGGTTACTTTCCAGCGCTTGCTGAAGTTCTTGCTGAAGTTCCAGCGTGGACAGCTGCAACAGACGGATAGCCTGTTGTAGCTGAGGCGTCATCGCCAGTTGTTGGCTAAGCCTGAGTTGCAAACCTTGCTTCATGTTCAGAGTTGTTTTCTCCTGCAGTGACGTGAAGTCTTCTACCCTATCAGAGTCTGAAGTCTTCCCCAAGGTATACGCGCTTAACGTGCTCATCCTGCAGTATTTCTGTTGGCGTGCCGTGCGCGATCAGGTGCCCCTGACTTACGATATAGGCGCGCTCACACACTGCCAGCGTTTCGCGGACGTTATGGTCGGTAATCAGCACGCCAAGGCCGCTGTCGCGCAGGTGTTCGATGATCCGTTTAATATCAATAACAGAAATCGGGTCAACACCGGCAAACGGTTCATCCAGCAGGATAAATTTCGGATTAGCGGCCAGTGCGCGAGCGATCTCCACACGGCGTCGTTCACCACCGGAGAGCGACTGACCTAAGCTGTCGCGCAGGTGCTCGATGTGGAATTCTTCCATCAGCTCGTTGGCCCGATCTTCCCGCTGCTCGCTGGTCAGATCGTCACGAATTTGCAGTACCGCCATCAGGTTATCAAACACGCTCAGGCGACGGAAAATAGACGCTTCCTGCGGTAAGTAGCCGATGCCGCGACGCGCGCGCGCATGCAGAGGCAGCAGACTGATGTCTTCGTCATCAATGATAATGTTACCCGCATCGCGCGGGACAATGCCGACTACCATGTAAAAGGTTGTTGTCTTGCCTGCACCGTTAGGACCGAGCAGACCGACGATCTCCCCGGAGTTGACGGTCAGACTGACATCTTCAACCACACGACGGCCTTTATAGGCTTTTGCAAGGTTCTTTGCAGTTAATGTTGCCATAACGAATCAGTTACCTTTTTTCTCTGCCGGAGCCTTGTTTTTGTCCTGCAACTGCGACGGAACCAGAACGGTGGTGACGCGTTTGCCTTTATCGCTGAAGGCCTGCATTTTCTGCTCTTTTACCAGATAGGTGATCTTATCGCCCGTGATGTTGCTATCGAGCTGTTCCAGATACGCCTTGCCGGTGAGAACGACAAAGTCTTTCGCCAGTTCATAGTGCATCTGAGAGGCGTGGCCTTTAACCGGTTTACCGTTGTCCTGCATCTGGTAAAACGTCGCTGGATTGCCATAGCCATCAATCACTTCTTTGCCGTCTTCACCGCCAGGACGGGTCACGACGACTTTATCGGCGTTAATTTTGATGGTGCCCTGAGTCACAATCACGTTGCCAGTAAACGTCACCACGTTGCCCTGCATATCCAGGGACTGCTGGTCCGATTCAATGTGAATCGGCTGCTCGGTATCGCCGGTGACGGCAAATGCCGGAATGCTGGCGGCCAGAAGTGAGCTGGCAAGTACAAGATTAAGGCTGAGTTTGTTTGTTTTGGATTTCATATGAGGTTCTAACCTTTTCAATCAGCTCGGCGTTCTTGCTGCGTAAGTTGCCGCGCATCTTCAGTCCGCTGGAGTTAAATGTTGTGCCATACAACGTCACCAGATCATCGGAAGTGACGTCTTGTGTCACCAGGTTAATCTGCGCGTTATCGGTCGTAATTCTGCGTAGTTGAGAGTCAGGCACCAGGGCGTTAACCTCAACATGGCCGTACAGATACAGCATCCGATCGTTGGTCAATTTGGCTTTGTCGGCCTTGATCGTCCAGGTCGGTACTTTATCCTTATCAAACGTGGTTAATACTGGTTGAGTAAACCACGAAACCGCTTGTTCCGAATAATATTCAACGTGTTGTGCGATCAAGTGATAGCTCAGCGCGCCTTCCGGACTATACACGACGGTATCAGTATGTTCGCTCTTATAGGTTGGCTCGTTGTTATTGACGACGACCTGAGTGGTGTCATCTTTGTCTGCCAGATTAATACCAATCATCACAAGGACAGCCAGCGACAGTAGAATGATAACCCAACGTCTGGTTTTGCTCATATCGATTGCCCTTTGGCCTCGTCCAGTTTGCCCTGCGCCAGGAGTAATAAATCGCAGACTTCACGCACAGCGCCACGTCCCCCATCAATGTGGGTGACATAATCAGCTCGCGGGATCAGCAAAGGGTGGGCATCTGCCACCGCGACGCTTAATCCCACTTTAGCCATCACCGGCCAGTCGATCAGGTCATCGCCAACGTAGGCGACATTCTCCGGCGCGATCGCCAGTTTGCTAAGGAGATCGCCAAAGGCAACCAGTTTGTCTGACTGCCCCTGATACAGGTGGGTGATCCCCAAAGTGGCACAGCGATCTTCTACAAGTTTAGCCTTTCGTCCGGTAATAATGGCAACCTCAATACCGGAAGTGAGCGCACAGCGAATTCCGTAACCATCACGGACGTTAAAAGCCTTCAGCTCTTCACCGTTGTTGCCCATATAAATCAGACCATCAGACAGTACGCCATCCACATCCAGGATCAGCAAACGGATGTTTTCTGCCCGGGTGATAACGTCTGCGCTGACGGGTCCATAACAGGTCGCAAGCGACGCACCTGCTTTACTCATTTTCGTTATCCTTGAGTTTCTTACACTACACCTGCACGCAGCAGATCATGCATATGTAACACACCGAGTAACTGGTCGCCATCAGCAACCATTACCGAGGTGATATGGCGGGACTGCATTAAGTTCAGGGCATCGACGGCAAGAATACCCGGACGCACGCGAATGCCTCCAGGGGTCATCACATCGGCAATGCCTAACTGGCGTACATCAACGCCCATATCGAAGACACGACGTAAATCGCCATCGGTGAAAATACCGTCAATCTTCATGGCATCATCGCAAATGACGGTCATGCCGAGATTTTTACGCGTGATCTCAATTAAGGCGTCACGCAGGCTGGCGTTTTTGGTCACATGCGGGATCTCGTCGCCCGTATGCATAATATCGTTAACGCGCAGTAAAAGCTTACGGCCCAGTGCGCCACCGGGATGAGACAACGCAAAATCTTCCGCGGTAAAGCCGCGCGCTTTTAATAATGCCACCGCGAGGGCATCGCCCATCACCAGTGTTGCTGTCGTACTGCTGGTCGGCGCCAGGCCTAACGGACAAGCTTCCTTGGGCACTTTAACACACAGATGCACATCTGCCGCACGCGCCATACTGCTTTCAGGACGACCGGTCATGCAGATAAGCGGTACATGAAGACGTTTTAATACCGGGATCAGCGCCGCTATCTCATTGGATTCACCGGAGTTAGAGATGGCGATGACCACATCCTGCGGCGAGACCATACCCAGATCGCCATGTGCGGCTTCGCCTGGGTGTACAAAAAATGAGGGGGTGCCGGTGCTGGCAAATGTGGCTGCCATTTTCCGCCCGATATGGCCGGATTTCCCCATTCCCATCACCACCACTTTGCCCGGGCAGCTGAATATTTTCTCACATGCGAGGGTAAAATTTTGGTTGATGTACTGATCAAGCTCCGCCAGGCCTTCACGTTCAATTGCCAGGACTTCCTTGCCTGCTTGCTGAAAGTCAAAACCCGGTTGCAACTCTAAGTGCGACATAATGCGTTTCCAGTTATCCAACGAGAAGTGGCGATAACCAATACAGCATCGCCAGCCATATGATAAAACCGCCGGTCAGCAGCGCACCTGCGCCGCGACCAATCTGGCGCGGACGTCGCCAGCAGAGTAGTGCAAAAATCACGCTCACCAGCAGCATGACGCTATAGTCACGGGTGAAGGCCATCGGATTGACTTCACCCGGCGTAATCAGCGCCGGTAGCCCGAGGACGATAACGATATTAAAAATGTTTGCGCCGATAATGTTACCGACGGCAATATCGTTTTCACCTTTACGCAGACCCGCAATCGCTGTTGCCAGCTCCGGCAGGCTGGTACCAATGGCGACCACTGTCAGCCCGATAGTAAGTTCGCTCATGGCGAAATAGTTCGCCAGCACGGTAGCGTTATCCACCACCATACGTGTTGCCATTGGCATGATAATCAGCGCAATGCCCAACCACAAAAATGCGACCGGTAATCCGCCTTCGCGCGGCAGCTCAGCTATCTGCTCACGTGTCAGGCTGTCATTGCCTTGTCGCTCGGCCAGACGGGCGATTTTAACAATGAATAGCAGCCATAGCACGGCCAGAAGCAGAAGAAAGAAACCGTCGCTGCGGCTTAACTGCCCGTCATACAGGACGGATGCAGCTAAAATACTTACCAGCAACATTAGCGGTAATTCACGACGCAGAACATCAGAATGCACGGTAAAAGGATGAATCAGCGCCGACAGGCCTAAAATAAGCAGAATGTTGGTGATGTTAGAACCTATGGCGGTCCCGACAGCCAGATCGAGTTGCCCATTCATCGATGCGGCAACGGAGACAATTATCTCGGGTAATGACGTACCCATGCTGACCACGGTCATTCCGATGATAATGGGAGGAATACCGAAATTTCGACATAAAATGGATGCGGCAAATACCAGACGGTCGGCACCGTAGACCACCAGAAGTAAACCAATTATTAACAGCGCCGTCGCTAAAAGCATCTAAAGTCCTTTCTTCAGGTATACTCGCCGGTCCACTTGAAGGATCTTCTGGAAGCCGTAACGAAGTCTTAATTTTGACTTTATGCGGCTAAAAAGTAAAACAAATGCCAGCTTTCGCTAACCAGGACAGGCAATAATCTGTAAATATGTTGAGTTCATGGCTAAATTGAGCGCCAAACTCTTCGATCAACGAGGCAATAGTAAAGGATGAATCAATGGGGCAGTCTGTGGCGAATCTAGTCGATATGCGCGATGTCAGCTTTTCCCGGGGTGACCGCTGCATCTTTGATAATATTTCCCTGACGGTACCGCGCGGTAAGGTGACGGCGATCATGGGGCCATCAGGCATCGGCAAAACGACGCTGTTGCGTCTGATTGGCGGACAGATCCCCCCGGATAAGGGCGAGATCCTGTTTGACGGTGAGAACGTCCCGGCCATGTCCCGTTCGCGTTTATTTACCGTGCGTAAGCGCATGAGTATGCTGTTTCAGTCTGGTGCGCTATTTACCGACATGAATGTGTTTGACAACGTCGCGTACCCTCTGCGCGAGCATACGACGTTGCCAGCGCCGTTGCTGAAGAGCACGGTGATGATGAAGCTCGAGGCCGTCGGCCTGCGGGGTGCGGCCAAATTAATGCCTTCTGAATTATCCGGTGGGATGGCGCGTCGCGCCGCGTTAGCACGTGCTATCGCGCTGGAGCCAGACCTCATCATGTTTGATGAGCCGTTCGTCGGCCAGGATCCCATCACCATGGGTGTTCTGGTGAAGCTGATTTCAGAACTGAACAGCGCGCTGGGCGTCACCTGTGTGGTGGTATCCCATGATGTGCCTGAGGTACTGAGTATTGCGGATTACGCCTATATAATGGCGGACAAAAAAATAGTGGCCTACGGTAGTGCTCAGGCACTACAAGAAAATGCCGATCCGCGCGTACGCCAGTTCCTTGACGGCATTGCCGATGGACCGGTTCCGTTCCGTTACCCGGCGGGCGACTACCACATCGATTTACTCAAAACAGGGAGTTAAGCCACCCATGTTGTTAAATGCGCTGGCATCACTCGGACATCGGGGAATAAAAACCCTCAGGACGTTCGGGCGAGCCGGATTAATGTTGTTCAATGCGGTTGTCGGCAAGCCGGAGTTTCGCAAACATGCGCCGCTGCTGATACGCCAGCTCTATAATGTCGGTGTCTTATCGATGCTGATCATTATTGTTTCTGGCGTATTCATCGGTATGGTGCTGGGGTTGCAGGGATACCTGGTGCTGACCACCTACAGCGCGGAAACCAGCCTCGGTATGCTGGTGGCACTGTCATTGTTACGTGAGTTGGGACCGGTTGTTGCGGCGCTGCTGTTTGCCGGGCGGGCCGGGTCGGCCTTAACCGCAGAAATTGGCCTGATGCGGGCGACCGAACAGCTTTCCAGTCTGGAGATGATGGCCGTCGATCCACTGCGCCGGGTGATTTCCCCACGTTTTTGGGCTGGCGTCATTTCATTGCCGTTGCTGACGATTATTTTTGTCGCAGTGGGTATCTGGGGTGGTTCACTGGTTGGCGTAAGCTGGAAGGGTATTGATGCAGGCTTCTTCTGGTCGGCTATGCAAAATGCCGTCGACTGGCGTCTGGACCTGGTCAACTGTCTGATTAAGAGCGTGGTGTTCGCCATTACGGTCACCTGGATTGCATTGTTCAATGGTTATGATGCGATCCCGACCTCTGCTGGGATTAGCCGGGCAACGACACGCACCGTTGTGCACGCCTCTCTTGCCGTTCTGGGGCTGGATTTTGTGCTGACCGCACTGATGTTTGGGAATTGAGTTCATGCAAACGAAAAAAAATGAAATTTGGGTCGGGTTATTCCTGTTGGTTGCGCTGCTGGCAGCGCTGTTTGTTTGCCTGAAGGCGGCGAACGTTACCTCAATGCGTACTGAGCCGACTTACACGATTTATGCGACCTTTGATAATATCGGCGGCCTGAGAGAGCGTTCTCCGGTGCGGATTGGCGGAGTGGTAGTTGGACGCGTATCGGACATCTCGTTAGATCCGAAAACGTACCTGCCGCGCGTGACGCTGGAAATCGAATCGCGTTTTAACCATATTCCTGACACCAGTTCTCTGAGCATCCGTACTTCCGGTCTGCTGGGCGAACAGTATCTGGCATTGAATGTGGGTTTTGAAGATCCTGAGCTGGGAACGTCTATCCTCAAAGATGGCGGTACGATTCAGGACACGAAATCCGCGATGGTGCTGGAAGATATGATTGGTCAGTTCCTTTACAACAGCAACAGTAAAGGTGATGACAATAAGAATTCTGGCGATGCGCCAGCCGCAACTGACGGCAATAATGAAGCCACTACGCCTGCGGGCGCAACGAAATAATCTCAGGAGAATCGACGTATGTTTAAACGATTGATGATGGTGGCTATGCTGGTGATTGCCCCGCTTAGCGCAGCAACTGCAGCCGACCAAACGAACCCGTACAAACAGATGAATGAGGCGGCGCAGAAGACATTTGACCGTCTGAAGAATGAACAACCTAAAATCCGCGCAAACCCGGATTACCTGCGTCAGGTTGTCGATCAGGAACTGTTGCCATACGTGCAGGTTAAATATGCGGGTGCGCTGGTACTGGGGCGCTACTACAAAGATGCGACCCCTGCTCAGCGTGAAGCCTATTTTGCCGCATTCCGTGAATATCTGAAGCAGGCCTACGGCCAGGCTCTGGCGATGTACCATGGCCAGACTTATGAAATTGCACCAGAGCAACCGCTGGGTGATGCGACCATCGTGCCTATCCGCGTAACCATCATCGATCCAAACGGTCGTCCTCCGGTACGTTTGGATTTCCAGTGGCGTAAAAACTCCCAGACCGGTAACTGGCAGGCTTATGACATGATTGCTGAAGGCGTAAGTATGATCACCACCAAACAAAATGAGTGGAGCGACCTGCTGCGTACCAAAGGTATTGATGGCCTGACGGCGCAGCTGAAATCTATTGCTCAGCAGAAAATCACTCTGGAAGAGAAAAAATAATGACGCAGTCACTCACCTGGTCGCGTGAAGGTGACAAGCTGGTGCTGGTGGGGGAGCTGGATCAGGACGTGTTAAACCCATTATGGGATGCGCGAGTTAAGGCGATGAAAGGGGTATCCTGCATCGACCTGAACCAGGTATCCCGGGTAGATACCGGCGGTCTGGCGTTACTGTTGCATCTGATTAATCAGGGCAAGCAGCAGGGAAACAGCGTTTCGCTCACTGGTGTTAACGATAAAGTGTACACGCTGGCGCAGCTTTACAATCTGCCTGACGACGTCCTTCCGCGTTAATTTTTCCAGGCCGGATAAGGTCTTGTGCCGCTATCCGGCAAAACCCCTGAGGGGGATCTGCCACTAAAGCCTTGTCTGATTTATCAGCGAGGCTTTTTGCTTATTTATGACAGCGCCACTTTGCTCTAAGATGTTGGGCTGTTTTCACTATCTGACGAATGAAGAGCCCATGGAAAATAATGAAATTCAGAGCGTGCTGATGAATGCACTCTCCCTCCAGGAAGTCCACGTTTCTGGCGACGGCAGTCACTTTCAGGTTATTGCCGTGGGTGAGATGTTTGAAGGCATGAGCCGGGTCAAGAAGCAGCAATCGGTCTATGGCCCGTTGATGGAGTACATTGCGGACAACCGCATTCATGCCGTGTCGATTAAGGCGTTTACCCCAGCGGAATGGGCGCGCGATCGCAAACTTAACGGTTTTTGAGCTACGGGTGATGTGCCGGTAGCGAAGATAAATTCTTAACAGAGAACAGAATAATGGATAAATTTCGTGTTCAGGGGCCAACTAAGCTCCAGGGCGAAGTCACAATTTCAGGCGCTAAAAACGCCGCACTGCCGATCCTGTTTGCGGCGCTGCTGGCTGAAGAACCTGTAGAGATCCAAAACGTCCCGAAACTGAAGGACGTTGACACATCAATGAAGCTGCTGAGCCAGCTGGGTGCGAAAGTTGAGCGTAATGGTTCTGTGCACATCGATGCGCGTGATGTGAACGTCTTCTGTGCGCCGTACGATTTGGTGAAAACCATGCGTGCATCCATTTGGGCGCTCGGGCCGCTGGTTGCCCGCTTTGGTCAGGGCCAGGTTTCACTGCCGGGTGGCTGTACCATTGGCGCGCGTCCGGTTGACCTGCACATTACCGGTCTGGAGCAGTTAGGCGCGACAATTAAGCTGGAAGAAGGCTATGTGAAGGCGTCCGTTGATGGCCGTCTGAAAGGCGCGCATATCGTCATGGACAAAGTGAGCGTCGGCGCGACGGTCACCATCATGTGCGCAGCAACGCTTGCCGAAGGCACCACCATCATCGAAAACGCTGCGCGCGAGCCGGAGATTGTGGATACCGCGAACTTCCTGATTGCGCTGGGCGCGAAGATCACGGGTCAGGGCACCGATCGTATTACCATCGAAGGCGTTGAGCGTCTTGGCGGTGGTGTTTATCGCGTTCTGCCAGATCGTATCGAAACCGGTACCTTCCTGGTGGCGGCGGCAATTTCTCGCGGCAAGATTATCTGCCGTAATGCACAGCCGGACACGCTGGATGCCGTTCTGGCGAAGCTGCGTGATGCGGGTGCGGATATTGAAGTGGGTGATGATTGGATCAGCCTTGATATGCACGGTAAACGTCCGAAAGCGGTCAATGTGCGTACTGCACCGCATCCGGCGTTCCCTACCGACATGCAGGCCCAGTTTACATTGCTGAACCTGGTAGCTGAAGGGACCGGCTTCATCACGGAAACCGTGTTTGAGAACCGCTTTATGCACGTGCCTGAGCTGAGCCGTATGGGCGCTCACGCAGAAATCGAAAGCAATACCGTGATTTGCCACGGCGTGGAAACGCTCTCTGGCGCACAGGTTATGGCGACCGATCTGCGCGCATCTGCAAGCCTGGTGCTGGCAGGGTGTATTGCTGAAGGTACGACGGTAGTCGACCGTATTTATCACATCGATCGCGGCTATGAGCGCATCGAAGATAAACTGCGTGCGCTGGGCGCAAACATTGAGCGCGTGAAAGGCGAGTAATCGTCAACGTCTCTTGTAACCCCCAGTTCAGTTGGCCGGGGGTTACAGCTCAATGTTCATTCCGGATTCTTTTTCTCTCTGCGACTCCTCATCATCCGCGTTCTGTCGATGAACTCATGCGTTTTGGCATCGTGATAGCGTGACGGCCAAATCACCCAGGGGTCAGTTCCCAGTGCCCGGGCGATAATCAACTCACCTTTTGGCCATGGTCTCGTTAACGCATTGGCCAGTGTTGATGAACTCAATCCATTTTTACGTGATTCAGCGGCCATTGAGGTCCCTTTCTTGCGCAGTCCGGCGATGATGTCGGCCGGATGCCAGTCAATCAGCTTGCTTTCCATCAATTCATCTCTCCTTTGGTTAACGGCTTACGGTTTCACGATCGGTTGTGCCGACACTATAACGCCCGAAGAACGAATGTTCTAAAATGTTCATGTAAAGTGTGTGTATATTCAGAATATGCCAAGGTTCTGCGTGATTATCTGGAGGGGGTAAATTCTTACTGGAACTTATAAGAAAATCCCGTGCAGGGCACGGGATGAGGGAGGATGCTGTAGGGAATTAACGGTCGCGCTGCACGGCGATATGTGCCAGACCAATCAGCGCTTCTCTCCACGGCGTATCGGGCAGCACCTGAAGCGCAGCGATGGCTTTATCAGCCTCTTCTTCTGCCCGCTGACGGGTCCATTCCAGAGAACCACAGGCGTTCATCGCTTCCAGAACCGGCTCCAGAAGGTGACGACCATTACCTTGCTCAATGGCCTGGCGGATCATTAGCGCTTGTTCTGGGGTGCCGTGGCGCATGGCATGCAACAGTGGCAGCGTTGGTTTACCCTCGTTGAGGTCATCACCGACGTTTTTACCCAGCTGCTCGCCATCTGCGCTGTAATCCAGCAAATCGTCAATTAACTGGAAAGCGGTACCGAGATAACGGCCATAATCCTGCAACCCTTTTTCTTGTTCTTCGCTACAGCCAGCCAGAATACCTGAACATTGGGCTGCCGCTTCAAACAAACGCGCGGTCTTACTGTAGATGACGCGCATATAGTTTTCTTCGGTGATGTCCGGGTCGTTGACGTTCATCAACTGCAAGACTTCACCTTCGGCAATGACGTTGACTGCTTTCGACATGACTTCCAGCACTTTCAACGAGCCAAGGCTGGTCATCATCTGAAATGCACGGGTATAGATAAAATCGCCAACCAGCACGCTGGCCGCATTACCAAACGCCGCATTTGCCGTAGCTTTCCCACGGCGCATGTCTGACTCATCCACAACATCGTCGTGCAGCAGGGTCGCTGTGTGGATAAACTCGATGAGGGCCGCAATCGTAACGTGCGCATTTTCCTGGTAACCAACGGCTCGCGCGGCGAGGACGGCGATCATTGGGCGAATGCGTTTTCCGCCGCCGCTAACGATGTAGTACCCCAGTTGATTGATCAACTGAACGTCGGAATTGAGCTGTTCAAGGATTGTCGCATTGACCCCCGCCATATCTTGCGCGGTTAACTCATTGATTTTTTCTAAATTCATCGCAAAAGCCGGGCTTCTCGCCCCGATTACCTTACTGTGTGGGAAGGTAACGTCGGGTTTAGGGTTATAAATATATGCTGATTGTACTGAAAAAACGCCGTAGATAAACGTTACCGTACGTGTTGTGTTTTTTTTCTTCATGTATTGACGGTAGCACTTGTCAAAGGCTCGCGTTTTGCGTAATATTCGCGCCCTATTGTGAATATTTATAGCGCACTCTGAATCATCAAAAAGGTGTGCGCGGAAGCGGAGTTTTTTATGTACGCGGTTTTCCAAAGTGGTGGTAAACAACACCGAGTAAGCGAAGGTCAGACCGTTCGCCTGGAAAAGCTGGACATCGCAACTGGCGAATCTGTTGAATTCGCAGAAGTTCTGATGATCGCAAACGGTGAAGAAGTCAAAATCGGCGTTCCTTTCGTTGATGGCGGCGTTATCAAAGCTGAAGTCGTTGCTCACGGTCGTGGCGAGAAAGTTAAAATTGTTAAGTTTCGTCGTCGTAAACACTACCGTAAGCAGCAGGGCCATCGTCAGTGGTTCACTGATGTGAAAATCACTGGCATCAGCGCTTAAGTTAAGGGGAGCAGATTAAATGGCACATAAAAAGGCTGGCGGCTCGACTCGTAACGGTCGCGATTCAGAAGCTAAACGTCTGGGCGTAAAACGCTTCGGCGGTGAAACAGTTCTGGCTGGTAGCATCATCGTTCGTCAACGTGGTACTAAATTCCACGCTGGCTCCAACGTTGGTTGCGGCAAAGACCACACTCTGTTTGCTAAAGCAGACGGTAAAGTGAAATTTGAAGTGAAAGGCCCGAAAAACCGTAAATTCATCAGCATCGTTGCTGAATAAGTTTTTCGCGTCCCGGTAACGGATAAAAGCCCCGCAACACGTTGCGGGGCTTTTTACATTCGACGGCCGGTAAATACGCTCGTCGCGCCGTGACAACCCGGAAACGAGCCCTTGCAGGGAATACGGCATGAAGCAGCAGGCAGGCATTGGTATTCTGTTAGCACTCACAACGGCGGTATGTTGGGGCGCTTTGCCAATAGCAATGAAGCAAGTGCTGGAGGTGATGGAGCCTCCTACCGTGGTGTTCTACCGTTTTTTAATGGCAAGCGTTGGCCTTGGCGCTATTCTTGCGGTTAAAAAAAAGCTCCCTCCGTTGCGTATTTTTCGCAAAGCGCGTTGGCTGGTGTTGCTGGCTATCGCAACCGGTGGGTTGTTCGGTAACTTCATTCTGTTTAGTTCATCCTTGCAGTATTTGAGCCCAACGGCTTCGCAGGTTATCGGTCAGCTGTCACCGGTTGGTATGATGATTGCCAGCGTCTTTATCCTGAAAGAAAAGATGCGCGGCACGCAGGTGATTGGCGCCATTATGCTTCTGAGCGGCCTGGTCCTGTTTTTTAATACCAGTCTGATCGAAATTTTTACCCGACTCACCGATTACACCTGGGGCGTTATCTTTGGTGTCGGTGCGGCGATGGTCTGGGTGAGCTATGGGGTCGCGCAAAAGGTGTTATTGCGCCGCCTGGCATCACCGCAGATCCTGTTTTTACTGTACACTTTATGTACGATTGCGTTGTTGCCGCTGGCTAAACCCGGTGTCATCACGCAGCTCAGCGACTGGCAGCTGGCATGCCTGATATTCTGCGGCCTGAATACGCTGGTAGGATATGGCGCTCTCGCGGAAGCAATGGCGCGTTGGCAGGCGGCGCAGGTGAGCGCTCTTATCACGCTCACACCGCTGTTTACGTTGTTATTTTCAGATTTATTATCACTGGCCTGGCCCGATTTCTTCGCCAGACCGATGCTAAACCTATTAGGTTATCTCGGTGCGTTTATCGTGGTTGCGGGCGCGATGTATTCCGCCATTGGTCATCGAATTTGGGGCGGTTTACGTAAGCATGAAACGGTGGTTTCGCAACCCCGCTCAGGCGAATGATTTACGGAGAGTAAAATGAAGTTTGTTGATGAAGCATCGATTCTGGTCGTTGCAGGTGATGGCGGTAATGGTTGCGTCAGCTTCCGCCGCGAAAAGTACATCCCAAAAGGCGGTCCGGACGGTGGTGATGGTGGTGACGGTGGTGACGTTTGGCTGGAAGCCGACGAAAACCTGAACACGCTGATCGATTACCGTTTTGAAAAATCATTCCGTGCGGAACGTGGTCAGAATGGCGCGAGCCGTGATTGCACCGGTAAGCGTGGCAAAGACGTTACCATTAAAGTACCTGTTGGTACGCGTGTTATCGATCAGGGCACGGGCGAAACCATGGGCGACATGACCAAACACGGTCAGCGTCTGATGGTCGCTAAAGGTGGCTGGCACGGTCTGGGCAACACCCGTTTCAAATCCTCGGTTAACCGTACTCCGCGTCAGAAAACAATGGGTACGCCGGGTGATAAGCGCGATCTGATGCTGGAGCTGATGCTGCTGGCGGACGTGGGTATGCTGGGCATGCCAAACGCCGGGAAATCGACGTTTATCCGTGCGGTGTCCGCGGCGAAGCCGAAAGTCGCTGATTATCCGTTTACCACCCTGGTGCCGAGCCTGGGCGTGGTGCGTATGGACAACGAAATGAGCTTCGTGGTTGCCGACATTCCGGGACTGATTGAAGGCGCGGCTGAAGGCGCAGGCCTGGGTATCCGCTTCCTGAAACACCTGGAACGTTGCCGTGTACTGCTTCACCTCATCGATATCGATCCGATTGATGGCTCTGATCCAGTTGAAAACGCCCGTATCATTATTGGCGAACTGGAAAAATACAGTCAGGATCTGGCATCTAAACCGCGCTGGTTAGTGTTCAACAAAATTGATTTGATGGACAAGGCTGAAGCGGAAGAGAAAGCGAAAGCTATCGCCGAAGCGTTGGGTTGGGAAGGTAAATATTACCTGATCTCTGCCGCCAGCCAACTGGGCGTGAAAGATCTCTGCTGGGATGTGATGACCTTTATCATCGAGAACCCGATTGTTCAGGCTGAAGAAGCGAAACAGCCAGAGAAAGTTGAGTTCATGTGGGATGATTATCACCGCCAGCAGCTCGCTGAAGTCGAAGACGAAGCGGAAGATGACTGGGATGACGATTGGGACGAAGACGACGAAGAAGGCGTTGAGTTCATCTACAAGCGTTAATCGCATTAAAAACCCCGGCCATGTTGCCGGGGTTTTTGTTTCCAGGTCTCACTGTAGGCCGGATAAGGCACGTTAATGCCGCCATCCGGCAATCAAATTACCCATTTAGTTGTTCTGATAAATATCCTTGTACAACCGGCTCTCGAAGCGCACCAACGGAATACGGCGATTACGCTGGTCAGCTGGCTCTACCGCATAACCAGATAAATACTGCACGAATGCCATGCGTTGGCCGCTTGCCGTGGTGATGAAACCTGCGAGGTTATAAACCCCCTGCAGCGAGCCTGTCTTCGCCGATACTTTGCCATCCACACCAGCCTGATGCAGACCCGCACGGTATTGCAGAGAGCCGTCGTGGCCCGCCAGTGGCAGCATAGTGATAAAGTTCAGCTCGTTATCGTGTTGAGCGATATATTGCAGCACCTGCATCATGGTCGCTGGGGCAATCAGGTTATGGCGGGAGAGGCCAGAACCGTCGGCAATAATAGTGTTGCCGATATCGACGCCTGCCTGCTGACGCAAAATCTGGCGCACGGCGTCAGAACCCGCCCGCCAGGTGCCCGGCACGTTAAATCGGGCATGACCAATCATACGGAAAACGGTATCGGCAATCATGTTGTCCGATTTTTTCAGCATAATCTTAAGCAGGTCGTGCAGCGGTGCCGACTGCTTACTGGCGACCACCGTTCCTGGTTCGTTGACCAACGTCTGGCGCAGCAGTGTACCACTGTAGGTGATACCTGCTTGTTTTAGCTCATCTTTGATAATTGCCCCGGCATAGCTGGCACCGTCCTGAATGGCGAACGCCAGCGGCAGCGGATCGGCACGTTGTGGCAGGCATCCGGTCAGCGTATAGCGGTTGAGATCGCCGGGAACTACATCCAGTTCACAATATTGCGCTTCCGCAGAACCTCGGGCGAGAGTACGCACCTGACTGAACATGGTGACCGGGTAATAAGATGCCACGCGAATAAAGGCGAGATCGTTGGGTTTTTGCGCGCTGTAGAGTGAAACCGAGAAACAGTTTCTATCGACAATAGCCGCTGCGGGTGGTGCACTAAAACACTGCGTCATGTCGTTCCAGGGCCAGCCGGGCGCTTTATCATGACTGGCAAAAATAGAGGTGTCGATCAGGACATTCCCGGCAATTTGCGTCACACCTGATTTTTTCAGGGTTGCCACCATATTGCGAATATCCTGGCGTTTTAGCGTCGGATCGGCACCAAATCGTGCCACTAAGTCACCTTTCAATACGCCGCCTTCCACGCTGCCTTTGGTCTCAAGCGTGGTGGTAAAACGAAAGTCAGGCCCGAGCTGAATCAATGCTGCCAGCGCGGTGATTACTTTCTGGGTACTGGCGGGCAGCGCCATCTGCTGGCTATGAAAATCAATAGCGGGTGCAGGTGCGCCAACCTTCTGTACCATAAGGGCGAGGTTGGCCCCGGCAGGGAGCTGATTGATATACTCGTCGACGTTCGCAGCCTGAACGCTGAACGCTATACTGGCAGTCAATCCGATGGTAAATCTGGAAAATCGCATAATCTCGCGCTAACAACCTGGAAACAGGCCGTCATACTACGGCGCAACGCCCCAAAAAGTAAACGATGACCCATAAGGAACTCCAGGGTAAAATGATCATCAAATAGAGAATTGTAGCTGACCTGGGACCTTGAGCCCCGGGTCGGTATTTTTTTGCTTCTGACTCTGGCATGACACACGCCAGGGTGGGCTTAGCAGCCGGGGTGAGAGCAACTACCCCCTACAGGAATGTTCAAGAGGTATAACAAATGCAAGCTATCCCGATGACCTTACGTGGTGCTGAAAAACTGCGCGAAGAGCTGGATTTTCTGAAATCTGTGCGCCGTCCTGAAATTATTGCCGCTATCGCTGAAGCGCGTGAGCACGGTGACCTGAAAGAGAACGCGGAGTATCACGCGGCGCGCGAACAGCAGGGTTTCTGCGAAGGACGCATTAAAGATATCGAAGCTAAACTGTCCAACGCGCAGGTAATCGACGTTACTAAAATGCCGAACAATGGCCGCGTTGTTTTCGGTGCGACGGTTACCGTTCTGAATCTCGATAACGATGAAGAGCAGACATGGCGTATTGTCGGCGATGATGAAGCCGATTTTAAACAGAACCTGATTTCAGTGAACTCGCCTATCGCTCGTGGCCTGATCGGTAAAGAGCAGGATGACGTCGTAGTTATCAAAACGCCGGGCGGCGAAGTGGAATATGAAGTGACGAAGGTAGAATACCTGTAATTCGCATCTTGGTTAAGATGTTGATACATTGTAAAGAAAGGAAAAAGGCCGCATAGCGGCCTTTTATCAACGAAGAGAGCGTGGCATTTTGCTCTCCTGCTAGCGGAAAACCCCGCGTTTTACACAAACTTCGTGTGCAACTTTGGGATATTCTTAGCGTGGCAGCGAGATTTTACGTTCTTTAGTCGGGCGATACAGTACCAGCGTTTTGCCGATGACCTGTACATTGCAGGCGCCGGTTTCGCGTACGATAGCTTCCACGATCAAGGTTTTAGTATCGCGATCTTCCGAGGCGATTTTCACCTTGATAAGTTCATGGTGCTCTAACGCTTGTTCAATCTCGGCCAGTACCCCTTCGGTCAAACCATTATTGCCAAGCATAACTACAGGCTTGAGCGGATGTGCCAGACCTTTCAGGTGCTGTTTTTGTTTAGTACTCAGATTCATCGTATATTTTTGCTTACGTTGGGATTGAAAACGGGTCATTCTACCGCCATCTCCCATATATCACCAAATAGCTGTGTAGAAATTTACACCATTGGTTACGATGAACTGCCCTTTGGGAATGTGAAATGACAGGTAAAAAGCGTTCTGCCAGCTCGAGTCGCTGGCTTCAGGAACACTTTAGCGATAAATATGTTCAACAGGCGCAGAAAAAGGGGTTACGTTCCCGTGCCTGGTTTAAACTTGATGAAATACAGCAAAGTGACAAAATTTTTAAACCGGGGATGACGATAGTTGATCTCGGTGCTGCACCCGGTGGCTGGTCGCAATATGCAGTTACGCAGATCGGCAACACCGGCCGCATTATCGCTTGCGATCTTTTACCTATGGATCCAATCGTTGGTGTGGACTTCCTTCAGGGCGACTTTCGTGATGAATTAGTCCTGAAAGCGTTACTTGAACGCGTAGGTGACAGTAAAGTACAAGTTGTCATGTCTGATATGGCGCCAAATATGTGTGGAACACCGGCGGTGGATATTCCCCGGGCCATGTATCTGGTAGAGCTGGCGCTTGGAATGGCTCGTGATGTATTAGCGCCAGGTGGTAGTTTTGTAGTGAAGGTGTTCCAGGGCGAAGGCTTCGATGAGTATCTAAGAGAGATTCGCTCCCTGTTTACGAAGGTCAAAGTTCGTAAGCCGGACTCTTCTCGCGCCCGTTCGCGTGAAGTGTATATTGTAGCGACCGGGCGTAAACCATAACCGGCAGATTTCAAACGAAAGTTTGAAAGAAACTGGATATAGAGTATCCTGACGCTGTTTTTAACACAGTTGTAATATGAGGTTAATCCCTTGAGTGACATGGCGAAAAACCTAATTCTCTGGCTGGTCATTGCCGTTGTGCTGATGTCAGTATTCCAGAGCTTTGGGCCCAGCGAGTCTAATGGCCGTAAGGTTGATTACTCTACCTTCCTGCAAGAGGTCAATCAGGACCAGGTTCGTGAAGCGAAGATCAACGGACGTGAGATTAACGTTACCAAGAAAGATAGTAACCGTTACACGACCTACATCCCGGTTAACGATCCGAAGCTGCTTGATAACCTGCTGACCAAAAACGTCAAGGTTGTTGGCGAACCACCTGAAGAGCCGAGCCTGCTGGCATCTATCTTCATTTCCTGGTTCCCAATGCTGCTGCTGATTGGTGTCTGGATCTTCTTCATGCGTCAGATGCAGGGCGGTGGTGGCAAAGGTGCCATGTCGTTCGGCAAGAGCAAAGCGCGCATGCTGACGGAAGATCAGATCAAAACGACTTTTGCTGACGTTGCGGGTTGTGACGAAGCAAAAGAAGAAGTCGCTGAGCTGGTTGAGTATCTGCGCGAACCGAGCCGTTTCCAGAAACTGGGCGGTAAAATCCCGAAAGGCGTCCTGATGGTTGGTCCTCCGGGTACGGGTAAAACCCTGCTGGCGAAAGCTATCGCAGGTGAAGCGAAGGTTCCATTCTTCACAATTTCCGGTTCTGATTTCGTGGAAATGTTCGTGGGTGTCGGTGCATCTCGTGTGCGTGACATGTTCGAACAAGCCAAGAAAGCGGCACCGTGCATCATCTTCATCGATGAAATCGACGCCGTAGGTCGCCAGCGTGGCGCAGGTCTGGGCGGTGGTCACGATGAACGTGAACAGACGCTGAACCAGATGCTGGTTGAGATGGACGGCTTCGAAGGTAACGAAGGTATTATCGTTATCGCGGCAACTAACCGTCCGGACGTTCTTGACCCTGCGCTGCTGCGTCCAGGCCGTTTCGACCGTCAGGTTGTGGTTGGTCTGCCAGACGTTCGCGGTCGTGAACAGATCCTGAAAGTGCATATGCGTCGCGTACCGCTGTCTCCGGATATCGATGCGGCAATCATTGCACGTGGCACGCCTGGCTTCTCCGGTGCGGACCTCGCGAACCTGGTGAACGAAGCGGCGCTGTTTGCTGCTCGTGGCAACAAGCGCGTAGTGTCGATGGTTGAGTTCGAAAAAGCGAAAGACAAAATCATGATGGGTGCGGAACGTCGCTCCATGGTGATGACGGAAGCGCAGAAAGAATCTACCGCGTATCACGAAGCTGGCCACGCGATTATCGGTCGCCTGGTACCGGAACACGATCCGGTGCACAAAGTAACGATTATCCCGCGCGGTCGTGCGCTGGGTGTGACCTTCTTCCTGCCTGAAGGCGACGCAATCAGCGCCAGCCGTCAGAAACTGGAAAGTCAGATCTCCACACTGTACGGTGGCCGTCTGGCGGAAGAGATCATCTACGGTGCTGAACATGTTTCTACCGGTGCGTCGAACGACATTAAAGTCGCGACTAACCTGGCGCGTAACATGGTTACTCAGTGGGGCTTCTCCGATAAACTCGGTCCGTTGCTGTACGCTGAAGAAGAAGGCGAAGTGTTCCTGGGACGTTCTGTGGCGAAAGCGAAACACATGTCCGATGAAACCGCTCGCATTATCGATCAGGAAGTTAAGCTGCTGATTGAGCGTAACTATGACCGTGCACGTCGTTTGCTGAACGAAAACATGGACATTCTGCACTCAATGAAAGATGCGCTCATGAAATATGAGACCATCGATGCGCCGCAGATTGACGATCTAATGGCTCGCCGCGACGTACGTCCGCCAGCGGGTTGGGAAGAACCGGGTTCTTCTAACAACAACTCTGGTAGCACCGGTAAGCCGAGTGCACCGCGTCCGGTTGATGAACCGCGTGCGCCGGACTCTGGCACTATGTCAGAGCAACTGGGCGACAAATAAGTTATCGTTGATGATGACCGTGTTTTAATTGAAAACCCTGGGGCTTGCTCCGGGGTTTTTCTTATCTGCATATTCAAGATTTTACCAGGGATAAAACTATGAAACTCTTTGCTCAGGGTTCTTCACTGGATCTCAGCCATCCGCACGTCATGGGGATTTTGAACGTCACGCCAGACTCATTTTCCGATGGTGGAGCGCACAACTCTCTGGTTGAGGCGGTAAAACACGCAAACCTGATGATTAACGCCGGGGCGACTATCATTGATGTGGGCGGTGAGTCCACGCGTCCGGGCGCGGCTGATGTGAGTGTGGAAGAAGAGTTGCAGCGAGTGATCCCAGTGGTCGAGGCGATTGCCCAGCGTTTTGAAGTGTGGATTTCGGTCGATACCTCAAAACCCGAAGTGATTCGCGAATGCGCCAGAGTTGGCGCGCATATCATCAATGATATTCGCTCACTCTCGGAGCCTGGAGCGCTGGAAGCCGCAGCGGAGACCGGATTACCGGTTTGCCTGATGCATATGCAGGGGCAGCCGAAAACCATGCAGGAAGCACCAAAGTATGAGGATGTTTTTGCTGAGGTAAACCGTTACTTTGTTGAGCAAATAGCACGTTGCGAGCGGGCTGGAATCACAAAAGATAAATTGTTGCTCGACCCCGGATTCGGATTCGGTAAAAATCTCACTCACAACTACACATTACTGGCACGTTTGTCTGAGTTTCATCATTTTAATCTGCCATTGCTGGTTGGGATGTCACGAAAATCAATGGTTGGCCAGTTACTGAATGTGGGGCCATCTGAACGCCTGAGCGGTAGCCTTGCGTGCGCGGTGATTGCCGCAATGCAGGGGGCGCAGATCGTTCGTGTCCATGACGTCAAAGAAACCGTAGAAGCGATGCGTGTGGTGGAAGCCACATTGTCTGCAAAGGAAAAAAAACGCTATGAGTAATCGTAAATATTTTGGCACTGATGGGATCCGCGGTCGCGTAGGCGATGCCCCAATTACTCCTGACTTTGTGCTCAAGCTGGGCTGGGCTGCAGGGAAAGTGCTTGCTCGTCATGGTTCACGTAAAATTATTATCGGTAAAGATACGCGTATTTCCGGCTATATGCTGGAGTCTGCGCTGGAAGCGGGCCTGGCTGCCGCCGGACTCTCAGCCTCATTCACAGGGCCAATGCCAACACCCGCCGTTGCGTATCTGACGCGCGCCTTCCGTGCTGAGGCCGGGATTGTTATCTCCGCTTCGCACAACCCGTACTATGACAACGGGATTAAATTCTTCTCTACCGACGGGACTAAACTGCCGGATGCAGTGGAAGAAGCCATTGAAGCCGAGATGGAAAAAGCGATCACCTGCGTGGATTCCGCTGAACTGGGTAAAGCCACGCGTATCGTTGATGCTGCCGGTCGCTATATCGAGTTTTGCAAAGGCACTTTCCCGAACGAACTGAGCCTGAATGAACTTAAAATAGTGGTGGATTGCGCTAACGGTGCGACGTACCACATTGCGCCAAATGTACTGCGTGAGCTGGGTGCAAACGTGATTGCCATTGGCTGTGAGCCAAACGGTGTGAATATCAATGAAGAAGTCGGCGCCACCGACGTCCGTGCTCTGCAGGCGCGCGTGATTGCGGAAAAAGCCGATCTGGGTATTGCGCTGGATGGCGATGGCGACCGCGTCATTATGGTTGACCACGAAGGTAATAAGGTCGATGGCGATCAGATCATGTACATCATCGCCCGTGAAGCCCTGCGTCAGGGTCAGCTGCGCGGTGGCGCGGTAGGAACGCTGATGAGCAACATGGGCCTCGAGCTGGCGCTGAAACAGCTGGGTATTCCGTTTGCCCGTGCAAAAGTTGGCGACCGTTATGTGCTGGAAAAAATGCAGGAAAAAGGCTGGCGTATCGGTGCCGAAAACTCAGGTCATGTGATCCTGCTGGACAAAACCACTACTGGTGACGGTATCGTGGCGGGTCTGCAGGTGCTGGCGGCGATGGTACGCAACCATATGAGCTTGCACGACCTGTGCAGCGGCATGAAAATGTTCCCACAGCTGCTGGTTAACGTACGATACACAGCAGGTAGCGGCGATCCACTGGAACATGAAAACGTGAAAGCGGTGATGGCGGAAGTGGAAGCGGCGCTGGGTAACCGTGGACGCGTCCTGCTGCGTAAGTCTGGTACCGAACCGTTAATTCGTGTGATGGTTGAAGGTGAAGACGAAGCGCAGGTGACTGAATTCGCCCACCGTATTGCCGATGCTGTGAAAGCGGCGTAATTCCGAAGAAAGTGAAAGCCGGAGTCTGAGACTCCGGCTTTTTTTTACTGTACGGCAAGCGGCTGTTTACGTCGGCGCTGCCAGAAGTAACCACCGACCATCAGTAGCACAAGGACTGCCAGCCACGGCAGAACCGCCAGCAGATGCCCAGACCGGGCAAAGGTTAACGCAATCATCAGTAGCCAACCGCCCAGCATCGGAATCGCGGTACGCTTAACAATATCCACAGGCGAGACACCTGCAATCCCTGCGATAGCAATGATTACGCCGGCGATGGGCGATAGCGTACGACCAATACCCGCCGAGATCTGGATAGGCAACATCATGACAGCGATATCGCTACCGATATGACGGCTGATGTCCGGCACCATGGGTGCGAAGGAAAAAAATGCCGCATTCCCGGAGCCCATCAGCGCTGAAATTGCGAAGGTGATCAGGGTCATCAGCAGGATAATAGAGGCGGCGCTGAGGCCAAATTCACCGGAAAGTGACAACAGTGCGTCAACGGCACCAATGGCTTTCAGTCCGGCGGAAAAGACTTCACCGGCGATAATCAGTGTTACGACGGTGGCAAAAACGCTGCCCATGCTGTCGAAAACCTTTTGTACGCCAGCCATCACCTCGCGCGCCTTGCGATGACGGCAGTACTCACAAACCAGCGTAATAGCGAGACTTATCAGTACGGCGGTATCCAGCGTGATCTTGAGAGAGCTGAATACTAAATCGCTGCACACCAGCATCAATACCAGCGGCAGCATGGGCAGAAACAGCCAGGCTATAGGTGCGTCGGCTTCATCAGTCGCCGTTAATGTCTGCATTTGCTGAGCTGCATTGTCGCCACTTTCCCGACGGTCAAAAAAGCGTTGCACAACAATATGCAGCAGGGCGATGAAAAGAATGACGGGCACAACGATCGGCAACTGATCCTGCACGAAATAGTTCACGACCTCGATGCCTGCGGTTTTGGCGGCGAGAACAGAGTTGCCGGAGCCGGGGCCAAACTCAACCGCACAGGTACTGGCGATAACGGCGGCAACCGCGGCGCGGCTACAGCCAAGACGGGTAAGCAGCGGGTAAAGCGTCGCCATCAGCAGCAGACCCAATCCGGTGGCGCTGCTGATAAACAGCGACAGGAATTGACCCAATAGCAGTGCCAGCCCCAGCAGCAGATATGGCGAGTTCAGCCGTTGCAAAGGACGAGACGTCACCCGAACCAGTACCTGGCTTGCGCCAATGGCTGACATGTAGGTGGCAAAACCACCAATCAGCATAATTTGCAGTCCGAGGCCGCCGAGACGCACGCTCAGGGTATCGCGAATAAACTCAAAGGCGTCAAAGGGGCCAAATCCGGTGCTCTTTTTCACCAGGCCACTGAGTGAGGTCATTCCGCTAAAATGCGCGATAAGCAACAGCACAATCCCGGTCAATAACAGTACCGACTGGGGGTGATATTTTTTGAGGATCAGACGTCCGGCAAAAATGATGGCGATTAGCGCCAGTAGCAATGACATTCTTGCCCCCTTACTCGAAGTTGCCGGTAACCAGGCACTCGCCATCCCGCAGCAACGGTTTACCCGCGGCAAACAGATGGGCCAGCGAGAGGTCATCATTGAGTACACAGATATCGGCACGTTCTCCGGCGCAGAGCACGCCCCCGGAAATCCCCAGCGAGCGCGCAACGTTTGCCGTCAGCATCGCGATGGCCTGTGGCACCGGAATCCCGACATCAATCAGGCGAGGAAGCAGGTTAAGATTGCCTGCGACCGGTGCCGCGCTTAAACCTTCAACGATACCCTGAGCGTTAAAGCGCGGAACGCTGCCATTGCCGTCAGAACTGATCGTGATGCGCTCCGCCGGAACCTGTGCTTCGAGTGCGTGGAGAATCGCTTGCTCCTGAGGCATAAAACGACTGCCACCGGACGTAACATCGATATGGCCGCCGCGATGGGCGAAAGCAATCGCCTGTTCGAACAAGGGCTCAGTTCTCGCAACATGCGTCGGTGAAATATGGTGAATCGGAATACCCGCATCACACAGCTCAATAAGTTGCGACATCCCTTCCGGCAGATTCCCCATGTGCACATGCAGCAAGCCTTTTTTCCCAGCCAGCAGGGAAGCGACGCGAATATCGCTCACTATCCTCAGCAACTCCTGGAAAGAGGGGTAAGAACCGCGGTGATCGGCGAGGGCGATTTTTACACCAAGAATTGCCGGAATGAAGGCCATATCATCGCGGATGGATCGCGTAATAGTTGGGCTGGGAACGGCGTAGGCTCCCGTGTGCATAAACGCGCGTAATCCCTCAAGGTTGAGAGACTGCATTTTTGCGTAGAGGTCTTTGGGTGAACGAGAAATGGCATCGGTGCCTAACACGCCAACCACCGTGGTAATACCTGCCTGAATCAGGTCGCGCAGCTTGACGGCGGGCGTCCGACTGGCAAATCCGGCTTCACCACCGCCACCGGTAAGATGAACATGCTGATCGATGATACCAGGGATAACCCATTTACCCCGACAATCGATGACCTCGTTGATGCCATCAAACAATGAAATATCTTTTTCTACCGCCACAATACGGTCGGCATGAATGAGCAGGGAGCAGAGGCCTAAATCCTCAGGAGAAAAAACACGGGCATTGGTCAATAAAGTAAACATAGCGGTCCTGTCAAACGTCGAGGGTGAGAGTCGGCAGGTGAAACGAAATATTGTTGTTATGATGCCCACCATAAAGCCATTACTATAACTATGACTATTACCGATTTGTTATTGGAGGATGCGGTTATGGCATGGCGGAGAGCACAACGTGGATTGTAAGTGGCTGGAAGATTTTCTGGCCTTGAGCCAGCATGGAAACTACTCTCAGGCCGCGGCGCAGCGGCATATTACTCAACCGGCGTTGAGTCGGCGTATAAAGGCGCTGGAAGAGGTGCTGGGAGTGCCTTTGTTTGACCGGACAACGACCCCTGTCACGCTGACGCGCTATGGTGAACGCTTTGAACCTTATGCCCGGCACGTCCTCAGCACGTTAACAGAGGCACGCCATGAGCTGTCGGCGATGACGCCAGCAACGGATAACACGCTGGTGATGGTCAGCCTGCATACGCTGTCGGTGAATATCCTGCCGGATATGATCAACTACCTGCGACAGAGTGAGCCGCAGTTAAACTTTACGGTAAACGCCAGTATCCAGGGGATAGACAACCACTTCAATGCCCTGATGAACCGGCAAATTGATTTACTGGTAACCTACGATTTACCCTCTGCCCAGCCGGGGCTGGAGATCGCCGGAGGGTTAAAACGTTCACTATGGCGGTATGAGCGATTTATACCGGTTATTTCCGCCCAGTTGGCTTATGCGCTTAGTGATCCGCATGCTCCGATTCCGTGGCTATGCTATAGCGACTACACCTTTGTCAGACGTATTATTGAGTCGGCAGAACAACGCGTCCGCCCACGGCTAAAAAAAGTATTTGAGAGTGGTTTAAGCGAAACGATACGAGAAATGGTACTGCGCCATATGGGAATGGCCTGGTTACCTGAATCGATGGTGGCGGAAGAGTTGGTGAATCAGCAAATTATTCACTGCTGGCCAGAAAATACAGACCTGATTTGTGAAATCCCCGTTGTGGTATGGGCGAATCTTGAAGATCAACGTGCCGTTATGCAGAGATGCTGGGAGAAATTGCTGCGTTTTTGATTGATATGGCGATTTTTTCCGCAGTTGATACAATGCTAACAAATTGCCCTTGCGAAGGTTATTCGCTTTGGTTAGTATTCACACCCGCTTCAGTGGGAAACAGTTAATATTCCCGCTTTAATGGTCGAAGCATTGTACGCGGCAACTCCGCAAGGAACAGGTTGATTATGCACGAAGCTCTTTTAGTAGTTTTCCTTATTGTGGCAATTGGCCTGGTAGGCTTGATCATGCTGCAGCAAGGCAAAGGCGCTGATATGGGAGCCTCTTTTGGCGCAGGCGCTTCTGGTACTCTGTTTGGTTCAAGTGGTTCTGGTAACTTCATGACCCGTATGACAGCTGTATTGGGAACCTTGTTCTTCATCATCAGTCTGGTGCTGGGTAACATGAACAGCAATAAGACCAATAAAGGAAGTGAGTGGGAAAATCTGAGCGCACCGGCGAAAACCGAGCAAACTCAGCCAGCTGCTCCGGCTCAGCCGACCAGCGATATCCCACGCTAAGTATTCTGTACCGAGGTGGTGGAATTGGTAGACACGCTACCTTGAGGTGGTAGTGCCCTAACGGGCTTGTGGGTTCGAGTCCCATCCTCGGTACCAAATTCCAAAAAAAAGACGCTGCAAAGCGTCTTTTTTTTCGTCTGTTATTTGTGGCTATCCTGTAGGTCGGATAAGGCGTTAACGCCTTATCCGACATTATTACAACGCCTGATGGCGCTACGCTTATCAGGCCTACAGACACCTTAAATTTCGCGCATAAAAAAGGCCGCTTTCGCGGCCTTAAGATAGTGAATCTTTACTTCGCCTTATTTTCCAGATTTTCAACCTGCGGCAGGCCGGTTGCGGAAGAGGCTGTCAGTAGGCCAGACTGCGCATAGCCGAACAGCTTCTCGCGGGTATCGGTGATATCCAGATTACGCATGGTCAACTGACCGATACGGTCGTCCGGAGAGAATACGGAGTCGCCTTTTTCCATCGTCAGACGTTCTGGTTTGTACGTCAGATTGTCAGACACGGTGTTGAGGATTGAGTAGTCATTACCGCGACGCAGTTCCAGCGTCACTTCACCGGTAATCTGGCTGGCAACCCAACGCTGCAGACCGTCACGCAGCATCAGCGCCTGAGAGTCGAACCAGCGGCCCTGATACAGCAGACGACCCAGCTGGCGACCGTGCGCGTGATACTGCTCGATGGTATCCTCGTTGTGAATACCGGTCAGCAGACGCTCGTAGGCGATATGCAGCAATGCCATCCCCGGGGCTTCGTAGATGCCGCGGCTCTTCGCTTCAATGATACGGTTTTCAATCTGATCGCTCATACCCAGACCGTGACGGCCGCCGATACGGTTGGCTTCCAGCATCATCTCAACGTCGTCGCTGAAGGTTTTACCGTTCAGAGCAACCGGATGACCCTGTTCAAAACGTACGGTCACTTCTTCTGCCGGGATCTTCACGCTCTCATCCCAGAACTTCACGCCCATAATCGGGTTAACGATTTTGACGCTGGAGTTCAGGAATTCCAGATCTTTTGCTTCGTGAGTCGCGCCGAGCATATTGGAGTCTGTTGAGTACGCTTTCTCAACGGACATTTTGTAGTCGAAACCACAGGCAATCATAAATTCGGACATCTCATGGCGACCACCGAGTTCATCGATAAAATCGGTATCCAGCCATGGTTTGTAAATCTGCAGTTCGGCGTTGGTCAGCAGACCGTAACGATAGAAACGTTCAATATCGTTACCTTTATAGGTGCTACCGTCGCCCCAGATATTTACGCCATCTTCTTTCATGGCGGCAACCAGCATGGTGCCGGTCACGGCACGGCCCAGCGGGGTGGTATTGAAATAGGTCAGTCCGCCAGTGGTGTTGTGGAATGCACCGCACTGAATGGCAGCGATCCCTTCGGCAACCAGCTGCTTACGGCAATCTACCAGGCGAGCATTCTCAGCACCATATTCCATTGCACGGCGAGGAATGGCGTCATAGTCATCCTCATCCGGCTGGCCCAAATTCGCAGTATATGCATATGGGACAGCCCCTTTTTGTCGCATCCACAGCAGTGCTGCACTGGTGTCCAGGCCGCCGGAAAAAGCGATACCAATACGTTGACCTACCGGGAGATGCTTGAGAATCGTCGTCATAAAATAAAACCCTGCTTGATAGACTGGTGAAGAGGTCGGCTTATTATACTAATTGCATTTTTATGCAAAATAAATGAGTTTTCATTTAATCATCTTTTCTGGATGACAGGAAGAGTTTAGTGATAATTTCGTTAAATAACGGCGTGGGCGGCATATTTATCTTGCTGGGCTAGCGCTGGGCAGCATTCATTGATTTGCATAGTCGTAACAAGGTTGACATAACGCATAGTGAATCAATATACTGTGCGCAGATTTTACGTCCCGTCTCGGTACCAAATCCCAGCAGTATTTGCATTTTTTACCCAAAACGAGTAAAATTTGCCACGTTTCAGGCGCGGGGTGGAGCAGCCTGGTAGCTCGTCGGGCTCATAACCCGAAGGTCGTCGGTTCAAATCCGGCCCCCGCAACCACTTTCCCTTAGAGTTCTTTTTCAAATATACTGTGAAGACTTAGGCCTTCGTAGCTGGATTTGAAAAAAATTCTTTCGGAAGGTTCTCCGAACCGCAGGTGCGGTTATAGGGTTCAGTTATCTAAAGCCCCGATTTATCGGGGTTTTTTGTTATCTGACTACAGAATAACTGGGCTTTAGGCCCTTTTTTTATGTCTTGGGGGTGGGCTTGTCCACATTAGAGCAAAAATTAACAGAGATGATTACAGCGCCAGTTGAAGCCCTGGGCTACGAACTGGTCGGCATCGAATTTATTCGTGGTCGCACATCCACACTGCGCATCTATATTGATAGTGAAGATGGCATCAATGTTGATGATTGTGCTGATGTGAGCCATCAGGTAAGCGCCGTGATGGATGTCGAAGACCCAATCACCGTTGCCTATAACCTGGAAGTCTCCTCTCCGGGTCTAGACCGTCCTCTGTTCACAGCTGAACACTACGTGCGTTTCCTGGGTGAAGAAGTCACGCTGGTTCTTCGTATGGCGGTACAAAACCGTCGTAAATGGCAGGGCGTTATCAAAGCGGTGGACGGTGAGATGATCACGGTCACAGTCGAAGGCAAAGATGAAGTGTTCGCGCTGAGTAATATCCAGAAGGCGAACCTGGTTCCCCACTTTTAACAGTCTGGATTGAGGTGAAAAGCCCGCGATGAACAAAGAAATTTTGGCTGTTGTTGAAGCCGTATCCAACGAAAAAGCGCTGCCACGCGAGAAAATTTTTGAAGCGCTGGAAAGTGCGCTGGCTACAGCAACAAAGAAAAAATATGAGCAAGAGATCGACGTTCGCGTAGAAATCGATCGTAAAAGCGGTGATTTCGATACTTTCCGTCGTTGGGTAATCGTAGAAGAAGTTACTCAGCCGACCAAAGAAATTACGCTGGAAGCGGCACGCTTCGAAGACGAAAGTCTGAACGTGGGCGAATATGTTGAAGATCAGATTGAATCTGTCACCTTTGACCGTATCACCACCCAGACCGCGAAGCAGGTTATCGTACAGAAAGTACGTGAAGCTGAACGCGCAATGGTTGTTGATCAGTTCCGCGAACACGAAGGCGAAATCGTCACCGGTGTGGTGAAGAAAGTAAACCGCGACAACATTTCTCTGGATCTGGGCAGCAATGCTGAAGCTGTGATCCTGCGTGAAGACATGCTGCCGCGTGAAAACTTCCGCCCTGGTGACCGTATTCGTGGTGTTCTGTACTCAGTTCGCCCGGAAGCGCGCGGTGCACAGCTGTTCGTAACCCGTTCCAAGCCGGAAATGCTGATTGAGCTGTTCCGCATTGAAGTGCCGGAAATCGGCGAAGAAGTTATCGAAATTAAAGCGGCTGCTCGCGATCCGGGATCGCGTGCGAAAATCGCCGTTAAGACCAACGACAAGCGTATTGATCCGGTCGGCGCCTGTGTTGGTATGCGCGGTGCGCGCGTTCAGGCGGTTTCTACCGAACTGGGCGGCGAGCGTATCGATATCGTCCTGTGGGATGATAACCCGGCGCAGTTCGTGATTAACGCAATGGCGCCAGCAGACGTCGCTTCTATCGTGGTGGATGAAGACAAACACACCATGGATATCGCGGTTGAAGCCGGTAACCTGGCTCAGGCGATTGGACGTAATGGTCAGAACGTCCGCCTGGCTTCACAACTGAGCGGTTGGGAACTCAACGTGATGACCGTTGATGACCTGCAAGCGAAGCATCAGGCTGAAGCACATGCAGCCATCGATACCTTCACCAAATATCTCGATATCGATGAAGATTTCGCGACTGTTCTGGTGGAAGAAGGTTTTGCGACGCTGGAAGAACTGGCCTACGTGCCAATGAAAGAACTGCTGGAAATTGACGGCCTGGATGAACAGACCGTTGAAGCGCTGCGCGAGCGTGCTAAAAACGCACTGACCACTCTGGCACTGGCCCAGGAAGAAAGCCTCGGTGATAACAAACCGGCTGACGATCTGCTGAATCTGGAAGGATTGGATCGTGAGATGGCCTTCAAACTGGCGGCCCGTGGTGTTTGTACGCTGGAAGATCTCGCTGAACAGGGCATTGATGATCTGGCTGATATCGAAGGGTTGACCGACGAAAAAGCCGGTGAGCTGATTATGGCTGCCCGTAATATTTGCTGGTTCGGCGACGAAGCGTAATAAACTGTAGCAGGAAGGAACAGTATGACAGATGTAACCGTAAAAACGCTGGCTGCAGAGATACAGACTTCCGTAGATCGCCTGGTACAGCAATTTGCTGATGCCGGTATCGCGAAGTCTGCTGACGACTCTGTGTCCGCACAAGAGAAACAAACCTTACTGGCGCATTTGAACCGTGAAAACGGCTCAGCGCCGGATAAGTTGACATTGCAGCGTAAAACGCGCAGTACTCTCAATATTCCAGGTACCGGTGGAAAAAGCAAATCGGTACAAATCGAAGTCCGCAAGACACGCACCTTTGTGAAACGCGATCCGCAAGAGGCTGAACGCCTTGCCGCGGAAGAGCAGGCGCAGCGTGAAGCGGAAGAGCAAGCCCGTCGTGAGGCAGAAGAAGCTGCCAAACGCGAGGCGCAACAAAAAGCCGAACGTGAGGCCGCAGAACAAGCTAAGCGTGAAGCCGCTGATAAAGCGAAACGTGAAGCTGCGGAAAAAGACAAAGTGAGCAATCAACAGACCGACGATATGACTAAAACCGCCCAGGCCGAAAAAGCCCGCCGTGAAAATGAAGCCGCAGAACTGAAGCGTAAAGCGGAAGAAGAAGCACGTCGCAAGCTTGAAGAAGAAGCGCGCCGCGTAGCGGAAGAAGCTCGCCGTATGGCGGAAGAAAACGAGAAAAATGGTGTGAATAACGCTGAACCTGTCGAAGACACCAGTGATTATCACGTCACCACCTCTCAGCATGCTCGCCAGGCTGAAGACGAGAACGATCGTGAAGTTGAAGGCGGTCGTGGTCGTACTCGCAGCACTAAAGCCGCGCGTCCGGCGAAGAAAGGCAATAAACACGCTGAATCTAAAGCTGACCGTGAAGAAGCACGTGCAGCGGTTCGCGGTGGTAAAGGCGGCAAGCAGCGTAAAGGTTCCGCTCTGCAGCAGGGCTTCCAGAAGCCAGCTCAGGCTGTTAACCGTGACGTTGTGATCGGCGAAACCATCACCGTTGGCGATCTGGCGAACAAGATGGCGGTTAAAGGCTCTCAGGTCATCAAAGCGATGATGAAGCTGGGCGCAATGGCGACCATCAACCAGGTCATCGACCAGGAAACCGCACAGCTGGTTGCCGAAGAGATGGGCCACAAAGTTATCCTGCGTCGTGAAAACGAGCTGGAAGAAGCAGTAATGAGCGACCGTGACACCGGCGCTGCGGCTGAACCGCGCGCACCGGTAGTGACCATCATGGGTCACGTTGACCACGGTAAAACGTCTCTGCTGGACTACATTCGTTCCACGAAAGTGGCCTCTGGCGAAGCGGGCGGCATTACTCAGCACATCGGTGCGTACCACGTTGAAACTGACAACGGTATGATCACCTTCCTGGATACTCCGGGTCACGCCGCGTTTACCTCCATGCGTGCTCGTGGTGCTCAGGCAACGGATATCGTTGTTCTGGTTGTTGCAGCAGACGACGGCGTGATGCCGCAGACTATCGAAGCTATCCAGCACGCGAAAGCGGCAGGTGTGCCGGTAGTTGTTGCAGTCAACAAAATCGATAAACCGGAAGCGGATCCAGATCGCGTTAAAAACGAACTGTCCCAGTACGGCATCATGCCGGAAGAGTGGGGCGGCGAGAGCCAGTTCGTTCACGTTTCTGCGAAAGCGGGTACCGGTATCGACGAACTGCTGGATGCTATCCTGCTGCAGGCCGAAGTACTGGAACTGAAAGCTATCCGTAAAGGTATGGCGAGCGGTGCGGTTATCGAATCCTTCCTGGATAAAGGTCGTGGCCCGGTCGCTACCGTCCTGGTTCGCGAAGGTACCCTGAACAAGGGCGATATCGTTCTGTGTGGCTTCGAATATGGCCGCGTTCGTGCGATGCGTAACGAACTGGGTCAGGAAGTACTGGAAGCAGGTCCGTCCATTCCAGTGGAAATCCTCGGTCTGTCCGGTGTTCCGGCTGCCGGTGATGAAGTGACCGTCGTTCGTGACGAGAAGAAAGCGCGTGAAGTTGCACTGTACCGTCAGGGCAAATTCCGTGAAGTTAAACTGGCTCGTCAGCAGAAATCTAAACTTGAGAACATGTTCGCCAACATGACCGAAGGCGAAGTTCACGAAGTGAACATCGTGCTGAAGGCTGACGTACAGGGTTCTGTAGAAGCGATTTCCGACTCTTTACTGAAACTGTCTACCGACGAAGTAAAAGTGAAGATCATCGGTTCTGGCGTAGGTGGTATCACCGAAACCGACGCGACCCTGGCTGCGGCATCCAACGCGATTCTGGTTGGCTTCAACGTACGTGCTGATGCCTCTGCACGTAAAGTTATCGAATCAGAAAGCCTGGATCTGCGTTACTACTCCGTCATCTATCATCTGATCGACGAAGTGAAAGCAGCGATGAGCGGCATGCTGTCTCCGGAACTGAAACAGCAGATTATTGGTCTGGCTGAAGTTCGTGATGTGTTCAAATCACCGAAATTCGGCGCTATCGCAGGCTGTATGGTTACCGAAGGCACGATTAAACGTCACAACCCAATCCGCGTACTGCGCGACAACGTGGTTATCTATGAAGGCGAGCTGGAATCCCTGCGCCGCTTCAAAGATGACGTCAACGAAGTCCGTAACGGTATGGAATGTGGTATCGGCGTTAAGAACTACAACGACGTTCGCGTTGGCGATATGATCGAAGTGTTCGAGATCATCGAGATCAAACGTACAATTGCTTAAGGTTGTTCGGGTGTAGGCCGGATAAGGCGTTTACGCCGACATCCGGCAATGTAATGCCTGATGGCGCTACGCTTATCAGGCCTACAGCCTAATCACCGAATTATTTTCAAAAGGGGCTGAATGCCCCTTTTTTGTCTGGAGAATTTATTATGGCGAAAGAATTTGGTCGCCCGCAGCGTGTCGCGCAGGAGATGCAGAAAGAAATCGCACTCATCCTGCAACGCGAAATCAAAGACCCGCGTGTTGGCATGATGACCACCGTATCGGGTGTTGAGATGTCCCGTGATCTGGCATATGCCAAAGTATTCGTGACTTTCCTCAACGATCAGGACGAAGCTGCCGTGAAAAACGGCATTAAGGCACTGCAGGAAGCCTCTGGTTTTATCCGCTCTCTGCTGGGTAAAGCAATGCGTCTGCGTATCGTGCCTGAGCTGACCTTCTTCTACGACAACTCGTTGGTTGAAGGGATGCGCATGTCCAACCTGGTGACCAGCGTGGTGAAACATGACGATGAGCGTCGTGTGAACCCAGCGGACGACAGCAAGGAGGACTGATGAGTCGTCCTCGTCGTCGTGGTCGCGATATTCACGGTGTCCTGCTGCTGGATAAGCCGCAGGGCATGTCCAGCAATGACGTGCTGCAAAAAGTAAAGCGCATCTACAATGCCAACCGCGCGGGACATACCGGCGCGTTGGATCCGCTGGCGACAGGTATGCTGCCTATCTGCCTTGGTGAAGCGACAAAGTTTTCACAGTATTTGCTGGATTCTGACAAACGCTATCGCGTGGTTGCCCGTCTGGGCCAGCGTACTGACACTTCCGATGCCGATGGGCAGATCGTGCAGGAGCGTCCGGTAACCTTCACCGCAGAACAACTGGCGAGCGCGCTGGAGACTTTCCGCGGCGATATCGAGCAGATTCCGTCGATGTATTCGGCGCTGAAGTATCAGGGTAAGAAGCTGTACGAATATGCGCGTCAGGGCATTGAAGTGCCGCGTGAAGCGCGCCCGATTACCGTCTATGAGCTGCTGTTTATCCGTCACGAGGGTAACGAACTGGAGCTGGAAGTTCACTGCTCCAAAGGCACCTATATTCGTACCATCGTTGACGATCTCGGTGAGAAGCTGGGCTGCGGCGCGCACGTCACGTATCTGCGTCGTTTGACGGTCAGCAAGTATCCGGTGGATCGTATGGTCACGCTGGAACACCTGCGTGAGCTGGTCGAACAGGCAGAACAGCAGAACATTCCGGCGGCTCAGTTGCTTGATCCTTTGCTGATGCCAATGGACAGTCCGGCATCGGACTATCCTGTTGTTAATTTGCCTTTAACATCGTCGGTTTACTTTAAAAATGGTAATCCGGTACGGACGACAGGCGCCCCGCTGGAAGGGCTGGTACGCGTGACGGAAGGCGATGACGGCAAGTTTATTGGCATGGGGGAGATGGACGATGAAGGTCGTGTCGCCCCCCGCCGCCTGGTGGTTGAGTATCCTGCATAGCGCTCTCTGTCTTGCGATAAAAGGGCGCTGCGAGTAGAATACTGCCGCCTAACGTCGCGTGAATTGTTTAACAATCTGCGTGGCGTATACACAAAATCATTCGAGCTGCATCAAGGCGGCAAGTCTGAGGATCCTCAGGAGATTACTTAGGTAAGTGACTGAGGTGAGCGGACGCAGCCAACGCAGAGCCAGTTTGAAGGATAAAGTGTATACACTGGGATAGCTGAATTAGAGATCGGCATCCTTTCATTCTTATCACTTTGGAGTTTTAAAATGTCTCTAAGTACTGAAGCTACCGCTAAAATCGTTTCTGAGTTTGGTCGTGATGCAAACGACACCGGTTCTACCGATGTTCAGGTTGCTCTGTTGACTGCACAGATTAACCACCTGCAGGGCCACTTTGCAGAGCACAAAAAAGATCACCACAGCCGTCGTGGTCTGCTGCGCATGGTTTCTCAGCGTCGTAAACTGCTCGACTACCTGAAACGTAAAGATGTTGCACGTTACACCGCGCTGATCGAGCGTCTGGGCCTGCGTCGCTAATTCTTTCGAGTTTCAGAAAGAGGGGGCCTTCATGGCCCCTTTTTTCCAGCAGATGGCAGCAATTCGCTGGAAACTAATGTATTGTTGCTATGAATGATCTTCCGTTGCAGAGGTTCGCGCGGCTAATGAGAGGCTTTACTCATGCTTATGGGTTAGGGTTGTCATTAGTCGCGAGGATGCGCAGAAGATCGGGTATTAACGATGGCGCAAAAATGTGCCGTCAAAAAATAGAGAAAGGATATTATTTTGCTTAATCCGATCGTTCGTAAATTCCAGTACGGTCAGCATACCGTTACGCTGGAAACCGGCATGATGGCGCGTCAGGCGACTGCCGCTGTTATGGTTAGCATGGATGACACCGCGGTATTCGTTACCGTTGTTGGTCAGAAAAAAGCGAAACCAGGCCAGGACTTTTTCCCGCTGACCGTTAACTATCAGGAGCGTACCTACGCTGCTGGCCGTATCCCGGGTAGCTTCTTCCGTCGTGAAGGCCGTCCGAGCGAAGGCGAAACCCTGATCGCGCGTCTGATTGACCGCCCGGTTCGCCCGCTGTTCCCGGAAGGCTTCGTTAACGAAGTTCAGGTTATCGCGACCGTTGTTTCCGTTAACCCGCAGGTTAACCCGGACATCGTGGCAATGATTGGTGCATCTGCTGCGCTGACTCTGTCTGGTATCCCATTCAACGGCCCGATCGGTGCTGCACGTGTTGGTTACATCAATGACCAGTACGTACTGAACCCGACTCAGGACGAACTGAAAGAAAGCAAGCTGGACCTGGTTGTTGCAGGTACTGAAGCAGCCGTACTGATGGTTGAATCCGAAGCTGAACTGCTGAGCGAAGATCAGATGCTGGGCGCTGTTGTGTTCGGTCACGAACAGCAGCAGGTTGTGATTCAGGCGATCAACGAGCTGGCGAAAGAAGCTGGCAAACCGCGTTGGGACTGGCAGCCAGAAGCCGTCAACGAAGCGCTGAACGCACGCGTTGCCGCACTGGCAGAAGCTCGCCTGAGCGATGCTTACCGTATCACTGACAAACAAGAGCGTTATGCTCAGGTTGACGTGATCAAATCTGAAACCATCGCGACTCTGGTGGCTGAAGACGAAACCCTGGACGCTAACGAACTGGGTGAAATCCTGCACGCTATCGAGAAAAACGTTGTTCGTAGCCGCGTACTGGCAGGCGAGCCGCGCATCGATGGCCGTGAAAAAGACATGATCCGTGGCCTGGACGTGCGTACTGGCGTTCTGCCGCGTACCCACGGTTCCGCACTGTTCACCCGTGGCGAAACTCAGGCGCTGGTTACTGCGACCCTGGGCACCACGCGTGATGCGCAGAACCTCGACGAACTGATGGGCGAGCGTACTGACAACTTCCTGTTCCACTACAACTTCCCTCCGTACTGCGTAGGTGAAACCGGTATGGTCGGTTCTCCGAAGCGTCGTGAGATTGGTCACGGCCGTCTGGCGAAGCGTGGCGTACTGGCAGTAATGCCGGAACTGGATAAATTCCCGTACACCGTGCGTGTGGTTTCTGAAATCACCGAATCTAACGGTTCTTCTTCCATGGCTTCCGTATGTGGTGCTTCCCTGGCGCTGATGGACGCAGGCGTGCCGATCAAAGCAGCCGTTGCGGGTATCGCGATGGGTCTGGTGAAAGAAGGCGACAACTTTGTTGTTCTGTCTGACATCCTGGGCGACGAAGACCACCTGGGCGATATGGACTTCAAAGTGGCGGGCTCCCGCGACGGTATCTCTGCACTGCAGATGGATATCAAAATTGAAGGTATCACCAAAGAAATCATGCAGGTTGCGCTGAACCAGGCTAAAGGTGCGCGTCTGCACATCCTGGGTGTGATGGAACAAGCGATCAACGCTCCGCGTGGCGACATTTCTCAGTTCGCTCCGCGTATCCACACTATCAAGATCAGCCCGGACAAGATCAAAGACGTTATCGGTAAAGGCGGTTCTGTTATCCGTGCTCTGACCGAAGAAACCGGCACCACCATTGAAATCGAAGATGATGGTACCGTGAAGATTGCTGCGACCGACGGTGAGAAAGCGAAATATGCTATCCGTCGTATCGAAGAGATCACCGCAGAGATCGAAGTAGGCCGTATCTACAATGGTAAAGTGACCCGTATCGTTGACTTTGGCGCATTCGTTGCCATCGGTGGCGGTAAAGAAGGTCTGGTACACATCTCTCAGATCGCTGACAAGCGCGTTGAGAAAGTGACCGACTACCTGCAGATGGGCCAGGAAGTACCGGTCAAAGTTCTGGAAGTTGATCGCCAGGGCCGTGTACGTCTGAGCATTAAAGAAGCAACTGAGCAGTCTCAGCCTGCAGGCGAACCGGAAGCTCCGGCAAGCCAGGGCGAGTAAGGTTGCCATTGCCCTCCGTGAAAGCGGAGGGCCTTTAACCCGGCAGGATGCCTTGTTAGCAACCGGGGAACCTGGACGTTCATTCAATCGTTGTCTTCGGGAGTGGGAAATGAAGCCTTTTTTGCGCTGGTGTTTCGTTGCGACAGCACTCACGCTGGCTGGATGCAGTAATTCCGCCTGGCGAAAGAGTGAAGTCCTCGCAGTACCATTGCAACCGACTTTGCAGCAGGAAGTGATTCTGGCACGTATGGAACAAATTCTTGCCAGTCGGGCTTTAACCGATGACGAACGCGCACAGCTTTTATATGAGCGCGGAGTGTTGTATGATAGTCTCGGTCTGAGGGCATTGGCGCGAAATGATTTTTCACAAGCGCTGGCAATCCGACCAGATATGCCTGAAGTATTCAATTACTTAGGTATATATTTAACGCAGGCAGGCAATTTTGATGCTGCCTATGAAGCGTTTGATTCTGTACTTGAGCTTGATCCAACTTACAACTACGCGCACTTAAATCGCGGTATCGCATTGTATTACGGCGGTCGCGACAAGTTAGCGCAAGATGATCTGCTAGCGTTTTATCAAGACGATCCCAATGATCCTTTCCGTAGTCTGTGGCTTTATCTTGCCGAGCAGAAGCTCGATGAGAAGCAGGCTAAAGAAGCGTTGAAGCAACGCTTTGAGAAATCGGATAAAGAGCAATGGGGATGGAACATTGTCGAGTTCTACCTGGGCAACATTAGCGAAGCAACGCTGATGGAACGCCTGAAGGCGGACGCAACGGATAACACCTCGCTCGCTGAGCATCTCAGTGAAACCAACTTCTATTTAGGTAAGTACTACCTAAGTCTGGGGGATTTGGACAACGCTACGGCATTGTTCAAACTGGCGGTGGCTAACAACGTTCATAACTTTGTTGAGCACCGATACGCATTGTTGGAATTATCGCTCCTGGGCCAGGACCAAGATGACCTGGCAGAATCGGACCAGCAATAGCTGACGTACACATCAGCCCGTAATCTTTTTTGATTGCCATCACCTTCACGGGTGAGGGCGTTGTTGTTCGTTAATACACCTACTTTGAGCCGGTTCACACTTTTCAATGAAAATTGCAGATCAATTTCATGATGAGTTATGTAGACTGGCCGCCATTAATTTTGAGGCACACGTACTACATGGCTGAATTCGAAACCACTTTTGCAGATCTGGGCCTGAAGGCTCCTATCCTTGAAGCCCTTAACGATCTGGGTTACGAAAAACCATCTCCAATCCAGGCAGAGTGCATTCCGCATCTGCTGGGCGGCCGCGATGTTCTGGGTATGGCCCAGACAGGTAGCGGCAAAACTGCAGCGTTCTCTTTACCGCTGCTCAACAATCTTGATCCTGAGCTGAAGGCACCTCAGATTCTGGTGCTGGCACCGACCCGCGAACTGGCGGTTCAGGTAGCAGAAGCCATGACGGATTTCTCTAAACACATGCGCGGCGTGAACGTGGTTGCCCTGTACGGCGGCCAGCGTTATGACGTGCAATTACGTGCCCTGCGTCAGGGGCCACAGATCGTCGTCGGTACGCCGGGTCGTCTGCTGGATCACCTGAAGCGCGGTACTCTGGACCTCTCCAAACTGAGCGGTCTGGTACTGGACGAAGCTGACGAAATGCTGCGTATGGGCTTCATCGAAGACGTTGAAACCATCATGGCGCAGATCCCGGAAGGTCATCAGACCGCTCTGTTCTCTGCAACCATGCCGGAAGCGATTCGTCGTATTACCCGCCGCTTTATGAAAGAGCCGCAGGAAGTACGTATTCAGTCCAGCGTTACTACCCGTCCTGACATCAGCCAGAGCTACTGGACTGTGTGGGGTATGCGTAAAAATGAAGCGCTGGTGCGTTTCCTGGAAGCGGAAGACTTTGATGCGGCGATTATCTTCGTACGTACCAAAAATGCGACCCTGGAAGTAGCAGAAGCGCTGGAGCGTAGCGGTTATAGCAGCGCTGCACTGAACGGCGACATGAACCAGTCCCTGCGTGAGCAGACTCTGGAGCGTCTGAAAGATGGCCGTCTGGATATTCTGATTGCAACCGACGTTGCGGCCCGTGGCCTGGACGTTGAGCGTATCAGCCTGGTTGTCAACTACGACATCCCGATGGATTCCGAGTCTTACGTTCACCGTATCGGCCGTACCGGTCGTGCGGGTCGTGCGGGTCGTGCGCTGCTGTTCGTTGAGAACCGCGAGCGTCGTCTGCTGCGTAACATCGAACGCACCATGAAGCTGACTATTCCGGAAGTAGAACTGCCGAACGCAGATCTGCTGGGCAAACGCCGTCTGGAAAAATTCGCCGCTAAAGTTCAGCAGCAGCTGGAAAGCAGCGATCTGGATCAGTACCGTGCTCTGCTGGCGAAAATGCAGCCGGAAGAAGAGCTGGATATCGAAACGCTGGCAGCTGCACTGCTGAAAATGGCTCAGGGCGAACGTCCTCTGATCCTGCCGCCAGATGCGCCGATGCGTCCGAAACGCGAATTCCGCGACCGTGATGACCGTGGTCCGCGCGACCGCAACGATCGTGGCCCTCGTGACCGTAATGACCGTGGTGGTGAAGACCGTCCGCGTCGTGAACGTCGTGATGTTGGTGACATGCAGCTGTACCGCATTGAAGTGGGCCGTGATGACGGTGTTGAAGTTCGTCATATCGTTGGTGCGATTGCTAACGAAGGTGATATCAGCAGCCGTTACATCGGTAACATCAAGCTGTTTGCTTCCCACTCCACCATCGAACTGCCGAAAGGTATGCCGGGCGACGTGCTGCAGCACTTTACCCGTACTCGCATCCTGAACAAGCCGATGAACATGCAGCTGGTTGGCGATGCGGTTCCGCACACTGGTGGTGAGCGTCGTGGCGGTGGTCGTTTCAGCGGTGAGCGTCGTGAAGGTGGTCGCGGTGAAGGTCGTAACTTTAGCGGTGAACGTCGTGAAGGCGGTCGTGGCGATGGTCGTCGTTTCAGCGGCGAACGTCGTGAAGGCAACCGTGGTCCGCGTCGTGACGATTCTTCTGCTCCGCGTCGTGATGACTCTGCTGGTCGTCGTCGTTTCGGCGGTGATGCATAAGCCTTTTAGCTTTATAGCTGTAAAGTAAAATATACGGCCCCGATCTCAACAATCGGGGCTTTTTTTATTTCAATTGTACTCGTGTACTGGTACAGTGCAGCACATTGATATGTAGTCACAATATAAATGACTGGAGAGATGGCTAAATGGCAACACTAACCACCACCCAAACGTCACCTTCGCTGCTCGGCGGCGTGGTGATCATCGGCGGCACCATTATTGGCGCGGGGATGTTTTCTCTGCCAGTGGTCATGTCCGGGGCGTGGTTCTTCTGGTCAATGGCAGCGCTGATCTTCACCTGGTTCTGCATGCTGCACTCCGGGCTGATGATCCTTGAAGCTAACCTCAATTACCGTATTGGCTCCAGTTTCGACACCATCACGAAAGATCTGCTGGGCAAAGGCTGGAACGTGGTGAACGGCATCTCGATTGCTTTCGTTCTCTATATTCTGACCTACGCGTATATCTCGGCGAGCGGGTCAATCCTGCATCACACCTTCTCGGAGATGTCGTTGAACGTTCCGGCGCGTGCGGCAGGTCTTGGCTTTGCGTTGCTGGTGGCGTTTGTGGTGTGGTTAAGTACCAAAGCGGTGAGCCGCATGACGGCGATTGTGCTGGGCGCGAAGGTGATTACCTTTTTCCTGACCTTCGGCAGCTTATTGGGACACGTTCAGCCCACAACGTTGTTTAACGTGGCGGAAAGCAATGCTTCGTATACGCCGTACCTACTGATGACGCTGCCGTTCTGTCTGGCCTCATTCGGCTATCACGGCAACGTCCCGAGCCTGATGAAGTACTACGGTAAAGATCCGAAGACCATCGTTAAGTGTCTGGTGTACGGCACGCTGCTGGCGCTGGTGCTGTATACCGTATGGTTGCTGGGGACGATGGGTAATATTCCGCGTCCGGAGTTTATCGGTATTGCGCAGCAGGGTGGTAACATTGATGTGCTGGTACAGGCGCTGAGCGGTGTACTAAACAGCCGCAGTCTGGATCTGCTGCTGGTGGTGTTCTCCAACTTTGCGGTGGCGAGTTCATTCCTCGGCGTTACACTCGGTCTGTTTGACTATTTGGCGGATCTGTTTGGCTTTGATGACTCGGCAATGGGACGTTTCAAAACGGCATTGCTGACATTTGTCCCGCCAATTATCGGTGGCTTGCTATGGCCGAACGGTTTCCTGTACGCCATTGGCTATGCAGGACTCGCGGCAACCATCTGGGCCGCGATTGTTCCGGCGCTGCTGGCACGTAAATCCCGCGAGCGTTTCGGTAGCCCGAAATTCCGTGTCTGGGGCGGCAAGCCGATGATTGCGCTGATCCTGGTATTCGGTATCGGCAACGCGGTTATCCATATTCTGTCGAGCGTGAATCTGTTGCCGGTTTACCAGTAAAACAATTGCCCGGTGGCGCTACGCTTACCGGGCCCACAGAGATTGAGTAGGCCGGATAAGGCGCAGCCGCCATCCGGCACAAATAGTACTACCCCAATAATTCCTGCTTCACATCCATCGCCAAATCAAACGAATGTAGACGTGCCTGATGATCAAAAATCTGACCGTTAACCATAATCTCATCAGCCTGGGTTTCACGCAAAATGGCGTCGAGACCATGCCGCACTTTTGCCTTATCACCGACCAGCGACATGCTTAGCGCCTGTTGTACGCCGTACTGCTCAGAAGCGGACCACAGCTGATGCATATTCTCTACCGGCGGCGGTAGCTGGCCGGTTTCGCCACGACGAAGCTTCACAAAGGCCTGCTGCATGGAGGTGAAAAGAAACTCGGCGTCGCGATTGCTGTCGGCGGCAATAATGTTGATGCACACCATCGCATACGGTTTTGCCAGCCGCGCCGAGGGTTTGAATTGGGTGCGATACAAATGCAGCGCCTGATGCAGCATATCCGGGGCAAAGTGCGAGGCGAAAGCAAACGGCAGACCAAGCTGGGCCGCCAGTTGTGCGCTGTACAGGCTAGAGCCTAATAACCAGACCGGGATCTGCTCGCCGTAGCCGGGAACCGGGCGTACATGGGGATTAGGATCGCGGGCGTCGAACCAGTCCACCAGTTCAGCTACATCGCGTGGGAAGTTATCGATATCACCGCTCATATGGCGGCGCAGTGCGCGCATTGTTGGTTGATCGCTGCCCGGTGCGCGACCAAGCCCGAGATCGATTCGTCCCGGATATAGCGTGTTCAGGGTACCGAACTGCTCGGCGATCACCAGCGGCGAATGGTTAGGCAACATCACGCCGCCAGACCCGAGATGCAGCGTAGTGGTATTGGCAGCCAGAAAACCAATCAGCACTGAGGTTGCTGCGCTGGCGATGCCGGTCATGTTGTGATGTTCCGCCAGCCAATAGCGGTGGTAGCCGCGCTTTTCAGCCAGTTGAGCGAGATCAAGCGAGTGTGTGAAGGCCTCTTTTGCCGAGGATCCTTCAGGGATCGGCGCCAGATCCAGCACCGAGAACGGAATAGTTTTGTCAGTCATAACGGCTCACTTTGTTACCGGTTAATCTTTTAATACTGCATTAAAGATTAGCGAATGTTGTTAACAAAGTGAGCTTTATACGGCGGGCACCGAATATAACATGCCCGATGGCGCTGCGCTCATCGGGCCTACGGGATCGCTATTTGTAGGCCCGATAAGGCATTTATGCCGCATCCGACTAGGCCTGCAGCTCCAGTCCAGCCAGTCGCTTCCAGTAGCCGTTACAGTCACTGTGGGCGGCAAGCGGTAATGGGGCACTGCCATTTTCATTGGCGCGGAAGGCGTCGAGCATGGCGAATGTTTCAGTGCCTGAAGGGGACAGACGCACAATATCAACCAGCCCCTGCATCGATGTCAGTTCGTTGCCGAGGTTGTAAACATAGCCGCTCATGGTCTGGATCCCGTTAAGGACAAAGACCTGCTGATTCTCCTGCGACAGCACATCGCGCCCGTTCGGGTATTTTATGCAGCAGGTTTCACACTCGTCCTTTGGACGGTCTTCAGAGCGTGCGGTAAAGCAGCGGGCAGAGTACGCCAGCGGCAGATGCCCGTAGCTCAGCACCTCAACTTCAAACTGATTGCGAATACCCAGCTCATCACACTGGTTGAGCAAGTTTGCCAGCCAGTCGCGGGAAAGCTCTACCGGCATACACCAGCGCACCATGCCTTGTTTGAGCAGAATACGCAGGGTAACCGCGTTGTAGCAGTTGAGCGCATGCCCGGCGACAAACGGCAGCTTACGCTCGGCGCACATGTTTACTACGCCGAGATCGCTGGCTTCCAGCAGGAAGTCACCGTTTTCGACATAGCGCTTCAGCTCTCCCAGTTCAGAAGAGGCCTGTACCAGCGCCAGTGTTGACAGCACAACCTGTTTACCGCTGCCGGCTAGCGATTTCGCCATATCGAGCCAGTCGCCCACTTTGGTGGCACGGCGTTTACTGCATACCGCTTCACCAAGATAGATAACGTCGGCCTGGCTTACGGCAGCCTGCTGATAAAAATCTTCCAGCGTTTCTTTCGGCCAGTACCACAGCACCGGCCCTAAGGAATATTTCATTGCTTCTCTCACTGCCATTTACGGTGATACGCGCCAAGCGTGGTCTGCGTGCCTTCGGACATAGAACCGAGCGTTTCCATCCACGCGGCCTGCGGGACGTAGTTTTGCGGGTCGGCCATACAGCGGTCGATCGCCTGACGCCACACTTTCGCCACCTGACTGACATAGGCCGGGCTGCGCTGACGACCTTCGATTTTCACCGAGGCAATATTGGCTGCCAGTAGTTCCGGCAGCAGCTCCAGCGTGTTCAGGCTGGTGGGTTCTTCCAGCGCATGGTAACGCTCGCCGTCAACCAGATAGCGGCCTTTGCATAGCGTCGGATAACCGGCGTTTTCCCCGTCCTGATAGCGGTCGATCAGCACTTCATTAAGACGGGATTCCAGCCCTTGTTGGGTCTGTTGCCAGCGGACAAAACGGGCAGGCGAGCATGCACCAACCGTATTAGGAGACTCACCCGTCAGATAGGACGAAAGATAGCAACGGCCTTCCGCCATAATGCACAGGCTACCGAAGGCGAACACTTCCAGGGGAACTGGCGTGACGCGAGCGAGCTGCTTCACCTGATGAATAGACAGCACGCGCGGCAGCACCACGCGGGCGACGTCAAAGTTGCGATGATAGAAATTAATTGCCTCTTCATTGGTTGCAGATGCCTGAACAGAGACATGGCGCTCAATATGCGGGTAGCGCTCTGCGGCATACTCAAGCATGGCGAGGTCGGCGAGGATCAGCGCGTCTGCACCCAGTTGCGCTGCCATATCAACGGCACGTTGCCAGCGCGCGTAACCATCCGGGTGCGCAAAGGTGTTAATCGCAATGTGCAGCTTACGGCGGTGCTGATGGACAAAACTCACCGCTTCCTGCAATTTTTTCTCGGTAAAATTAAGGCCGGCGAAATGACGGGCGTTGGTATCATCTTTCAGCCCGATGTAGACAGCATCAGCGCCGTTCTCGATGGCCGCCTTAAGCGCCGGTAGGTTTCCGGCAGGGCAGAGCAGCTCCATAATTTATCCTGAACGTTGCGCCGTGACGGGCGCAGAAATGTTAACGAATGGGGATTTTAGTTAACCTTGCTGAGACAATTTTTGATTTGAGGCAGTTAAAGTCGTATTGGTGACACCAATAAAGAGGTAACAATTTCGCATCGAATTGTTGATTTATGCCGCTATGTCGTTTATTTGATATGGCAAAATAGCAGGACTATTGAAACAGGGAGTAAAGCTCGTGTTGGATAAACTGCGTTCACGCTTAGTACAATTTGGTCCTTCTCTGATGAGTGTACCAGTTAAACTGACGCCCTTTGCGCTGAAGCGCCAGGTTCTGGAGCAGGTCCTGAGCTGGCAGTTTAGTCAGGCGCTGGCCGATGGGGAGCTGGAGTTTCTCGAAGGTCGCTGGCTGAGCATTCATGTGCGTGACATTGACCTCAAATGGTATACCTCTGTTGAGAACGATAAACTTATCGTCAGCCAGAATGCAGATGCGGATGTGAGTTTTAGCGCCGATGCCAGCGATCTGCTGATGATCGTGGCTCGCAAGCAGGATCCGGATACGCTTTTCTTCCAGCGTCGTCTGGTGATTGAAGGTGATACAGAATTAGGGCTATACGTAAAAAATCTGATGGATGCCATCGAACTGGAGCAGATGCCTAAAGCGTTGCGCGTCATGCTGATGCAGTTGGCGGATTTTGTTGAGGCGGGGATGAAAACGTCGCCAGAAACCAAACAGACCTCGGTAGGTGAGCCATGCTGATTCGAGTTGAAATTCCCATTGATGCCCCTGGTATTGATGCGCTGCTGCGCCGTTCATTTGAGAGCGATGCGGAAGCGAAATTAGTGCACGACCTGCGTGAAGATGGTTTCTTAACGCTGGGTCTGGTTGCTACCGATGACGAAGGTCAGGTAGTGGGTTACGTCGCGTTCAGCCCAGTCGATGTTCAGGGTGAAGATCTGCAATGGGTCGGCATGGCGCCGCTCGCGGTGGATGAAAACTACCGGGGGCAGGGCCTGGCGCGTCAGCTGGTCTATGAAGGACTCGATTCACTGAACGAGTTTGGCTACGCAGCGGTGGTTACGCTGGGGGATCCGGCCCTGTACAGCCGCTTTGGCTTTGAGCTGGCGGCCCATCATGACCTGCGTTGCCGCTGGCCGGGCACCGAAAGCGCGTTCCAGGTTCATCGCCTGGCGGACGATGCGCTGGATGGCGTGACGGGACTTGTGGAATACCACGACCACTTCAATCGCTTTTAAGTTTCCGGGGTTTGCAGGCTGCTTAATAGCGCCTCAAACCCTTCGCCTTCGACAAGGCGCTCTTTCTGCCGCTTGGTGAGCTGTTTAACGCGATACTCTATGCGCAGGGCCAGCGAACGGTCGCCGACCTGCGCCGCAAATGCCAACGTGAGTTCCCCCTTTCCGCGTAGCGCCTTCGCGCCTTTCCCACTTTGATGCTGCTTATAGCGGCGCTGCACATCGGTGGTTATTCCGGTGTATAAGGCGTTGTCTGCGGTACGGATCAGGTACAGATACCAGGGTGTCATTGTTACCATCGACGTGATAATTTTCAGGCCTACAGTATAAAAGAGAACAGAAATGGAAACACTGACTGCGGTGTCTCGCTGGCTGGCAAAACAGCACGTCGTGACCTGGTGCGTACACCATGAAGGTGAATTGTGGTGCGCCAATGCGTTTTACCTGTTTGATGCGCAGAAGATGGTGTTCTATGTGCTGACCGAAGAGAAAACGCGGCATGCGCAGATGTCCGGACCACGCGCACCGATTGCCGGTACAGTAAACGGTCAGCCTAAAACCGTCGCTCTGATTCGGGGCGTACAGTTTAAAGGGGAAATCCGGCGTCTTGAAGGACAGGAGAGCGAAGCTGCGCGTAAAGCCTACAACCGCCGTTTCCCCGTCGCCAGAATGCTGCCAGCACCCGTATGGGAAATTCGACTGGATGAAGTCAAATTTACGGACAACACGCTGGGCTTCGGTAAAAAGATGCACTGGCTGCGTGATCTATAGTTAGAACAGTGATTGAAGACCTGGGGAAGATAAGCGATGAGTCAGGTGTTAATAACGGGAGCCACGGGGCTGGTGGGCGGACATTTGCTGCGTATGCTGCTCAATGAACCCCGGGTCAATGCCATCACGGCACCAACGCGTCGACCGCTGGCAGATACGGTTGGTATCTATAACCCCCATGATCCGCAGCTAACCGATGCTCTGGCGCAGGTCACCGATCCAGTCGATATTGTCTTTTGTTGTTTGGGGACTACCCGGCGTGAAGCGGGCAGCAAAGAGGCGTTTATCCATGCTGACTATACGCTGGTGGTAGATACGGCCCTGACGGGACGTAGGTTAGGCGCCCAGCATATGCTGGTGGTGAGTTCGATGGGCGCCAATGCGAATTCACCGTTTTTTTATAATCGGGTGAAAGGTGAAATGGAGCAGGCGCTGATCGCGCAGAATTGGCCACGGCTGACGATTGTCCGGCCTTCAATGCTACTGGGTGATAGGGACAAACAGCGGACGAATGAGATGTTTTTAGCGCCGTTGTTCAGGCTGCTGCCGGGTAACTGGAAGTCGATTGAAGCGCGCGATGTTGCTCGGGCAATGCTGGCAGAAGCGTTGGCACCTGGGCATGAAGGGGTTTCGATCCTGACCTCTTCCGAGCTACGCGAAAGGGCTAAATAAAAAAATGCCGAATGGCGCTGACGCTTATCCGGCCTACAAACGATTACGTTCTGTAGGCCGGATAAGATGCAATCTACAGGCGTGTTACTTAATAAACGTAAAGGCTGTCGTGACGCGTTTCACGCCGCTTACCCGGCTGGCGATATCCGCCGCCGCCTTCGCTTCACGCTCGGTCACCAGACCTAACAGGAACACTTCTCCGTTCTCAGTCGTTACTTTCACATTAGAGGATTTCACCTGATCGCTGGTCAGTAACTGGGAACGTACTTTGGTGGTTATCCAGGTATCGTTGGACGCATCGCCCAGACCGATTGGCTGGCCCTGACGGATCTCATTAAAGACCTCAGTCGTACCTTCTACGCCCATCGCAATCTGTTTTGCACGTGCAGACAGTTCGCTATTCGGCGACTGGCCGACCAGCAGCACTTTACCCTGATATGCGCTCACGTTGATTCGCGCTTCTTTCTTGATCTGGGCATCTTTCGACAACGCCGTATTGACGCGTAATTCCAGGGTACTGTCATCAACCTGGGTGCCGACACTACGAGGATCCGTCGCGGCTTTAGTCCCGACAGCTGCAGTTCCAACAACGGCGGCAGCGACACAGCCTTGCAGCAGCAGTGCAGCGATAATCACAGCAAGCGGCGAAAATGCCTTCATGTGTACTCCTTAATCATCCTGGTGAGGGAAAAGCGTGTTATCGATAAGATCGCAAAGGCAGTTGACCGTCAGCATGTGCATTTCCTGAACGCGGGCGCTGTGGTGTGAGGGAATACGGATTTCAACATCCTGTGGCCCCAGTAATCCGGCCAGTTCCCCTCCGTCATACCCGGTCAGCGCGACGATTGTCATGTCGCGTGTCACGGCGGCTTCAACGGCTTTTACGATATCGCGGCTATTACCACGCGTAGAGATTGCCAGCAGAACATCACCTGCATGTCCCAGCGCACGGACTTGTTTTGCATAAACTTCGTCGTGCAGGCGATCGTTGGCAATCGCAGTTAAGACCACATTATCAGTATTTAGTGCAATCGCAGGTAAACTTGGGCGTTCTGTTTCAAAACGATTGATCATGCTGGCAGCAAAATGCTGTGCGTTGGCAGCGGATGTCCCATTACCACAACAGAGAATTTTGTTGCCATTGAGCAGGGACTGAACCAGCGTCATGGCGGCACGGGAGATTGCATCCGGAAGTGCTTCAGCCGCAGCTATCTGAGTTTGAATGCTTTCTGTAAAGCAGACTTTAATTCTATCTAACACGCTAATCCTTAAGAACCAGGCTCTGAATCTTCAACTATGAGCGGTCGTTGAACGCGTCCTTAAACCACTCAACATCATTTCCGGTGAAGGCTAACACATCGAACCGGCAATCCACAGTATCAAAACTCCCATTGTGGCGCGCAAGCCACAAGCGGGCGGTCTGTAATAATTTGTGTTGTTTGCTCCGGGTCACACTCGCCGCCGCACCGCCGAACTGTGCTGAGCGTCGGTAGCGAACCTCAACAAATACGGTGGTGTTGCCTTCACGCATTATCAGGTCGATTTCGCCACCACGTTCACGCACGTTGGCGGCGATAAAATGCAGTCCCTTGCTCAGCAGCCAGTCACGCGCAGTGGATTCCCACGCGTCACCGGTCTGTTTACTCGTTAACTGGCGGGGACGACTTGTCCTTGCTGGTATTTGAGCCATGATAACTTCCTGTTAATCACACAATCCTGCGTTGCGGTTAAGGCCCCGGTATTGCCGTTAATTTCGAAACCCTGCACCTGACGCATTTGCGAGAAGTGGTTGGCAAGCGACCAGGCATCGACACCCATGGCATACATACGCGCCAGCGAGTAGTCGTTACGAACCGCGCCAAGCGCCTGCTGCATGAGAGGCGCGTTAGCGCCTGCCAGCATCGGAATTTCGCTGTACTGCAAGCCTTCCATCTCCAGACGGAAATCCGGGCCGGCAGTGCCCTGCGCACTACGAGAGCTGGCGTACAGCGTTGCTCCGCTCTGGCTGCCGTTGCGCATGGCGATCATCGGCTTAATAAATGCAATTTCTTCCGGCGTCGCCAGAATATACACGGCATCAACACGACCGCTGCCGCCGGTTATTTGCGCATCGGTAGGTGCTGCCGGGATGGTCAGACCGCCAATCGTCACGCCGGGTTGTGCTGGCACAGAGGAGGCCACCGGGCTGCCTGTCAGGGAAATCCCCGAGCCACCGTTGACGCCCATTTTAAGTTCAGCGGTGGAGCCGAACTTCTGCTGCAATACCACGCCGCCACCCAGTTTTTGCCATTCCTGTGCAAAGGCGTTGGCAACGCGATCGCCTAATGAACTCCGTGGAATCAACAACAGCGGCGTCTGTTTTCCTTGATCGCGGATGTGGCGTGCGGCGTCGCGTGCTTCATCTTCTGGCGACAGGGCGAAGTAGCAGACATTCGGCAGATTTTTCACCGACTCCGGCTGGTTAAGCGCCAGGACGTTCAATGGCGTGTTGCTTTTCATCAGCTCTTCAACATTGTTCTTCAACAGTGGGCCAACCACGATGCTGGCGCCATCCTGCTGAACCTGAGTCAGGATCTGGTTCAGCGGCTGTGATGAAGTGTCGTAGATTTTCAGCTCAGCGGATGGATTCGCCGGTGCGCTGGCGGTTGTTGGCTGAGCGGGTGCTGCGGGCTGCACAGCAGGGGTTTCTGGCTGAGCCGGCGTCTCGTTGGTCAGATCGCTTACTGACGCCTGAGACGGGCTGGCAACGCCGTCAGTCGTTTGCGGCTGTTCTGTGGTGGTCGCGGCAGCTGGAACTGCGGCAGGTGCGACAGCAACAGGGGCTGCGACAGGTTGAGTGCCCATGTTTTTCGCAGCTTCAAAGCCTTGCTGAATAGTACGGCCAAATACAGCGGCCTGACCGTTCAGTGGTAACAGCAGGGCGATTTTGCTGGTGGAGGCGGGCTTAAAGCTCTGCACGTTAACCAACTGTGTTGGTAACAGTTTTGCTCCTGGGTTTTGCGGATAACGTTTCTGCCAGTCCGCAATACCAGCTTTCATCATGTCCGGATCGTTACGGTTATCGAACCAGACGCGCTGGAGATCCAGCCAGCCTTGCAGCACGTTTTCATCAGCATTGATGACCAGCGCTTGCGCTTGCTCCTGGGTCATGGACGACAGCGCCTGCCAGGTGGCGTCCATATTTTTCTGCTTAGCATTCGCGGCCAGCAGCGGTTCCTGCGCGATCAGGGCGCGCAGCAGCGTCAGAGATGGGCGACCCTGGTTGACGTCGATTTGCGCCTGCCAGTAGCGTGCCTGTTGGTTTTGATCGAAATCGGCGGGAGTTAACTTATCCAGCAGGGCCTGTGCGCCAGCGACATCTTTCTGCGCGAGCTTAATCTCGACGGCCAGCAGTGACTGCTCACGACGCTGGTTATCGCTTAGCTTCTGCGGTAGCTGGTTAAACAGTTCGATAGCCTGCTGGCTCTTGCCTTCTTTCAGCAGTGCACGAATGGCGAGTAATTGCCAGTTGGTCTTGCTATCATCTGAGCTTTGCTGCATTTGTTGCAGATAAAAGCCGGAATCAGCCTGCGCAGTGCCCTGCATATGGGCTGCACTCTGGTCTGGCGCCTGGGTGCCACAGCCTGCGAAAATCAGTGCTGCCAGAATGACTGGTAGCGCGCGTGCGGCTTTCAAACGAGAAAATGTTGAGGGTACCATACTGTATCCAGTGATATTTTTTTACTCAATGCTCAATATTAAATCGGCAATACGGACGACACAATGAAACAACACGAATCGGCGGATAATTCTCAAGGCCAACTCTTTATTGTACCTACTCCTATAGGAAATTTGGCTGATATTACCCAACGAGCGCTCGAAGTTTTACAAGCCGTTGATTTGATTGCCGCTGAAGACACTCGTCATACAGGATTATTGTTACAACACTTCGCGATTAACGCGCGTCTGTTCGCGCTACATGACCACAACGAGCAGCAAAAGGCCGAAACGCTGGTCGCGAAGCTCAAAGAAGGACAAAACATTGCGCTGGTTTCCGATGCCGGAACGCCGCTGATTAACGATCCTGGCTACCATCTGGTGCGTACCTGTCGTGAAGCAGGGATCCGCGTTGTTCCCCTGCCTGGTCCTTGTGCGGCGATTGCTGCCCTGAGCGCTGCAGGCCTGCCTTCAGACCGTTTTTGCTATGAAGGATTTCTGCCTGCCAAATCGAAAGGGCGTCGTGATGCGATGAAAGCCATTGAGGCCGAGCCGCGTACGCTTATTTTTTATGAATCTACCCACCGCTTGCTGGATAGCCTGGAAGACATGGTTGCCGTGTGGGGCGAATCCCGCTACGTGGTGCTGGCGCGCGAGCTGACCAAAACCTGGGAAACTATTCACGGGGCACCGGTTGGTGAACTGCTGGCGTGGGTCAAGGAAGATGAAAACCGTCGTAAAGGCGAAATGGTGCTGATTGTTGAAGGGCATAAAGCGCAGGAAGACGATCTTCCTGCCGATGCGCTGCGTACGTTGGCCTTATTGCAGGCAGAACTGCCGCTGAAAAAGGCCGCCGCGCTGGCTGCTGAAATCCATGGCGTGAAAAAGAATGCGTTGTATAAGCACGCGCTGGAACAGCAGGGAGAGTAAGCCCGATTGCTGATGGCCAAACCGACAAGGGTATGGCCATTAGCTAACACAGTGCTTAAGACTGAGCGGCAGTTTCACTGATTAATAAGCGGTTTGCTGACCCGCATACAGTGATTTTGCTACGCACCACTTCTTTCATCGCATCCATACCGACCCGCATGTAATAGCGAGGATCGTTGCCCTGCGGATTCTCCGCAAACCACGCTTTGACCGCATCGGCAAAAGCGATTTTCAGTTCGGTCGCGACGTTAACTTTGCAAACGCCAAGCTCGATCGTGCGGCGGACGTATTCGTCAGGGACATCGCTTGCGCCATGTAGCACCAGCGGAACGTCGACTACCTCACGAATTTCACCCAGCCGCTGGAAATCGATTTTGGGCGTCTTGGTGTACAAACCGTGTGCTGTGCCGATGGCAACAGCAAGGCTATCTACGCCAGTACGCTCAACAAACCGTTTAGCTTCTTGTGGATCGGTGAGGAAGGCGCTTTCTGCATCCACACTCATATCATCTTCTACGCCACCGAGGCGACCCAGCTCAGCTTCCACGCTGCAATCTTTGGCATGGCAAAAATCCACAACGGATTTCACCAGCTTCACGTTTTCTTCAAACGGAAAGTGGCTGCCGTCAATCATTGCGCTGCGCACTCCTGCATTCACTTTACGACGAATGTCGTCCAGCGACTCATGGTGATCGAGGTGCAGCGCCAGCGGTATACCGTAGCTGGTGGAATAAGCGCTGCACAGCGCGTAGATCTCTTCCAGCGCGATATGCTTAAAGGTACCCGGCGTTCCTGCCAGGATCACCGGCGATTGCATTTCATTGCACACTTCAAGGATCGCCTGGATCGTTTCGGCGTTATGAATGTTAAAGGCGGGTACGGCATAGCCCTTTTTTTGGGCATCCAGCAGGAGGTATTTCGTGGAAATAATGCTCATAAAACGATCCTTTTAGGCGTTCCAGGGATGAATAACAACGCCCTGTACAACGCGGTTCACAGTGCCGCTGGCAGAAGGCGTATCCGGTGTATTGCCGATATTGATGGATTGCGTCAAAGCAAAAACCTGGGCGTAGATCAGGAAGCAGAACGCCAATTCCATATCGATGAAAGAGCGTGCTGGTGGCAGCAGAATATGTGGGCCTGCTTCAATCACCTCATGGGTTTGTGCGGCAATCGCGACAACCCGCAATGCCTGCCGATCGCGGCGTAACTCTGCCAGCAGATCGAGATCGTATTGACGTGTATACGGATGGCTGGAAACAAAGACCACTACCAGCGTTTCGTTATCAACCAGTGACTTTGGACCGTGACGAAAGCCTGTCGGGGAGTCATAGAATGCGGCCAGTTTGCCTGCAGTCAGCTCCAGGACTTTCAGTGCTGATTCCCGCGCTGCTCCCTGTAATCCACCGCTACCGAGGTAAACGATCCGTTTCCAGGGTTCATTGCCAAATACACCGTCGCTGAAATCGCCCAGCGAAGTCAGAATCGTCTGGCACCGATCGGCCACGTCACGGAAGGTCTGGCTGTTGATTTTCTCTGGGGCAAATACTGCCAGGCAGCTGGCCATCATGGTGGTAATGCTGCTGGTCATCGCGAAGCCACGGTCATGTGTCTCTGCGGGCATTAACAGAGCAAAGGCATTGTCGCTTGCAACTGCGTTTTGATAGAGGCTACCTGCTTCGTTGCAGGTGATCGGCAGGTGATAACACTCAGGCACAAACTGATTAGCCAGTTCCACTGCCGCAACGCTTTCAGGGCTGTTACCTGAGCGAGCGAAAGAAATGAGCAGCAGCGGATGTGCGGGATTCAGGTAATCCATCGGATTGGTGACCAGATCGGTGGTCGGCACAGCGCTGATGTTTTTACCGGTATAGCTTGCCAGCCAGGGGGCGATGATGTCGCCAATGAATGCTGATGTTCCAGCCCCGGTCAGTATGATCCGCAGATCGTTTTTGCGCAGTAATGGTGCGAGAAAGCTGTCAATGGCAGATCGAATGTTGTCGATATTCGTAAGGGAACGGATCCAACTGGCAGGTTGTTGACGGATCTCTTCTTCGGTCCAGGTGCCCGTTACCGCGGTAACAGGGGTATAGGTTTCTGGCATAACTTAAGTCCTTAGTCTTGTAAATTCCACATAAGACGCTGGCGAGAATGTCGCTATCTTTCGTTTCGTTTCACTTGTTCATCTTGTCGATTGATTAAAATCTATAGGAAAGAAATCGAAAGAGCAATAATCCAAAAGGAAATAAAACGAAATTTGTGATCGTGAGAACGAAAGGTGTGGTTATCTTATTGATCTATAAGAAGTAGGCTTGTTGTAGGATGGTTAGGTATTTACACAAGCGAAAGGAAAAGAAAGGCCTTGCGATCGAAGACCGCAGGCCAACACGAGACAAAATGAAAGGTCAAAGGGGGAGAGCCTGACCCTGAATCCAGATCTGTTGTAAATGTAGCCCGCTATTGAGCGCGATCGCGTCTGCACGTTTTCCCGCTGCTAACGATCCCAGTTGGCGATCGATACCCAACAGACGTGCGGGGTGGAGAGAGGCCATATGAATTGCCTCTTCTGCCGTTATCCCGGTGAGCTCGACCATATTACGTACGGCTGCGTCAACCGAGAGCGTGCTACCAGCCAGGCCACCGGAAGCGGTACGCACAATACCACTGTGCATTTCCACCTCCTCACCGCAGAGTGTATAGCGTCCGTCTGGCATTCCTGCAGCCTGCATGGCATCGGTGATCAGCACCAGCCTGTCTTTGGCGCAACAGCAGCAGAGTTTCATGGCTGCCGGGTGGACATGGTGTCCGTCAGCGATAAGTTCCAGCCAGGCGCGAGAGTCGGTTAATCCTGCGCCAACCATGCCTGGCTCCCGATGATGTAAGCCGGTCATACCGTTGTAGCAGTGAACCAGTCCGTCAGCGCCGGCGTCAAAGGCCGCGCGGGTTTGTTCCCAGGTCGCTGCGCTGTGTCCCAGCATCACCCGTACGTTGCGCTGCTTCAGATGTTCGATGGCCTGCAATGCACCGGGTTTTTCTGGTGCCAGCGCAACGATGCGCAATGTTTGCTGGGAAATCGCAATCAGTTCATCCAGTTCACTGAGTTCCAGTTCCCTGAAAAGCTCAGGCGGGTGCGCCCCTTTGTTCTGCGGCGTAAAGTACGGGCCTTCAAGATAACTGCCCAGCACCTGTGCGCCGGGCCCTCCGGAATGGTAGCGATGGGCGATACGCTCAAGCGCCTTGTGAATATCCGGTAATGGAGCGGTGACGGTAGTGGGTAGCCAGTTGGCTACCCCTTCACGCGCTTTGTGCATCGCCAGTTTGTCGAGCGTATCCGATGCTTCATCCATCACATCGGCACCCGCGCCCCCGTGTACGTGGGTATCAATGTATGCCGGACAGAGCAGTTCAGCATCGCGGACCATAACGCCGGAAGGAATTGGCTCTATTGCCGCAATGATACCGTCTTCAACATGCAATTGATGATCGTCCAGCCAACCCTGTTCGGTCAGTAGACGTCTGGCGCGCAGTAGCAGTGTCATATCCCTTCCTCAACGGGCTTTTCCTCACGGCAGCGTCCCAGCTCGTCCACCAGGCTGGTTAAACCCCGGTGCCCGCACTCCAGCGCCTGCAAACGAAACGCTTCGCTGCTCAGGTCGTCGCGCTCCAGCACCATCTCCAGTAGCAGTTGTAGATTGGTACCGGTGATCACTTCAGTACCTTGCCTTTGCATGGCTAGTGTGGAAGCGACGCGAAATGGTGTTCCGCCCAACAAATCAGTCAGAAACACGATGTCTTGCTGCGCATCCAGTTCACCCACCGCCCGTTCAAGTTGTGAGGTGAGCAAGGCAGTGGTTGAGGTTTCCGGAAAGTCGATGGCAATGAACTGAGTCTGCTCACCCAGAATCTGTTTCATCGCTTTTTCCATTCCGCTGGCAAACCCGCCATGACCCGTCAAAATAATACCTAACATCTACAACCCCTTATATTTACAGGAAATGACAGAACTTACCTACGACGCCGAGCACCACGGTAATGGCAATAAGGCGCAGAGGACTCCAGCCACGGCGGACCAGCCAGAACATGGTTAATGTGTAGACCAGCGGTAAAAAAGCAGGCATCAGCTTGTCTATCACGTCTGTTTGCAGTTTCACTACCGCATCGCCAGCAGTGATTTCCAGCGTAGTGCTCAGGCGAACATAGGTCGCTACCAGCGCACCGATCACCGTCATCCCTACGATGGATGCCGCATGTCCAACCTTTTTGGTGTTAGCTTTAATCAGCGGAATGGCAGCAACGCCCATTCGATAAGCATAGTGTGCCAGCCCAAAGCGCAGACCAAGATGAACCACGTTGAACATAACAATAAAGACAACTGCACCAAGAATAGAGCCTTGCAGCGCCAGGCTGGCCCCGATACCGCCGCAAATAGGCAGTAACGTTAACCAGAACATGGCATCGCCGATGCCGCCAAGCGGCGCACCCACGGCAATCTTGGTGCTTTGAATACTGTTCACATCCTGCTTGGAGCGTTCCATCGCCAGGATAATCCCGATAACAAACGTGACCAGGAACGGGTGCGTGTTGAAGAAGCCCATATGGCCTTTCATCGAACGCGCCAGATCGCGCTTATTGGTATGGATCTTTTTCAGAGCAGGTAACAGGCCGTACAGCCATCCTGATGCCTGCATACGTTCGTAGTTAAAAGAGGCCTGCAACAGCATTGAACGCCAGGCAACACGGTTGATATCTTTTTTCGTCAGCTCGGCACCGATATTCTGGTCTTCGTAGACGTTTTCATTGGTGCCGGACAGCAGCGTTTCTTCGGTTTCGGAAACGTTCGGCAGAGCAGTTTGATTAGATGCCATCTTCGAATTCCTCTTTTTGTGCTGCGGGAGCTGTAGGTTCAGGTGATTTACGCAGAAAATCGATCAGCGCCATTGCCAGTGCTGCGGCGGCGATCGCCAGCACAGGGAGTTTGAGCCAGGCTGCGGCTACAAAACCCAGGATGAAGTAGGGGATATAGACGTTTTTCATCATGATTTTCAGCAGTACGGCGAAGCCGATAGCTGGCATGATGCCGCCTGCCACACCCAGGCCGTCAATCAGACGCGTTGGCAGAACATCTATCGCGGTTTTGGCATGTTCCGCACCAAAGTAAATCGGCAGGAACGCGCATAAAAAGTAGAAGGTCCCCAACGCGAGCAACGCCAGATAGTTGACCCGCTCAATCCCGGCGGTATCGGCATTCGCTGCCATGCGATCGCAGCGAGCCATCACCCCGGACATCACAGAGAACAGGAAGGTAATCCCCATCTGTACTGCTACGGCGAACGGTACCGCTACACCTACGGCAACTTCAGGTTTCACTCCGGTCGTTATGGCAAACGTGGTTCCCACGATAGTGCCGATAATCACGTTTGGCGGTTGAGCTCCCGCCAGTGGGGCAAGACCCATCCACACCAGTTCCAGCGTACCACCTGTTAAAATACCGGTATGCAGATCGCCCAGAATCAGGCCGACCAGCGGCCCGAGAACAACCGGGCGGTGCATGTGCGTTAACCCGTTGAACATATCCAGGCCTGCAATAAAGGCGAGAATACCCAACGCAAAAGCCTGCAACAGACTGATTTCCATTGTGAATCCCTCAGAGAAGTTTATAGAGGTCCTGGGCGGGTTCTGTTGGAACGCCCTGAACGAAGCATTCCACTCCAGCGGCTTTGAGCCCGTTGAACGCCGTAATATCGGCAGCGTCTACAGAAACCGTTTTGGCGATTTGTTGCTTGCCGTTGGCGTAGTGCATATTGCCAACGTTGATACGGTTAACAGGAACACCGCCTTCGACCAGACGGAAGAAATCCGCAGGCGATTTGCAGACCAGCAGAATTTTCTGGCGATCGGCGGCACGGTGAATATTGTCGATCACTTTTTGTAGTGACCAGAAGCGTACGGCGATCCCTTCTGCCAGTACCATTTCCATCAGGTTTTGCTGCACTGGATCTTCAGCCACCTCATCATTAGCGACCAGCACCAGGTTTGCCCCCGCAAACCCGACCCATTGCACACCAACCTGACCGTGAATCAGACGTTCATCAATGCGACTTAATACAATGTTTGGCATGGTATTTTTCTCTTTTTTGTTATGCGTTACGATCTGGAGCACCCAGGCAGGCGCAGTGATATTGCTGCAGTATGTCCTGAATATGGTTAATGATGAGTTCTCGCGGCGTGGCGCTGAGATCTCCCTCGCGCACTTTTACGTACTGCAAAGGTAAATACTGGCTAATCAGCGGTAGTGGAATGGGGTCGTCCGCCAGGTTACGTACCAGACGTTCAAATGCTTCATCAATCTGGCTGTCCGGCCAGTAGTAACGAACCCGATCAGAGTAGCTGTATCCACGGGCCAGACGGCGTGCGTTGCCATCACCGTGATAATGGCTCTGCCAGTACTCTGGTCTATCAAGCATTACGCTTTCCAGCACATGTCGCAGGCCCGAGCTGGCTTTTGCAGGCAGCAATTCTTCTTCAATGGCAGCTAACGAAAACAGCGCTTCGCGCAGGGCGAAGGTAAGCGCGGGTCCCACTTTCAGAATAGCGAAGTGGTCTATCACCAGTTGGCGCAAGGACTGTGGCGTTTGGTAATCGGTAGAATGCGCTTCAAAAACCAGCGTGTCGTAGTCTTCCACCATTTTGCTGAGTGCCACGGCTTTCTGCGGTTGATAATCAATGATGTGCGTGTGGTCGAATTCAACGCCAGGTTGCACGACCAGGGCGATAATACGTGCCCATATACCTTCCAGCCCGCGCTTTTCAAAGGCGTGATAGTGGGCCTGCAGCGTTGCACGTGCGGCATCTGGCGTTGTTACCGCCAGTTCGGTTAACGCTTCGTGTGCGCCACCAGGAACCGGAACTTCTGTGCCAATCACATAGACCAGGTCAGACTCGCCAAAATGTGCCATACAGGTTTCTTCGGCGACTTTGGCCAGGCGTGCGGCGCGCTCAGCGACGATTTCATCCGTCAGTGGAACCGGGTCGTTGGCACAAGACATGCTGCAATCGAGGTGGATTTTTTTAAAGCCTGCGGCGACATAGCTCTTGATCAGATCGTCAGCATTGGCCATTGCCTGTTCCGCAGGCAGATTTTGCCAACGGTTTGGCCCGAGATGGTCTCCGCCGAGAATCAGCATATCCTGAGAAAAATCAAGCGAGTCGGCTAATCGGCAGACAAAACTGCGAAAATCGGCTGGCGTCATACCTGTATAGCCGCCAAACTGGTCAACCTGATTAGAGGTTGCTTCGATCAACAGCGGTGTATGGTTTGCATGGGCGTAGCGTATTGCGGCTTCCAGTACGATTGGATGCGCGGAACAAACGGCATAAATCCCATTTGCCTTCCCCCGTTTATGCTGCTCGACCATTTTAGTTAGATGTTTCACTTTCCTCTCCAGGTCAGATTACTGCGACATCAATCTTTCGTTTTGTTTCATTTAATACTGCATCATGGTGTTATAAAAATAAAACGAAAGATAATAGTTTTCCGATCTGTTTCACAAAAGAAACACAATGAAAGGTTTCAGCGTAAGTTCGTCCGGCTCTTCCCTGCTTGCGGGGCTTGCATTCGCGCAAAAGAAAGGCGTTAATAGACAAAACGAAATAAAACGAAAGGTTCAACTAAAGGATTTCTTATGAGTAACACCGAGTCCTCTGCAGACAAGCGCGTTATTGGCACCAGCGAAAGACGTGAGCAGATCATCCAGCGGTTACGGCAGCAGGGAAGCGTTCAGGTTAACGATCTCTCCTTATTTTTTGGCGTCTCCACGGTCACTATTCGCAACGACCTCGCTTTTCTGGAAAAGCAGGGGATTGCGGTACGTGCCTATGGCGGAGCGCTGATTTGCGAAAGCAATGCATCTGTTGTGGAGCCTTCTGTTGAAGATAAGAGTTCACTTAATACGGCAGTAAAACGCAGTATTGCCAGAGCTGCCGCAGAGTTGATTCAACCGGGACACCGCGTGATCCTTGACTCCGGTACCACGACCTATGAAATTGCCCGCCTGATGCGCCAGCATACTAATGTCATTGCTATGACCAACGGTATGAATGTCGCCAATGCGCTACTGGAAGCCGAAGGGGTTGAGCTGCTGATGACCGGCGGTCATTTGCGTCGTCAGTCACAATCGTTTTATGGCGATCAGGCTGAGCAGTCGCTACAAAATTATCACTTCGACATGCTGTTTCTTGGCGTTGATGCTATTGATTTAGAGCGTGGTGTTAGTACGCACAACGAAGATGAAGCGCGTCTCAACCGTCGGATGTGTGAAGTGGCTGAACGTATTATTGTTGTTACCGACTCGACGAAGTTTAACCGCTCCAGCCTGCATAAGATCATTGATACTCAGAGGATCCATACCATCATTGTTGATGAAGGTATCCCAGAGGAGAGCTTGCAGGAACTACGCCGCAGTGGTGTTGAAGTGATCATTGTTGAGTAGTCCCGCTCTAAAATTCAAAAATGTGATCCCATTCAATTAAACAAAAACAAACCATAAGCGAGCTTTTTTAGTAGCTCGCTTTCGTTTTTTTGCATGCTTCCCGTCTCTTTCTCGCATCTTACCCGTTTTGAGTCTTTTCATTTTTTCGGTTTTCTTCGTTTCGGTTTGCTAAAACGAAAGAAAATAGTCAGTTTTGGTTAAATTAAACGCTGAGTCTGTGCGCACAAATTCACCTTATTGCTTCTGATGTAATATATTCAAAAGAAAACGAAAGTGCTAAAGCGCTAAAACAAAACAACATGAATATTTGATGGAGCAATAGAAATGCTGGATAACTTAAGACGTCGCGAGCAAATAATTGATCTGCTGTGCGATCAGGGTAGCGTTCGTGTCGAGCCACTGAGCGTCCATTTTGGTGTGTCATCGGTCACGATCCGCAACGACTTACGTTATCTGGAGCAGAAAGGATGCGTCATGCGCTCCTACGGCGGTGCGGTTCTCAATCAGCACTTCGCCCTTGACCGGCCTTTGCAGGATAAGGACCGGCTGAATCGCGATGTGAAAACGCGTATTGCCGAAAAAGCAGCCAGCTTTGTGAAAGATGGTGACACGTTAATCCTCGATTCCGGTTCGACCACCACGCTCATTCCTCCAATGTTAAAGAATCGCCGCGATCTGGTGGTGATGACCAATGCGCTCAACATTGCGTGGGAATTGGCGAATTTTGAGCGCGTAGACGTCATGATCCTGGGAGGGAATGTCAGGCAAAGCGTCTATTCATTGTATGGCCCTTCAGCAGAACACCAGCTCAGACAATACCGGTTTGATAAGCTTTTTTTGGGCGTTGATGGATTCTGCCTGGAAGCGGGGATTACCACGCCACATCCGGGAGAAGCACATCTGAATCAGGTAATGTGTGAGGTTGCGCAGGAGGTCACGGTAGTCGCTGACTCCAGCAAGTTTGGCCGCAAAAGTTTCTGTATGATTAGCGAAATCAGCGGGATTGACCGGGTGATTACCGACAGCGGTATCCCTGAAAATTATCACCGGACGTTAATCCAGCTTGGGGTGGATGTGGTGATTGCGGATGAATAACTGAAACTGCTGGCGAGATTTTCTCGCCAGCAGTGTTTTAGTGGGTCAGCGTACCCTGTTCAACCAGCAGCAATGCGGCACCGCGAACCCCGCTGGATGCACCATGGATGGCCGGGAATACGCGGGCAGGCTCTAATCCCGGGAACAAGTAACGTGACATGGCCTGCGGCAGCAACGTATAAATTTCCTCGATGTTGGAAACTCCACCGCCGAGAACAAAAGCATCGACATCCAGAATCAACTGCAATTGCGCCAGCGTACAACCCAACATATCAATCCATGCTTCTATGGTTGTAACGGCGCTGGCATTGCCATGACGATAATGCTCCAGCAGAGTCTCCATTTTGAGTTGTTCTCCACTGAAGTGTTTGTGGAGCCACAGTAAACCAGGACCGGATTGATAGCGTTCCAGACACCCTTGTAAGCCACAGCCGCACTTCAACTCCGGCAAGTGATAACGACGCATAAACGTTGCCGGAAGCGGTAAATGGCCGAACTCACTGGCCATTCGGTTGCGACCCCGATACAACTGACCGTCAATGACTAACCCTCCACCCATGCCGGTGCCAATAATGGCACCAAAAATTCGGGAGAACTGGCGAGCCTGCTGGGTATGGGCTTCCGAGAGTGCAAAACAGCAGCAGTCATTGTCCAGTTCAACCGAACGATTGAGGCGGTGGGCCAGATCGTTCATCACCTGGCGTCCTGTGAGGCAAGGCACGTTAGATGACAGTAATTTTCCGGTATGTCTGTCCATAAGACCGGGCATGCCGATGCCAATTTTTCCTTGCGTTCCAGTCGCCCAGTCGGCGGTATCAATAAGTGAAGTAAAGGTCGAAAGAAAGAGTTCATAATCCTGCACTGGCGTGGCGACGCGCTTACGCCAGCAAACCTGCATTTCCTTATCAAAAGCGACAATTTCAGTTTTGGTTCCACCAATATCAACACCGTAAAACATGCCTCATCTCCTCCGGCTTCACAGCGTAACCAGACTGTTTTCCTTGCGAGCGCGCTCTGCGGCAAAGACCATTAAGTGACTTTCCAGTGATTCATCCGGGCCAGAAAGGATCATATTTTGATCGTTGGCCATCACTGCGTGGATAAAGCGATCCATCAGGTAGTAATCGCCACCACCATGCCCCCCCATCTGGGTTTGTGTGCCAGCGGCGATCTCCTCGATCTGATGCACTGTTTCTTTGTCTGTCAGGAAATCAAACACCCGGATCTGCTCGCCATCGCCTTCCAGATAACCTCTGGTACCAAACAGGCGCGTTTTTCGATCTTCCATTTTGGTAAACGCGGTCATGGTAAAGGTCACTGTCTGCTGGTGGGCAAAACGTAAGTTAACAACCTGATGATCCACCACATCATTATCACAACGATAAACGCAACGACCATAAGGCCCATCGCGCAGCGCCTGGCGAACATTCTCTTCGCTAGGATCTGCAGTCAGCACCCGACGGAAGTGTGGAGTGCATTTGTGGTTTTCACCCAGATAAATTTTGCAGGCAGACCAGGGACAGGTTGATTCAACCTGACAATCAAGGCAGCGGTCGGCGGCACCAGCAGGCTGATTCTCTTTCACAAAGTGACTCAGGCTACCAAATGATCCTACGTCCTGGCAGTTGTCGCTCATGATGTAGCGGATCCAGTCCAAATCATGACAGGATTTCTGTAACAACATAAATGACGATTCTGCTTCATTGCGCCAGTTACCACGTACAAACGAGTGCGCCTGATGCCAGTAACCTACGGGTTCGAGATGCTGCATGCTGACAATATCGCCAATTACGCCATCATCAAGCAGTGATTTCAGCTTTTGCGTATAGCGGGTGTAACGCAGGACGTGCGCGACGGCCAGTAATACGTTGTTGCGTTTGACCGCATCAATAATGATCCGGCAATCTTCTGGCGTAGGGGCGAGCGGTTTTTCCAGCAGAATGTGATAGCCGAGATTAGCAAATGCCACGGCAGGATCTTTGTGCATATTATCCTGCGTGCAAATAAGTACCACATCGGCCATTTTGGGTTGGGCCGCAGCTTCTTGCCAGTCGCAAAACACGTTATTTGGGTCAATCTTATGCTGTGCGACAAACTGCTGGCGGTATGCCTCTCTGGGCTCGGCAACGCCTACCACCTGCATTCTGTCTGGATGTTCAAGCGCATAGCGAGAATATATTTCTCCGCGCGCACCAGCCCCTACCACTAATACGGTCACTTTATTTGCACACATATAAACCTCTCATTTTTCACTTAGCCTGAATAACGGTCAGGCCAAATTTTCTTCATGTTTTTTATCAAACAAAAAGGCGGCATCCAGATTAAATTTCACTTTGATAGATTCACCGGGAAGTGGGGTCCAGTCGGGTGAGGAGTTAATACGTAAGATCATATGTTGCTCACCAATATCAAAATGCAGAAGGTCTTCGTTGCCCATCCTTTCTACGTTGGTAATGTGCGCATCGAACGCAGAGGCATCATGCTGCGAGGCTAACTGAATGGCCTCTGAGCGGATGCCAAACCAGACGCTGGAGTGCGGATATTGCTCCAGTAGGTTACTCAAGCGCGTATTTAATGGCAGGATTAAATTATCAGCCAGGCGCAGGCCACGAGTGCTGGGGTCAATATCAAGCAGCATAATATTCATTGCCGGATTACCAATAAAACCAGCAACAAATTTGTTCCTGGGGTGATGGTAAATATTCCCTGGGGTATCCACCTGCATAATACGACCGCCATTTAGAACGCAAATCCTGTCTCCCATCGTCATTGCTTCAATCTGATCGTGCGTGACGTACACCATGGTTGCGCTCACGCCTTCGTGACGCAGTTGTCGATGCAGTTCTGTCAGCCGCACGCGCATTGAAACACGCAGTTTTGCATCCAGGTTGGACAGCGGCTCATCAAACAAAAAAACGTCTGGCTTACGCACGATGGCCCTGCCAACGGCTACTCGCTGGCATTGACCGCCTGAAAGCTGACCGGGCTTTTTGTCGAGCAATGTTTCGATTTCCAGCTTGTGTGCAGCTTCCCGGACGCGGATATCAATCTCTTCTTTGCTCATTTTCCCTAACAGACTGAATGCCATATTTTTATAAATCGTCATGTGGGGATAGAGGGCATAATTCTGGAAGACCATGGCAACGCCTCGCTCCTTTGGTAGCAGGTCGTTGACGCACTTCTCTCCGATTGCGATATGGCCATGAGTGATATCTTCCAGACCTGCAATCATGCGTAGCAGCGTTGATTTGGCGCAGCCTGATGGCCCGACAAACACCATGAATTCGCCGTCGTGGATTTCAAGATCAACGCCATGGATCGCCTGAAAGCCATTGGGATAGACTTTGCTTACTGCCTGTAATTGAATACCTGACATAACACTGCCCCTTATCCTTTAATTCCGGCACCAGCGATGCCGCGAATAAAATAGCGCTGGAAGAAGATATAAAGTAACAACATCGGGATAATCGCCAGCAATGCGCCCGCCATTAACATCGGATATTCCACGCCTGAACGGCCAGAAAGTGAGGCTAATCCTACTGGTAATGTCATTTTATCCATGGAGGTGTTGACGATCAGTGGCCACATTAAATTATTCCAGCTCCACAGTCCGTTAATAATGACGCAGGCAATCAGTCCCGGTTTAATTAATGGCAGCATAATTTTGAAGAAAATAGTCAGATGGTTATACCCATCCATAATGGCCGCCTCTTCCAGTTCTTTAGGTACTGACAGAAAAAACTGACGTAATAAAAAGGCGCTATATATGCTGAATAAACCCGGTAACACCAGTCCAGGAATTGAGTTCAGCAAACCGATTTTTTCAACGGTTAAAAACTGTGGGATTAAAAAGATCTGACCGGGCACCATCAGAATTGAAATACACAGCATAAACAGGACATCTCGTCCTTTGAAACGCAGTCGGGAGAAACCGTACGCTGCCATTGCCGCAATCAGCGTCTGCAAAATGACGATGACCAGCGTGGAGACGATCGAGTTAAAGTAAAAGCTGCCAAAAGGCATTTCATGCAAGATTTTACCGTAAGCCTGAAACCCTGGGTTGGCGGGTAGCAGTATCGGCGGAAAGGCGATGCTTTCTGCCTGGGTTTTAAAAGAGGTGATGATCATCCAGATAAACGGAACCACCGTTACCAGCGTCGCGAGGATCATCAGGCCGTAAATTAGCCATTTTTCACGTTTTGTCATGAACATCGTGGTGCCTCACTGTGCTTTAAGTCGTTTACCAATCCATATTTGCAGCAGCGTCAGGACCATCGTGATAACGAAAATCACCACGGCGATTGCTGAGGCATACCCTTTTTCATGGTAGATAAAGGCGTATTTATAGAAGAGATAGGCGATGGTCATCGTCTGATCGTCCACCATGGATGAACTGCCAAACAGCAGATAAACCACATCGAAAATTTGCAGCGTTTCGATAAAAGAGATCACCAGTACGAAAAACAGCGTTGGGATCATTAGCGGTAAGGTAATAGACCAGAATCCACGCAATTTGCTGATGCCATCCAGCGACATCGCTTCATAAATTTGTTTGGGGATCCCCTGCAATCCAGCGAGCAGAATGATCATCTTCAACGCAATAGCCGACCAGATGATAACCAACGAGGCGCTCAGGCGGACGACATCGGGATCGGATAACCAACCGATGGCCGGAAGATCGAAAAAAGCCAGGATCTGATTAATTAAGCCGAAGTTTCGGTTCATCAACCACTGCCAGACCATAGCAATGGCCGCAGGCATAGTGACAGCGGGTAGAAATAACAGTGTGCGAAACAACCACTGACCGCGAATCGCCTGATTCAGGCCAATTGCGAGCAGTAATGACAAAACGGTGATTATCGGTACGCAAATAAAAACATAGGCCAGGGTGTTATATATTGCTGAACGAAACTCATCATCGCTGAATAAATTAATATAGTTATCTAAGCTGATCGTCGTCCAGATCTGAAACTCGCCGAGGTCGGTGAAACTATAAAAAACGTTCTGGAAGAATGGAGTAAAGTAAAAAACAATTAACCCCGCCAGTAACGGCATAATCATTATCCATCCCCAGAAGCGTTCTTCTTTTTCCAGCTTGGTCAGGGATTTTTTGTGCACTTCCATGGCTGGTAATTGTGGGGATGCAGCTTCATCTGAATAGCTCATACAGACTCCGGGATGCTCACTGTGCAACCAAAATATATTGCGTGGGCGAAAGCGAGAGGGAGCATGGCTCCCTCAGGATTATTTCTGCATTTCTCGTTCAACGCGTTTTGCAACACCAGGCATGACTTTTTCTGGGTCAGTACCCGTCCAGACTTTTTTCAAGCCATCATTCAGGATGCTATTCCACTTGGCGGTATTGGAGCCTGCGGTTGGATATTTATGTGAGAAAGCCAATGAATCGATATAGGCTGAAACATCAATACCCTTAAAGCCTTCAGCCCACTCTTTGGCCACTTTTTGGTTAGCGGGGATCACGACTTTTCCCGTAGCCAGCGTCTGCTGCGCATGCTCAGAACTCATGAACTCAATGAACTTCCACGCCGCATCTTTATGCTGACTTTTTGCTGACATGGCAAATGCCAGGCTATGGGATACACCTGCCTGCTCTGCCATTTTAGGCATTGGTACCACGCCGATGTGATCTTTAATCAGCTCGTTTTGAGAGAAGGGTAATGCCCACCATGAGCCCGCGTAGACCATGGCCACTCGGTTGGACTGGAAGACATCCGAGGCTTCCATCTCGCCTGGCGGTTGGATTAGTCCCGCGTTCAGCATGCCTTGAACATCGCGATAGACGGCGATGGCTTTGTCATTGGCAACATCCGTTTTGCCCTCAGGCAGGACAATCTTATCGCCAGCCTGTAATAGCAGATTAAAGTAACTGTCCTGCCCGCTGCTGAATTCCATTGCCAGTGGATAAGACTGTTTATCCAGACCTTTACGCAACTGCTCTGATTTTTGTTTTAAATCGTCCCATGTCCAGTTTTTATCGGGATAGCTCACGCCAGCCTGATCGAACATTTTTTTGTTGTACCAGATGGCAATTGCATCAATATCTCTTGGGATGGCATATTGCTGCGACTGGTATTGATAGGCATCGACTGAGCTTTTAACAAAATCATCCAGTTTCGGCGCTGATTTCTCTTTCAGATAATTGCTCAGTGGTTCCAGCATGCCATTTTTAACATATTGCTGGAAATTAGGCATATTCATCCAGAATACATCCGGTGCTACATTTCCACCGACTGCTGAACTTAGCTTGATAAAATATTGGTCATAAGGTGTTAATTCAATTTCGACTTTGATGCCAGGGTTGTTTTTTTCGAATTCATTAACGAGCTGTTGTTCGCCAGGGAGTTGATTACGGTCCCATAACGTGTAGCGTAATTTAACAGGCTTTGCGTCCGATTGGCCTTCAGCACTCGCGACGACAGGAGTTGCCAGTAAACAGGAAATAAGACAGGCCAATGCGACATTATTTTTATTCAGGGTATACATAACTTCCCTCTTTATTCAGGTCAGAATGCTTATGAGGTAAATTACAGGAGCCTATGAATAATCTGTTTTACATCGGAGAAAGTCAAAGCGGTAAAAAATAGGGAATTATCGCATTAAAACAAGGTCGTCTTTCGGTAGGTTTCTCTTTTATCAAAACGAAAATATAACATAAAACAATGGTGGCATTATTTCGTTTAATTTCATATTGTTAGGTTAATTTTGTAGGTTTGAATCGAAAAAAACAGATGTTTGAAAAAACCTCTTAAAATGCGAACGTTATCACTTTATTTGTTGTTACATAGACATAAAAAACGGGGATAAATCCCCGTTTTTTCGTTGGCTTTCGTTTCGATATTCAGGTCACTGGCGCCGGGTTAAACACCGCCAGCTGGTTATGCAGTCCCCACTGATCCGAGAAGGTTTTCTTACGCCCGCTGGCGACGTCGAGAATAAATTCGAACAGTTTCAGACCCACATCTTCAATGGTTTCTTCTCCGGTGGCGATGGTGCCCGCGTTAATGTCCATCAGGTCAAACCAACGGTTGGCCAGCTCGGTGCGTGTCGCCATTTTAATCACCGGCACGGCCATCAGGCCATATGGCGTACCGCGACCGGTAGTGAACACCTGCACGGTGATCCCGGAAGCGACCTGTTGTGTACCGCAAACAAAATCACTGGCGGGGGTTGCAGCGTAAATCAGGCCACGTTTGGTTGGACGCTGACCCGGCGACAATACTTCGACAATCGCGCTCTTGCCAGACTTGGCAATTGAACCCAGCGCCTTTTCCACCACGTTTGCCAGGCCGCCTTTCTTGTTGCCCGGAGAAGGGTTAGCGCTGCGATCCGTTTTGCCCATATCAAGGTAGTTATCGTACCAGGCCATCTCTTCGAGCAGGCGTTTACCTACTTCTTCGTTAATCGCACGTGGGGTCAGAAGGTGGATGGCATCGCGCACTTCGGTTACTTCAGAGAACATTACGGTCGCGCCGCAGCGTACTAACAGGTCGGAGGCATAACCCACCGCCGGGTTGGCCGTCACGCCGGAGAACGCATCGCTACCGCCGCACTGCATACCGACCACCAGTTCTGAAGCCGGACAGGTTTCACGTTGGCGCTGATTGAGCTTTGCCAGATGACGTTCGGCCACCTGCAGAATATCGGTGACCATCGATTGAAAGCCGACGTGCTTTTCATCCTGCAGGCTGACGATACTGGCGCTGTCGACCGGAATACTTTTCACATCGTGCGTGCCTTCCAGCAGCCGCTCTGGCTGCAGTTTTTCGCAACCGAGGCCGATGACCATCACTTCACCGCCAAAATTCGGGTTAAGCGCAATATTGTGAATGGTGCGAATCGGCACGATGGCGGCTGGAGCATTGATCGCCACGCCGCAGCCGTACAGGTGATTGAGCCCCACCACACCGTCAACGTTCGGGTATTTAGGCAGCAGATCGCGCTCAATGATTTTCACCACATAGTCCACCACGCCCGCTACGCAGTGCACGCTGGTGGAGATGCCGAGTAGATTTTTGGTACCTACGCTACCGTCAGCATTGCGGTAACCTTCAAAGGTATAGCCCTCTAGCGGTGGCAGCGGCTCTGGTACTTTAGTTGCCAGCGGCAGCGTCTCCAGCGGTGGGGCTTTGGGCAGCTCAACCATTGATTCATCAATCCAGCTGCCGCGTGGGATATCGCGAACGGCATAGCCTATCACTTCGCCATAACGCACGATTTCGCCATGAACAGGAATATCCAATAGCGCCACTTTATGACCCTGGGGAATATGTTCAATGAGTTCCAGTCCGTCCGGAAAACGCGTTCCGGCTTTCAGACCATTGTCATTGACAATTATCGCCACATTATCTGTTTCGTGAACTTTAATATAAAACGCCGTTGGCGATTCTTGTCTGATTTCGATGTCGGCCATTGTCCAGTATTCTCCAACAAGGTGGTGATAATAGTGTGGATATTTATATTTTGAATCTAATTGTAAGTAATAAAGATTCGGTATCGTGAAATAAGAATGTCAGGAGTTTAACGTGAAGAATGTGACGATGATCACTTAAACTCAGTAAGGCCGCGTCACCAGTGGTAGCAATACGTAAATGTGTGCATTAGCGCCCATGCTTGTGTGCATATGCCCAAAACATTAATTTAATAACGTGTATTTAATGAGCACTTGCACAATGATTAACGTTGTGCTGATGATTATACTAAATCACGGTTTCATAACGTCTGATAAATTATTATCTATTTTTATTATCGGTAATTTATCACGAGAAATACCCACAAAATAATAATAAAAACCTTTTATGTGCCCGAGGTAAATAGAATGATATTGGATACAGTTGTCGAGAAAAAGAAAGGTACGCACACCCGTTATTTAATATTGCTGATAATATTTATTGTTACAGCCGTTAACTATGCGGACCGTGCGACGCTGTCTATTGCCGGAACTGAAGTGGCGAAAGAGTTACATCTCAGCGCCATCTCAATGGGTTACATTTTCTCAGCCTTCGGCTGGGCTTACCTGTTGATGCAAATCCCCGGCGGCTGGCTGCTGGATAAATTCGGCTCGAAGAAAGTCTACACCTACAGTTTGTTCTTCTGGTCACTGTTTACCTTCCTGCAGGGCTTTGTGGACATGTTCCCGCTGGCTTGGGCGGGTATTTCAATGTTCATCATGCGCTTTATGCTGGGCTTCTCGGAAGCGCCATCCTTCCCGGCTAATGCCCGTATCGTGGCGGCATGGTTCCCAACGAAAGAGCGCGGCACGGCATCTGCGATTTTTAACTCCGCACAGTATTTCTCCCTGGCGCTGTTTTCCCCGCTGCTAGGCTGGCTGACCTTCGCCTGGGGCTGGGAGCACGTCTTTACCGTGATGGGCGTGATTGGTTTTGTGCTTACCGGACTGTGGGTAAAGTTTATTCATAACCCAACCGATCACCCACGCATGTCGCAAGAAGAGTTGAAGTTTATCTCTGAAAACGGCGCGGTCGTGGATATGGACCATAAAAAACCGGGCGATGTGAAGTCAGGTGGTCCTAAACTGCATTATATCAAGCAGTTGCTCACGAACCGTATGATGCTTGGTGTGTTCTTTGGCCAGTATTTTATCAACACAATTACCTGGTTTTTTCTCACCTGGTTCCCGATTTACCTGGTTCAGGAAAAAGGTATGTCGATTCTGAAAGTGGGCCTGGTGGCTTCGATTCCGGCACTGTGTGGGTTTTTCGGTGGCGTGCTCGGCGGCGTGTTCTCTGATTATCTGATTAAACGTGGTTTCAGCATTACCCTGGCGCGTAAGCTGCCGATAGTGCTCGGCATGTTGCTCGCATCGACCATTATTCTGTGTAACTACACCGATAATACCGCTCTTGTGGTGGCGCTGATGGCGCTGGCGTTCTTCGGTAAAGGTTTCGGTGCGCTGGGTTGGCCGGTGATTTCCGATACCGCGCCGAAAGAGATTGTCGGTCTGTGCGGTGGGGTATTTAACGTATTTGGCAACGTGGCTTCCATCGTCACCCCGCTGGTGATTGGGTATCTGGTGAGCGAGCTGCACTCATTTAATGCTGCGCTGATGTTTGTAGGGTGCTCGGCGCTGATGGCAATGGTTTGCTACCTGTTTATTGTCGGTGACATTAAACGTATGGAATTGCAGAAATAAACAAAGGTATAGGCGATGAATAACACGATTTTCCCGAATAAGTTTAAAGCGGCCCTCGCGGCGCAACAAATTCAGATTGGCTGCTGGTCTGCATTGGCCAGCCCAATCAGTACCGAAGTTTTAGGCCTGGCAGGTTTTGACTGGCTGGTACTGGATGGCGAACATGCGCCGAATGATATCTCGACGTTTATTCCGCAATTGATGGCGCTGAAAGGCAGCGACAGCGCGGCGGTAGTGCGTGTACCAACCAACGAGCCGGTAATTATCAAGCGTCTGCTGGATATCGGGTTTTACAACTTCCTGATCCCGTTCGTTGAGACGGAAGAAGAAGCGGTTAACGCTGTGGCGTCGACCCGCTATCCGCCGGAAGGTATTCGCGGCGTGTCCGTATCCCATCGCGCCAATATGTTTGGCACCGTACCGGACTACTTTGCGCAGTCGAATAAGAACATCACCATCATCGTGCAGATCGAAAGTCAGCAGGGAGTTGATAACGTTGACGCAATCGCGGCGACAGAAGGCGTTGACGGTGTCTTCGTCGGACCAAGCGATCTGGCCGCGGCGCTAGGTCACCTCGGCAATGCGTCACATCCTGATGTGCAGAAAGCTATCCAGCACATTTTTGCCCGCGCGAAAGCACACGGAAAACCAAGCGGCATTCTGGCCCCGGTAGAGGCGGATGCGCGTCGTTATCTGGAGTGGGGCGCGACGTTTGTTGCCGTTGGCAGCGACCTTGGCGTGTTCCGTTCAGCCACGCAGAAACTGGCTGATTCTTTTAAGAAATAACCACCATCGACAGTAGAGAGAGATAAAGACATGACAATGAAAGTTGGTTTTATTGGCCTCGGTATTATGGGTAAACCAATGAGTAAAAACCTCCTCAAGGCAGGTTACTCGCTGGTGGTTGCTGACCGTAACCCGGAATCCATTGCGGAAGTGATTGCCGCAGGCGCTGAAACAGCCGCCACGGCGAAAGATATCGCTGAGCAGTGTGATGTGATCATCACCATGCTGCCGAACTCTCCGCATGTTAAGGAAGTGGCACTGGGTGAAGGCGGCATTATTGAAGGGGCGAAACCGGGCACAGTGCTTATCGACATGAGCTCCATTGCACCGTTGGCCAGCCGTGAAATTAGCGACGCGCTGAAAGCGAAAGGCGTGGATATGTTGGATGCGCCGGTCAGCGGCGGCGAGCCAAAAGCGATTGACGGCACGTTGTCGGTGATGGTCGGCGGCGATAAAGCGATTTTCGACAAGTACTACGATCTGCTGAAAGCGATGGCAGGCTCCGTGGTGCATACCGGTGAAATTGGCGCGGGTAACGTCACCAAGCTGGCGAATCAGGTGATTGTGGCGCTGAACATTGCCGCGATGTCTGAAGCGCTGACGCTGGCGACCAAAGCGGGTGTGAATCCGGATCTGGTGTATCAGGCGATCCGTGGCGGGCTGGCAGGCAGCACCGTGCTGGATGCGAAAGCGCCGATGGTGATGGATCGCAACTTTAAACCAGGTTTCCGTATTGACCTGCATATCAAAGACCTGGCGAACGCGCTGGATACCTCTCATGGCGTTGGCGCTCAGTTGCCGCTGACTGCAGCAGTCATGGAGATGATGCAGGCGCTACGCGCAGATGGATTGGGTACTGCCGATCACAGTGCGCTCGCATGCTACTACGAAAAACTGGCGAAAGTGGAAGTCACTCGCTAACAAGAAGGGCGCGGATGTGCGCCCTGTATTTCTTGCCTTGCGCGGCACAGTCAGGCTACATAACTATGAAAATCGTAATTGCCCCAGACTCTTATAAAGAAAGCCTTTCTGCCACCGAGGTAGCTCAGGCAATAGAAAAAGGATTTCGGGAAATTTTCCCCGATGCGCAATATGTTTCTGTTCCGGTTGCCGATGGCGGCGAAGGAACGGTTGAAGCCATGATTGCCGCGACGCAAGGGAGTGAACATTCAGCGCAAGTAACGGGGCCGCTGGGCGAAAAAGTGAATGCCTGCTGGGGCATGTCTGGAGATGGTAAAACTGCGTTTATCGAAATGGCGGCAGCCAGCGGTCTGGCGTTGGTGCCTCCTGAAAAGCGCAACCCTTTAGTCACTACGTCACGCGGTACCGGAGAGCTGATTTTGCAGGCGCTGGATAGCGGTGCGCAGAGCATCATTATTGGCATCGGCGGCAGTGCCACCAACGACGGTGGCGCGGGTATGGTGCAGGCGCTGGGGGCAAAACTTTGCGACGCCAACGGGACAGAAATTGGCTACGGTGGTGGAAGCCTGATGAGTCTGAACTCCATCGATATCTCGGGTCTGGATCCGCGCTTAAAAACCTGTTCCATTCGCGTGGCCTGCGATGTGACTAATCCACTCATCGGCGATTCTGGCGCTTCGCGCATTTTTGGCCCGCAGAAAGGGGCGACGGAAGAACGCATTCTCGAACTGGACCGTAATCTGTCTCATTATGCCGACATCATTAAAAAATCGCTGCGGGTCGATGTGAAAGATGTGCCAGGCTCCGGTGCGGCAGGCGGAATGGGCGCGGCATTAATGGCTTTTTTAGGCGCCGAGCTGCGCAGCGGTATCGAGATTGTGACCCAGGCGCTCAATCTGGAAGAGCATATTCACGACTGTACGCTGGTGGTGACCGGCGAAGGGCGGATCGACAGCCAGAGCATTCACGGCAAAGTGCCGGTAGGCGTGGCGAATGTCGCGAAGAAGTACCACAAGCCGGTTATTGGTATTGGCGGCAGCCTGACGCGCGATGTGGAGATAGTGCATCAATATGGTATCGATGCGGTATTTAGCGTATTGACCAGCATCAGCACGCTGGAAGAGGCCTTCCGTGGGGCATTTGATAATATTTATCGCGCCTCAAGAAACATCGCTGCCACGTTAGCTATAGGAATGCGCAGTGCGGGGTGACATTGCCCCGCAAACCCTCTATACTGCGCGCCGAAGCTGACCAGACAGTCGCCGCTTCGTCGTCGTCCTCTTCGGGGGAGACGGGCGGAGGGGAGGAAAGTCCGGGCTCCATAGGGCAGGGTGCCAGGTAACGCCTGGGGGGGAAACCCACGACCAGTGCAACAGAGAGCAAACCGCCGATGGCCCACGCAAGTGGGATCAGGTAAGGGTGAAAGGGTGCGGTAAGAGCGCACCGCGCGGCTGGTAACAGTCCGTGGCACGGTAAACTCCACCCGGAGCAAGGCCAAATAGGGGTTCACAAGGTACGGCCCGTACTGAACCCGGGTAGGCTGCTTGAGCCAGTGAGCGATTGCTGGCCTAGATGAATGACTGTCCACGACAGAACCCGGCTTATCGGTCAGCTTCACTCTTTATAAAACCCCGCTTCGGCGGGGTTTTTGCTTTCTGGGTAAGCCAGATGAATGACTGTCCACGACGCTATGCTCAAAAGAACGCGGCTTATCGGTCAGCTTCACTCTTTATAAAACCCCGCTTCGGCGGGGTTTTTGCTTTCTGGGTAAGCCAGATGAATGACTGTCCACGACGTTATGCTCAAAAGAACGCGCCTTATCGGTCAGCTTCACTCTTTAATAAAACTCCGCTTCGGTGGCTCTTTATTTTGTATAATAAAAAATTGGTACGACAATAGATAATTTCTCTTTTCTAACTTTATTTTTTACACATAATCAAGTGTTGGCTGTTAAATTAATCATATCGTTTCTTAGCTTCCGTAATGCTATAAAATAATCTTTACCATCATCATGATTAACCAGACATTCATTGAGTTTCGCTGAAATCCATGATAAAGATGTGTGCTCAATTTTTTCATTGTTCAGATATTTCAAAAAAAATAATATATCAGCACATTCTATAAAACCATAGTTCCTGACAATATCCATAATATATTGTTTATGCATTAAATAACCTCTTCTATTTTTAGCTATACTACAGGGATAAAATAATCACAAGATATTGTGCCTGGACTTGCATCATCTATATATTTTAAAATCTCAATGTCTGATCCCTCTCGTCTTTTTAATCCAAGTTTAGGAAGTACATAATAATAGACGCTCCTTGGGAAGTATATATATTCATTGAGGCTGCCATTAAATGAAAATTTTATATACTTACCATTTTCAGATGTGAATACCTCATCGGTTGATATCAACCGATCATTTTTAGCGTGAAAACCTAAGAATGAGTTAACGCTCAGTTGGTGATCTTTCTGAGGGTGAGGAGAAAAAGTGCTGCTTATAAATAAATCAGACTGATGTTTCCTCATTATATCAATGATCTTTTGATATCTGATGATGGTTTCATGTTCTCTAATGAAATACATTTGCTGCTCAAAACTAAAGCGGTATCCATGGTATTTTTTTGATTCCAAAATGCAATACTCGAATTTTATTTCAGGTATGTTTTCTGGCTGAATCGGAAGCTGTAAAGCTTTAAAATCCCACTCTCTGGATTTTCGATACTGGCGAGGGGAATATCCGAATAATTTACTGAACTCTCTGCTAAAGGATTGCTGGGAATCGAATTTCAATTGATATGCGATATCCATTATCTTGAGGTTTGTTAATCGTAGTAAAAAAGCAGCGCGACAAAGCTTTCTTTCTCTAATATATTTTGCCGGGGTTAAGTTTGTATACTGCATAAATATGTTTGATAAGTGTCTAATAGTATAGCCACTAATGTTTTCAAGTGTTGAACTGCAGATCTTTTCGTCGATGTTATCCTCAATCCAATGGATGATATCAGCAAGAAATTTCTTTTTCATAGGCTCCTGGCTAAAAAAATCTTAATTTAAATAATGCCCAAAATAAATTATTTGCTTGAAATTTATTCAGTAATAAATGACGGGTGTGAGTATTGATTAGATCTTGCCAATTGTTGATGCTCACAGTATTAGATGCAATTATTAACGCTGTTTCGTCCAGTACGAGTTTGTCCTTGTTGGTTTACGCAATGTAAAGCGTGATATAAATAATACGGCTAAGAACCCCTCTGCTAACTTATTCATTGTTAATCGGTGATTTGTTAATATAAATTCGAGATTTGCTGATTATTATAGCGCATAGGAAAGTAAGATGATTTAAGTTTGAGCTATAGAATTAGTTATAAGAGCTATAATATTATAGCTTCGGTGTGGACATGAATTTTTTCTCTTTCGACTGATACAGTTTTGTTGCAGATTGATCAGGGTTAGCAAAAAGATACGACATTGAATTGCGAATCTGTCGTATCTTTTGTTATCACTATGTTTTACCCAGAAGCAAAGCCTTCACGATTTGAGCAACGGTAGCGCCATACTTATCTGGAGATGTTTCTCCTGTCCCGTTGTTATTTAAAATGTATTTACCATTAACATAGAATGATGGTGTGCCTTGAACCTCAAAACTTTGGGCTGCGTGTATCTGTTTTTGCGTTAGCGCTTTAACCACAAAACTGTCTTTTGCTGCATCGTATTCTGTGGCTGAAATTCCTGCGTCAATAAATACCTGGCGAATATCTTCCTCATTGCGCAAAGATTTTTTATCCTGTACGGCAATAAATAGAGGATGCTCAACCTTGTCTGTTACTCCTAATGCCATTGCAACCGACCACGCTGTTGTCAGATTTTGTCCCAGACTACCCATCGCGCCAACATGGTACTTTTCAACTTTTGTCCCTTCAGGTAGTACCTGGTTTATGGCCTCACTCACTTTATATTCACGAGAAAATGCCATGCAGGGTGGACAATAGAACGAAAAAAACTCGACTACCATAGGTGCTTCTTTAACTGGTCTTTCCATTCGTGAATATTGTTGACCTTCCGCAATAGGAAAAGCGCTAACGCTAAAGGTACAAAATGTCAGAACAACAAAGGAAAATATTTTTTGTATCATGCTTGCTCTCATATCGTTAGTATAAATATGTAAAAAATAATAGGTGTTTGCATTAGAACGAACAGCATATTTCTATTGAGACGGCGCTAAGGTGTGGTGTATTCATATGCGTAGTAATTTGCATCTTCCCTTGTGATACCATTAAGAATAACGCCTTTCACGTTTATTCCATTTTGCTCAAATTTTCGCAGGCATCGGTTCACCTGTTGCAAGCTATCCTGATTTGCGCGCGTAACCACCAGACAAGTTCCTGCCTCGTACCCGGCGATGATTGCATCCGCAACCGCAAGAACCGGAGGGCTGTCGACGATCACCATGTCATATTCATTGTTTGCCCATTTCAATAGCTGCTTAAATCGCTCGTTGGCCAGAAGATCCACAGGACTGGAAAGTAATGTTCCACGGGTAAGTATATCGAATTGGCCTTTCAGACAATGTTGGATACTTTCCGTTAACGTTGCGTTTCCACTTAGAAAATCAGAGAGGCCATTTTTGTTGTCAACGTTGAATAAAACATGGGTATATCCACGCCGCATATCGGCATCAATAAAAAGTACGCGCTGGCCGGACTGAGCAATAACAGCCGCAAGGCTGCTGCTGATAAATGTTTTACCGCATCCCATTGTTGCGCCAGAAATCATCAGCACTCTGTTCGGTGTCTCCTTCATGATAAAATGTAGCGTGGTACGCAATCCGCGAACAGCTTCTATGGAAATATCAGCTGGCTCTTCAAATGCCAGACAAAATCCTGGCGACGTATCTCGTCGGAAGAAGTTCACGATTGAAGACCTTTGCTGATGCCGATATTTTTTTTCCAGCGATTTAGACACCGGCACGGTTGCCAGCACATGAACTCCCGCATTTTCTAATGTTTCTGATGATTCGATCCCACGACGCAGGGCTACGCGAGCAATAGTCAGACCTGATGAAGTGATCAGACCAAGCATCATCCCAAGCATGATAATCAATGCTTTTTTAGGTTTGACCGGTGAAGGCCAGGTCACTGCGGGATCGATAATGCGCACATTCCCCACGTTGCTGGAGCGGGAGATGTTGAGTTCCTGCTGACGGCTTAGAAGCTGTAAATAGATCTCTCTCCCTGTTTCAACATCACGGCTCAACTTCAGAACTTCTTGCTGAGTGGATGGCATTGCAGATATACGCTTGTTAAGTTTGTTCTTTTCCTGCACCAACGTTTGGCGTTTATCGAGTAATGCGCGGTAGGCTGGGTGACTTTTCTTATAAAGTTGCGAGATCTCTGCTTCCCGGAAAGTTAACGCGTTGAGTTGGTTATCTACGTTCACCATCTGTTCAAGTACCGTTTTTGCTTCCAAATTGAGATCAACAGAATCCTGTTGCTGTCGGTAAACGTTAAGTTTGCTTTCAGCATCATCCAGTTCAGACTGCACTTTCGGCAACTGGTGTTGTAAAAAAGCCAGACTGTTGGCGTCGCGGGCTGCCTGACGATTGATATTCTGCTGAACGTAGTTGTTCATTACCGTATCGAGAATGCGTGCGATTTCATTTGGGTTATGTCCCGTGATACGAAGTGCGATCATTCCGCTCTCTTTACCCTGTTGGGACACGTCAATTTGCTGTTGCAAATTGCTGATAGCTTCCAGTTTACTTATTTCACGGAGCTTGAATCGAGAGCCAGGGACAGCATGTATGTTGCTAACTTCGATGATGATATTCTCTTTCTTCAGTCGCTCTCCAACCTTACCCTCTAAAGAAAAGTTTGTTCCTTGTAGATGAAACAATCCCTTCTCTTGCACTGTAAGAATAACCTCCGAGTTTTGATCGTTAGTCTGCGGCAAACTGAGATCTTGTATTGTAATTTTTGCTGATGATTCTCCCTTCAGCTTCGCCCAGAGGTATCCTGTGACAGGAAAATAAATTTGCTCCGATTGTATTCTTAGATTGAGATCATCAACTGTTTTTCCCAGAATCATTCGTGACTTAAGCAACTCAATTTCAGCTGATACAGTAGATGTGTCGGTTGGTAAAACATTCTTCAAGCGGTTCAAAAATGCCTGATTTTGCTTTTGCTCAACCTGAATTAGGGCATCTGCTTGATACACAGTGGGAGATAAAAATGCGTATAGTGATGCAGCCAGGGTAAAGGCGATGGTTATGCAGAGGATTATTTTCCATTGCAAAAATAATGTATGCAGTAGCTGGATAAGATCCAGTTCTTTTTCCGCCGAGGAAGTACGCGGATATTTCGAATTCTCATTCAAGATTAAACGGTCCTTTTTTACACCAGATGCTGGGCCCATCTTTGTGCATCCAGTTCCAGTTGGTGAAACACATACTCATAAACATCACGACTTTTGCGATAAGGGTCGGGGATTGCTTGTTTACTGGACCAATAGCTGAATAATAATGTTTTGCCTCTGGCTTCTGCCGCCATTGATGTAACAAACGCAATATGTTTTGGTTCCATCGCCAGGATAAGTCCGGAGTCACGTAGCATTTCCAGGGTGACATTTCGCGCGATGTGTCCGCTCAGTGACACACCATGCTCGAACGCCACTGCCGCGCTCATGTTTTCCGCCGGATGCCCATAATGGGCATTGATCCCGGCAGAGGTGACAGAAATAGTTGGTGGCAAAAATTGACATAATAAACGTTCTGCAATGACCGAACGGCAAATGTTCCCAGTACACAGCACCAATATCGAGGTGAAATTTATCGGGCCCATGTTCTGATATACCGCGTGGTTTCAGTCAAATCGCGCACACCAACAATGGTGGGCAGTAGCTGTGATATAACGCGATTCCAGCGTGCCAGAGGCGCTGTCGTTACATAGACGATATCGTATGGTTCCAACTGGAATTCGGTACTGAGTACCATTGCGGAAGCATCCTGAGCATCCAGTTGATAAATGTTGGCAATTTTGCCCTCGGGCTTACCTTTCAGCGCCCGAATCACGAAAATACCGGTTGCATCTGAACTCTCTTGCTTCATGCCTTCGGCATTTCCCAGCGCCTCTGCCAGCGTCATTCCACTTCTGTCCATTTTGAGGGTGGCTTGTCTGCCGACCTCACCCATGACAAAAACTTTCAAATCATCATTACGGGGTATAAATAAAATGTCACCAGGATGAAGCAGACGGTTTTGCGTCAGATCACCGCGCTGTAATAGTGCATATAAAGAGAGGTGAGATTTCTGTCCATTATGGGTGAGAGTGACATTGCGCCAGTCGGCGTCCGCAGTCAGACCACCTGCAGCGTTGACTGCATCCATTACCGTAAGTGGAATATTGGTAACAGGTAGTACACCTGAACGCATCACTTCGCCTGTAACGTATATTTTCTGTGAGCGGAAGGCGGCAATACTGACATCTACCTGTGGATTTTCTATAAATGCATTCAGTCGGGTAGATATAGCGTCGCGAACTTCATTTAAGGTTTTACCTGCCACATGCAGGCGCCCGACGTAAGGATAAAAAATAGTGCCGTCAGCACTGACCCAGTTGCCAGTATCACTGGCACTGCGATATTGGCCCGCTGGCGTAGTCAGCTCCGGATGATCCCAGACGGTAACCATTAAGACATCACCCACACCAATACGATAGTTATAAGAAAGCAACTGTTTTTCTAATTGAGGGTTTGGACGAGAAACGATATTAGCCGGACGCAGTATGTCGACAAGTCCGGGAGTCAGCATAATAATATTGAGCCTGTCATTCAGTGCATCACGATTGTGTGGCATACCAGTGTTCTTTTTCCCCTGAACAGGGAGCCCTTGTCCTGGCAATATCGTACATCCGGAAAGCAGTATCATTGTGCCAAACAGAATGAGGCACATAAAACGTTGTCTGTTCATATTATCTCAAGTCGAACGGTTTCAGGCTTGCGTTAAAATTCATAGCCTAAGAATATATAATTGGTCATCGCGTTAATGTGCACCATTCATTATAATTTAACTCTACTGCGTTAATAAATCTGAGCATCTGCTTGCTAATGTTGTTAATAGTATATAGCTTCCTCGATGTTGGCGATAAAATATCCATGGGATTAGGTGCATGAGTTGATAATACCCGCGCCATGATCTTTTGCATGTTGCTTTCAAGGATAAGAAGATACTCTCCCTCACCAACACACACTGATTCAATGACTCGCCATTCCTTGTTGATTTCTTTATTTAATAGTTTGTCCATTTTATGGATATAACTGTCAATGGAATCATTGCTATGAAATGACATTTGTATTTAGTTCCCCATAAACAGAACAATGTTTAGTAATAGGTGATGTTAATTGTCAAATCAGCCTGGTAGCGGCCCGGAGTTAATGATGCAGAAGCAGTATTGATAATGGTTGGATACACTTTAAACGAGCTATCATATATGCTGGGCTGAATCTCAGCATCTTTAACTGACAATATATCTGTAGCAGTGGACAAATCAATCACGCTTGCGCCATTACGTTTCCAGCGGGTAAGGAGAGCAATGTTTGCCATTGTGGTATTCACCAAACCATTCGCTGCATTCTGAAAACCAGGGGTCGCAGCAGTAAAAGAAATCGTGAGTGCGCTGGGCTTGACGCCTTTGCTGCAGTCGATAATGAGCGGTACATCAGTAGCGCTAACGCGATCAATGACGTTACCGCTTTCGTTCATTAGCGGCAGGTTATATGCTCCAGAAATACCTTTTCCGCCATTAACAGTACAATTAGCATGGGTAATCTTCATTTTTACCCCGATACTGGATGTGCTGTTACCAGCGATCGCAGTTAATGAGCATAGTGATGACAATATAATTATGGAGCATGGTAGCAGCAGCTGTTTAATCATAACTCAGCCTTAAAATAACAGATGTATCAATATTTCCAGCTGCCATCTGTTCAGCCGTTATTGGTAATAATTTGAATTTAAGGTCAATAGTTTTTTCATTATAAGGATAATCCTCATTAAAATTCAGGGCACCATACAACCCCATTTTCATTACACCAATACCAATACCATTCAGTCCTGATTTCATTATTGATTTCCCAAAATTTGTTTGACCTGATACGATCCCTTGTGCGGGAACAAACCTCATCTTAGTATTTGCCTCGGCCAAATCACAGTTACGTGTGAAGTTAATTGACTTTTCTACCTTTCCAGCAATTAGGTCATGTGCAGAAACAGAACCAAAGCTAACCTCAGAAGAGATACTAATGGAACAGGTAGCTTCGGTAATTGCGCCATTTATATTAACAACTGTATCCGTTTGCTGTGCGTTAGCGAGACAAGCAAAACAAAACGCAACAAAGAAATATACTCTGAATGGCATTGCTTAAATTCCTGGTCAGGGTTATCACTAATCGTAAGACAGGCGTATGGTCAGCGTCGTATCAATATTACCAGCAGCAATATCCTCTGAAGGTATTTTTACTGGTTTGATTTTTACATATATTCTTCTTATTCCGCCACCAAAACCAGATGGAAACCAGATATGTTCAGTATTAAATGATAAATTATTTATCTTGTCCATTATTGGTAATTTAAACCCGACTCCGGCTAGACCAGATTGCATTATCTTATCATCTCCAGAAACAATTGCACCAGGAATGAATGAGAGCGTTACTCTCTTTGTCATCCAATCACAATTTGCCGTCATGTTAATATCTTTTTCAGAAACGGTATTGTTATTAATGTCTAATGCAGTAATAGAACCAAAGTTTACCTCAGGATCTGCCGTGAAGGTACAGGTGGCTGACGTGATGGTGCCTTTCACTGGGACATTTACTGTTGCCGTAGATGCAAATACAGAGGATGAATAAAGGGAAATTAGCATTGCTATTTTTTTCATCTTTTTTCCTTAATCGTACTGAACACCAATGGTCAGGCTGGTATCAACATTACCGGCTGCGATATCCTCGCCGCTGATATAGAATGGTTTAAGCGCAATTTTACCACCTAAATTGTAAGGTGATGCTGTTGTCGTCGTACTTGCCCAGGTTTGCTCTACGCCAAAGGGGATATCAGTTAATGTACCTCCCGCAGTGTTAGCAAATTGGAGCTTGAATCCTAAACCCGTTTTACCCGAGCGCATTACGCTGGTGTTGCCGGTAACGGTACCTTCCGTAGGGGTAAATGTCACTTTTACATTTTTAGCAATCCAGTCACAGTTCAGGGCAAGACTTACCTCTTTGGCGGCAATTCTGTTATTGCCGATATCTCCTGCGGTCAGAGTATTAAAGTTAATTTCAGTAGGCGTTGGTACAATATTACAGGTAGCGCCTGTTACGCTGGCTTTAATTGCGACAGTCGTATCCGCCGTTTTGGCATAAGAATGAGGAGCTATACCCAGCAGAAAAACGACCGGAATTACTTTTTTCATATTTTATCCTTATATCAAATATAAGTTAACTGAATTGTCATTGAGGTATTAAAAACCCCTTTGGTTATCACGCCATTTGCACCCAGGAGCATCGTGACAGATGTCGTCCCTGGTGATGGCCAAACTATATTACTGTTAAAATTAACATTGTTAACCCCCAGACCTGTCAATGAAACTGTATACATTACACTAGTGTTACTGGTTAATGCCGCATCATTTCTACCGCTTACTATGCCATTGCGTGGAATAAACATTAACTCGACCCGTGAAGCATTGTGGCAAGATGCGGTAATATCAAAATTCCTGATTCGTAAATCTGGATTACCATTTAAGAAATCATTTCTGTTAATATCCCCAAAATTAATCACCGCAGGGGCAGTTAATGTACAGGTCGGAATGATTAGGTTTGCCCCTACGGTTATGCTTAGTGTGCTGGTCTTGGCCGAGACGCTATGACCGCATAGCAGCAGTGTAAACAGGAATACTCTTGTCATCTTTGCACTCTACGTATAAGTCAGCTCAGCGTTAAGTACGACGGATACCGAACCTGAGGTTATCGTTCCGCTGCTACTTTTTTTAACAAGTTTAAATTTTAATTTGTATCCCGAACCACTCAATGTTTTTAAATTATAATCGGAGTTAAACTGCATCCGGGCATTATTGAAAAAGGGAAGGATCGCAACATTATGCCCGGCATCTAAAAAAGCGCCTCCTGACCCCCCGGTACTTACGGGGGAGGTGAAACGCAAGTTAGCCGATTGCAAAGCTGTGATTGCGTTATTCCCGGTTAACTCTGGCGTAGCGCTATCAAGACGACATGTTAACGTCAAATCGGCTTCGATTTCCGGTCCTTCAGTAAGTGTTAAGGTCGTAATATTAACATCACCAAAGCTTAAATTACTCCCTCTGCTGGAGGCGATATTGCATGTAAATTCTCGGAATTTAACAGAGAGAGCAACCGTAGTACTTGTTACTTTAGCGGATGCCTCGATGGTGATGAAGCAGAGTAAAGATAGTAAAACAAGTATTACGCGCATTACAGTAACTCCGTTTAGTTATAGGCAATTTCAAAAGTCACAGCACCATTCCAATCAACACTATTTCCTTGAGTCGAACCGTATTTGTACGGATAAACAGGTATTGAGATCTTATCTAAGTTATTAATATTTACAGCATCCCCGGTCCTGAATCGTAGTCCCCATCCATTACCTATCTGAAGACCAACACTATTTGATGCTGCCAGCCACTCACTAGTGGCATTTGTGGGTGTGACTGCATTCATTCTGGCAGACCCTGCAATAATGAATGATGGATAATTTGATGTCATATTCCCACCACCAGGCCCCAGGCCACATTGCATCGTCAAAATAATAGTCGTCAGTGGTGTGTTTAAATCACCATGAATATTAACTACACCTAAATTCAGGTTGTTTGTATTGCTTGTGACAGAGCATGTTACCGTATTTGTATAATTCAATGTAGTACTGTTATTTGTTACTGAAGGCGTTACGTGCTTAGATCCGGGTATGAGACCACCTGATCTGTAGTTTATCTTGTTCCCGGTTGCTGAAGTCAGCATTGAGATAATTTTACTACTGGACGCAACATTACCACCAATATTTCTATTGGTATATATGCCATAAGTAAATGTCGGGCCAGTATTTGTTGTTGGCCATCCGCCTAGAGCATTTGAAAACTCCACGAGAATAGATGGGTAATTCCAGGCATGGCCGCTTTTATCTTTAAAGTTAGTTCGAGAGGACGCTATTCCTTCTCGCTCTAAATATATCCACCCACTGTTATGCTCCAATCTGTTACTATTGATAAAGTTAAATTCTGGAAGTGGTACATATATATATCCTTTGGAGCCCCCTAAGTAATCATCGGTATTCCAGGCATTTGGTCCGACATAATATGGGCAGCTAAAGGTTATCTTCATTGTTCCTATTCTTGTACCCGCAGCAGTCTCTGTTGTGAGAGTGCTTTGCGAATAAGATATCTCTATTTTGCTGGAAGGCGATCCCCAATAGTAAGCTGCATTGCCCGCCGCAAAACATCCTGCATATGCTGAGGGCACTGCTAGTATTGATAGCAAGAAAATCCAAGAATATATTTTTCTCATTTACTTAACCTGGTATTGATTATTTGCGCCGTAATCATCAATCGCGTTCACCGATACATTCCCGGTTAATGAGTTGCTGATCTGTACTTTGCTAAACGGCGCAAATTTGGCTAGCTGTGCCCCTTCTTTTTTAGTGAGTTTTACCTCATTGCCATTCACTTTTATCCCGGTAATAGCAAAATAGTAGGGAGTGGGGTTTTCAAGAAAATATTTCCCGTCATTCTTTAACAACCTGATCTGCTTTTCTGCTTCTTTTCGCCCATCGACCAGCGTTTGTGGACGATAAATCAGCTTAACGCGAGTGTTTAACGCAATAGCCAGAACATTCCCACCTGATTTAGGGGCCGGTGGGATCTCCTGTACATTAAGCCAGGTTAACGTCTCACGATCTTGCGGCAGATTAGGGTTGATATCCAGAATCCTGATCGTCTGTCTGCTTTTCGGGTCTACTTTAAAAAATGTTGGACTGGTTGTGAAGTAAACGTCTTTATCTTTTTCATTGTCATTATCAATCCATACCTGCCCGGCATATTTTTGCTCGCTTTCATTAGAGACCATTACGGACAGGCTTTTTTTGCCACCTTCATAAACATAGCGAGTACCATTAAGGCTAAACGCGGCATTACTGCTCAGGCTTACAGATAGCATGGCAACAGCAATAAAAGCTTTGATTTTGTTATTTACAGTAAACATCTTGAATTGTTCTCTTGGTTGGACTTAATTTTTCTAAATTAATGACACACTGATCGAGTGTGATATTTTGTACTTTACTATCAACGTTAAGTAACAATACGCCACCATTACTGACAAAACCCACTTCCTTGCCTGCATCATCCTTTGCAATAGTTCCCATAGGAATGACGTACTTATTTTTACTAAAAACGCGTAAAATATAGTGATGAACACGACGATACTTTATCTTCCTGTAGATAATAGCCTTCTCGGTTGGTACAACATTAATCACATTGCCCTGTATTTCAATATCTGTTGGCAACTTATCGACATCGATATTAATAGAGTTCGGTGAATAACTCGCCAGAGAGATCACCGCTCTCCCGTTGCTGTCTGTCGGAAGGCCGCCATTAATTACCGCACCGCTAATTCCATCCATATCGATCACTGCCAGCGTACCATTACTATTCTGTGACAACATCAGCCCACCACCATAAACCCCCAGCACTGATCCGCTCATCTGCAAGCTCAGGTTTTGGCTGGTAGAACCTTTCGAATACATGCTGTTTAATTGGGCATAATCCGAAGCATAGCCAGTGGATAACGAAATATTATTCCCGTTATTATCTCGATTCATACTAACGTTGTAACTCAGTCGATCGTTAAGATTTGCAGAGCTACCCGCCATATAACTCATTCCGCCTTCACGAGTATAGGTCATCGAGGTATTACTATAATGCATCACATCGAATGCACTGAACGGGATGTTAAAGGAGATGCTGGTCATATATTCTCCGCCATTCTCCCCCTTCTTACTGTAACTTCCACTCAGCGAGGCCGAAAAGCGGCTAAATGATTTGCTGAGCATAAAATTCACTCCACTCTCCTGTGGCTTATCCCAATATTGCTGCATCCATCCGCTCATACTGAGATAAATATTTTGTTCCGGTATACGGTGGGCCAGGATCGCCTCATAACGATTTTTCGACTTAAACTCATCCGTGCTGTAGCTCAGGTAATCATAATTGGCATACTCGACATATCCGCGGTCCGTAAACCGGTAGCCGATTAACTGTAAATCCGTCTTATCGGTTAGTGAGCGAGCATACTTAACGGAAGCACTATACCCTTTCTGCTCATCTTTCTGTTTAAACCGGGCTTTTGACAGGTTCAAACTGGTCGATAATGCGCCAAACCATCCGAGCGAATGGGTGCTACCAATACCCATGTTTTGATAGTTCTGACTTAATAACAATGCTGAGTTAAACGTTGCATAGTTAAAACCGTAATCCAGGCTGCCCAGCCCGAAGGTACCGTCGGCGGAACTTTTATTATTGCCCGCCATTTTTTTACCCACGGCCAAACCATAGTCCATGGCACCGGGGCGCAGGAGGTTACCCATTATGGTTACAGGAAAATGTTCTGTTCTTTTACTGCCATTTTCCTCCGTAATAGTCATAATCAGATCCCCGCTACTGATTGCGCCCAGATTGTTAATTTCAAACGGTCCCGGGGGGACAACAATAGATTCTAATACGCGCCCATTCTGCTCTACGGTCACCCTGGCATTACTGGTTGCAATTCCCTGCAATTTAGGTGCATAGGTTCTGCTTAACCATGACGACATGTTCGCATTCGAGGTCAACTGAATCCCGCGAAAACCAAACCCATTCATTAACGGGCTATAGGTACTCTGCGCCTGACCGATGCTTAGATCGGCCTTAATGGATTCCAGCGCACGGGTTAAACGTAGATCGCTGGTGTTAAAACCACTTTCATCGGTGGCATTTGTGGTAAATGAAAGCACCCATTTGCCAATGTTCGCATTACCATTCACACCCAGATAGTTAGTACGCTGTTGCCCTGAGCTTTTACTGGTGTTCGCGTTATATGCTAATTGAAATCCGGAATCGCCATAATCCCAAGGGCGTTGGCTGCGTTCCCCAGATAATAAGGCTGCCTGCGGAATACGTAGTTTCAGCGTTTGTGTACCATTATCCAGCTCAACTTTAGTTGTTTTATTATTGCTTAATACATAACACTTTCGGGTTGCGTCGAATTCCTGTGCATAAAAGTCCTCCTTGATAAAAACGCCTTGTTCTCTTAACCATTCGTTTGTCAGGCAAAGAGCTTGCTTTTCGCTGTCGGTAACGGTAATAAAACCGCTACCGACCTTTTCGCCATTAACCTCAACATCAACCAGATATTCACCAGGAACAAAGTTAACGTTTTTATCAAAGACTTCTGGTAATTCATCCTGTGCACCACCACGAATAAAACTCATGTTAAATTCGTCATCTGCCATTACTGTAAATACAGGCTGTAATGCAGAGCAAATCAGTAACAATAATATTTTATTTTTAAGCATGTCATATATTATTTCAACTGTAAAATAAACGGGCTGCATATTTTATGCAGCCCAAAGGCGCATGAGGGTAATACGATTATTTATAGGCTACGGTATAGGATGCTGAAGTGGCAAAACTACCGGCGCTGACCGTACCACTTTTAACCGTTTTAACCAACTGAGCTTCGTAATCAAACGTTGTCAAAGGTGTGGCTGGGGTGCCAGTACCTGCATATGCAATAGTACGGTTGGTGTCGGTCACCAGTTCGTCAGCTTTCGTGGCATTCTTGGCTTTTAGCTGCAGGGATACGCCGGTTGCCGAACCGCCGCTGTTACCCAGTCCTGCTGCATCCATGTTTGGTGCGCTCCAGCTCACGTCAGCAGCGGTTTTAGCCAGACAGTCGGCGGCAGAAGGGCCAGCTGGCGTCAGTGAAAATTGGACGGTTTTGGCTGTGGTTAAATCCGTGCCCGGCGTACCCAAATCGATTGAGCTTGCTACACCACCTCCCACAACCGGACTTACCGTACAGGTTGCAGAAGTAATCGTACCGGTAAAATTAATGGTACCGCTGTTTGCTGATGCGACAGAAGAGAATGCTACCGCCGAAGCCAGTGCTCCAAGAATAAATAGTTTTTTCATTTTAACTCCAGGGATTAACTTTTTGTGATTACCTGTAAGTGCTAATCAGCGCACTTAAGGGATGTGGTCATATTATCTTTTGAATGGTGAAAGACAATGGCTCAATAGAGGGTTGAGCTAAATGTGTAATATTTTGCGTTTCATTCTGGTATGTTTTATTTTTAATAGCATGAGCGCTGAAGATACTAACCTCCTTAGCTTATAAAGCTTACCATATTAACCAATAGAAAATGGGGGTATCCGTAGTTGATAGATTAATGGGCATCGATACGAAAATGTGTCGATTAATCTGTTGCCTGTTTAGTTGGGCCGGAGTCAATAATGAAGGAGACGGTGGCGAATGCCCTCGTCCCGCTAAAGTATAATTATTAATGGGGTTTTAGCTATGATGAGGGCGCTTAGTTACTGTAAGAATGGAAAGGTCAAGGGGGCTTGATGAAGACAATTCAACCAGATTAACGTTTGCCATTGTATTGATAGTGAAGCGTACTTTCAGTGGTTTACCAGACTCATAAAAGTATAAGGGGTCATCTGGAAGTATTTCTTGAATGTGGTGATAAAATAAGACGTATGGTTGTACCCACACATCACTGAAACCTGAGTAATATTATAATCGCCTGTACGTAGTAGCCTTGCCGCCATACACATCCTGGCATCGAGATAGATCTCGCTGAAGGATGTTTGTTCTATCGCAAGTTTACGTTTTAGGGTGGAGCGGCTCATATACAACCTGGCTGCAACATCGTCCAGGCTCCATACTTTGGATGGAGTATTTTTCACCATATTATATACTTTTTCTCTCAGGCTTGATTTAACCGTACGAATTAGTATGCCAATACCATCCTCGTGAGCGGTAAAGGCCGAAAGCAGAAACATTAACGTAAAATCCAGCGGTGAACCTTCAGTTCCGGTGTCACAGCGTGTGCAATCCCCACATTCACTGCGCTCTGATTTTTGCAGGCAGCCAAAAACATTGTCAAAGGCTTCATTCATCCCTGGACGTAACGGTGAACAAAGCATGCGCGAGCTTATGCTTTTGTGCACGCCTGACATATATTCCTGTTTGTTCCCGGTGATCAGCAATGAGTACATTTTACTCATTAACTCATATGAAATATCGATTAGTTTGAATTCTAAATGATTATCGATATCACTGCATTTAATGTTAAGTGTTTGGTTTTTTTCGATAAGAATAAGGCTTTCTCCAGTGCATTTCAGCATATCATTATTGCTGGAGTTAATGATGAGTTCTCCCTTGCTTAATTTGATGAGTGTTGTATTGGCAACGTAGATATGATTTAAAACTACACCTTCGGTTGATTGATAATAGTTACTATTACTCACATTTTGTTGTTTACAATTCACCATGTCTGAACATTTTCTTTGGTTCATCGAATTTTGCATTGCAGCACCTTTGTTTTTATGTGGTTAATATACATATTATCAAGTAATGATTTTTTCTATGCTTATTTGAGAGGGTTGGTCTGATAGTGAAAAAATTACAGCTAATATTAATATGCAGAGTTGGTGCTGTAGTATTGCATCAACTAAAACCTCAATATTTGAGTTATGTTCATCTCAGGTGTCATAAAAAAGCACGATCAACGAAAGATATCTTCTGAATGGTGTGAGGGGATTTTATGAGTGATGGAAACCATGCATACCGAGTAAAAAAAGATACACGCGATTAAAAAAACACCCGATCAGGCCCGGTAATATCGTTGAACCTGAAATTCAAAATGAATTCAACCGTCTTATGATGCGTCGTCGGGCGTTGTACAACCAGGAGTACGCAAATAACTTAAGGAATTTGGGTGATGTCGACAGGGATTGTGACGTTCAGAACTGTATCAGTTTCATCACACTCAATCACTGAGCGGGCGAAAAGATTTAATTCAATAATCCGTAATCCTGTTTCAATCATAAAGCGATGGTTTGCATAATCCGAGACAAATTGGATTTTCGGACTGATACTGTTCTCTTTGATAAATCGACTTTGAGCAAATGGTGTATCGATGCTAATGACATAATATTTTGTAGTACTAACATCCTCATGAGTTAGCGACTCACTGAGCTGTTTTATTTGGGATTCACAAACTGGTGTATCCAGTGATGGTACGGTGTAAATAATCTTCCTGACACCTTTCGGTAATTTAAAAACATCCAGTTCTGGAGTCACCAGATCGTGTGCTGCTGGCAGTTTACCGCCTACGGACATGAAACCTTGATCCAGCGTCAGATCGTTCTCACCGAACTTTAATTTGAAATCCTTTCCTAAGCGAATATTATTAATTGATTTGACAAGTTTCATTAATCTTTATCCTTATATAATATAAATGCGGATAACCGCTAAAATCGGCATAGCAACTGATAGGGAAGAATCATTTTCTGAATAAATCGAATCGTATTCAATTTTTTATTATTCAGTTGTCTCCCTAATTAAATAATAGCAGATGCGAATTTCAAAAACTTAGCTAAAAAGGAAATGTATGAAATGAATTTTTAGAATGCTTAATGATTAGAATGTATATCCCCCTATAGGGGTATTTTATCTATGTAAAGAAAATGACTTTAAAAAGCATTGGCTTGAGCAAACTTTGTCTTCTTGCGAGTATCAATAAAGGGGGAGCTAACGATTGTCCGATGGGGAGAACTCTCTATTGCCCGTAAAGAAACACTTGCCAATTAGCCATACCCCTCCATCACCGTTAGTGTGGTCAGGTGCGCATGTTAACTGACATGGAAATGTTCTCGGGACTCTATTCCGCACTCATTTCCTGGTGGCTTTCTTTTATGCAGTGACTACTACTGGAAGGTGATAATCGAGACGATTTGGATACAAATGGTATATAGGTCTCTAAAAGAGATTTCTGATTTTGTGACTGTCAACACAAAACGCTACGCGATACGTTTTTACTGAGAATAATCACGCGCAATAGATCGCCATCACAAAATTAGTTGCTGACAAAATGCGCAAAACCAGTGTTAATGTAATGTTGCTAATAGTGGTCATTTGTTTTAATTGGTTTAAATATTGATAAATGCAATGTTTCTTTATAAACAAACAAGGCAAAAAAATGTGATGCATGGCGTTATTTAAACACCATAAACGATAAAATATAATTATATTTGATAAATTACTTATTAAATTTAAGCGCCATTTTTACCGATAATTACTCGGTAATTGATTGAAATATAGCCTTTCGTGGTTCGAAGAAATAACAACAAAAATGATGTCGTTATAGCCATAAAAAATCGTTATCCCCCCATCTTTTTTTGATTAAAGTCAGGGTTAAGTGAGATTGGTATTTTCTATCTCTATGATTAATAAGAAATTATCAATTTAATAATAATCTTACAAAATGTAAGGGAAGGGGATTTGTGAGTGGTCGCACATATCCTCGTTGGCTTAATTTGGTACACTTCCTGCCGTCAACAAAGTAATTAACGCAGGTCGATATGAATACTATTACACTCCCTAAAACACAGCACTTAGTGGTCTTTCAGGAAGTCATTAGAAGCGGTTCTATCGGCTCAGCTGCAAAAGAATTAGGTTTAACCCAACCCGCTGTCAGTAAAATCATCAATGATGTTGAGGCTTATTTTGGTATTGAGTTAGTTGTACGTAAAAATACTGGTGTGACATTGACTCAGGCAGGTCAGGTGATGCTCTCATGGTCTGAATCTATTACCCGTGAAATGAAAAACATGGTTGATGAGATGAACAGTATGACGAGCAATGCGGTCGTTGATGTGTCGTTTGGCTTTCCTTCACTGATTGCCTTCACCATCATGTCCGGCATGATTAAAAAATTCAAAGAAGTGTTCCCGAAAGCGCAGGTTTCTATGTATGAAGCTCAGCTCTCCTCCTTCTTACCGGCGATTCGTGACGGACGTCTGGATTTCGCCATCGGTACGCTGAGTGATGAGATGAAACTGCACGATCTGCATGTTGAGCCGCTCTTTGAGTCAGACTTTATCCTGGTTGCCAGCAAGTCCCGAACATGCACCGGCATCACCTCGCTGAGCGCGTTGAAAAACGAACAGTGGGTGTTGCCACAAACGAATATGGGGTACTACAGCGAACTTCTTACCACGTTACAGAATAATGGCATCAGCAGTGAAAACATCGTTAAAACAGACTCTGTCGTTACGATTTATAATCTTGTTCTCAATGCTGATTTCTTAACAGTAATTCCCTGCGATATGACCACTCCGTTTGGCTCAAACCAGTTTATTACTATCCCGGTAGAAGAAACCTTACCCGTCGCGCGTTATGCCGCCGTGTGGTCGAAAAATTATCGAATTAAAAAAGCAGCATCTATTTTGGTGGAATTAGCCAAAGAGTATTCATCATATAATTGTCGGAGACGAAGGCAATTAATTGAAATTGATTAAAAATTAAATTTGTTTTAACACGAAATAAACGCCATTTGTCTATATCTGACAATGGTCACGGCTATCTATTTACTTTAATACCCAGGTAAGAGGTTCTAATGCACATTACATACGATCTCCCAGTTGCAATTGAAGATATCCTCGAAGCGAAAAAAAGACTTGCGGGGAAAATTTATAAAACGGGAATGCCTCGCTCTAACTATTTTAGTGAACGTTGCAAAGGGGAAATTTTCCTCAAGTTTGAAAACATGCAGCGTACCGGTTCATTTAAAATCCGTGGTGCTTTTAACAAGCTCAGTTCATTAACCGAAGCTGAAAGATGTAAGGGCGTGGTGGCTTGCTCTGCAGGTAACCACGCGCAAGGTGTTTCTCTCTCCTGCGCTATGCTCGGAATCGACGGCAAAGTGGTGATGCCGAAAGGCGCACCGAAGTCTAAAGTAGCGGCAACCTGCGATTATTCCGCAGAAGTTGTACTGCACGGCGACAACTTCAACGACACCATCGCTAAGGTTAGCGAGATTGTGGAAACTGAAGGCCGCATCTTTATTCCACCCTATGATGACCCGAAAGTTATTGCTGGTCAGGGCACTATTGGTCTGGAAATTCTGGAAGACTTGTACGATGTCGATAACGTGATTGTGCCAATTGGCGGTGGTGGACTGATTGCTGGTATTGCGGTGGCAATTAAATCTATTAACCCGACCATTAAAATTATTGGCGTACAGTCTGAAAACGTTCACGGCATGGCGGCTTCTTTCCACGCTGGAGAAATAACCACGCACCGAACGACCGGCACCCTGGCGGATGGTTGTGACGTTTCCCGCCCGGGTACTTTAACGTATGAAATTGTTCGTGAGTTGGTGGATGACATTGTCCTGGTCAGCGAAGATGAAATTCGCAACAGCATGGTGGCATTAATTCAGCGAAATAAAGTTGTGACTGAAGGTGCCGGCGCGCTGGCATGCGCAGCATTATTAAGCGGGAAATTAGATAGCTATATCCAGAACAGAAAAACAGTCAGCATTATTTCTGGCGGTAATATCGACCTTTCTCGTGTATCTCAAATTACTGGTTTAGTTGACGCTTAATATACTTCGTTGAGGATAGGATATGAGTACTACTGATAGCATTGTATCCAGCCAGACAAAACAGTCGTCCTGGCGCAAATCGGACACCACCTGGACACTGGGTTTATTTGGTACAGCCATCGGCGCTGGGGTGCTGTTCTTCCCTATCCGCGCAGGTTTTGGCGGACTGATCCCCATTCTGATCATGCTGGTGTTAGCATACCCCATCGCTTTCTATTGCCACCGTGCGCTGGCACGCCTGTGTCTTTCCGGTTCTAACCCTTCCGGCAACATCACAGAAACGGTTGAAGAGCACTTTGGTAAAACGGGCGGCGTGGTTATCACGTTCCTCTACTTCTTTGCGATTTGTCCGCTGCTGTGGATTTATGGCGTCACCATTACCAACACCTTTATGACCTTCTGGGAAAACCAGCTGCAGATGCCCGCGCTGAACCGTGGCTTCGTGGCATTGTTCCTGTTGCTGCTGATGGCATTCGTCATCTGGTTTGGTAAAGATCTGATGGTTAAAGTGATGAGCTACCTGGTATGGCCGTTCATTGCCAGCCTGGTGCTTATCTCTCTGTCACTGATTCCTTACTGGAACTCTGCGGTTATCGATCAGGTTGATATCAGCAATATCGCCCTGACTGGCCATGACGGCATCCTGGTTACCGTATGGCTGGGTATTTCCATCATGGTGTTCTCTTTCAACTTCTCGCCAATCGTTTCTTCCTTCGTCGTCTCTAAACGTGAAGAGTATGAGAAAGATTACGGTCGTGAATTTACCGAGCAGAAGTGTTCCAAAATCATCTCCCGCGCCAGTATGCTGATGGTTGCGGTGGTAATGTTCTTCGCCTTTAGCTGCCTGTTCACGCTCTCTCCGGCAAACATGGCGGATGCGAAAGCGCAAAACATTCCTGTGCTGTCTTACCTGGCAAACCACTTCGCTTCACTGTCCGGTACGAAGTCCACCTTCGCAACTGTTCTGGAGTACGGTGCTTCAATCATCGCCCTGGTTGCTATCTTCAAATCTTTCTTCGGCCACTATCTGGGCACGCTGGAAGGTCTGAACGGTCTGGTGCTGAAGTTTGGTTATAAAGGCGATAAAACGAAAGTTTCTGCCGGCAAACTTAATACCATCAGCATGATCTTCATCATGGGCTCCACCTGGGTTGTGGCTTACGCCAACCCGAACATCCTGGACCTGATTGAAGCAATGGGCGCGCCGATTATTGCCTCTCTGCTCTGCCTGCTGCCGATGTATGCCATTCGTAAAGCGCCATCACTGGCGAAATACCGTGGCCGTCTGGATAACGTGTTTGTTACCGTGATTGGTCTGCTGACCATCCTGAACATCGTCTACAAACTGTTTTAATCCTTAAGCTCAGGATGAGCGGAGTAGTGAAATGAATGAGTTTCCGGTAGTACTGGTTATTAACTGTGGTTCGTCTTCCATTAAATTCTCAGTGCTGGATGCAGCAAACTGTGAAGTTTTAATGGCGGGAATTGCAGACGGTATTAACTCTGAAAATGCGTTCATAGCAATTAATGGGGGAGAGCCAGCTAAGCTGGCTCACCACAGCTACGAAGACGCATTAAAAGCAATTGCCGTTGAACTAGAGAAACGTAATTTAATGGACAGTGTGGCCTTAATTGGCCACCGCATTGCCCACGGCGGAAATATCTTTACCGAATCAGCAATTATTACTGACGAAGTTATCGATAATATTCGTCGGGTATCGCCGCTAGCTCCGTTACATAATTATGCGAACCTGAGTGGGATCGAATCTGCTCAGCACCTTTTCCCAGGCGTGCAGCAGGTGGCGGTATTTGATACCAGCTTCCACCAGACGATGGCCCCAGAAGCCTATCTGTACGGTTTACCATGGAAATATTTTGAGGAGTTGGGCGTTCGTCGTTATGGCTTCCACGGCACGTCGCACCGCTATGTTTCTCAGCGAGCGCATGAGCTTCTCGAGCTGCAACATGATGACTCTGGTCTGGTTGTGGCGCACCTGGGGAACGGCGCGTCAATCTGTGCGGTACGTAATGGACAGAGCGTTGATACCTCTATGGGCATGACGCCGCTGGAAGGGCTGATGATGGGCACACGCAGCGGCGACGTCGATTTCGGCGCGATGGCGTGGATTGCCAGCGAAACCAACCAGACGCTGAGCGACCTTGAGCGCGTAGTGAATAAAGAGTCCGGTTTACTGGGTATTTCCGGTCTGTCCTCTGACTTACGTACGTTAGAAAAAGCCTGGCACGAAGGACATGAGCGTGCGCAGCTGGCGATTAAAACGTTTGTGCATCGTATTGCACGCCATATCGCCGGACATGCCGCATCGCTGCATCGTCTTGATGGGATTATTTTCACCGGCGGAATTGGTGAGAACTCGGTATTAATTCGTCGTCTGGTTATTGAACATCTCGCCGTTTTAGGGGTGAATATCGACAGCGAAATGAATAGCCTGCCAAATTCCCATGGCGAAAGAATTATCTCTAATAAAGATGCTCGTGTTATTTGTGCGGTTATTCCCACAAATGAAGAGAAAATGATTGCGCGTGATGCCATTGCCTTAGGCAAAATTAATACACCAGTAGAATTTGCATAATTAAATTTCAGCAGAGAGATTATTTTTCATGAAGGTAAATATCGATACCAGCGATATGCTGTATGCCGAAGCCTGGAATGGCTTTAAAGGTACGGACTGGAAAGAAGAAATTAATGTCCGTGATTTTATTCAGCACAACTATACGCCTTATGAAGGGGATGAATCTTTCCTCGCCGAAGCAACGCCTGCGACCACTGCATTGTGGGAAAAAGTTATGGCGGGCATCCGTATTGAAAACTCGACGCACGCGCCGGTTGATTTCGATACCAATATTGCGACCACGATAACCGCGCATGACGCCGGTTATATTGAACAAGAACTGGAAAAAATCGTCGGTCTACAAACGGATAAGCCGCTCAAGCGTGCTCTGCATCCGTTTGGCGGCATCAATATGATCAAAAGCTCTTTTGATGCTTATGGTCGTGAGATGGATGCTGATTTTGAATACCAGTTTACTGAACTGCGTAAAACCCATAACCAGGGCGTATTCGACGCCTACTCTCCGGATATGCTGCGCTGCCGTAAATCCGGCGTGCTGACCGGCCTGCCGGATGGTTACGGTCGTGGTCGTATCATCGGTGATTATCGCCGCGTCGCGCTGTACGGTATCCGCTATCTGGTGCGTGAGCGTGAACTGCAGTTTGCCGATCTCCAGTCGAACCTGGAGTGGGGCCAGAATCTTGAAGCCACGATTCGTCTTCGCGAAGAGCTGTCTGAACACCGTCGCGCCCTGCTGCAAATGCAGGAAATGGCGGCGAAATACGGCTGCGATATCTCCCGTCCGGCGCGTAATGCGCAGGAAGCGGTGCAGTGGGTGTATTTTGCTTACCTGGCTGCGGTGAAATCGCAGAACGGTGGCGCTATGTCGCTGGGCCGTACCGCATCGTTCCTCGACATCTACATTGAGCGCGACTTCAAAGCGGGAATTTTAAACGAGCAGCAGGCGCAGGAGCTGATCGACCACTTCATTATGAAGATCCGTATGGTGCGCTTCCTGCGTACGCCGGAATTCGACACCCTGTTCTCAGGCGACCCAATCTGGGCGACCGAAGTTATCGGCGGTATGGGACTGGATGGCCGCACGCTGGTGACCAAAAACTCGTTCCGCTATCTGCATACGCTGCACACCATGGGCCCGGCACCTGAGCCGAACCTGACGGTGCTGTGGTCTGAGCAGCTACCGATAGCCTTCAAAAAGTACGCCGCCCAGGTGTCTATCATCACCTCGTCTTTGCAGTATGAAAACGACGATCTGATGCGTGCCGACTTTGACAGCGATGACTATGCCATTGCCTGCTGCGTCAGCCCGATGGTTATCGGCAAGCAAATGCAGTTCTTCGGGGCACGTGCCAACCTCGCCAAAACGTTGCTGTATGCAATCAACGGCGGCGTGGATGAGAAGCTGAAAATCCAGGTCGGGCCGAAAACGGCACCGCTGATGGATGACGTGCTGGACTACGACACGGTGATGGAGAGCCTGGACCACTTTATGGACTGGCTGGCCGTGCAGTACATCAGCGCGCTGAACATCATCCACTACATGCACGACAAGTACAGCTACGAAGCTTCGCTGATGGCGCTGCACGATCGTGATGTCTATCGCACGATGGCCTGTGGTATGGCGGGTCTGTCCGTGGCGGCGGATTCTCTGTCGGCTATCAAATACGCTCGCGTGAAACCGATTCGTGATGAAAATGGTCTGGCAGTTGATTTCGAAATCGAAGGCGACTATCCGCAATACGGCAACAACGACGAGCGCGTAGACAGCATTGCCTGCGACCTGGTCGAACGCTTTATGAAGAAAATTAAGGTGTTGCCAACCTACCGTAACGCGGTGCCGACGCAGTCCATTCTGACCATTACCTCCAACGTGGTGTACGGACAGAAAACCGGTAATACGCCGGACGGACGTCGCGCAGGTACGCCGTTTGCGCCAGGGGCGAACCCGATGCACGGCCGCGATCGTAAAGGTGCGGTGGCGTCGTTAACCTCGGTTGCCAAACTGCCGTTCACCTATGCCAAAGACGGTATCTCGTACACCTTCTCCATTGTGCCGGCAGCGCTGGGCAAAGAGGATGGAGTGCGTAAAACCAACCTGGTCGGTCTGCTGGACGGTTACTTCCACCATGAAGCACATGTGGAAGGTGGTCAGCATCTGAACGTTAACGTTATGAACCGTGAAATGTTGATGGATGCCATTGAGCACCCGGAAAACTATCCGAACCTGACGATCCGCGTGTCTGGTTATGCGGTGCGCTTCAACGCGCTGACCCGCGAACAGCAGCAGGATGTTATTTCACGTACTTTCACCCAGGCGCTCTGACGCCGGAGGGACTATGAGAAAAGTAATTGCAACCGAATGTGCGCCAGGGGCGATTGGGCCTTACGTACAGGGTGTGGATCTGGGCAGCATGGTGTTGACGTCAGGTCAAATCCCGGTATGTCCACAGACCGGTGAAGTGGCTGAAAACGTGTCCGATCAGGCGCGTCAAAGCCTGGAAAACGTGAAAGCGATCGTCGAGTCCGCAGGTTTGAAAGTGAGCGATATCGTGAAGACGACCGTTTTCGTTTCTGACCTGAACGACTTCGCCACCATTAATCAGGTGTACCAGCAGTTCTTTGATGAGCATAAGGCAATTTACCCTACGCGCAGCTGCGTACAGGTCGCCCGCTTACCAAAGGATGTGAAGCTGGAGATTGAAGCCATCGCCGTACGTGGCGACACGCTGTAATCCCTTGCGGGGCGATCTCAGGATCGCCCCGATCCTTAATGAGTGTGAAACCTGGTCTTCACTGAACGGCAATCCGAGGGTGTGGATATGATTAGCGCATTCGATATTTTTAAGATTGGCATTGGACCTTCCAGCTCCCATACCGTGGGGCCAATGAACGCAGGTAAAAGCTTTATCGATCTGTTGGTCAGCAGCGGGGAACTTCCCAAGGCTACGCATATTGTGGTCGATCTTTATGGATCACTTTCCCTGACCGGAAAAGGTCATGCGACAGATGTCGCCATCATGATGGGACTGGCCGGTAACAGTCCGCAAAACGTTAATATAGATTCAATCGCTGGTTTTACTCAGGAAGTGGCCCGTACCGGACGTTTACCGGTTGCAGAGGGCACGCATATTGTCGATTTCTCCCCAGACAAAAATATCCTCTTTCACGCCGAAACGCTGCCGCGCCATGAAAATGGCATGCGTATCACCGCATGGAACGGCACCGAGACGCTATTAAGCAAAACCTATTACTCCGTCGGCGGTGGTTTTATCGTTGAAGAGGAGCAATTTGGTCAGGCGCATGATGTTGAAGCACACGTGCCCTACAATTTTCATTCCGCCAGCGAACTGCTGAAACTGTGCGAGCGCAACGGGCTATCCGTTTCCGGTCTGATGATGCAGAACGAACTGGCGATGCGTAGCAAAGAAGAAATCGATGCTGGTTTTGCCGCCATCTGGGACGTCATGCACGCCGGCATTGAGCGTGGCATGAACACCGAAGGCGTCCTGCCGGGTCCATTGAACGTCCCGCGCCGCGCCGTGGCATTACGCCGGTTGCTGGTTTCCAGCGATAACCTGTCCAGCGACCCGATGAACGTTATTGACTGGATCAACATGTTCGCGCTGGCCGTGAGCGAAGAAAACGCCGCCGGGTGCCGGGTTGTTACGGCACCGACCAACGGCGCATGTGGAATTATCCCTGCCGTATTGGCCTATTACGACAAGTTCCGCCGTCCGGTGAATGCAAACTCCATTGCCCGCTACTTGCTGGCCGCGGGGGCGATAGGGGCGCTGTATAAGATGAACGCCTCTATTTCTGGTGCCGAAGTCGGCTGTCAGGGTGAAATTGGCGTAGCCTGTTCAATGGCGGCAGCCGGGCTGACCGAGTTGCTCGGCGGTAGCCCGTCGCAGGTTTGTATTGCGGCGGAAATCGCCATGGAGCATAACCTGGGGCTGACCTGCGATCCGGTTGCTGGACAGGTGCAAATACCTTGCATTGAGCGTAATGCGATCAACGCGGTAAAAGCCGTCAACGCCGCACGCATGGCGCTACGTCGCACATCTGAGCCACGCGTTTCGCTCGATAAAGTGATCGAGACCATGTATGAAACGGGCAAAGATATGAACGACAAATACCGCGAAACGTCACGCGGTGGTCTGGCGATTAAAGTGGTCTGTACCTGAGATGAAAGGGTGCGTTTGTAGGCCGGATAAGGCGTAAGCGCCGCCATCCGGCAATGAATTCATCAATACGGCATGATAAAAAAGTGCACTTTGGTGTAATACCTCTCAGCTAAGTATGTATGGTGAGTATGTGATTCTTGCTCAGGGTTCCGTTCACCTCAGCGGTGTCATCTCTCTGAAACGCCGTTACCCGTGAACGTGCAAGGGAGGCTCACCGCCGCCTCCCTTGCATCCCGGGCTCCCGGCGGGAAAATCGTCGCTGCGCGAGCTATTCGTCTTATTCCGTCTGCCTGTCGGGTCGGGGCCGAGCCTGCATCCATGCAGGCCGTCCCCTCTGCCCGCATCCCTGCGGGCAGTCCCGGTCAGCCGTCAACGCCTCATCGATTTTCAGCCGGACCGGGGTCATCGCTTCAACCCTCTGACTTCCAGTTAAATCTGTTTTGCTGTTTTAACAAAAAACGTAGAAGGTGAGGTGTTAACTGATCAGCATTAGCACTTTAGCGCGCATTTTTTGTTGTGATCTGCTTCAAAAATGGAATTTAAATCCTACATAAGCATATAAAATAGAAAATATTTCTTAACTTTTAGAAATTACAGGGGTTTGTTTGTGAAGTTTTTCTCTGATCCTGCGCGTATGATTTCTTCATTACTCCAATAGCTCACCTGCACCTAAGTACTGCGTATCGCATTGATGCAGTACGAAAAAAATATAAAAACCTCTACCTACACATTGAGCGGGAAATTATGGAAACGGCAACGAATAGTAGCGTAATACTCGACGCATCTGCTCCGGCACGTCGGGCGGGAATGACCGAAAGCGAATGGCGTGAAGCCATTAAGTTCGACAGCACGGACACCGGCTGGGTCATTATGAGTATCGGTATGGCAATTGGCGCGGGGATTGTTTTTCTTCCTGTCCAGGTAGGATTGATGGGGCTGTGGGTGTTCTTGCTCTCCTCTATCATCGGCTACCCAGCCATGTACCTGTTCCAGCGCCTGTTTATCAACACGCTGGCTGAGTCCCCAGAGTGTAAAGACTACCCGAGCGTGATCAGCGGCTATCTGGGTAAGAACTGGGGCATCCTGTTAGGTGCGTTGTATTTTGTGATGCTGGTTATCTGGATGTTCGTTTATTCCACCGCCATCACCAATGACAGCGCCTCCTATCTGCACACGTTTGGTGTGACGGAAGGTTTACTGTCCGACAGCCCGTTCTATGGCCTGGTACTGATTTGCATCCTGGTGGCTATCTCGTCACGCGGGGAACAAATGCTGTTTAAAATCTCCACCGGCATGGTAATGACCAAGCTGCTGGTTGTGGCAGCGCTTGGCGTGTCGATGGTAGGGATGTGGCATCTGCATAACGCGGGTTCACTGCCGCCGATGGCGCTGCTGATCAAAAATGCGATCATCACTCTGCCGTTTACGCTGACCTCTATTCTGTTTATTCAGACCTTAAGCCCGATGGTTATCTCATACCGTTCACGCAACAAATCCATCGAAGTGGCGCGCCATAAAGCCCTGCGTGCCATGAACATCGCGTTCGGTATTCTGTTTGTTACCGTCTTTTTCTACGCCGTTTCCTTCACGTTGGCGATGGGCCACGACGAAGCGGTTAAAGCTTATGAGCAGAACATTTCCGCTCTGGCGATTGCCGCGCAATTTATCAATGGTGCGGGTGCTGGCTGGGTGAAAATCGTCAGCGTTATTCTGAACATTTTCGCCGTTATGACCGCTTTCTTCGGTGTCTACTTAGGTTTCCGTGAAGCGACTCAAGGGATCGTGATGAACATTCTGCGCCGCTATATGCCGGCTGAGAAAATCAACGAAACCTTTGTTCAGCGCGGCATTATGATTTTTGCCATCCTGCTGGCCTGGAGCGCAATTGTGCTCAACGCGCCGGTGCTGAGCTTCACCTCTATTTGTAGCCCTATCTTCGGCATGGTGGGTTGTCTGATCCCGGCCTGGCTGGTCTACAAAGTTCCTGCACTGCACAAATACAAAGGCGCTTCCCTGTATCTGATTATTTTCACGGGCCTGCTGTTGTGCGTTTCTCCGTTCCTGGCATTTTCCTGAGATATTTGAGCAAAGGTTGTTGTTATGTTTGAGACTACATTGAATCCATTATGGGATAGTTTTATCCGCGCGGTGCAGGAAGAAGTTAAGCCTGCGTTGGGCTGTACAGAACCTATCTCTCTGGCTCTGGCGGCGGCGGTTGCATCCTCTGAGCTGGACGGCGCGGTTGAACGCATTGACGCGTGGGTCTCACCGAACCTGATGAAAAACGGCATGGGCGTTACCGTGCCGGGTACCGGAATGGTCGGGTTACCTGTCGCGGCGGCGCTGGGTGCGCTGGGGGGAAATGCCCGTGCCGGTTTAGAGGTACTGAAAGATGCGTCACCACAAGCGATCGCCGATGCGAAAGCGATGCTGAGCGCTGGCAAGGTTGCGGTGATGCTGCAGGAGCCTTGCGAGGACATCCTCTTTTCCCGCGCGAAGGTTTACAGCGCTGAAGGATGGGCGTGCGTGACGATTGTGGGCGGTCATACCAACATTGTGCACATCGAGACCAATAAGGGCGTAGTGTTCACCACAGAACAGAATGCTCAGGAAGAGGAACAGGAGTCGCCGCTGGCGGTACTGTCTCACACCTCGCTGGAAGAGATTCTGGCGTTCGTGAACGCGGTACCGTTTGAGTCAATCCGCTTCATTCTCGATGCGGCAAAACTGAACGGTGCGCTGTCTCAGGAAGGGCTGCGCGGTAACTGGGGTTTGCACATCGGAACCACGCTTGAGAAGCAGTGTGCGCGTGGCCTGCTGGCGAACGATCTCTCCACCTCTATTCTGATCCGCACCAGTGCGGCATCGGATGCGCGAATGGGCGGGGCGACGCTGCCGGCCATGAGCAACTCCGGCTCCGGTAATCAGGGCATTACCGCGACTGTTCCGGTGATGGTGGTGGCTGAGCACTTTGGCGCGGATGAGGAGAAACTGGCACGTGCGCTAATGTTGTCTCATCTGAGCGCTATCTACATCCATCATCAGCTTCCGCGTTTGTCTGCACTGTGTGCGGCAACTACGGCGGCGATGGGGGCAGCTGCGGGGATGGCATGGATCGTAGATGGTCGCTACAACACCATCGCGATGGCGATCAGCAGCATGATTGGTGACGTGAGCGGAATGATATGCGATGGCGCTTCAAACAGCTGCGCGATGAAAGTCTCAACCAGTGCTTCCGCGGCGTGGAAAGCGGTACTGATGGCGCTGGATGATACTGCTGTAACCGGCAACGAAGGGATTGTGGCGCATAACGTGGAACAATCTATCGCTAACCTGTGCGCGCTGGCATGTCGTTCGATGCAGGAAACCGACAAGCAGATTATTGAGATCATGGCCAGTAAGGCACATTAATCTGTAGGCCGGGTAAGCCGTTGGCGCCACCCGGCATAAGTCTAAGCCGCCTGTTCAGGCGGCTTCTTCGTCTTCCAGCCGTAGTTCGGCATCGGCCACAATCGCTTCCAGCTCTGTCAGCATTTCTTCATAGCCGAAGGTAACTGTTTCCTGTTTTTTCGGCTCAACCTGAGGCTGGCGTTTTTTTGATGATTTCTTGCTCAATAGTCGTACTCCATTGTTTTCCCTGACTATACGGGCAAATCTATCAGCAAAGCGCGCAGCGGGGTATCGGCGACTAACGTTATGTTAGTTTCGTCACGAATAAATGCCCCATCGCCACAGGTGAGCGCTTCTTTTTCGGCGCCAGACGTCACCGCATGGAATCTGCCGTGAATCGACTGTAAATAAGCCCGCGGCCCATGTAACTGAAAACTCAACGATTCACCTTGCTGCAGCTCAACGTGGTGCACCCATACCTGTTGGCGCAGATGCAGGCTGCCTTGTTCACCGTCCGGCGAGGCCAGCAGCTGATGCTTACCGGTGCTCAGCGTGGCTTTCTGTACACAGGCGTTTTCACGCTGCGGGCAGGCGTCCAGCCAGAGCTGCATCCGGGTTAACGGTTTGTCTTTGCTGATATTGTGTTCGCTATAGCTAATCCCGGGCTGTGTCGCGAGCAGCAAAACTTCACCTGCTTTGGCCTTGATATGGTTGCCTTCGCTGTCTCGGTACTCCGCTTCCCCTTCGAGGATCAGATTGACGATATCCACCTTCGGATAGGTCCGTGGCTGGAAAGAGGCCCCCGGTGCCAGAACTTCCTGGTTCAGAACACGCAGCGAGGCATAACCCAGCAGTTTAGGATCAAAATAGTGTCCAAAGGAGAAGGTATAACGGGCCTGCAGCCAGCCGTAGTCTGCTTGCCCGCATTGTTTGGCTGTACGGGTAGTAATCATAGTTCTTGACCTCTCTTTACTTCCTTTTATGTTAAATGGCTAGACGCTGCATTGTTAGCCAGATATTCTGCCCGGTATGTTCAAATTTCCTGAATGAGAACGAGATGGCCAAAGAAAGGGCTTTAACGCTTGAAGCGTTACGCGTCATGGACGCAATAGACAGACGCGGTAGTTTTGCTGCTGCGGCAGACGAACTGGGACGCGTTCCTTCCGCACTTAGCTATACCATGCAGAAGCTGGAGGAAGAGCTGGACGTGGTGCTGTTTGACCGCTCAGGCCACCGCACAAAATTCACTAACGTTGGGCGTATGTTGCTGGAGCGCGGGCGCGTACTGCTGGAAGCTGCGGATAAACTGACTACCGATGCCGAAGCATTGGCTCGCGGTTGGGAAACGCATCTGACTATCGTTACCGAAGCGCTGGTGCCGACGGCGGCGTTTTTCCCGCTGATCGACAGGCTTGCCGGGAAGGCCAATACCCAGCTTTCCGTTATTACCGAAGTTCTGGCCGGGGCGTGGGAGCGTCTTGAGCAGGGGCGGGCGGATATCGTGATTGCGCCGGATATGCATTTTCGCTCATCCTCAGAAATCAACTCGCGCAAGCTGTACTCGCTGATGAACGTCTATGTAGCGGCCCCGGATCATCCCATTCATCAGGAGCCGGAACCGTTATCGGAAGTCACCCGCGTTAAATACCGTGGGATCGCGGTGGCGGATACCGCCCGTGAACGTCCGGTGCTGACGGTTCAACTGCTTGATAAGCAGCCGCGTCTGACGGTGAGTACGATAGAAGATAAACGTCAGGCGCTGTTGGCAGGACTTGGCGTGGCGACGATGCCGTACCCGCTGGTGGAAGAGGATATTGCGGCTGGTCGGCTGCGGGTCGTTAGTCCGGAATCGACAAGCGAGATAGATATTATTATGGCCTGGCGTCGTGACAGCATGGGCGAGGCGAAATCCTGGTGTCTGCGGGAAATCCCCAAGCTGTTTGCGGGTAAATAGCCTGACTGTTACGCCGGATGCGGTGCGAAGCACCTTATCCGGCCTGGAAGACGGAGTATGTTGTAGGCCTGATAAGCGCAGCGCCATCAGGCATCTACATATGCTACGTCAGGATAACTGTTTGGGATCGGGCCCGAAGCGGTTACTCCCCTGAGTACCGTTTTGGCAGTTGAAAATGATGATCACCAGCCAGCCTACGATCGGGATCAGCAGCACCAGTAGCCACCAGGCTGAACGATCGGTGTCATGTAAACGCCGGAACTGTACCGCCCACCACGGAATAAAGACCAGAACCCCGTAAATCGTCGTTAATATGCCTTCTCCACCGGCGCGCTCCCAGCCAAACATTCTGTCCAGAATACCCAGCACGAATGTGAAGATGATGTTGACCAGCACAAACATCCAGTATTCTTTACGACGCGCGCGGCCACCAAAACCAAAGTAATTCTTTAATACGTTTAAATACCAATCCATTTTTGCCTCATTCTGCATTCAATTACTTGTTTTTAAAGTAATCAAATTAAGAATAGCTGTGAATGAAATGATGGTAAATATTTACGGTATTAATTATTTAGCCCCCAAATGGGGGCCTGTGTAAATCATGCGAAACGCTCGTCACGCCCATGAGGTTCGTTGAGGTCCTGCCACGGCCCAACAGAAATAATGCCGGTCGGGTTAATGGTTTTGTGGCTACGGAAGTAGTGATTGCGGATATGATCGAAATTGACGGTTTCCGCAATACCCGGCATCTGGTAGATATCACGCAGGAAACCGTACAGGTTCAGATAGTCGCTAATCCGGTGTTTGTCGCACTTGAAGTGGGTGACATACACGGGATCAAAGCGTACCAGCGTGGTCCACAGGCGAATGTCGGCCTCGGTTAACTGGTCGCCGGTCAGGTAGCGATGTTGCCCAAGGATCTGCTCCAGCCGTGCCAGAGATTGAAAGACGTTATCCACGGCGTCGTCGTAGGCTTCCTGACTGGTGGCAAATCCGGCTTTATACACGCCGTTATTAACGTTGTCATAAATCCAGCCGTTCAGCTCGTCGATTTTGCTTTGCAGGGCAGGGGGATAGTAATCTCCGGCTTTCGCGCCCAGCGCATCAAACGCGGTGTTAAACATGCGGATGATTTCTGCAGATTCGTTGCTGACAATAGTGTGGTTCTTTTTATCCCACAGCACCGGAACGGTGACCCGACCGCTGTAGTGCGGATCGGCGTGTAAATAGAGCTGATAAAGAAATTCGTGCTGATACAGGGTATCGCCAGTTGCCGCCGGGAAGTTATCGTCAAAGGTCCAGCCGTTTTCCAGCATCAGCGGATGCACAACAGAAACGGAAATAAACGGTTCCAGCCCTTTGAGTTTGCGCAAAATCAGCGTGCGATGCGCCCACGGACAGGCCAGAGAAACGTACAGATGATAGCGGTCTTTTTCGGCAGCAAAGCCACCTTCACCGGTCGGGCCAGGCGCGCCATCCGCGGTGAGCCAGTTACGGAAAGCCGATGCAGAACGTTGAAATTTTCCACCGGTTGATTTGGTATCGTACCAGGTGTCATGCCAGACGCCGTCAATCAGTTGTCCCATGATTTTCGCCTCCTCAGATAGCAAAAGCGAGGAGATATCTCCTCGCTTTTTGATGTGTTCAGTATAGTTTGATTACCACTTTTTATTCAGCACGCGGTCAATACTAAATGCGCCTGGACCGGTGATAGCCAGCAGCAGGAAACCGCCTGCGATGGTCAGGTTTTTCATGAACATCAGAGAGTTCACACCTTCCGCAAAATTGCTGTGGAAGAGGAACGCCGTCAGCAATGTGAAGCCTGCGGTGAACAGCGCGGTTGTACGGGTCAGGAAACCGAACAGAATTGCCAGACCGCCGCCAAACTCAAGCAGAATCACCAGCGGCAGCATAAATCCTGGGACGCCCATGGCTTCCATGTACTGTTGGGTACCCGCATATCCGGTGATTTTTCCCCAACCTGCGGTAATAAACAGGATTGGCATCAGAACGCGCGCTACCAGTACACCTACATCTTCTAATTTCTTCATCATACTCTCCAGGAAACCACTCAGGCGGCTTATTGTGTTTTTTTGTGCATCGACGCTGCAGAGCGCGTCGTTGCTGTCGATGGAGAGAATCATAAACGTGCTTAATGAGAATTGTTAGCAAGGAAAACTGTCAGTATTTTTCAAAAATTTTGAGGTTGGGGGTAAGGAAAGGATTAGCCGCGCAGTTGCTGCTGTCTGATGGTTGATTTCACCAAACGCCAGATGCTCCAGACGCTAAAGCCGCGCTTAGCCCAGCGTACCAGCAGATTCGGGTTGCGGATGGTGCGAACCGCCATAATACTGCTCCCGACCAACACCCAGCCACGCAGGTTCAGTAGCGTCTTCCAGCCACGATCGTAGACCTCGGTGGCTTCCAGCCAGTCGCGGCGAGTCGCAGACAGATCCAGCCGTTGCTGCTGGATCTGTCCAAGCAGTTGCGCCTTACGCTTTTGACGTTCGACTTTGCTGCTCATTATGCATCATCCTCCAGGGCTTGCCTGTCATTAGCGAGTTCCTGGCGTGTATGGCGTAGCAGCGTTGTTTTGCGTGCTTTACGCAGCGTCCATATCCCGCCAATCAGCGCTAACAGCAACAGCACAACGGTGGTGGCAATCATGGCGTTCAGGCGGTATTGAGGGTCAATGGCCCAGATGATAAGCACCATCAGGCTCATCAGGCCAAACGCCGCGAACAGCATAGTCAGCCCAAGCATCAGCAGGATCTGGATGAGATTGGCTTTTTCCTCTTCCAGCTCAACGACGGCCAGCCGCAGCCGTGTTTCTACGATCTCAACGAGAATCGTCAGGATCCGCTGTCCAATACCCAGTACGCCTTTGCCTGGACCTTGTGCGTGTTGAGAATCAGCCATTGTTAACGGCGCGACAGCAGTACACCAAGCACCACACCGACTGCAGCGCCAATGCCGACGCCTGTCCATGGGTTTTCGCGCACGTAGTTATCGGCTTTAGCCGCGGCCTCACGGGTCTGTTTGGCAATTACATCGCTGGTTTCACTCAGACGATGGCGGCTCTCGCGCAGCGCATGTTCGGCTTTGCTGCGAATTTTACTCATCTCTTCCTTCGACTTATCGCCAGAGGAGCTAAGTACTTCTTCAAGCGTATCCGCAAGAGATTTCAGCTCAGCGCGCAGGTTTTCCGTAGCATTATCTTTCGACATAGTTTTCTCCAGTTGAGTGGCTAGTTACCGTACTTAGTAATCGCGGGTCTCGAGTTCTTTTAGCTCTTGCTGAGCTTCAGCAAGCTTGTGTTCGCGCTTTGCGATTTTTTCCGCATCGCCTTTTTGCTTAGCTTCGGCTAAGTCACGTTGACGCTCGGCAATCTCATTTTTCTGCTCGGCGATTTTTTTCTGATGGTTGGCGCGCAGTTTGCTGTCAGTACAGTTTGCTCTGACTTCGCTCAGTGCTTTGTTCAGCCCATTGATACGGCTCTGATTGTTGTGTTTTTCGGCATAGCTAATCTCCCGCTGAATGTCTTGTTCTTTTTCCTGACAGAGGGTGGTGGCGTAGCTGCCGGCACTGAGAGCGAAAAGGCTAATTGCCAAAGCGATGCGGTATTTCATTCTTGAACCTTCCATTGTGATTCGACCTCGTCGTTTAGGGTCGATGCTCCAGAATAATAAAGCGTTGGGTCATAAACCCAGTTTATTAATCATAGGCGCTAAACGGTGAAATCACCAAAGTGAGTGATCTAATTCAGATTCCTGGAAATTAACCAAAACGGTGTGGGGTCTCACGTAAGCGGGATAACCACTGAACCGCCTGATTATTATCATCCTGCTGAGCGATAACGAAACCGTGCGGTAACGTTCGATCCAGTACGACCTTCGCCGCTGCGCTCTGTGCACTGGAATCAAAGGTAATCAGCAGGGCGTCATTTTGCGGAGTGATGCTTTTAAAACGAATGCCGTTGGCATCCAGGTGATGCCAGATAGAGAAGCCATCAGGCATGCTGGCTCCCTGGTTTACGGCACGAATGGCAAGCGTTGACTCCTGCTGGCGAATGACCGACCAGGTCAGGAGCAACGCGCCGATGAACAACATAAAAGTGGTGGACCAGGCAAGTCGTCGGAGCGTTATGCATGATTTCAGCATAATTTACCCTCGGTTCCCGTATTTCTTTTTCCAAAGAACAACCAGTGAACCTGCCAGACCAAACACCAGTAACACCACAGGAAGCAGCATCAGGCAAGACATCAGCTGATCTTCATATTTGAGAAACACCGGTGTTTTGCCCAGCAGATAGCCCAGCGATGTGAGAATAAGGACCCAAAGCAGTCCGCTCATCCAGTTGAAGAACTGAAAGCGCGCATTGTTCAGGCCGGACAATCCTGCGATGGTCGGCAGTAATGTTCTGACAAACGCGATAAAGCGACCGACCAGCAGCGCAGACAAGCCATGCTTATGGAACAGATGATGCGCACGCTGATGGTAATGTGCAGGAAGATGAGATAACCAGTTTTGCACTGTGCGGGTATTGCCCAACCATCGACCTTGTATATAGCTGAGCCAGCAACCGAGGCTGGCTGCGGTGGTGAGTAGTAGCACCGTTTGCGGAAAACCCATTGCGCCTTTGGCAATAAGTACGCCGACCAGTACCAGCAAACTGTCGCCAGGTAAAAAGGCTGCTGGCAGCAGTCCGTTTTCCAGAAACAAAATGGTAAAGAGTACAAAATAGAGCATGCCAATCATGGAAGGATTGGCCAGCGTTTCAAAATCCTGAGCCCATAAAGCATTTAGTAATTGAGTCAGTAGTTCCATTCAATATTCCTGGAGAATCGGTTGTCGTCATGCCGGTTTTCTGGTTTTTGTAACACCACGATTTTATTAATATTTTTTACATGACTCGCGGTTTGATACAAATTCACGGCCTGAACTATTCCCTGTAAAGTTGTGAAGTTAGCAAGCTCTTAAACACAAAAATTCAAACAGCATCTAATTGTAACAAAGGTCAACGTAGTCCGTTATAGAAATTACGGTTGTTGAACTGTGATTTTGCTTATCGCAATGGAGGGTGGCGAGAGGATTTACACAGGCTGACATTTTATACCTAATGCTTACCAAGTGTCAGAAACAGGCGCGTGGTCGCGCCTGCATTGATAAGATTGTTTATTTTGCGCTGTTAGCCGCTGTATCGAGGTGAACGACCGGATTTTCGGTAAATAGATAACGGTCCGCATTGAACTCAAAATCATCGCTGGTTTCGTTAAACAGCATCTGCTTCGTGTTCTCAAGATGCTGCCACATCGCCAGTTTGGCGGCATGAGGATCTTTGCGAATCAGCGCCCGAAGGATCTGGTCATGGTCATCACACCAGTTATCAACCGTGCGCAGGTCGATGTGGTCGTGCAGTTTCTTCCAGTAGGGGTTATGAATGCGCTGAGTCCACATTTTTTCAACAATCGCGGCCAGAGCCGAGTTCTGCGTTGCCAGGGCGACCTGCACATGGAACTGGAGATCCCACTCGGAGTCACGAAAGCTTTTTTCGTTTCGTGATTTCTCCTGAATCTCCATCAGCTTCATGATGTCCTGTTTGGTCACCTGGGTGGCAGCAAACTCGGCAATGTTACTCTCAATGAGCTGACGCGCCTGGAGCAGCTCGAAAGGACCGTAGCTGGCAAATTCCAGGTTTTCATCTGGCGCAACATAATGTCTGGGTTGGTTGGAAATGACGTGGATCCCCGATCCTTTGCGCACCTCAACGTAACCCTCTACCTCGAGCATGATAATTGCTTCACGAACCACGGTACGGCTGACATTTTTTTCATCGGCGATAAAGCGCTCGGCAGGGAGTTTGTCACCCACCAGATAGACGCCTTGCTCAATGCGTTCTTTCAGATCAGCTGCAAGTTGTTGGTACAAACGTCGTGGTTCGGTGATTTCCATATGCGCTCCAGGCATGATACGGCAGACTATATTTGTTATACCACTTTTGCGATTACTGCTCCACTCGCGGCGATAAAAAAGCCGCCAGATGACTGGCGGCTTCGCATTATATACCCTTGATGAAAAACAGCGGGTTAATTTTGCGGAGCGGGATCGCCAGTCTGTGATCCCGAGTCGACCTCGCTGGCCGATTTGTTTTGCAAGACCGTCCAGATAACGAGTGCGCCGAGCAGGTCGAAGACCGCCAGTACGGCGAACAGCGGGCTAAAGCCGATAGTGTCAGCCAGTGCGCCAACAACCAGTGCAAACAGCGTACTTGCAAGCCAGGCGGACATACCGGTCAGGCCGTTTGCCGTTGCCACTTCATTACGACCAAATACGTCAGAAGAAAGCGTAATCAGAGCACCGGACAGCGCCTGGTGAGCAAAGCCGCCAACGCACAGCAGGGCGATAGCAATGTACGGGCTGGTGAACAGACCAATCATCCCTGGGCCAATCATCAGCAATGCGCCCATGGTGACGACCATTTTACGTGAAACGATCAGGTTAACGCCGAACCAGCGCTGGAACAGCGGCGGTAAGTAGCCCCCAACGATACAGCCCAGGTCAGCAAACAGCATCGGCATCCAGGCAAACATCGCAATCTCTTTCAGGTTAAAGCCGTAGACTTTAAACATGAACAGCGGGATCCAGGCGTTGAAGGTACCCCAGGCCGGCTCTGCCAGGAAACGCGGCAGTGCGATGCCCCAGAACTGGCGGTTACGCAGGATCTGACCGAGCGACATTTTTTTCGAGGTGTTGTTTTTATGCTGTGATTCCTGACCATTCAGAATGTAATCACGTTCTTCATCAGACAGCTTTTTCTGGTCGCGCGGGTGTTTGTAGAACACAAGCCAGCACATCGCCCAGATGAAGCTCAGCGCACCGGAAATAATGAATGCCATCTGCCAGCTGTGCATGACGATTGCCCAGACGACCAGCGGCGGAGCAATCATCGCACCGATAGAAGAGCCGACGTTAAAGTACCCAACGGCAATTGAACGTTCTTTTGCCGGGAACCACTCAGAACTGGCTTTCAAACCCGCAGGGATCATTGCGGCTTCAGCGGCACCTACCGCGCCACGCGCCAGCGCCAGTCCACCCCAACTGCCAGCCAGTGCGGTCGCGCCACAGAAGACGGCCCACAGAACGGCGAACATCGCGTAACCAACTTTTGTGCCGAGCACATCGAGCACGTAGCCGGCAACGGGTTGCATTACGGTGTAAGCAGCAGAATACGCTGCGATGATATAGGAATACTGTTGAGTGGAGATGTGTAACTCTTCCATCAGAGTTGGCGCAGCTGCCGCCACAGTGTTACGTGTCAGGTAACCCAGCACGGTGCCAAGCGTCACCAGTGCAATCATGTACCAACGTAACCCTTTAATTTTACGCATGTAAAACCTCATCGTTTTGTTATGTCCGCGAACGAGCGGTCATCTTCCAGTTCAGGGCGGAGGATGTTCTTTTACGAGGGGGGACCGAAAAAAAGCCGGTACTCCCCGAACTTTGCCATGTCAATAATTGTGCTAATTCGGTTTCCGTACCGGTCAATCCGATGGTTATACATCGGTAATTTGCATTCCGTCGGCTTATGTATCGCGACGGCCAAAAGATAACTTGTCATACAGCTTTAAAAGGTGAGTGCCATCACAAAAGCGTGAATCTTCGTGTGGTCATTATTTCGATTCAGCAAAGCCAGCACTGGCGCGGCTTGACGCGTGATTTACCTCTTTGAGAGTAATTTTTTTGTCACCATTTGTTGATCTAACTCACGAAAATATCTTCAGTGCATGGAAATTGGTGTGATAACTTTGTCAACATCAAAACATAAGCAATCTGACGCACTCGTTGAGAGGAAGACGATAATGACCCCGTTTATGACTGAAGATTTCCTGCTGGACACCGAATTTGCCCGCCGTCTGTACCATGATTACGCCAAAGACCAGCCGATCTTCGATTACCACTGCCATTTACCACCGCAACAAATCGCTGAAAACTACCGTTTTAATAACCTGTATGACATCTGGCTGAAGGGTGATCACTACAAATGGCGTGCGATGCGTACCAACGGCGTCGCTGAGCGCTTGTGTACCGGCGATGCGTCCGATCGCGAGAAGTTTGACGCATGGGCCGCCACGGTTCCGCACACTATCGGTAACCCGCTGTACCACTGGACCCACCTCGAATTACGTCGCCCGTTTGGTATTACAGGTAAGCTGCTTTCTCCTGCGACTGCTGATGAAATCTGGAACCAATGCAACGAGCTGCTGGCGCAGGATAAATTCTCCGCGCGCGGCATCATGCAGCAGATGAATGTGAAAATGGTCGGCACTACCGATGACCCGATCGACTCTCTGGAGCATCATGCGGCCGTTGCTAAAGACGGAAGCTTTGATGTGAAAGTGCTGCCGAGCTGGCGTCCGGATAAAGCCTTTAACATTGAGCTGGCGACCTTTAATGACTACATGGCGAAGCTCGGTGAAGTGTCTGACACGGATATCCGCCGATTCAGCGATCTGCAAGCTGCACTGACCAAACGTCTGGATCACTTCGCGGCTCACGGCTGTAAAGTTTCTGACCACGCGCTGGACGTGGTGCTGTTTGCCGAATCTAACGAATCTGAACTGGATAGCATTCTGGCGCGTCGCCTGGCGGGTGAAACCCTGAGTGAGCATGAAGTTGCCCAGTTTAAAACTGCCGTGCTGGTGTTCCTTGGTGCGGAATATGCTCGTCGCGAATGGGTACAGCAGTACCACATCGGCGCGCTGCGTAATAACAACCTGCGCCAGTTCAAACTGTTGGGCGCGGATGTTGGCTTCGACTCCATCAATGACCGTCCGATGGCTGAAGAACTGTCCAAACTGCTGAGCAAGCAGAACGAACAGAACCTGCTGCCGAAAACCATTCTCTACTGCCTGAACCCGCGTGATAACGAAGTGCTGGGCACCATGATCGGCAACTTCCAGGGCGAAGGTATGCCGGGCAAGATGCAGTTCGGTTCCGGTTGGTGGTTCAACGATCAGAAAGACGGGATGGAACGTCAGATGACGCAGCTGGCCCAGCTCGGCCTGCTGAGCCGTTTCGTCGGCATGCTGACCGATAGCCGTAGCTTCCTGTCATACACGCGCCATGAATACTTCCGTCGCATTCTGTGCCAGATGATTGGCCGTTGGGTTGCTGCAGGTGAAGCACCGGCAGATATCCAGTTGCTGGGTGAAATGGTCAGAAATATTTGCTTTAACAATGCGCGTGATTACTTCGCCATTGAACTGAACTAAGGCCCGGGTGAAGGTATGCAATACATCAAGATCCATGCGCTGGATAACGTCGCGGTAGCGCTCGCTGATTTGGCTGAAGGAACCGAAGTCACCGTTGATGGGCAGGCGGTAACCCTGCGTCAGGCGGTCTCTCGTGGCCATAAATTCGCTTTACGCGATATTGCGAAAGGCGAAAACGTCATTAAATACGGTTTGCCAATTGGCCATACGCTGGTGGACGTTGCGGCGGGTGAGCATATTCATGCTCACAACACGCGCACTAATCTGAGCGACCTGGACACGTATAGCTACCACCCTGATTTTCAGGCGGAAGTTGCACAACCGGCGGATCGTGATGTGCAGATCTACCGTCGTGCCAACGGGGAAGTTGGCGTGCGCAACGAACTGTGGATCCTACCGACGGTAGGCTGTGTTAACGCCATGGCGCGCCAGATGCAGAACCGTTTTCTGAAAGAGACTAACGACGCCGAAGGAATCGACGGCGTGCATCTCTTCAGCCACACCTACGGCTGTTCACAGCTCGGCGACGACCACATTAACACCCGCACCATGCTGCAAAACATGGTGCGTCACCCGAATGCGGGTGCGGTGCTTGTGGTTGGCCTTGGTTGTGAAAACAACCAGGTTGATGCCTTCCGCGAAACCTTAGGCGAGTACGATCCTGAGCGCGTTCACTTCATGGTCTGCCAACATCAGGAAGACGAAGTGGAAGCGGGGATTGAACATCTTCACCAGTTGTACAACGTGATGCGTAACGATAAGCGTGAGCCGGGTAAGCTGGGCGAGCTGAAGTTTGGTCTGGAATGCGGCGGCTCTGACGGCCTGTCTGGTATTACCGCCAACCCGATGCTGGGTCGTTTTTCTGACTACGTGATTGCCAACGGCGGCACCACCGTACTGACCGAAGTACCGGAAATGTTCGGCGCCGAGCAACTGCTGATGGACCACTGCCGCGATGAAGAAACCTTTGGCAAGCTGGTCACCATGGTCAATGACTTCAAGCAGTACTTCATTGCTCACGACCAGCCGATCTACGAGAACCCATCGCCGGGCAACAAAGCGGGCGGTATCACCACGCTGGAAGATAAATCTCTCGGCTGCACGCAAAAAGCAGGCTCCAGCCAGGTAGTGGACGTACTGCGCTACGGCGAACGTCTGAAGACGCATGGTCTGAACCTGCTGAGCGCACCGGGTAACGATGCGGTGGCGACCAGTGCCCTGGCGGGCGCGGGCTGTCATATGGTGCTGTTCAGTACCGGTCGCGGTACACCTTACGGTGGTTTTGTGCCGACGGTGAAAATTGCCACCAACAGCGAGCTGGCGGCGAAGAAAAAGCACTGGATCGATTTTGACGCTGGACAGTTGATCCATGGTAAAGCGATGCCGCAGTTACTGGAAGAATTTGTCGATACCATCGTCGAGTTCGCCAACGGCAAGCAAACCTGCAACGAGCGGAATGATTTTAGAGAGTTAGCGATATTTAAAAGCGGCGTAACGTTGTAGCAAATACCTGATGGTACCTGCATGCAGGTCTGCGCAAACCGTAGGCCTGATAAGCGCAGCGCCATCAGGCACAAACCGTTGCCGGATGGCGGCGAACTCGCCTAATCCGGCCTACGAGATAGAATTGGGGTTGCTTGCATGACCGCGTATTGGCTGGCCCAGGGCGTAGGTGTCATCGCCTTTCTGATCGGTATTACCACCTTTTTCAATCGCGATGAGCGCCGGTTCCGGCTGCAACTCGCCGTCTATAGCGCCACCATCGGCGTGCATTTTTTCCTGATGGGGGCCTGGCCTGCGGGAATGAGCGCAGAACTCAACACCATCCGCACACTTGTCTCAATGCATACCCGCAAACTGTGGGTAATGACCGTTTTTATTGTCCTCACCCTGGTTCTCGGACTGGCGAAATTACAGCATGCGATGGAGCTGTTGCCGATAATTGGCACGCTGGCCAGCACCTGGGCGCTGTTCCGCTGCAAGGGGTTAACCGTGCGCTGCGTCATGTGGTGCGCAACTGCCTGTTGGGTTATCCATAATTTCTGGCTGGGATCGATTGGTGGGACGATGATCGAAGGGAGTTTTCTGGTGATGAACGGCCTGAACATTATTCGCTTCAGGCGGATGCAAAAACGCGGAATTGATCCGTTCAAAATTGAAAAAAGCGTACAAGAAGAGAACCCCTCCGCCCGATGACGGAGGGGGGACAGCGATTAGCCGCGCAGGGCGCTATTTGCCAGACGTTCGTCTTCAGCCTGGCAGGCCGCAGCGGTAAACAGGACGTCTGTAGAAGAGTTCAACGCCGTTTCACATGAGTCCTGCAATACGCCGATGATAAAGCCAACGGCAACAACCTGCATGGCGATGTCATTCGGGATACCGAACATGTTGCACGCCAGCGGGATCAGCAGCAGAGAACCGCCCGCCACGCCCGATGCACCACAGGCACACAGCGAAGCCACCACGCTCAGTAACAGCGCCGTCGGTAAATCAACCGGAACACCCAGCGTATTCACCGCCGCCAGCGTCAGTACGGTAATGGTGATCGCCGCGCCAGCCATATTGATGGTGGCACCCAGCGGAATAGACACCGAATAGGTATCACGATCCAGATTCAGCTTCTCACACAGTGCCATGTTCACCGGAATATTTGCTGCCGAACTGCGGGTAAAGAAGGCATACACGCCGCTTTCACGCAGACAGGCCAGCACCAGCGGGTACGGGTTACGGCGAATTTTCCAGAAGACCAGCAGCGGGTTAACCACAAATGCCACCAGCAGCATACAGCCTACCAGTACGGTCAGCAGTTGGGCGTAGCCCCAAAGCGTTGCGAAACCGGTGGTTGCCAGCGTGGAGGAGACCAGACCAAAGATACCGATTGGCGCGAAACGAATCACCAGTTTCACCATAAAGGTGACGGCGTTGGACATATCATTGACCAGATTTTTGGTCGTTTCATTACCGTGGCGCAGTGCAAAGCCCAGACCAACGGCCCATACCAGAATACCGATATAGTTAGCGTTAAGCAGGGCATCAACTGGGTTAGAAACCATGCTCATCAGCAGGCCGCGCATCACTTCAACAATCCCGGACGGCGGTACGATATCCCCCGCGCTGCTGGAAAGATGCAGTGTTGATGGGAAAGCAAAGCTGAAGACAACGGCGGTTAATGCCGCTGAAAATGTTCCGAGCAGGTAGAGGAACAGAATGGGGCGGATATTGGTTTTTTGCCCGTGCTGGTGGTTGGCGATAGAAGCCATCACCAGCATCAGAACCAGAATTGGCGCGACGGCTTTTAATGCGCCGACGAACAGCGTACCCAGCAAACCAACGGCTTCAGCCGCAGGTTTTGACACCAGTGCCAGTAAAATCCCCAGTACCAAACCGATCAAAATTTGTTTAACCAGGCTCCCTTGCGCCAAACGCGAGAGTAGCCCCGATGAACGTTGCGTAGTCATGTAGTGATCCTTTCATTGTGTTGTTGCCTTACCTTTGTGCGTTCTGTTGACGCATCTTTCAGGATCGGGCAAATGTTTGCATGGCTGAGTATAAGGAAAGAACGCGGTTCGGGAAGCGAAATATCCTGGATTCCGCGTTGAGATCATATTTTATAACTTTAACTTAACATTATTTTGACATGATAAACAAAAAGCCCGACGCACGCAGTGTGCTGTCGGGCTTTTCAGCTAGCAGATGAAACTTACTGTATTTGCTGCTTTTTATCGTGCTGGTGGTTGACCCAAGCGTTCACAATCAGCGTCACAAACAGAATGCCAAATACCACGCCTAACGAGATAGCGATCGGGATATGGTAGAAATCGACGATCAGCATCTTAATACCGATAAACACCAGAATGACCGACAAGCCGTACTTCAGCATGGAGAAACGCTCCGCCACGCCCGCCAGCAGGAAGTACATCGCACGCAGACCCAAAATAGCAAACAGGTTCGAGGTCAGCACGATGAACGGGTCGGTGGTCACGGCAAAGATAGCCGGAATACTGTCGACGGCGAAAATCACATCGCTCAGCTCAACCAGAATCAACACCAGCATCAGCGGCGTAACAAACAGCAGGCCGTTTTTACGCACGAAGAATTTTTCATCTTCGATGGTATCGGTCATGCGCAAATGACCGCGCAGCCAGCGTACTAACGGTCTGTCGCCAATACCGGAGGCATCTTCTTTCGCCAGCGCCATCTTCACGCCGGTAAACAACAGGAACGCGCCGAACACGTATAACAGCCACTCAAACTGGGTGATAAGCCAGCTGCCCGCGAAGATCATGATCGTACGCAGCACAATCGCACCCAGCACGCCATACACCAGTACCCGACGCTGCAACGCAGGCGGTACGGAGAAGTAGCTGAACAGCATCAACCAGACAAAGACGTTATCTACCGCCAGCGATTTTTCGATCAAATAGCCGGTCAGGAACGCCAGCGCCTGTGGGTCGGCAACGGCGCGCCCCTGGGTTTCCGCCAGGTACCACCAGAAGGCGGCGTTAAACAGTAACGACAGCGTTACCCAGACGATAGACCAGGCTGCAGCCTGCTTCATTGACATCGTATGCGCGCCACGACGACCCTGTAACAGCAGGTCGATGGCCAGCATAATTACCACTACGACAGCGAAGCCACCCCATAACAACGGTGTGCCGACAGTATTCATTGTATTTCCCCATGCATAAAAAAAACGGCCAACGCCGAATGACGTTAGCCGCTGCTTTTTATGCATAGACCTTGCCATTCGGCAAGGTCTCACTTACAACAACAAAGGAATACGGTGGCGTATTCCTTTGTTATCGCCCGGTGACCGGATGTGGTTTTTCACACATCGTAATGACGATCAACCGACAACGAAGTTACTCCCCTTTGCGGGTTACAAAATATTACAGGCCATGCTTTCAGTCAATGGCCTGCAACATTCGTTTTACACACCTTTACGCAGTCAGCGATGTTTCCGCTTCGTCTGCCGGGAAAACCACGCCGGTCTGGCGGCGAATCTCCGTTTGCAGTTTGGCGGTGATACGGCTGACGGCCAGTGCCGGGTGATCCACTTCGCCGGATTCAACCAAATGGGCAAAAGCCTCTGCCTCATACAGCATAGTATTGATGTGTTGAGGCGTCGTCAGATCCTGCGTTTTCCCACCGCGTGGCACGAAGCACACCTTTTGGCATTCGGAGATATGCTCGATGACCAGCGATCCCGACTCGCCCTGAATTTCACTGGCTAATACCGAGTCGCTTACTTTTGAGTGCTGGAGCGTAACGCTGAAATCACCGTAATTCAGCACCACCACGCCGTGGGCATCCACGCCGCTTTCCAGCAGGCTGGCGCTGGCCTGAACGCTCTGCGGTTCGCCCCACAGCGCAACCGCCGAGGCCAGGCAGTAAAAACCGATATCCATAATCGAGCCATTGGAGAACGCCGGATTAAACGTGTTCGGATTTTCACCGTCCAGATAGCGCTGGTAACGCGAGGAGTACTGGCAGTAATTGATAAACGCTTTCCTGATTTTTCCTACTCTGGGTAGTGATTGCTGTAACAGCAGGAAATTAGGCAGGTAGGCGGTTTTAAACGCTTCAAACAGCACGACCCGATTCTCACGCGCGCAGGCGATAGCGGCTTCGGCTTGCGCCAGATTGGAGGCCAGCGGCTTTTCGCAAATAACATGCTTTTTGTGCCGCAAAAACAGCTCGGTCTGAGGGAAATGCAAAGAGTTTGGACTGGCTATGTAGACGGCGTCGATCGCCTCGCTTTGCGCCATCGCTTCCAGTGAGGTAAACAGATGTTCGACAGGGTAATCGTTGGCGAAGGTCTGCGCCTGCTCAAGGCTACGAGAATAGACTGCGGTTAACTTATATTTGCCGGTTTCATGGGCGGCATCGACAAACTGGCGGGTGATCCAGTTTGTGCCAATTACTGCGAAACGTATCATAAAGGCCTTCAGGCTGCGAAAAGGGATTCTTTCGTCAATTTAGCATGCCCTGAAGACAAAGCCAGTGCGCGACTACGCAGTTTGCTTTAACGATTGTTGCGTTAACCACAGGCGGGTATCGAACTCCAGTTGATGATACTGAGGCTCCATATGACAGCAAAGCTGGTAAAACGCTTTGTCGTGCTCTTTTTCCTTCAGATGCGCCAGTTCATGAACGACGATCATGCGTAAAAAGGGTTCTGGGGCATTGCGAAACACGGTGGCGACGCGGATCTCCGCTTTGGCTTTGAGCTTACCGCCCTGCACGCGAGAGACGGCGGTATGCAGCCCCAACGCATTCTTCAGAACGTGGATCTTGCTGTCATACATGACTTTATTCAGCGGCGGGGCGTTACGCAGAAACTGATTTTTCAGATCCTGGGTATATTGCCAGAGCGCTTTGTCAGTCGCGAAGTCATGCGTACCCGGATAGCGCTTCTCCAGCACTGCGCCCAGGCGCTGCTCAGCAATCAGAGTTCTCACTTGAGAAAGCAAATGTTCCGGGTAGCCCTGGAGGTAAGTTAGTTGGTTCATTCATGTCCACGCAAATCATAAAAGTGTATACTCACGCACCCTTTTCAGGGATACGCCGAAATTTTACCATTCAGGAGGGCCGATGAGCCACATAGACAACGGTTTCCGTTCGCTGTCACTTAAACGTTTCCCGGAAACGGATGACGTTAACCCGCTGCTGGCGTGGGAAGCTGCAGATGAATATCTGCTGCAACAGCTGGACGATACCGAGATTAGCGGCCCGGTGCTGATCCTGAATGATACCTTCGGCGCGCTGGGCTGTGCGCTGGCGGAACATGCGCCGTACAGCATCGGCGATTCCTATCTCAGCGAGCTTGCCACACGCGAGAACCTGCGTCACAACGACATTGCCGAGTCGAGCGTCAAGTTCCTCGACAGTACCGCTGACTATCCGCAGGCACCGGGTGTGGTGCTGATTAAGCTGCCAAAAACCATGGCGCTGCTGGAGCAGCAACTGCGTGCGCTGCGCGAAGTGGTAACGCCAGAAACGCGCATCATCGCCGGGGCAAAAGCGCGTGATGTACATACCTCGACGCTGGAACTGTTTGAAAAAGTGCTGGGTCCAACCACCACGACGCTGGCGTGGAAAAAAGCGCGTTTGATCAACTGTACGTTCAGCAAACCGGAGCTGGCCGCTGCCTCACAAACGCTAAGCTGGAAGCTGGAAGGCACCGACTGGACTATCCATAACCACGCCAACGTCTTCTCCCGTACCGGGCTGGATATCGGCGCGCGCTTTTTTATCGAGCATCTGCCGGAAAACCTCGAAGGGGAGATTGTTGACCTTGGCTGCGGTAACGGTGTTATCGGTATGACGCTGCTGGCGAAAAACCCAGAAGCCAGTGTGGTATTTGTTGATGAATCGCCAATGGCGGTGGCTTCAAGCCGCCTGAACGTGGAAAGTAACATGCCTGAAGCGCTGGATCGCTGCGAGTTTATGATTAACAACGCGCTGTCTGGCGTTGAACCGTTCCGCTTTAACGCTGTGCTGTGCAACCCACCGTTCCACCAGAAGCACGCGCTGACGGATAACATTGCCTGGGAAATGTTCCACCACGCCCGTCGCTGCCTGAAAATCAACGGTGAGCTGTATATTGTGGCTAACCGTCACCTCGACTACTTCCACAAGCTGAAGAAGATTTTCGGCAACTGCGTAACCATCGCCACCAATAATAAATTCGTGGTGCTGAAAGCGGTCAAAACCGGTCGCCGTCGGTAATAGCGGGTGCCGGATGCGGCTAACGCCTTATCCGGCCTACGAAATACATCCTGTTAAATTTCCAGTGCCAGTCGGGTGCCTTGCGCAATAGCGCGTCGGGCATCCAGTTCCATCGCCACATCGCAGCCGCCGATCAGATGCACCGTTTTACCTGCCGCGTGCAGCGGATCGACCAGTTCACGGCGCGGCTCTTGTCCGGCGCAAATCACCACGTTATCCACGTTAAAGATCACCGGTTCGCCGTTCAACACAACGTGTAACCCATCATCATCAATCTTCTGATAGCTGACTGCCGGGATCATTTTCACGCCGCGTGAGAGCAGGGTGGCGCGATGGATCCAGCCCGTCGTTTTACCTAAACCTTGTCCCGGTTTGCTGGCTTTTCGCTGCAGCATCACTATCTGGCGAGGGCTGCGGGATAAGTGCGGGCCTTCCGGGCGTAAGCCGCCAGGTTGTTGCAGGCTGGTGTCGATCCCCCATTCCACGCAGAACTCCGCAATGTTCTGGCTGGTGGGTTCACCCGGCTGACTCAGATACATTGCGGTATCGAAACCGATCCCGCCGCAGCCCACGATCGCCACGCGTTTACCCACCGGCGTTTTATCGCGCAGCACGTCGAGATAGCTCAGCACTTTCGGATGATCGATCCCCTCGATCGGCGGCATACGAGGCTCGATCCCACTGGCAAGGATCACTTCGTCGAAGGTGTGCAGATCGTGTGCGCTGACAAAGTGATTCAGCTTCAGGGTCACGCCAGTCACGTCGATCATCCGACGGTAGTAGCGCAGGGTTTCATAGAATTCTTCTTTGCCGGGGATCTGTTTGGCGATATTAAACTGCCCGCCAATCTCGCCATGTGCGTCAAACAGCGTCACGTGATGCCCGCGCGCTGCGGCATTAATGGCGAAGGCGAGGCCCGCAGGCCCCGCACCGACAACCGCCAGATTTTTCGGCACAACTGCCGCAACGATCGGCATTTTGGTTTCATGGCAGGCGCGCGGATTGACCAGGCAAGAGGTGACTTTGCCGACGAAGATCTGATCCAGACAGGCCTGGTTACAGCCGATACAGGTGTTGATCTCATCCGCTCGTCCGGTTTGCGCTTTTGACAGCAGTTCGGCATCGGCGAGGAACGGACGGGCCATCGACACCATATCGGCATCGCCACGGGCCAGAATGTCATCGGCGACCTGGGGATCGTTAATGCGGTTGGTGGTGACCAGTGGGATTGTTACATGCCCTTTCAGCTTACGCGTCACCCAACTAAACGCACCGCGCGGTACCGGGGTAGCGATAGTGGGAATACGTGCCTCATGCCAGCCAATACCGGTGTTAATAATGGTGGCCCCCGCGGCTTCTATAGCCTGCGCCAACTGAACGGTTTCGTCGAAGGTTCCGCCGTTTTCCACCAGATCGAGCATCGACAGGCGGAAGATAATAATAAAGTCATTCCCGGCACGCTGACGTACCGCTCGCACCACCTCAACGGCAAACCGCATGCGGTTGGCATACTCACCGCCCCATTGGTCATCGCGCTGGTTGGTACGCAGTGTCAGGAATTCGTTGATGAGATACCCTTCCGACCCCATCACTTCCACGCCATCGTAGCCCGCTTCCCGCGCCAGCTGTGCGCAGTGGGCAAAATCTTCAATCAACTGCAGCACTTCATCGTGCGTTAATTCATGTGGCGTAAAGCGGTTAATGGGTGCCTGAATAGCAGAAGGCGCCACCAGATGCGGCTGGTAGCTGTAACGTCCGGTATGCAGGATTTGCAGGGCGATTTTGCCGCCTTCATCATGCACAGCATCGGTAATGACGCGATGGTGAGCAAGCTGGCTGGTGTCGTTCAGCATCGCACCGCCTTCCATCCCCACGCCGGAAAGCGCAGGCGCAATACCTCCGCTCACAATTAACGCTACGCCGTGACGAGCGCGCTCGGCGTAGAACGCGGCCAGCCGTTCTGCACCATCAGGATACTCTTCCAGCCCGGTATGCATTGAACCCATCAGCACGCGGTTTTTAAGCGTGGTGAAGCCTAAATCGAGCGGGGCGAACAGCGACGGATAGCTCATAAAGGTGTCCAGTATGTAAAATTATTGTTATGTGGTCGGATGAGTTAATAATTTAGCCGTCGCCGCGTAAAAGGGAAAAGGGGAATGCCGTGATTGTGATGGGATTCAAAAAAGGAGTGGAGCCAGAGGACGAATATGCCGGATATCGGTGCAAGCACCTAATCCGGCCTGTGAAAATGTGTCTTTGTAGGCCGGATAAGCGAAGCGCCATCCGGCGTTATGTCACAGACTACTGTTTTTTAAGAAAATCGTTATACAGCATATAGAGATGCGCCGCGCTCCAGGAGAAATTCGGTGCGCCCTGCTGTGCGCCGGTCAGCGGGTTATAGTTTTCCTGAATCGGACCGTCAGCGGTGAGGCCTTTGGCGTGGCTGAAGAAGGTATCCGCCAGTTTTAACGCGTCATCGCGATAGCCGTAACGCTCCATACCTTTTAGCCCGAACCAGAACTGATCCACCCAGACGCGCCCGCGCCAGTAGATATCCGCGCCAAAAGCCGGGTTGGTCAGCGCCGCTGTGCCAAGTGGGACAAAGGTGTTGAACTCTTTGGGGTCGAGCATCACCTTAACCACCGCGTCCGCATGGGGCTGCGTTGCTGCGCCGTTAAACAGCGGTGACCAACCTTCCGGCCCTTTGCCACGTTCGACGATCGGTTTACCCGCGCAGCCGTTTGCCAGCGGTTGCTCCTCAATACGAACGTCATAATAGAATTTTGTTGTCGGGTCGAACATGCAGGTGTTGATGTAATCTGCGAGTTTTTGCGCCAACTGGCGATAGCGTTGCGCCTCTTGGTGTTTGCCGAGCAGGGTCGCCATCTGCGCCAGATAATGGTTGTCGCTGTACATGTAGCTGGCCTGATCGACTGACTCCTGCAACAGCGAGTAACCCAGCAAATTACCGTCTTTACTGCGGTTTTCGGCAAATTTCACCACCCAGTCGCTGCGTTTTCCACCACCCGCGACGTATTTATCCAGTTGATCTTTATCGATAAAACCGAATACAGCCGCATCGTCACGACCGGACTCCCACGAGGCGGCAACCTGCGCTGGGATCTCCAGGCTGTCATACTGACCCTTATCGATCACGGTGGCGTAGTTGTTAAGCCCGGAGAGCGTTTCTTCCTTGTCGCCTTTTTTCACCGTAAACAACATTTCGCCGCGGTCAGTATTGTGGGCTTTATCGCGGGTAGCGCCGTATTCCGGCACGCCGTTGCCATTATGATCGCGGTTACGCAGCCACCAGTCGTGATACGCAACCAGCTTTGGATACATCTCTTCGAGCCAGGCCTTGTCTTTGGTGACGTTGTAGACCTCCATCACCGACCAGGCTGCCAGGCTGGGTTTGGTGTTGCGCTCGTTCCAGTTACCGCCGTCGCCGCCGCGTTCCGGGCTGAGATTCCAGGCAATCAGGTCGGGAATGAATCCGGCATCCTGCGGGCGAACCGGATCACCGGGTTTAACCTGCCATGAAAAGACGGCGCGAATATTCTCTTTGGCGATCTCCGGGTTAAAGTGCGCCATAGCGAAGGCCTGCTTCCAGGTGTCCCACGGCCAGGTTTGGTTGCCGGAGAACCAGCGGCCGGTGACCGATGGCGTCACGGTATTGTGTTTTACCGCACCGCCTGGCGAGCGCCAGTTGCCGTTTAGCGTTTCAATAGCTTTTACCGCGACCCGGGTTTGTTCCGTTGTGGCATCCGGGTTGGTTAAGCCTTTTTGCAGATAATCTGCCCAGCGCTTTTGTGATGCAGCAAGATACCAGGCCGGGCGCGCCAGAATATCGCGGATCTGCGGCTGCTCTTTCGCCACATCCTCGGCGGTAAGCAGATGAGACCAGGTGGTGTAAATAGTTGTCGAACCGCTGATATGGGCCTTCCCCGTAAAGCGATGACCGTTAACCGTGGTTTTCATAGCGACAGATTTATGCACCTGATACTCCGACTCACCGGAGGTGAGCAGATCCCAGGTTGAGCGCACTTTGCCGAAGGTGACTTTCAGACCGTCGTGCGTGGCGGTGATTTTGCGCTGATAGCCAGGGAATTCGCTATCAATGGTTTTATCCGACAGCGCTTTTCCCTCTTTGGCTTCCAGTTTCTCCAGCAGCTCGCCGTCCCACACCAGATCCAGCGGCGTGTTGCTGGTGATTTTGGTTTCCAGCAGCGAGGTGCGCGGGCTGGCAAAACGCAGCGTCATCTCTATTTGCACATGCTTAGATGAAAGCTTTTGCACCAGCGCGCCGGGAATGCTGTAGGCCTCAAGCGCGAAATCGACCTTTTTACCGTGCTGGTACACCGTCAGACGGTCAAAATTGTTGGCCATAAAATTGATGTATTCTTCGGTCAGCAAAGCCACGCCTGGAAAGCCGCCCATCGTTGCAGGGCCGTCCGGGAGCAAATGACCGTGCCAGGCGCCAAGATCGAAAAATGGATTAAAGCGCTGGTGGTCGTCGTGATCGTAGTCATGCATGTAGCCCGGCGCACCGGTGCGATTAATGATGTTTTTAAAGTCGTTAGCACTGGCGGCATGTGCGGAGAAGTTCATCAGCAGAATACAGGCCAGCGGCGTGAGAATAGGTTTCATGTTCATGGTATTCCGGTCCTTGTTACCAATAGAAATATTGCATCAGGAAGATTTGGTCGCTCGGGTCGCCGGATGCATTCTGCATATAGAACCGACTGTCGAAGGCGGTAGCGAAACGGCCGCCGCCGTATTCATACCAGATACCGAACTGCATAAAGGAAGTGGTTTCGTCCTCGGCGCGATCCGGTCGGTGTTTGGCGTAGCTATAAGCAGTGGAGAGGTAAACGCCTTTTAGCGCTTCATACATTGCGCTGACCATATAGCCGGTTTCGGTGCCGGACACATCCAGCCCGTCGGCGCGGCCCGTGTGGTGCCAGGCGCGGGCGGCGAAGTTGGGCGAAAGGATGCCGGTCAGGAACAGCTGTCCGGTACCATCTGTGATCTCCAGGCCGTTCATCCAGGTTACGCCTTCAGTCAGGTCGTACTGGATATAGCCGTTCATCATGGCCGGATAGGTATATTTATCGTCGTAGCGATCGTATTTACCAAAGTGCAGCCAGGCTTTGCTCTCGTCGTGGTGTCCGGCGGGCGTCGCGGTCACGCTATAGCGCAAAGGACCGGTCAGGTTTTGTACCTTAATGGCGGTCATGATGTCGCGGGTGTTGGGAATAACGTAGCCCAGGTCTGGAGTGAAATCCCCCCACCATTGCAGGTCATCCAGCGAAGAGTCCTGGCGCAGACTGAGTATCAGCTCCGTGCCATCATCGGTGCGGTAACCACCGTAAAAGCGGTTGATCCCGCCCTCGAATCCGCCCCAGCTATGGTCAGGAACCCAGGCATTGCCCTGATGGTCGGCCTGCACGGTCCAGCCCTCGCCGTAGATCAGACCAAACCAAGAGCCGTGTTTTATCTCCAGGCCACCTTCTATATAGGTACCATCACTGTATTTATGTTTGTCTTGTCCTTCTAAATCCATATATCCTCCCATGCCCAATTCGCCATAAAAGCGAAATGAGGGGGAAGATATTTCTGGCGTTTTCGTGTCGTCGTGTTCTGCAGGGCGAACTTCTTCTGCACCCAGAGAGGAGACGCAGAAAAAGGGCAGGGCAATAATTGCCCTGCAACAATGGCTAATGTTTTTCATGCTTCGATCCTAAGAAAATAAAATTTAATTTTTATTGTTATATATCCGTCATACTTCAAGCTGCATGTGCGTTAGCTACGTTCGTTCACCCCAGTCACATAGTTATCTATGCTCCTGGGAATTCACTCACTTGCCGCCTTCATGCAACTCTAATTATTTTGGTTATAGCCTTGGAGAATATTGTTTATTGTTATTATGTTTTAGTCATTAATTGATATCTGAAGCAGGGGCTGCCTCAATAGCTTTTTCTTCTTTGGTTAGCCCTTTGATATATTTACTGTATTTCCACCAGGCAAAACCGAGGAAAATAACAATCCCACCGACGTTATAGAAAATAATGGTCATGATATTGCCGCCGGTTGGGAAGGTAGAGGCAATAAATCCGATGGTGAAAAGAACGATCAGCATCGACACCACAACAATGCCGGTTTTTTGCGAACCCATACGGAAGTCGCGCGGTAAGTGGTCCAGTTTTGCACGCAGATTCAGGTAAGCCAGCATAATAAACAGCGGCGGCAGCATCGAGGCGGCGGCGGTCATGTTGATGATGGCGTTCATTAAATCCTGCACGGTATTGGAGCCGAGCGTCGGGATAATCATCAGCGGGATAACGATCAGGAACTGGATCCATGCTGCACGGGCCGGGACGCCGTTTTCATTCAGTTCGACGGTTTTTTTACCGAAAATACCCGCCGGAATTTCAGAGAAGAAGATCTTCACCGGCGTTGCGGTCCACATCAGCAGGGAGCCGAACATCGCGGTAAAGGAGACCAGGCCGACAAAGCGGTTCACGACCAGCTCCGGCAGGCCGAAATATGCCGCCAGGCCGTGGAATACCTGCACCGAACCACCGGTAAACTTCAGCTCTTTGCTGCTGACGAAGACGTTGATTAGCACCGAGGAGATGGAATAGAGCACGCCGATAAAAATCCCGGCAATGATAATGACCTTCACGAATGATTTGGAGCCGCCCTTGACGTCGTTGACGTAAACCGCCACCGACTCCGCGCCGCCTGCCGCCATAAAAATCCAGGTGGTGATACCGAGGAAGGCCCAGTTAAAATTCGGGATCATTGCGTCTACGGTGATAGGGTCAGCAGGCTGTACGCCACCAACCAGCGCCGTACCTGCCAGTAAAATATAGGACAGCGTCAGCAGCAGCATCAACGTGGAGGTGACCGAGGTAATCGGCCCTAACATTTTTGCACCATTGGTCGAAACCCAGGTGGAGAAGGCAAACAGCACCATACTTAACACGGTGGTTGCGAACGGCGTCAGAATGTATTCGTAGCCTAAAAAAGCATATGAGGCGTAGGCAATAACGCGGGGCAAAAGCGAGGTAAAAAAGAACAGGTTAACGAACCAGTAGGTGTAGGCAGTAATAAATGCCCAACGTCCACCCAGCGAACTTTTTACCCATGCGTAGACACCGGCTTCGGAGTTTTTATTCAGCGAAACAAATTCGGCGATGATTAAGCAAAACGGAATAAAGTAGAAAATCGTCGCGAGGAAAAACATCGGTGCGGATGCCAGACCAAGCTCAATATTATTGTTGATTACGTTATTAAAACTATAAACCGCGGCAAAGGTGAGTGAAAGTAAGCCGAACTTGCCGATGGTATTACGTTTGGTATCAGACATAGCACATCTCCGATTCCTGATTATTATAGGGTACTGGCGGCGCAACGTCGGCGCCGCCTGTGTTTTTATTTATTATGAAAATAACCATCTTCGATGGTGACTTTGAGTACGACTTTTTTCACTGCGTTATTACAAATAAAACGATAGGCTTCATGGTTGTCACAAATAACCATTTGTCCTTCGTGCACTTCGATGGTTTTTCCACAACCTTTCAGATATTCGCGATCGGTTTCATCGCGATAATATTCAACCACCTGGAGATCCTCTTTGGCGGCATACTCTATTTTTTGCTGCCCTTGCAGGTAGTAATGGATCTCAAAATAACGACGATGACCGGTAAACAGCGCATCGGTCGCGGAGTCTGTCTCCACGCGGTAGCTCAGGGAATCACCGATAGAGTGGGCGACGCCTGGCTGAATATTGTCAATATTTTCAATAGCCTCGACGCAGCGTTGCCATTTCCGACCTGAAGCATAGCGTTGCTGGAACTGCTCTAAGTTGTCGATGATCCTCATTTTGTATTCTCGCTGTGCATATTCGTGGAAAAGAACCCGGTGCCAAAGGCGCGGTTGGCGGTGGTTTGAGCGCCAGATTCGCTGCCGGAAACCGGCAACAACGTGAAGCCGTAGCTGAATGACGTAAACCAGACGCGCCAGGAATCGAGTACTTCACTTCCCCACGAGTTGGAACCTAAGCCCAGTAACTGGTGATCCAGATTCAGGGTGATGTCATCGCTACGCTGTAGCGCGTTGCAGTGTTGTGCGGCAAAGATATTTTCCGGCGTATAGCGCCAGGCGCTCAGGTTGACAGGGCGCTGCGGGACCACCAGCAGGCCGTTGCCGTGGCGGTTGGTTAGCGTTGCCCAACGCACGTCCTGACGATTGCCGTTGTTTTGCGGGAAAGGATAATTTTCGAACATCTCATCCACGCTGCTGCGCCAGATGTCGATGATGTTGGCCTGCTGGCTATCGGCATAGTTTTCACCGGGACCACGTCCGTAATACGCCACCTGGCCCAAATCACCGTTGATGCCCATCGTGAAACCGATGCACGGAATAATGTCCCGGTACTCGCCGTAAGGCTGGCCAGAAAGTTCCACATTCAGCTGACCGTCCGCGGCAATGCGCCAGCGATAGGTGCAGCGTATACCGAAATCGAATACCGGCGGGGCGATAATGGTCTGGCTGGTTATCAGCAGCGCATCATCGGTTTGCTCAAGGGTAAATTCGCGCAGATGCTCCTGCATAATCTGTAAATGATTCGGCTGCCAGAGGCCTTCGAACTCTTGCTTGTGGTTATCAATGGTCGGTTTGAAGAAATTAATCTTCGGCTCGCGGGTAATCAGCTCTTCGCCATTGACGTTCCAGGCGATCGGTTTACCGGTCAGCTTTGAGAAGGTCAGATGGAAGTTATAACCGCGAACGGTGCAGCTCTGGCGGCTGTCTTCCAGCGTCAGAGGGTTGGCGTTTTGCAGGCTAAACGGTACGGCAGCCGCCGTTCTGGCCTTCAGCGGGAACTGATAAGTCGCGATGTGATGCCCGGCTTCACTGTATGACGTGCGGGAATCTTTCGTCACGGTGACGTTAAGGAACGCTTCGCGCGCATCCAGCTCCGGCAGTTCGCATTGCAGCAGCGCGTCGCTGTTGGGAGGAACGTCGCGCAGTTTTATCTGCTGAACAGAGAGCGTATCTCCTTCGGCGCGAACCTCAATATGCAAGGTGTAGTCGTCAAGCGTGGTGAACCAGAGTTTGTTTTCTACCCGTAGCTCGCCGCGGGCCAGATCCTGTGCGCGCACTTTCACCGGCGCAATTACCTGCTTGTACTCTTTCAGTCCCGGTCCTGGGGTTTGATCGGAATAAATCAGGCCATCAAGGCAGAAGTTGTAGTTGTTCGGATAGTCGCCGTAGTCGCCGCCATATTTGTACCAGACGTTGCCGTCGTCATCTTTAGCCTGAATCCCGTGATCGCACCACTCCCAGACATAGTGCCCCTGAATGCAATCATGCTGATAGAAGACGTTCTGATATTCCGTTAGCCCGCCGGGACCGTTGCCCATGGCGTGAGCATATTCACAGATGATGCGCGGTTTAGGATGCGGATATTCACCAAACTCATTCATCAGCGGCACGCGGGTGTACATGGTGGAGATGATATCCACCACTTCAGCGTCACGATCTTCTTCGTAATGGATCAGACGCGTGTCATCCAGCGCTTTCGCAGCGTGATACATGGCGCGGATGTTACAGCCGTATCCGGATTCGTTACCGAGCGACCAGATGATGATCGAAGGGTGATTTTTCTGCGCATGGACGTGGCGCACGATGCGCTCAACGTAGACATTTTCCCACAGTGGATCGTCGGTGATCCGACTGATATCGCCGATATTGGCGAAGCCGTGAGATTCAACGTCTGTTTCGGCCATCACGAACAGGCCGTAGATATCGCACAATTCATAGAAGCGCGGATCGTTCGGGTAATGGGCGGTGCGTACGGAGTTGATGTTGTGCTGCTTCATTAACAGCAGATCTTTTTCAACGCGATCCATACCGACAGCACGGCCCTTAAGATGATCGTTATCGTGGCGGTTAACACCATGCAGCATCACGTAGCGGTTATTGATGTAAAACAGACCGTCGCGAACTTTAATATCGCGGAATCCAACACGCTGTGGCACGACCTCAAGGATGTTGCCGCTGGCATCTTTCAGCGTCATCACCAGATGGTAGAGATACGGCGATTCCGCAGACCACTGCTGCGGCGCGCTAACCTTGAAATGAAAAGCGGTCTGCGTTTGTTTATCCACCTTCAGGGTGTTAATCACACCGCTATGCAGCGCCTTCTCACCGTCAAACAAGGTGTATTCCAGCGACGCTATCGCTGGCGTGGAGGCCAGGTTTTCCAGCGCAATGTCGCAGGAGAGGGTGGCGTCGCGATAGTCATCATCGAACTCGGTGCGAACGGTAAAATCCTGAATGTGGGTCGCCTGTTTGCCGACCAGATAGACGTCGCGGAAAATTCCCGCCGACCACCACATATCCTGGTCTTCAACGTAGGTGGAATCAGCCCATTGCATTACGCGAACGCACAGCAGGTTATCACCGGTCTTCACCACCGCGCTGATATCAAATTCGGCCGTCAGGCGACTGCCTTTGCTGAAGCCAACGTACTGACCATTCACGTAAACTTCGAAGTAGGTTTCTACGCCATCAAACTTAATCAGCGTCTGTTTGCCCTGCCAGCCTTCGCTGAGGGTGAAAATACGCTGATAGGCCCCGGTGGGGTTATTGGTCGGAACGTAGGGGACATCAATCGGGAAAGGAAAACCTTCGTCGGTATACTGCAGCTTGCCGTGTCCTTCCATCTGCCACATGCCGGGGACGGTGATGCTGCCCCAGTCACTCATAAACTGCGACGTAAAGGCTTCCGGCACCTGCAGCGGATGCTCAAAGAACTGAAAATTCCACTGACCGCTTAGCAGCTGAAAGAGACTGCTGGTTTCGCGGGCAAACGAGCGAGCCTGCGCAACGGAGTCGTAAGAGAAAAAATATGCGCGTGGCGCCAGTCGATTTTCGTGGGTGAGCTGAATGTTTTCCCAGCGATTCATAAGGCCTCCCGGTGGAGAAAAATCGGAACCATTCATTGTAATGGTGGGTAAGTGTAATTGATGGTGATTTTAGTAAAAGTTTTACTAAAATATAGCGGGTGAGGTGATTTACTTTAACTGGATCACGAAAATAATTCGGACGCGGAAATGAATGCATGACATTGCGCGCCCGGCATCAGAAGAAACCGGGCGGGTTAACGGGGGATTTCAGCGGGTGGTGCCGCGCAGTTTCAGCTTGCTGGGAACAAAAACCAGCAGGGGGAGCGCACGCCCGTCACGGGCTTTTTCGAACAGCAGGTTGACGCCCTGACTGCCCATCATTTCCGAATGAATGCGAACGGTGGAAAGCGGAGGAAAGGTGAAACGCGCCGTTGGGATATCATTAACGCTAATCAGCGAAATATCCTGCGGAATATTCAGACCACGCTCGTGGATGGCGCGCAGAACGCCAATGGCAATCGAGTCTGAAGCCACAAACAGGGCGCTGGGATAGTCGGGTTTCGCCAGCATTTCTTTAGCCAGTTCATAGCCTGATGAACTGGAGAAACCGCCGCGATAGATATCCTGTTCAGAAACGACCTGCTGTAGACGACCGTATTCGACAAACGCGGCTTCGCGGATATCGGCCTTGCCTGGCTGGTCTTCGCCACCGATGAAACCAATGCGGGTGACGCCCTGGGCAATGAAGAAGTCGATGCTCTCTTTGCTGATGCGTGCCAGATCGATATCGACGGCATCATATTCGCTGCCGGATTCATGGAAATCGATAAAGCAGATGTTGTCGGTAAGCGCTGTTGCCGCCTCGCGCAGAGCGGGGGAAGGCTTGCCGACAATAAGAATGCCGGTAATGTGTTTGCTCTCCGGCAGACCACTGTGCTCATAGCAGTTGGTCAGTTCGATCCCGAGTTTCTCACACTGGGTTTCAATCCCATGGCGGATCGCGAGGTAGTAAGGATCGTTGATTTCCAAATCTTGCTGATAGCTGTAGAGCGCCAGAATATGCTGGGGGCCGAGCGCGCTGGTCTGGTTCTTTCGGGCGCTGCTGGTTTTGTACTCCAGCTTTTCCGCGATCTCCAGAATGCGATGCTTAGTCTCTTCTTTTACATTCAGCGTGGGGTCATCGTTTAAAACCCGGGACACTGTCGCCAGGGACACGCCAGCTTCGATTGCGATGTCTTTAAGTGTTGCCATGTTTGCCTTTTCCCTGAGTTACCTGCGCATTGTAAATGAAGTGCTTATCTATTCATCTGTTTTCAGTAAAAAAAGCATGATTAATTGACATGCTCGGGGTAAAACTGGGCTTTCAGAGTGTGATGAGTACGTCATTTTCCCGCTTTTGAGAACAATGCCCGGAAAATATTTTGCTAGTATTTAGTAAAATTTTACCAAAGGAGAAAACAATGGATACCGTCGCATTTGCTGATTTTGCCCGAATGGAAATACGTGTTGGAAAAATCGCACAGGTAAAGCGCCATGACAATGCCGATAAGCTGTATATCGTACAGGTAGATGTGGGAGAGCGTACGCTGCAAACCGTAACCAGCCTGGTGCCTTACTACAGTGAAGAGGAGTTGATGGGCAAAACGGTGGTGGTGCTGTGTAATCTGCAAAAGGCCAAAATGCGCGGTGAGACATCAGAGTGTATGCTGCTGTGTGCGGAAACCGACGACGGTAGTGAAAGCGTACTGTTGACGCCAGAACGCCTTATGCCTGCTGGTGTGCGGATTGTTTAAGTTAGGCTAATTGCCGGATGGCGGCTACGCCTTATCCGGCCTACAAAAGAGTGTCTTCTATAGGCCGGGTAAGGTTGTTACATTTGCTCCACGCTCACCCGTAATGCTGCCAGGGCTTTGCGCGTCGATCGCAATACCAGATCGCATTGCTCGATCGTTAACGTCAACGGCGGTTCGATGCGGATCGTCTTTGCATTATTAAGCGTGCCGGCAACCAGCACCCGCTGGCGGAACATCTCACTGGCAAAGTTGTAGCCGATTTCATTATCGACAAACTCAATCGCCATCAGCATTCCCTTACCGCGTACATCATGCACCAGGTCAGGGTACTCCCGCGCAAGCTGGCGGAAACCATCCAACAACATATCGCCTTTCTGCTCCGCCTGAGCCGGTAAATTTTGCTCCAGCAGGACGTTAATGGTGGCCAGCGCCGCTGCACAAGCGAGCGGGTTGCCGCCAAACGTGGTGGTATGCAGGAAAGGATTGTCGAACAGGACGGAGAACACCTCTTCGGTGGCAATGGTCGCGCCAATTGGCATCACACCGCCGCCCAACGCTTTGGCCAGGCACATAATGTCGGGTTGCACGTTTTCGTGTTCGCAGGCGAACATCTTGCCGGTACGCCCCATGCCGGTTTGCACTTCGTCAAGGATCATCAGCGCGCCAAACTCATCGCAAAGTTTACGAACGGCGGTCAAATAACCTTGCGGCGGCAGGATCACCCCTCCTTCACCCTGGATCGGTTCGAGGATCACAGCTGCGACATCGTCACCGGTCTTTTTACACTCGCTGAGCATGGTGCGCATTGCGTTAATATCGCCAAACGGCACATGACGGAAGCCCGGCAGCAGCGGCATAAAAGGTTTACGGAAGGTGGATTTAGCCGTAGCGGACAGCGCGCCCAGTGATTTACCGTGGAATGCGCCGCTGGTGGCAATAAACGTAAATTTACCGCGCGGCGATTGATATGCTTTCGCCAGCTTCAGGGCGGCTTCAACCGACTCGGTCCCGCTGTTACAGAAAAAACTGTATTTCAGTTTACCGGGCGCCAGTGCGGCGAGGGTTTTTGCCAGCATGGCCCGCAGAGGGTCAAGTAACTCCTGGCTGTGCAGAGGTTGTTTCGCGAGTTGATTCTGTACGGCGGAAACCACGACTGGATTACGGTGCCCCACGTTGAAAATTCCAAAACCACCCAGGCAATCGACGAACTCCTGCCCCTGGGTGTCGACAAGCGTATTCAGGCTTCCCGCTTGCCACTCTACGGCTCCGTAATCCCCGCCTGCAGTTACAGATTTTCGATACTCTAAGAACCCCGGATTGACATGCTCCTTGAAGTACTCAATCACCTCTCGGTTTAACGATTTCATTTCCTCATGATCAAGCGTGCGCTTTTCGATGAGATTCAGTGCGTGTGCGCTGCAGGCCAGGGCCGATGCGCTGGAAGGTAACCTGTTCAAAATATGCTCCCGGAGCTCGCGTATCACATGATACTGAATTAAGTATTGCAGGGATTGCGCCATTCCGGCGCGCTTAGCAAAAATCGGGATAAACACCAGGAAACATCTCATTTACGCAACATTTAATGCCGCGATTTAACATTTGCTGGCATTTTGCCCAAGTAAGGAGCCTGAAAACAGATCGAATAAACGCAAATTTGCGCTAAAAATGGGCAATATTTGCACTGTGACGGTGCGCTGGTAGAAGTGACGTTGAATAGTTACTAGATGAAAGTATTTTAAATCAATGGATTAGAATGCGTACAGATTTTGAGGTTTAATCGCAAATTGCGATCTAAATCAAATTTAACAACTAAAGATAAAAAAATTATCGCCGAAATAACATAAGCCGAAAGAGTTAACAACCAGATAACCTGCACAGGACGCAATCATGTCTTCTCATCCCTACGTTAGTCAGCAAAATACACCGCTGGATGATGATATCACCCTCATGTCTACCACCGATTTACAAAGCTATATCACCCATGCGAACGATACATTTGTCCAGGTCAGTGGCTATCAGCTGAATGAATTGCTCGATAAGCCGCACAATCAGGTTCGTCATCCGGACATGCCAAAAGCGGCGTTTGCGGATATGTGGTACACCCTGAAGCAGGGCGAGCCATGGAGCGGGATTGTGAAAAACCGGCGTAAGAATGGCGATCACTACTGGGTGAGGGCCAATGCGGTACCGATGGTGCGGGAAGGACGCGTGACCGGGTATATGTCGATTCGTACCCGGGCTACTGACGAGGAAATTGCGGCGGTAGAGCCTTTATATAAAGCGCTGAACGAAGGACGTTGCAACCGACGTATTCATAAAGGGCTGGTGGTACGCAAAGGCTGGCTGGGTAAACTGCCGGCGATGCCGATTCGCTGGCGGGTGCGCAGCGTGATGGCATTCATGTTTGTCCTGCTAGCGGTCGCATTGCAGCAAATGGGCGCCGAATGGCCGTTACAGCTGATGAGTGCATTGGTGATGCTTTTTGGAACGGCTATTTTCGAATGGCAAATTGTGCGTCCTATTGAGAATGTCACCCGTCAGGCGCTGAAAGTGGCGACCGGTGAGCGGAACAGCGTGTCGCATCTTAACCGTAGTGATGAACTGGGCCTGATGCTACGAGCAGTGGGCCAACTTGGATTAATGTGTCGCTGGCTCATTCACGACGTCTCCAGCCAGGTGAGTTGCGTGCGCAGCGACAGCGAAACGCTGGCGAAAGGCAGCGATGATTTAAACAAGCATACGCAGCAGACTGTCGAGAACGTGCAGGAAACGGTGACCACCATGAATCAGATGGCGGCATCGGTGAAACAAAACTCAGAGACCGCCGCCGCGGCCGATAAGCTCTCTATTGCCGCCAGTAGCGCGGCAACGCACGGCGGTGAGGCGATGGATACCGTCATCAAAACCATGGACGATATCGCCAACAGCACCCAGCGGATCGGCACCATTACGACGCTGATTAACGATATTGCCTTCCAGACCAACATTCTGGCTTTGAATGCCGCTGTTGAAGCCGCGCGGGCGGGCGAGCAAGGGAAAGGGTTCGCCGTGGTGGCGGGAGAAGTACGTCATCTTGCTAGCCGTAGCGCCAGTGCAGCCAATGATATCCGCAAGTTGATTGATGCCAGCGCTGACAAGGTGCAGTCCGGATCTGACCAGGTTCACGCCGCAGGACGCACGATGGACGATATTGTGGCGCAGGTGCAAAACGTCACTCAGCTGATCGCCCAAATCAGCCACTCCACGCTGGAACAGTCAGATGGTCTTTCCAACCTGACCCGCGCGGTGAATGAATTAAGCAACATTACACAGAAAAACGCCGAACTGGTTGAAGAGAGTGCGCAGATTTCCGCGATGGTGAAACATCGCGCTGGTCGTCTGGAAGATGCGGTTACGGTGCTGCATTAATACTAAAAATACAGGCGGAACGTCAGGCATATGGGTTCCGCCTGCTGTGCAGATTAATCCAGCTGAGTAATATCCAGTGCAGCGCGATCGATAATACCGATGATTTTTTTGATCTGCGCATCGCTGGTATCACCATGATTGACGCGTAGATCCAGCACGGCTTTGAAGTTTTCCAGCGCGCGTTTCATCTGTGGATTTTTGCGTAATTCAAAACCTACGCAGCGGGCTTTAATCCGTTCGTGGATATGTTCCAGATGTTCACGGTTCTCATCCAGCCACTGCTGGCCCTGAGTCGTGATCGCAATCTGTTTACGCCCACCTTCCTCGTCGCTGACGGTGATCAGTGCCTGATCCTGCAAGAAATCCAGCGTTGGATAGATAACGCCCGGGCTTGGGGTGTAATTACCCTGGGTCAGGGTTTCAATCGCTTTAATCAGCTCATAGCCGTGGCTGGCGTCGCGGGTCAAGATATCCAGAATCACCAGGCGTAATTCGCCGTGGCCGAAGAACCGCTGACGACGACCCCCTCCGCCGCCACCACGACCGTGGCGATGTCCGCAACCCTGCTTGTGGTGATGTTCTTTGTTACAGCCTTCATGGCGATGTTCTTCACCTTTGCAGCAACCTGCATGGTGCTCGTTGTGGCGGCCTTCATGGTGATGTCCTTCACCCTTGCAGCAGCCTTCGTGTTGGTGCTCTGAGTGCTTACAGCAACCTTCATGATGGTTTTGCATCATCGTCTCCTGATGTTGTTTAGATATATCTAATTTATATCTAAAAATTATCAGTTTGCAAGTCTACAAATAAAATGTTGTATAACATTATGATTATTATCTATTTTTATGTGTCTGTGATAACTGGGTAATCATAAGTTAACTATATCAAAAAGTGCTTGCAATATTTTTGATTAGCAATCATTATCATTTAAAAAATCAATTTAGATATATCGTATTATCTTCACAAGGCGAAAAAATGACAAAAAACATCTCACGCTACCCACAGCGCGTTCGCAATGAACTGCGTTTTCGAGAACTTACTGTCCTGCGCGTAGAGCGTATTAGCGCGGGCTTTCAGCGTATTGTACTGGGCGGTGACGCTCTGGACGGTTTTAGCTCACACGGCTTTGACGACCATACCAAGGTCTTTTTCCCTGAACCGGGCAGCAACTTTGTACCACCTGTCGTCACCGATGAAGGCATTGTCTGGGCTGACGGTGTACGTCCGTTATCCCGTGACTACACGCCGTTGTATGACGAAACGCGCCATGAGCTGGCACTGGATTTCTATATTCATGACGGCGGCGTGGCAAGTACGTGGGCGATGAATGCCCGTGGGGGTGACAAGCTGACGATCGGCGGGCCGCGCGGTTCTTTGGTGGTACCAGAGGACTATGCGTATCAGGTTTACGTGTGTGATGAGTCGGGAATGCCCGCGTTGCGCCGACGCCTGGAGTCGCTCAGCCGTTTGGCGGTACGTCCGCACGTCACGGCGCTGGTTAGCGTGCAGGATGCAGCCTACCAGGACTATTTTGCCCATCTCGACGGATTTACTCTTCAGTGGTTTATCGGCCATGATGAGCAGGCGGTGAATGAACACTTATCGCGGCTAAGCGTGCCCGCAGACGATTATTTCATCTGGATCACCGGCGAAGGCAAGGTGGTCAAAAACCTGAGTGCTCGTTTTGAAACCGAGGCGTTCGATCAGCAACGGGTTCGTGCAGCGGCTTACTGGCATCAACGCCGTTAATCAGTAATTAGAGGGCGGAACGCCAAACGCCTGGCGGAATGCGTAGCTAAATGCCGCGGTGCTTGAATACCCAACGTCGAGTGCCACGGCGGTTACGCTTTTATTTTTCTTCAGCATTAATACCGATTCAAGTATTCGCATTTTTTGCTTCCAGACGCTGAAAGGCAATCCGGTTTCTTTTTTGAAATGGCGTGAAAAGGTACGGGCAGACATACCCAAATGCTGCGCCCAGTATTCAACCGAATGCTCCAGTGCGGGGGATTCTTGTATTGTTCGGCAGACTTTGGTTAATTCACGATCCTGCGGCCAGGGTAATACAAAAGCGACTTCCGGGAGTTGCAGAATAATATCGACCAGCACACTAACCAGCTTGCCCTCTTTTGACTGACTATCATAATGGCCTGAAATTGAATTCGTGGCGTAATGAATAAACTCTCTGGCGAAATCACTGATAGCCACTACTTTGCATTCATTGATGCTCTCTTCAAGAAAACCCGGTTTAATATCCAGATTTTCTAAATACACATCATCTAATGCCCAAACCGCATGCTCCGTATTATTTGGGATCCAAATGCCATAATGCGCCGGGATTATCCAGCACTTACCGGCAACATCAATGCGCATGCTGCCTTTGCGGGCGAAATGAAACTGCATAAAAGAGTGTGAATGCTGCGGTACATGGTGGTTGGCTTCCAGGACATAAGAGCGAAAGAATACGTCCTGCGGCAGTTCGGTCATGGAGTTATCCGGGAAGGAGTTCCACTGTTTTTGCGCGAGAGTTTCCATAAATGAATCGTCAATGCTCCCGATGGTGTGTCCGCTGCTCGATAGATCTTGTCCGCGGATCATAATACATACACTCTTTTTTCCATAATAATCTTGCGTAATAATTTTTAGCCCACTTTTGGTAAATACCATGAACTCGCTTTGTTCAGATGCTGTCATCGTCAATGAAACAAATGATAACTGGACCCGAATGGGAAAAGAGCTGCTTTCGCAAGCGGATATCAGAATTAATGGCTCGCGCGCCTGGGACATTCAACTTCATCATACTGGTTTCTTTAAACGGGTATTGCAACAAGGCTCATTAGGGCTTGGCGAAAGCTATATGGAAGGCTGGTGGGACTGCGAACGGCTCGATATTCTGTTCTGCAAAATCCTGAAAGCAAAACTCGACCAGCAGATGCCAGGTAATCTGAAAGATATTTTGCGCATTGCCAGCGCACGCCTGTTTAATTTGCAGTCACGTAGCCGCGCATGGATCGTCGGTAAAGAACATTATGATATTGGTAACGATCTCTTTGCGCTGATGCTTGATCCGCATATGCAATATTCCTGCGGTTACTGGAAAGACGCGACCACATTAGACGAAGCGCAAAATGCCAAATTAAAAATGATCTGCGAGAAGCTGCAGCTTAAGCCGGGTATGCGTTTACTCGATATCGGTTGTGGATGGGGCGGGTTGGCAGAATATGCGGCGCGTCATTATGGCGTGGCGGTAGAAGGCGTTACCATTTCCAAAGAGCAGCAGAAAATGGCGCAGCAGCGCTGTGAAGGGCTGGACGTTAACATTCTGCTGCAGGATTATCGCGATCTTGATAAACACTACGATCGCATTGTGTCTGTGGGGATGTTTGAACACGTCGGGCCGAAAAACTACGACACCTATTTCAGCATCGCCGACCGTTGTTTAAAACCGGACGGACTGTTCCTGCTGCATACTATTGGCAGCAATAAAAAAGGGATGAGCGTCGATCCGTGGATCAATAAATACATTTTCCCGAACGGTTGCTTACCGTCGATTTCCCATATTGCCGAGGCCAGCGAATCACGGTTTGTGATGGAGGACTGGCATAACTTCGGCAGCGATTATGATAAAACGCTGATGGCCTGGCATGAGCGCTTTAATCAGGCCTGGCCGGAGCTGTCATCACGTTATTCCGCCACCTTCAGAAGAATGTTTAATTATTATTTATGTGCCTGCGCAGGGGCTTTCCGCGCCAGAGATATTGAGCTTTGGCAGGTGCTGTTTAGCCGCGGCGTAGAGGGCGGGATCCGCGTTTATCGTTAACGTTCTGCCGGATGGCGGCGTTGCCTTATCCGGCCTACATAGGTTTGTACTCGTAGGCCTGATAAGCGCAGCGCATCAGGCGTATCTTCGCCGGATGGCGGCGCAAGCGCCTTATCCGGCCTACATAGGTTTGCACTCGTAGGCCTGATAAGCGCAGCGCATCAGGCATTTCTTCGCCGGATGGCGGCGCAAGCGCCTTATCCGGCCTACAAAAGTTTGCACTCATCGGCCTGATAAGCGCAGCGCATCAGGCGTATCTTTGCCGGATGGCGGCGCAAGCGCTTTATCCGGCCTACAAAAGTTTGCACTCGTAGGCCTGATAAGCGCAGCGCATCAGGCACTTCTTCGCCGGATGGCGGCGCAAGTGCCTTATCCGGCCTACAAAGGTTTGTACTCGTAGGCCTGATAAGCGCAGCGCATCAGGCGTATCTTCGCCGGATGGCGGCGCAAGTGCCTTATCAGGCACTTATGGCTTAGCTCAATTCACTCTCTGCCAGCGCTTTAAATACCATTGCGACGGCATGCGCGCCGGGGTCCATATTTCCGAGCAGGCTTTCGCTGCTCAGATACGATGCGCGACCCGCATTGGCTTTGCTCGACAAACAGGTTCGTTCGGCTCCCGCTTGCGCGGCGTCGAAGGCGGCCTGCAGATTTTGCGGCTGCGTGAGCAGCGAAGTCAGAGCCGGTTGCAGCGCATCAATCATGGTGCGATCGCCTTCGTCTGCGCCGCCGTAGAACTTCATCTGCGCCAGTCCCGTATTCAGGGCTTCGGCAACGTTAGCTCCCTGTTCCAGTTTCTGCCCGGCGGCGGTAAAGAAAATAGACATCAGCACACCGCTGGAACCGCCCATCACCACGGTCAGACGTTCGCCAATCAGCGCAAACAGCGTGGCAAGGTTATCCAGCGGCAACTGCTGACGATGCAACAGACCGGCAATTTCGCGCGCGCCTGCGGCAAAGGTTGAACCGGTATCGCCATCGCCGACTTTGGCATCCAGCGCATTAAGATGGGTCTCCAGATCGGAAAGGGTTGTGGTGACAAGCTCCACAATCCCGGCCACCAGGGCATTTGCCGAAGGCTGGAATTCCACGCGTGCGCTACGCTGAGATGACGGTACACAGCTGATTTCACGCGGTGGGACCGGCGTCGGCCAGTTACTGGTTTCCACCTCTGTGAGCAGCGCTTTTTCGATGCTCTCTTCCAGCACGATGGCCGTCAGCGAAAAGCCTTTCATATCCAGTGCGGTAACCAGCGAGGCCGGGCCAATCAGCCAGTCGATACGCGGATGCAGCGGGCTGCTGGCCAGTTCGCGGGTAATGATGGCCATTTCGGCAACAGAAACGCCGCCAAGATTGTTAATCATCACCGCCAGACGGCCGGTTTCAGGCAGGGCAGCCAGCAGTTTATCCACCATCAGGTTCACCACCTGCGCACTGTTCTGGGTGTCGATGACCGAGGCGCCTGGTTCGCCATGAATGCCCATACCCAGCTCCGCGTGGCCCGGATGATGACGCGGTGCGGCGTCGGTTTCTTGCGGCAGATGACAGCTGGAAAGCGCAACGCCCAGACTGAAGGTGTTATTGGCCGCGTATTGCGCTTCACGCAGGACGGTGGCGAGGTTGTAGCCGCGTTCGGCAAAATAGCCCGCGATTTTATGCACCAGGATGGTTCCCGCAATGCCGCGCGGGTGTTTGTTATCCGGCAGGGAGATGTCATCGCCGACAATCAGCATTTCAACGTTGTAACCAAGGCGACGGGCTTTCTCGGCGGCAAGACCGAAATTAAGACGGTCACCGGTGTAATTTTTCACGATCAACAAACAGCCCGCCTCACCGGTTACCGCCTGAATGGCGGTCAGTACCGCATCTACGCTCGGGGAAGCGAACACGTCGCCACAGACTGCGGCGGTTAGCATACCTTTACCGATAAACCCAACGTGCGCGGGTTCGTGCCCTGAACCGCCGCCGGAAATGACCGCTACGTTATTTTTGTTGAGGTCACGACGGACCACGATGCGAATGGCCGGATCGCTTTCCAGACGCGCCAGGTTATTCCACGGGCTGGCGATAATCGTACCGTCGATGACGTCGCTCACGAGATGGGTGCGTTGATTAAAAAAGAATTGAGACATAACGGCTCCTTGAGGTTGAGTGTAAGACAAACCCCCGGAAGCATGGTCATGGTGCGGAGGCGATAGAGAGATTCTGGCGAAGTCAGCGTGGAAAAAAACAACGTTAAAATGAGTTTCATTACGGAACGTTGTTATTGTTTTTTGTTCCGAAATGAAACCTAAAAGAACGGGGAACGACCACAATGCGAGCTCGCTCGACTTTTTCCTCTCGCGATGAATGCAGGTCACACGGTACTGTCAGCTTTTTTTTACCGGTATTTTGGCAAGTGAGTGGGTAAAAGAGAAAGTGAGATTCGTCTGTGCCGGAGATTTGGTGGCAAATGCACGGATCGGGATCGCAAACCTTATATTTTTTATGGTTAAGCGTTCCAATATGAAACATGTGTTGTTTTTATCTGTTTCATATCAGAACAAAAAGACGAAAGATTTTTTTGTGCACGCCTCGCCATACAGTTATTGCATCGCTCCGGTACCTCCCGTTTTCGCCGTCAGCATCAGGCCAAACAGGTTAACGCCAGGGCTCACCATGTAAAAACATGTACTTATTTGAGGATGAAAGGAATGCTAAAAGTTATTCAATCTCCAGCCAAATATCTCCAGGGTCCTGACGCTTCCACCTTGTTTGGTCAATACGCTAAAAATCTGGCGGACAGCTTTTTCGTGATTGCGGATGACTTCGTGATGAAACTGGCGGGAGAGAAGGTACTCAACGGCCTGCACAGCCACGACATTAGCTGCCATGCGGAACGCTTTAACGGTGAATGTAGCCATGTTGAAATTAATCGCCTGATTACCATTCTGAAACAGCACGGTTGCCGCGGCGTGGTTGGGATTGGTGGTGGGAAAACGCTGGATACCGCCAAAGCGATTGGCTACTACCAGAAGTTGCCGGTGGTGGTGATCCCGACTATCGCGTCTACCGATGCGCCAACCAGCGCGCTGTCCGTTATCTATACCGAAGCCGGTGAGTTTGAAGAGTATCTAATCTACCCGAAAAACCCGGATATGGTAGTGATGGACACTGCAATCATTGCCAAAGCGCCGGTACGTCTGCTGGTGGCCGGGATGGGCGATGCGCTCTCGACCTGGTTTGAAGCGAAAGCCTGTTATGACGCCAGAGCGACCAGCATGGCGGGCGGACAGTCCACCGTGGCGGCGCTGAGCCTGGCGCGCTTGTGCTATGATACCCTGCTGGCGGAAGGCGAGAAGGCACGCTTTGCCGCGCAGGCCGGCGTGGTGACCGATGCGCTGGAGCGTATTGTCGAAGCTAACACTTACCTCAGCGGCATCGGCTTTGAAAGCAGCGGTCTGGCAGGGGCGCATGCGATCCACAACGGCTTTACGATTCTGGAAGAGTGCCACCATTTGTACCACGGTGAAAAAGTCGCCTTTGGTACGCTGGCGCAGCTGGTGTTGCAAAACAGCCCGATGGAAGAGATCGAAACCGTGCTGAATTTCTGTCAGAAAGTAGGCCTGCCGGTAACGTTAGCGGAAATGGGCGTGAAAGAAGACGTTGACGGCAAGATCATGGCGGTGGCGAAAGCGACCTGTGCAGAAGGTGAAACCATCCATAATATGCCGTTCCCGGTAACGCCTGAAAGCGTACATGCCGCTATTCTGACGGCAGACCTGCTGGGGCAGCAGTGGCTGGCGCGTTAATCAGTCGTCGGTAGGTTTTTATCCGGCATCTTCTCCCCCTCTGACAGTCTCTGCCGGAGGGGTTGTCTATGGTTAAACAGCGGAAAGGGATATGACGGCGCACACGCATAGCATCGGGAAGGAAGTCTCTTCAGTCATTGCCCAGTCATGGCATCGTTGCAGCAAGTTTATGCAGCGGGAAACCTGGCAGGCGCCGCATCAGGCGCAAGGGCTGACCTTTGAGTCGATTTGTCGTCGCAAGACGGCGTTGCTGACGATCGCTCAGGCTGCGCTGGAAGATGCCTGGGAGTTTATGGACGGCCGCCCGTGCGCGCTGCTGATTCTGGATGAATCAGCCTGTATCCTCAGCCGTTGCGGCGACCCACAGACGGTGGAACAGCTGGCGGAGCTTGGGTTTCGCGACGGCAGCTACTGTGCGGAAAGCATCATTGGCAGTTGTGCCCTGTCGCTGGCGACGATGCCGGGCCAGCCGACAAAAACCTCTGGCGATCAGCATTTTAAACAGGCGCTGCATCCGTGGTCGTTCTGCTCGACGCCGGTCTTCGATAACCATGGTCGACTGTTCGGCTCCATCTCGCTGTGTTGTCTGGTGGAGCATGAGTGCGTTTCTGATTTATCCCTGACGCTGGCGATAGCCAGAGAAGTCGGCAACTCTTTGCTGACCGACAGCCTGCTGGCTGAATCCAACCGCCATCTGAACCAGATGTACGGGCTACTGGAAAGTATGGATGATGGTGTGATGGCCTGGAACGAACAGGGCGTATTGCAGTTCCTCAATGCGCGTGCGGCGCTGCTTTTGCATCTCGATGCACAGGCCAGCCAGGGAAAAAATATTCACGATCTGCTCAATCTCCCCATGCTGCTGCGCCGGGCGATCAAACATGCCCGCGGCCTGAATCACGTCGAAGTTACCTTTGAAAGCCAGCATCAGTTTGTTGATGCCGTCATCACCCTGAAACCGATTGTTGAGGAGCAGGGCAACAGCTTTATCCTGCTGCTGCATCCGGTGGAGCAAATGCGCCAACTGATGACCAGCCAGCTCGGCAAGGTGAGTCACACCTTCGAGCAGATGTCGACTGACGATCCGGAAACCCGCCGTTTGATCCACTTTGGACGCCAGGCGGCGAGGGGGAGTTTCCCGATCCTGCTGTGCGGGGAAGAGGGCGTTGGTAAGGAGCTGCTGAGCCAGGCCATTCACAACGAAAGCGAGCGCGCCAGCGGGCCGTATATCGCCGTGAACTGTCAGCTGTATGCCAACAGCGTGCTGGGGCAGGATTTTATGGGCAGTGCGCCCACCGACGATGAAAATGGTCGGCTGAGCCGTCTTGAACTGGCGAACGGCGGCACGCTGTTTCTGGAAAAAATTGAATATCTGGCGCCGGAGCTGCAATCTGCGCTGTTACAGGTGATCAAGCAGGGGGTACTAACCCGCCTGGATGCCCGTCGGCTGATTCCGGTGGATGTCAAAGTGATCGCCACCACCACGGTTGATCTCGCCAATCTGGTGGAGCAAAACCGCTTTAGCCGTCAGCTGTATTACGCGCTGCACTCTTTTGAGATAGTGATCCCCCCGCTGCGGGCGCGGCGTAACAGTATTCCCTCGCTGATTTATACGCGGCTGAATAGCCTGAAAAAACGCTTTTCATCCAGTTTGAAGATCGACGACGACGCGCTGGCACAGCTGGTGGCCTATTCGTGGCCGGGCAATGACTTTGAGCTGAACAGCATTATCGAAAACATCGCCATCAGCAGTGATAACGGCCATATTAGGCTGAGCAATCTACCGGATTATCTGTTTGCCGAACGTCCTGGTCTGGAGACGGCGTCTTCACTGCTGCCAGCCAGTCTGACCTTTACCGCTATCGAAAAAGAGGCGATTATCCATGCTGCTCGCGTCACCAGCGGGCGCGTACAGGAGATGTCGCAACTGCTGAACATTGGTCGCACTACCTTGTGGCGCAAGATGAAGCAATACGACATTGATGCCAGCCAGTTTAAGCGCAAGCATCTGGACTAGTTTCTTCAATTCTCGCCATCGAGAACAGCGCGTCCGACAGTCGGTTGATGTAACGCCTGGGTTCATCGCGTAACGTCAGCGTTCTGCTCATTGCGATAAGGATCCGCTCCAGTCGGCGCGTCAGAGTTCGCGCAACGTGTAGCTGTGCCGATGGCAGATTTTTCCCCGGAATAACAAACTCTTTGAGCGGGCCGCTTTGCGCCATATTGCGGTCAATAAGCTGCTCCAGCGCCTGAATATCCTCATCGCCAATACGCTGTTGTAAGCGAGCGAGTCCTTTCTCATCGCTGGCGAGTTCCGCACCCAGTACAAACAGCATCTTCTGCATGGCGTGCAGATCCTGGCGTAGTTCAGCCTGGTGCGTGCTGGCATAGCAGACGCCAAGCTGGGAAATCAGTTCATCCACCGTGCCATAGGCCTCAACGCGGATGTCGTCTTTGTCGATACGGCTGCCGCCAAACAGCGCGGTCGTGCCTTTATCGCCGGTTCGGGTGTAGATGCGGTACATTTATTTTATCTCGCTGAAGGGAAGTACTTTAACCAGTTGACCGGCATTGGCGCCAAGCGTTCGGATCTGCGCAATTCCGGCGCGGATATGCCCACGGATCAGCGCCCGATCTTCGGGCAACTGGGCGTGGGTTAAAGCAATATCACCCGTGGCGTTAAGACCCAGACCGACACGTAGCGTTGAGCTTTTGGCCGCAAGTTTGCTCAATGCCAGCGCGCAGTCATGCTCGTCGCAACAGATTGCCCGGCAAGGGACGCCTTGCTCTTCCAGTCCCCAGCACAGCTCATCAAGCACGCTAGTATCCTGCCAGCGTGAGTGATAAAACAGATGTACGCCCGGTGATGAAAGTGACATTGCGCCCCCTTATTTATCAGAATGCCTGACGGAAGATCTCGGCAATTTCTTTCTCGTTCCCTTTACGCGGGTTGGAGAAGGCATTGCCGTCTTTCAGCGCCATTTCCGCCATATATGGGAAATCGGCTTCTTTAACGCCCAGATCGCGCAAATGCTGCGGAATGCCGATGTCAGCGGAGAGACGGGCAATGGCGTGAATGGCCAGTTCGGCGGCATCCATGGTGGAGAGTCCGTCAGTGTTTTCGCCCATAAATTCTGCGATATCGGCAAATTTCTCCGGGTTAGCGATCAGGTTATAGCGCGCCACGTGCGGGAGCAGTACGGCATTCGCCACGCCGTGTGGCATGTCGTACAGACCGCCAAGCTGATGCGCCATTGCGTGAACGTAGCCGAGGTTGGCGTTGTTGAAGGCCATGCCCGCCAACAGAGAGGCGTAGGCCATGTTCTCGCGAGCTTTCAGGTTGCTGCCCAGCGCTACGGCCTGACGCAAGTTGCGTGCGATCAGGCGAATAGCCTGAATAGCGGCGGCGTCGGTGACCGGGTTGGCATCTTTGGAAATATAGGCTTCTACGGCGTGGGTCAGGGCGTCCATGCCGGTCGCGGCGGTCAGCGGAGCGGGTTTGCCGAGCATCAGCAGCGGATCGTTAATGGAGACCGACGGCAGGTTGCGCCAGCTGACAATCACAAACTTCACTTTGGTTTTGGTATTGGTCAGCACGCAGTGGCGGGTGACTTCGCTGGCGGTACCGGCAGTGGTATTCACTGCAACGATAGGCGGCAGCGGGTTGGTCAGGGTTTCAATCCCGGCATAGCTGTAGAGATCGCCTTCGTGAGTTGCCGCGATACCGATGCCTTTACCGCAGTCATGCGGGCTACCGCCGCCAACGGTAACGATGATATCGCAATGCTCTTTGCGAAAGACCTCCAGACCATCGCGCACGTTGGTGTCTTTGGGATTTGGCTCAACGCCGTCAAAAACCACCACGTCAATGCCTGCTTCACGTAAATGGGCGAGGGTTTTATCTACCGCACCGTCTTTAATAGCCCGCAGACCTTTATCTGTAACCAGCAGCGCTTTTTTACCGCCTAACAGTTTGCAGCGTTCGCCGACAACGGAAATAGCATTGGGGCCAAAGAAGTTCACATTTGGCACCAGGTAATCAAACATACGATAGCTCATAATATACCTTCTTAGATTTAAATTATAATTCAGAGAAACAATTCAGTGCGGTTTCTGCTAATAATCTGTCTTGTTCGACAGTGCCGCCGCTAACGCCAACGGCACCAATTAATTTACCGTTTAATATGACAGGTAAGCCGCCGCCGAAAATAACAATGCGCTGTTGGTTAGTAAGCTGCAAACCATATAGCGAAGCGCCAGGTTGCACCGCGTCGGTAATTTCATGGGTACCCTGGCGCAGGCAGCAGGCGGTATACGCTTTATTAAGAGAGATATCACAGCTGGTGACAAACGCATCGTCCATGCGTTGCATTAGCAGCGTATTCCCGCCGTGATCCACCACGGAAAAGACCACCGGAACGTTGATCTCAAGCGCTTTAGCCTCAACGGCCTGCGCCATTTTTTTTGCAGCCGCCAGCGTAATGGTGGCAATTTGTTGGCTCTTATTCACAGTCTCTCCTGAAAATGTTGTAGGGCTGAGGTCACGAAACATATCGCGCAACAGCTATTTTTATCATTGGCTTTACCTTATTTTCTCGCCGCACGTTATTAAGTCAATAGGGTGGGTTTTTCATAAAAATTAAATTCATTTCCCTGATTTTGCGTTTATTGATAATGATCATTTAACCTCGTCACAATTCACGATGGATATTCCTGAATTGCGTTTCAATATGGAACGATGCGTTTTTATTAGGTGCCAAATTGGAACGAAATTAATTTTATTTTTTTATTGCTTGGCTCATTTAGAGTTCGGCCATTGCTGATGAAAGGCGAATACCGGGTGTGGTGTCCCCGGCAATATGGCCCGGCGTCCCTATTTTTTACCTTTTGAGTCAATAAATCATGAGAAGATCAAAACGATTCGAAGTGCTTGCGAAGCGGCCTGTAAATCAGGATGGGCTGATTGGCGAATGGCCTGAAGAGGGGCTGATCGCCATGGAAAGCCCCTACGATCCGGCGTCGTCGGTGAAGGTCGAAAATGGTCGTATTGTTGAGCTGGACGGTAAGAGCCGCGCCGAGTTCGACATGATCGACCGTTTCATTGCCGATTATGCCATTAACGTGGCCGAAGCTGAGCGCGCCATGCAGCTCGACGCGCTGGAAATCGCCAGAATGCTGGTGGATATCCACGTCAGTCGGGAAGAGATTATTGCCATTACCACCGCCATCACCCCGGCGAAAGCGGTGGAAGTGATGGCGCAAATGAACGTGGTGGAGATGATGATGGCGCTACAAAAAATGCGTGCCAGACGCACTCCCTCCAACCAGTGCCACGTGACTAACCTGAAAGATAACCCGGTACAGATTGCCGCCGACGCTGCTGAAGCGGGGATCCGCGGCTTTTCCGAGCAGGAAACGACGGTCGGGATCGCCCGCTACGCGCCGTTTAACGCCCTGGCACTGCTGGTGGGTTCCCAGTGCGGTCGCCCCGGTGTGCTGACGCAATGTTCCGTTGAAGAGGCCACGGAGCTGGAGTTGGGCATGCGAGGGCTAACCAGTTATGCCGAAACGGTGTCGGTGTATGGCACAGAATCGGTGTTTACCGACGGTGATGACACGCCGTGGTCCAAAGCGTTTCTCGCCTCGGCTTATGCGTCGCGTGGTCTGAAGATGCGCTACACCTCCGGCACCGGCTCGGAAGCGCTGATGGGCTATTCCGAAAGTAAATCGATGCTTTATCTGGAGTCGCGCTGCATTTTTATCACCAAAGGCGCGGGCGTACAGGGGCTGCAAAACGGCGCGGTCAGCTGTATCGGCATGACCGGCGCAGTGCCGTCAGGGATCCGCGCGGTGCTGGCGGAAAACCTGATTGCCTCAATGCTCGACCTTGAAGTGGCCTCCGCCAATGACCAGACCTTTTCCCACTCCGATATTCGCCGTACTGCCCGCACCCTGATGCAGATGCTGCCGGGTACCGACTTTATTTTCTCCGGTTACAGCGCGGTACCCAACTACGACAACATGTTTGCCGGGTCGAACTTCGACGCTGAAGATTTCGATGATTACAACATTCTGCAACGCGATCTGATGGTTGACGGCGGTCTGCGTCCAGTCACGGAAGAGGAAACCATCGCCATTCGCAATAAGGCCGCACGCGCCATTCAGGCAGTGTTCCGCGAACTGGGCCTGCCGCTGATTAGCGATGAAGAAGTCGAAGCTGCTACTTATGCTCACGGCAGCAAAGATATGCCTGCGCGTAATGTCGTTGAGGATTTGGCTGCCGTGGAAGAGATGATGAAGCGCAATATCACCGGGCTGGATATCGTCGGCGCGTTGAGTTGCAGCGGCTTCGAAGATATCGCCAGCAATATCCTCAACATGCTGAGACAGCGTGTTACCGGTGATTACCTGCAAACGTCGGCCATTCTGGATCGCCAGTTCGACGTCGTCAGCGCCGTCAACGACATCAATGATTATCAGGGACCTGGTACCGGCTATCGCATCAGTGCCGAACGCTGGGCGGAAATTAAAAATATTGCGGGCGTGGTTCAGCCCGGCTCGATCGAATAAGGCGGTACACAGTGGAATGCACAACTGAACGTAAGCCGGTTTTCACCTTACAGGTGAGCGAAGGCGAGGCGGCTAACGCGGATGAGCGCGTTGATGAGGTGGTGATTGGCGTCGGCCCGGCCTTTGATAAGTATCAGCATAAAACCTTGATTGATATGCCGCACAACGCGATTTTGAAAGAGCTGGTTGCAGGCATCGAAGAAGAGGGACTGCATGCGCGAGTAGTGAGGATCCTGCGCACCTCGGATGTTTCTTTTATGGCATGGGATGCGGCAAATCTCAGCGGCTCAGGCATTGGGATTGGTATCCAGTCGAAAGGAACCACGGTGATTCATCAGCGCGATCTGCTGCCGCTAAGTAACCTGGAACTGTTTTCTCAGGCTCCGCTGCTGACGCTGGAAACCTATCGTCAGATTGGTAAAAACGCCGCGCGCTATGCACGCAAAGAGTCGCCTTCGCCGGTGCCAGTGGTCAATGACCAGATGGTGCGCCCTAAGTTTATGGCCAAGGCCGCGCTGTTTCATATCAAAGAAACCAAACACGTGGTGCAGGATGCTGCGCCTGTCACGTTGCATATTGCACTGGTAAGGGAATGACCATGAACGACAACATCATGACCGCGCAGGATTACCCATTAGCCACCCGCTGCCCGGAGAAAATCCAGACGCCTACCGGCAAGCCGCTAACCGACATTACCCTTGAGAATGTGCTGGCGGGCCACGTAGGGCCGCAGGATGTGCGTATTTCTCAGCAAACGCTGGAGTACCAGGCGCAGATTGCCGAGCAGATGCAGCGTCATGCCGTGGCGCGCAATTTTCGTCGTGCGGCAGAACTGATTGCGATCCCGGATGCCCGCATTCTGGAGATCTACAACGCACTGAGGCCGTTTCGTTCTTCATTCGCCGAGTTGCAGGCCATTGCCGATGAACTGGAACACACCTGGCACGCCACGGTGAACGCCGGGTTTGTCCGCGAATCGGCAGAGGTATACCAGCAGAGAAATAAACTGCGTAAAGGCAGCCAGTGACGGAGGCAGCATGCCGTTAATAGCAGGGATCGATATCGGCAACGCCACCACTGAAGTGGCGTTGGCGCAGGATGGCCGGTTTATCGGCAGCGGGATTGTCGCCACGACCGGGATGAAAGGCACGCGGGAGAATATCGCCGGGGTGATCGCGTCCCTGCAGCAGGCGCTGGATAAAACGCCGTGGTTGCTGCAGGACGTGGCAAAAATCTGCATCAACGAGGCCGCACCGGTGATTGGCGATGTGGCGATGGAAACCATCACTGAAACCATCATTACCGAATCAACGATGATTGGCCATAACCCGCAAACGCCCGGCGGCGTTGGCGTGGGCATGGGAACTACCATCGCCGTGGAGAAGTTGGCGGCGTTGAGCGAGGATCGATTTGCCCAGGGTTGGATACCGTTGGTGGGTGAGGAGATGGATTTCCTTGAGGCGGTTTGGTTTATCAATGAAGCGCTGGATCGCGGCGTCAACGTGGTGGCGGCCATCCTGAAAAAAGATGATGGCGTGCTGGTGAATAATCGCCTGCATCGGCCAATACCGGTGGTTGATGAAGTCACTCTGCTGGAGAAGGTGCCGGAAGGCGTGCTGGCGGCGGTGGAAGTGGCGGCCCCGGGACAGGTGGTGCGGGTGCTGTCGAATCCTTACGGTATCGCGACCTTCTTTGCCCTGACCCCTGAGGAAACGCAAACTATTGTCCCCATCGCCAGAGCGCTGATTGGCAACCGTTCCGCCGTGGTGCTGAAAACCCCGCAGGGAGATGTGCGATCAAGAGTGATCCCGGCGGGTAAGATCTTTATCCGTGGTGAAAAGCGTGGCGGTGAAGCCGACGTAGCGCAAGGCGCGCAGGCCATTATGCAGGCGATGAGCGCCTGCGCGCCCGTGTGTGATATTCGTGGTGAAGCTGGCACGCACGCAGGCGGCATGCTGGAGCGGGTGCGAAAGGTGATGGCCTCGCTGACCGGTCATGACATGAACACGGTGCATATTCAGGATCTATTGGCGGTTGATACATTTATTCCGCGCAAGGTGCAGGGCGGCATTGCCGGAGAGTGTTCAATGGAGAACGCCGTGGGCATTGCGGCGATGGTGAAAGCCGATCGTTTACAGATGCAGGCCATCGCCAGTGAGCTGAGCGCCCGGTTAAACACGCCGGTTGAAGTTGGCGGCGTGGAGGCCAACATGGCCGTGGCGGGGGCGTTAACTACGCCCGGATGCGCCGCACCGCTGGCGATCCTCGACTTAGGCGCAGGATCTACCGATGCCGCCGTCATCAATAGCGACGGCGTAGTGAAAGCGGTACATCTGGCCGGCGCGGGGAATATGGTCAGCCTGTTGATTCAAACTGAGCTGGGCTTAAGTGATGCATTTCTGGCGGAGGAAATAAAAAAATACCCGCTGGCAAAAGTGGAGAGCCTGTTCAGCATTCGCCATGAGAACGGCGCGGTGGAGTTTTTCCGCGAACCGCTCAGTCCGTCAGTATTCGCCAAAGTGGTGTACTTGAAAGAGGGCGAGCTGATCCCGGTAGATAACCAGACTTCGCTGGAAAAAATCCGTCTGGTGCGCCGACAGGCTAAAGAGAAGGTTTTTGTGACCAACTGCCTGCGCGCGTTACGTCAGGTGTCACCCGGTGGCTCTATTCGCGATATGACTTTTGTGGTGCTGGTAGGTGGTTCTTCGCTGGATTTTGAAATCCCGCAGATGATCACCGATGCGCTGGCGCATTACGGCGTTGTCGCCGGGCAGGGTAATATTCGAGGTACCGAAGGGCCGCGTAATGCGGTGGCAACTGGGCTGGTTTTAGCCGGAGAAGCAAAAAAATAGCGCAGAAAACAGCCGCGCAAGCGTTTAGCTGCGGGGTAAGTCAAATAAAGGCGATGTTCTCTTTGATATCCCGGCGGAGTTGGGTACATAGTATAAATGTGTCTCTCACGTGGTTAATTTTAAGGATAAGAGCATGCCAACAGCAATTGAGAAAGCATTGGATTTTATTGGTGGTATGAACACTTCGGCGTCAGTACCACATTCAATGGATGAAAGTACCGCTAAGGGAATCTTAAAGTATTTGCATGACTTAGGTGTGCCAGCAAGTCCGGAAGTTGTGATGGCACGGGGTGAGCAAGAGGGATGGAATCCCGAGTTCACGAAAAAAGTGGCCGGATGGGCAGAAAAAGTCGCCTCCGGTAACCGCATCCTTATCAAGAACCCAGAGTATTTTTCAACCTATATGCAGGAGCAGCTCAAAGAGCTAGTGTGAGCTGACTATCGAATTAAACTCTAACGGACGTTTCCATCCCAGGATGGCGGCGTCCAGATGGGGTTGCCATTAACATGCTGTTTTCTGAACAGGTGTATCGCGTAAATAGCTTTAGCCCCCGCCAGCCATGTTCTTCTGTGTACTCATTCAACATATTGATGCAAGCAAGTATTGATTTGTTCCAGGGCAAACTCTTTTTTGCTACATGCCAATTTCTACGGAATACCCATAAAAAAAGGACCTGCGATTTCTCGCAAGTCCTTGATATTTGGTGGCCCCTGCTGGACTTGAACCAGCGACCAAGCGATTATGAGTTCCTACAGGAACAACCGAAAATCAATACTTTGCGTTTAAAAACAGTTAATTAGATTATCAAAAATTATCTATGATTATCATCATTACTCATTTCTACCGCCACTTTATCGCCACTCACCGCCAGAGGGTTGAGCTTAACGGCATCCTCTAAATGGTCAGGAGCAAAGTGCGCATATCGCATCGTCATTTTGATGTCGGTATGGCCGAGCACTCGCTGCAAGACCAGAATATTGCCACCATTCATCATAAAGTGGCTGGCGAAGGTGTGGCGCAAAACGTGGGTCAGTTGCCCTGCCGGAAGTTCGATGCATGTTCTTTCCAGTGCAGACCGGAATGCGCCATAACAATCGCTAAATAACCGACCTTTTTTATCATTAGGCAGAGAATCGTAAAGTTCTTTGCTAATTGGAACGGTGCGATTTTTTCTGCCTTTCGTGTTGGTGTATGTGATTTTGTATTTCGCAAGCTGGCTTTTTCTCAGGCTCTCAGCCTCAGACCATCGAGCGCCAGTTGCGAGACATATTTTTACCACGGTTTCTAAATCAGGGTGGTCATGCCGTTTGCATTCTCCGAGCAGTTGCGCAATCTGGTCGTGAGTTAACCAAGCCATTTCCATTTCTTCTGTGCGGAAAGGGCGCATATTCTTTAGCGGATTTTCACCCTTCCATTCTCCAAGACGATTTAACTCATTAAACACTGCGCGGAAGTAGGCGAGTTCAAGATTAAGCGTGCGAGGGGAAACCTCTTTAACCCTATTTGAACGGGCATGCTCACCCTTTAGCCGCTTTTCCCGGTAGCGAGAAAACATCTGCGCATCGAAATCGCGTGCGAGCGGTTCGCCCATGCACTCAAAGGCATGATGCATAGCTAACTGACGTTTTAGCCCGTCTTTCAGAGTAATACCGTGAGCGCTGTACCATGCGTCAACCAGTTCTTTTAATGTGCGTCGATCTTCCTTTTCTTCCTGCCAGGGGTTTTGTACGGTGTACTGCTCAAATGCCAGCGCCTCGCCTTTAGTTGCGAATTTCTTTCTGATTCGTTTGCCTTTTGCTCCGTTTGGATAGAGCTCGCAAATCCAGCCTCCGTCCGGATTTTTACGGACAGTCATTAACTCACCTCACTATATACACCCACCACGCGGCCTAATGTTTGAATGTCATCAACCAAGCATTCAAAAGGGACTTTCCCTCCGGCAACGTGTAGTTTTCTACCTGGTAAAATCGTTAACTCACGAATGCTTTTTGCGCCCTCAATATCTACAAGCCATGAACCATCTGACAGCAAGGCATCAGTCTCAATAAAGTGAGCCGCATTGTCCGACAGTATGCATTGTGGGTTGTTAAGCGGTCGATTAAAGAGGGACTTAGATATCCTCAAATCTGTACCGTCAATCAATCGACCTTCACTTAATGTGAATGATTTGACTGTTAACTCATCAGATTCAACAGGTGCCTTGAGGTTACTGCCTGATAGCTTTTCCCCTTTACCTGTAAGCAACCATTCTACATTTGCACCTGTTTCCAGAGAGCAATGAACTATGAAGTCATAGGAGATAGCCCCTCGTGTGTAGCGGTTTTGCAGGGAACTGGCCGCAATATTGAAGTGCCGTGCAAGCTGGATTTTTTGAGCAAATCCGTAGATTTCACAAATCCTATCTAAGACGTGTTCGTTACTAATTTCTGAATTAATTTCCATAAAATTCGCATCCGAGTATTGACCGTTGCGGCTTTTGCGCATTAACATGCGGCTTAACCGTAATGCATTGATGATAATCGCTGACAATCGAAGAGCATCAATGATAATTATTGATAAACAGGGAATGATGCAATATGGCTTCTGAAATTACAATTGTGAAAATTCCAAGTGAGATTGTTTCTCCTCATGAGTTTGCCGCTTTAGAGCGGGTCTCTATCGCTACAGTTCGTCGCTGGACTACTGGCGACAACCCTTGCATACCAATCGAGCCGCGAGTCATTAAGCCAGGTCGTAAACGTGCAAGCGGCATGGTTCGCATTTACTACGCGCGCTGGAAAGAAGAGCAGTTGCGCAAGTCGCTGGGACATTCCCGCTTTCAACTCGTTATTGGTTCTTGATTCACTTTATGTGAATTATAAGGATGCAGCATGTTAGATTTTCGCGTTTCGTCACATACACACTTTGATGACGCTTGCAGTAAATTTGCAGCCTCTCACAACGTTAAAGAGCTAGCGGTAAAGGCTGGCATCAAGCCTCATACGCTTTATAACAAGCTAAACCCTGAACAGCCGCACCAGTTAACTCCCCGCGAGATATGGACGCTGACAGACCTGACCGAAGACTCAACCCTCGTTGATGGTTTTCTGGCGCAGATTCATTGTCTGCCATGCGTGCCAGTTAATGAGCTGGCTAAAGACAAATTGCAGTCTTATGTCATGCGCGCAATGAGTGAACTCGGTGAACTGGCGAGCGGTGCGGTATCTGATGAACGACTGACCACTGCCCGTAAGCACAACATGATTGAAAGCGTTAACTCCGGCATTCGCATGTTGTCATTGTCGGCTCTGGCGCTGCATGCACGTCTGCAGACTAATCCCGCTATGTCGAGTGTGGTCGATACCATGAGCGGTATTGGCGCATCGTTTGGTCTGATTTGAGGTGCGTATGCTGAAAACTGAACCGTCATTCGCGTCTCTGCTCGTTAAGCAAAGCCCAGGCATGCACTACGGCCACGGCTGGATCTCAGGTAAGGACGGCAAGCGCTGGCACCCGTGCCACTCACAGTCCGAATTATTAAAAGGGCTGAAAACAAAGTCGCCGAAATCGTCAGGTTTTTTAATTATTCGTATTGTCCACTTTGTAATTAAAGGAGTGAAACATGTCACGCGATGAATTAAGAATTGTTTTAGGTGCCATGATTCCAAATATGGAGGAAGGTTTTGAAATTAAAACCCGCGATGGCGCGATACTTCGTGTTGACCCTGAGTGGGAGTGCTGCAAAGAATTTAAGGATGGATTAAAAGCTGAAATTATCAAGCAGTTAAAAAATAAACCTGCTGTTGTATTTGGATATAGTTAATTAATTAAACGTAATTACTTGGCGTAAACCCGCCGGGCATTCTTTTGCCAAAAATCAGGAGGATATATGAGTCGAACTATTTATTTATCAACGCCGAGTAGTGCTGGCGAGCACGCTCTGGAGTCTTTGTTTAAAGAAGCAAAAAAAGAAGAGCGCAAAGACCGCGCTCTCGCCGTTTCAATCCGTCTCGAAGCTCTGGCCGTTCACATTACCAATTCAAATATGACCGGCAAAGAAGCGGCCGAACTTTTGCGGCGCGAAGCCACTCGCTTTGAGAACGAATCACAGGAGCTGCACTAATGGCCGACACAATTGATTTAGCCCAGCAGCGTGAGCAGGAAGACCGCGAGCGCTACATCAACAAAGCGCGCAGCCGTATCGCTGCGCCTTCCCGTTTTTTCTGCGAAAAATGTGACGCACCAATCCCAGAAGCTCGCCGCATTGCGATTCCGGGCGTGTCTTTGTGCGTGACCTGCCAGCAAATCGACGAGCTCAAATCTCAGCACTACAGGGTAGGGGTGTAAATGGGCACTGTTCACGAACTAAAAATAGGACCGATGTTTTTTTCTGAGGTTTTATCAGGCAATAAAAAAGCCGAATTCAGAATCAATGACCGCGAATTTAAGTGTGGTGACTTCTTGATGTTGCGTGAATGGGAAGGTGAATACACCGGCAATCAATTTATTGTGAGAATTACTCACATATTAGAAGTTAGCAAGTTAGTAAGTGATTGCAGCAATTGGGTGATGTTGTCTATTGAGCCTATTAATGACCAGTCAGCTTCCGTGAAGGGGTGAACGTGGGGATTTCTTACGCTTACCCGTGGAATGCTCCACGGTCGGCAATAGCCAGCCCATATCTTACCTATGACCAACAGCATCGCCGCGACCGTATGTTCGCGGCTTTGCTGCATGCGAGAAAGGTGCTTTCTCTCCAGCCAGAGTGTGTGCGCTTTGATGTTTATCGTACCGCAGCGGTGCTGGAGCAAAATCAGGGCAGTCAACGAGCCAATGCCTTTTTAATCAGCTTCTGCAAAAAGGCATTGCCGCGTCTTGAACTGGTCGCAAAAAAATACGAGTGCGCGGGTATTAACAGCAATGTATCAGGTGCTGTTTTCGATGGTCATTTTGATACCCAGCTTATGCAATATTTGGCGTCACGCATGGTCAATATGGTCGCCAGATTTAACCGCCTCCCGGATATGTCGCGCGCCGATATTGACCTGCTGGCCGCTGATATCGCTAATTTCATTCGTGCTGAACTGGCTGATATTGATGACACCGGATTTAGCGAACTCAAAACGCTGTACACCTGGTACATGCGCGCCGGTTTTATTTCCCTGCAATTCAACGTTACACCGCCGAAATGGGAGCGTGTGACTAAAAAATATTTTGGCGAGGATGAAATCGCACCGGCAGTGATGCGTATGTTTAATGAGATTTGGTGGCGTGGTCGTTTACGTCGCATTGCGTCTGCATGGCGCGAACATCTACAAATTGCTGTTGGCAACGTCAGTAAGAAAAAACACGCCTACGCGAGTAAAAACTGCGTGACTGACTGGCGCGAGCAGAAGCGCCGCACGCGCGAATTTCTTAAAGGACTGGATCTCGAAGACGAATACGGTAATCGCATCAGCCTGATTGAAAAATTCGACGGCTCGGTCGCTAATCCAGCAATACGTCGCTGCGAGCTGATGGCTCGTATACGTGGGTTTGAAAATATCTGTAATGAGCTCGGTTATGTCGGGGAGTTTTATACTCTGACTGCACCGTCTAAATATCACGCTACCACCAAAGCGGGCTACCGTAACAGCAAATGGAACGGAGCAAGCCCGTCAGACACGCAGAGCTATCTCACGGGTCTTTGGGCGCGTATTCGCGCCAAGCTACACCGGGAAGAAATCCGCATTTTTGGCATACGTGTTGCCGAGCCTCATCACGACGGAACGCCGCATTGGCACATGCTTATGTTCATGTTGCCGGAAGACGTCGAGCGTGTGCGCCTCATCATCCGTGATTATGCGTGGGAGGAAGACCGCCACGAACTGAGAAGCGACAAAGCCAAAAAGGCGCGTTTTCATGCCGAAGCCATTGACCCGGAAAAGGGCAGCGCTACCGGATATGTAGCTAAATACATTTCCAAAAATATCGACGGCTATGCTCTCGATGGCGAAACCGACGATGAAAGTGGTGAGTTATTAAAAGAGTCTGCTCCAGCTGTTTCTGCATGGGCGGCGCGCTGGCACATCCGTCAGTTTCAGTTTATTGGCGGTGCGCCGGTGACGGTATACAGGGAACTACGCAGAATGGCTGACCCTGAAACAGCCAGGGCGCTTAGTGTTGAGTTCGCCGCAGTGCATGATGCAGCCCACTATGGCCGCTGGGCTGATTATGTGAATGCTCAAGGCGGACCATTCGTTCGCCGTGACGATTTACAGGTACGTACATTGTATGAGCCTCGAACTGAATTTAATCAGTATGGCGAAGAAACTGTGTGTATCAAAGGTGTCTACGATGCCTCGATTGGTGCTGGCTCTCCTATTCTAACCCGGCTCACTCAGTGGAAGATTGTTCCAAAACGTGCCGTTGATTTGGCCGTTGACGTTAAGGGCGCTTCTGCGCCCTCTCGGAGTTCTGTCAATAACTGTACGGGAAGCGAAAGCGATCCACCGAAACTCGATTTATCAAAACCACTGAGCCGACGTGAAAGACGAGAACTGACAAACCGGCTCAGGAAGCCAAAACCAGCAATGCGGCGAAAATTCATCCACGGAACGGATGAGCAAAATGCAGCTATAGCGAAAACTATCGACGAAATACATCTGACAACCGGCATCACTATTAGCCGGGGCGAAGCCTTGCACCTGATTGCAGGTGGCAAAAGTTGCTTTGATGGTAAATGGTTGCGAGGAACGGCCACAGGAGAAATATTTACCGCAGCGCCATCACATCAGGCTAAAGCTAAGGAGCATCAGACCAAAGCTACAGAAATCCTCAATCGTGTTGCGGCTTTAGCTGAACTGGCAACGAAAGCATAACCGTTAATATTCATCCATATCATGTACATACAGTGTATTTACTGCTTTTTTTTCTTCACATTTTTTATCAATACGTGCTACTGTATGTTTATACAGTATCTCGTTATGGAGGTTGTGTGGATAGAGAGTTAAGTGAGCACGTTATGATTGAGCGGGTCGAAATGATTGCGCGTCTGACGGCTGAAGGGACTTGTCAGGAAAGAGACCGTGAAATCGCATTGAATTTAATTGCGGAGATAGCAAGAGGCAACTTAATGAAAAACAATAATTTTTCTGTTGTTTTTTCCGCGCCGCCAGTTGATGAAACTTTTGCGAGGGAGAGCAAGGTGAGGGTAAATATCACATTAGATAAAGACCAAATAGTCGGTCAGCCGGTGATTGATGCTTTTCAGAGTGAATTATCTAGGCGAATACAGTCTGTTTTTCCATCGACGCGAGTTACGGTCAAAAAGGGATCCATGACTGGTGTCGAACTGATGGGGTTCGATAAAGATTCAGACCGCGAAGCGCTGGACGCTATTCTTCAGGAAGTTTGGGAAGATGAGAGCTGGCGGTAGCTCTTCAAAAAAGCGCCAATATCAACCTCATGTTTGGTAGCATGGGGTTGTTTTTTATGGGATTAGATAAAGGAAAATCATGGATACCGTAATAGCATTTTTATCTCTGGCTCTTTTTATTGCTTTTATCATTGGTCTTATCAAGCCGTCGCTGGTTAGGATGCCAAATCGAAAGCGCTCAAGTGCGGTTTATCTCGGCGGCTGTCTGGCGCTGGGCGTTATTGGCTCAATATTATGGCCGACTGAAAAGGGTCAGCCTGTAGCGAAAAATGATGTACCGACGGTTAAAGCGGAACCGGCTACGCCAACGTTTGAGTACGCAGATAAAACCCTCAAAGAATATCGCAACGAGCCAAAAGAAACCCGGCACGAAATCGTTAAAGACTATGTTGGCTTCAAAGGTGTACCGGCCAGCTCTGCAGATGTTTTTTATGCCTGTATGAGTGAGTACACTTTTACTAAAGATGATGCGTTAAAGCTCGGTGAGGTGTTGGGGTGGTGTTTCAACGACTTTGAGAAGGATCCACAATCTCTAAATAATAAAATCAACCTTGATGTATTTCAGGGAAATTTTAGCGGTTGGGATGGCTCTTATCGTCCGTTAGAGAAGCTGATAAAAGCCAGCATGAATGATGATTCCTCTTATAAACATGTTTCAACGGTTTACCATCTTATTTTGAATAAAGACCCGCATGCCGTTGTCAAAACAACGTTTCGCGGAACTAATGCTTATGGTGGAGTGGTTAAACAGACCGTAGCAGCGCGCGTCGATGTTCGAACGGGTGAGGTTGATTCAATACTCGAAAATTAAGTAATACAGTGACAAACGCCGCCGGTGTTGAAAAACGACTACCGCGAGGCGTTTGTCCTGCCTTTCAAAATTTCCAGATGTGTTATTGGTTACACACTAGTGATGAATGGGACGTTACCTTAGCGGGTTTTATAGTGGCGCTTTGACGACACTAAATAAAATTCATTGAGGGCGATATTATGCATCGACTACCGGGAGAAATTCCGCAGCACAAAACTAAAAGCATAAAACTGATGGCAATCGTTCATCGTCTGCAGACGATAATGGTCAATGAGAACCTGACGCCAGCAGAACTGGTTGGGTGTGCAGAAATAGTCAGGGATAACTACGGCAAACTGGATAATATCAGCAGGCCGATACAATACGCACCTCCACCACGTCGTCCATAGCAAACGTCGCCAGCGATGAAACTCGCTTTCAGTGCTGGCGGGGTTGAACAACGAGCTACGCGAGGCGTTAGTGTTAATTTAGTTTTAATGAATGGTACTCAACCGAGTCGACCTTAGATTTGATATATGTACAATCATTTACAGAGAGTAATGCTGCTAGTAAGCGACATACCAGAGCCTGCATTTCTCGTAATATATCATCACCATATTGACCGCCATTAACACTGGAGAAACCAAGCGGTTGACCATAGAAAATAGCCTCATGAAAATTATCATTGCGGATGGTTGTAATATTTTTTTTGCCTGTTACCCATGAAGGCCGTGGTATGCCATAGGTTTCGCACAGCCATTTTAACCGCCTGGAGTGATTTAACGTTTTTTCAGGGCACTTGTTTTTTTCTGCCCACGCTAAAGCAAAACAACCATCCAATGCCATGTAAAGATACTGGAACTTTTCAAATGAAAGGTATTGTGGGTTGTGAGATAAAAATAGTGCGTGCACCACTGCCGCTATTTTTATTGGTGATTTCTCAGTTTTTTGCTCGCTAGATATGTAATTGAGGGCCAATTCTATGATTGCTTTTTCAGAGCATCTGCCGAGAATAAAGTCTGTTAACTTAGCAGGCTTGATGGGGGTTGCATCTAAAAAACCAGCATCGGTGGTTGTTAATCTCATCCCCCTGAAAAAAGACAGGCACCACACAACAAAGTTGAGAGTTTCTAGCGAGGATGTATTTTTTAATTTTAGTATGTGCGTTTTTGGCAATCCGAATACTCGGCAACTATAAGGCATTATGGATATGCCGCCATTAAAGTTATATATCTCTTGGTTTCCTGGGTATATCCAGCCATTAACAACATTTTTGTCATTGTTAACGCGCTCTACTTTCTCAGCGAGGCCGGGTAAAGTAAGTAAAGAAAAATTTTCAGTCTCAATGTTAACTTCTACTGGATAGTATCCAAACTCAGATCCAATCTCATCGGGCTGCTGTTCGTTAACTTCACCTTGCATATCTTTCTCCGTTCAAAAATAGGCTCGATAGTTATGGAGAGGCTATCATGTTTGGAAATTGCCAATGTTCGTGATTTTTGTAAATTTAAGGTGATTTATCAATAAATAAGCTGTGCATGCAACAGGTGCATGGTTTTGCATGCGTCAGGCTTGCCCGTTCTGGTAGTGCGCCGCCAGAGCTGGCGCGGATCCAGAGTGGTCATGCAACTGCATTAAAACCGACCCATAAAGCGGGCAGGCGTGGCGGGGAAAGCATTGCGCGCCAGAGGTGGTGCGGAATAATAAAAATTATCGTCTGAGCGCCTCGTAATGGCGCTATCGTGGTTGCTGTTGCTTCGTTGGTGGTCGTGTGTGTTCGTGCGCGTGTGGCGCGTCTGAGGCGTGATGGTGGCGGGGTATGAAAAAGCCGCCATGCTGGCGGCTTGAGGGGGTTATTCCGGGTTGTCGAGGGTGTACTCTTTGAACCTGATGACCTCCATGCCGAGCCAGTCGTTTACCTCCCTGAACCTGTCCTGTAGCGGCGACAGCTCATTGCGCACAAATACCTTTGCCACCTTCTCAACGTCACCGAGTGAGCCGATATTCTCGGGCTTGCCGCCCATTAGCTGGAACGGTACGCGGTGCGCATCCATCAGGTCGGCGGCACTGGCTTTCTTGATGTTGAAAAAGTCATCCTTTGTGGCGACCTCGCTCAGTGGCACGATTTTGATGCCGTCCGGTTTTCCGCCGGGGGCGTAGAAAAACAGGTTCTTAAAGTTGCCGAGCCCTTTCGAGTTACGCATCGCCTCGCGTAGCGATTCGACGTCGGTCGCGCTCTGCGCAGGGTCAGTCACATACATGATGTAACCCGCGTGCGCGCCGTTCTGGTAATACTTGCGGCGAAACAGCGTTGCGGATTCATTCAGCCAGGCAGAATTAAGCGCGCTGAGATATTCCGGCAGGCCGTAAATCTCCTGATTAATGTCAGGCTCCAGCAGGTGAAATACGGTGTCAGGCGCGAATTCATGCGGCAGAGTGAAGTTTTCCACAAACCAGAAAATCGAATCATCAACCCCACGACGGGTGTATTTGGCCGGTGAGGTCAGTAGCTTGATTAACTGGCCGGTGACGCTGTGGCGCTGCTCAAGAAAGGCGTTGCCGAAGACCAGATAGTCGAGCGCAAAACGGCTGAAATCCTGACGGGACAGCAGCGGGTGTGGAATGTAGGTGCTCGCGAGTACGTTGCGTTTAACGTAAATCGGTGAGCTGTGATGTACAGCAGAGCGCAGGCTCTTTGCCAGCCCGGAAAAGCTGACCGGCGGCTCGTACCATTTGCCGTTACTGATGCACTCGACGTAATCCAGAATATCGCGCTTGTCGAGCACCGGCACTGGCTCACCGAAGGTGAACGCTTCCATTTTTTGCGGTGCGCTGGCTTTCAGTTGCTGTGGGGCGCGTGTTTTCTGCGCGGCGGCTTTGCGGGATTTTTGCTTACCCATTAGTTGAACTCCAGAATAGATTTAGGCTGCATGCCGCTACCGGCAGAAAGCGGTTCGTTTAACAGGGCGTGCATGGTCGCCCATGCGATATCGGCGTGACTGGCTTCCTCGGTACGACTGGCCTCGTAGGTGGCGCTTCGCCCGCTGCTGGTCATGGTTTTGCGAATCGACATAAACGACTGCGTGACATCGGTTGCCCCGGCGTCGTACTCCAGACAGCCACGGCGAATGGTGTCTTTCGCCTTGAGTACCATCGCGGTTTTCATTTCAGGTGTGTAACGGATGCCGCGTGCCGCCGGGTAGAATGAGCGCACCAACTGGAACACGCCGAGACCGAGGCCGGTTGCATCAATGCCGATGTATTCGACGTTGTATTTCTCGGTCAGCTTGCGGATGCCCTCTGCCTGTGCGGCAAAGTCCATACCCTTCCACTGGTGGCGCTCAAGCATGCGGAACTTGCCACCCGAGACCACCGGCGGCGCGAGCACGACGCACCCGGCACTGTCGCCAGTGTGCGACGGGTCGTAGCCAATCCAGACCGGGCGAGAGCCGAAAGGATGGTCGGCGAACGGGGCAAAATCCTCCCATTCTTCCATCACATCGACCATGCAGCGCTGCAGCTCCTCGAACGGGAATACCGATGCCTTATCGTCGACAAACTCGCACATAAACAGGTTTTTAAAATCATCATCACTGTTTTCGCGTTTGAGCTGGTCGAGGTCGAACAGGGTGCAGCCCCCGGCAAGGGCGTCCTCAATGGTGACAATCTGCCGCCACTGGCCATCATCGCAGAGCTGACCACCGGCGAGTGCGCGGTGACTGATGTCGATTTCGATGTGGTCAGCGGCACTGGCGCGCCCCTTGTTGAACAGCTCACCCGACCAGAAGGGGTAAGCCCCGTGCGCCAGCGTTGAGGGCGTCGAAAAGTAGGTTGAGCGCAGGTGCTTCTGCGATGCCATGCCCGAGGCGACTTTGCGCAGTTTCTGAAAGTTCGGGATCCAGAATATTTCATCGACATACAGGTCGCCGTTATGGCTCTGCGCGGTGTTGGAATTGGTACCGAGAAAAATCAGTTTTGCGCCGTTGTTACCGATGACAATCGGGTCGCCGGTCAGGTCAACGTCGACCAGTCGCGCAAACTGGATGATGTATTCGCGGAACACGTAAGCCTGCGTTTTACTGGCTGATAAAAATATCTGGTTATGGCCGGTCTTGAGCGCGCGCAGCAGTGCCTCGCGGGAGAAATAGAACGTCGCGCCAATCTGGCGGGATTTGAGAATGTCGCGAATACGGTGCGCCAGTCCTGCGCGGTACCACTGCAACTGGTACTCGAAAGACTGGTCGAAAAATAGCTCCTCCAGTTTCTCGATAGCCTCGTCGCTGAAAAAATTCTTTTTCGGCTTTTTGCGCTCCCCTTTGTTGCGGTTGGCGACGTTGGGGTTAAGGTCGGCCTCGTTGCCGGTCTGGCTATAGCGGTTGACGCGCGCCAGCCGTTCAATCTGCCGTCCGAGCAGGTCAATCTCTTTGAAATCGCCGCCTGTCTTTTGCGGCTTGGCGATGAGCTGAATCAGCCTGGCCTCAAGGCTGCTTTCAACGCGGGAAATCGGCGCGATGCCGTCCCAGCCGTCGCGCTGCTTCCAGCTCTGCACGGTCGGGCGCTTGACCTGCAGCATTTCGGCAATCTGTGGCACGGAAAACCCCTGCCAGTAAAGCAGCGATGCCTGTCGTCGCGGGTCATGCAACAAGGTTGTATCGGTGGAAATGGTCATTGATGCCTCGCCGTAGTGGATTCAGGGCAAGGCTACTTAATGGCCGTCAGTGATTCGCTAAGGTGCTGTTGTGTGGGGGATTGTCCAGCCGTCATCGGTGGTCTGGTGTGCTCTGAGTCTGGAAACTGGCGTTGACCAGTAACCCTAACTTCAGGACTCCTGACAATGGCAAAAAAAGTCTCAAAATTCTTTCGCATCGGCGTCGAGGGTGATACCTGCGACGGGCGCATTATCAGCGCCAGTGATATTCAGGAAATGGCCGACACGTTTGACCCGCGCGTCTACGGTTGCCGCATCAATCTTGAGCACATCAAAAGCGTGTTTCCTGATAGCCCGTTCAAACGCTATGGCGATGTGGTCGAGCTGAAAGCGGAGAAAATCGAAGATGACTCCGCGCTTAACGGAAAGCTGGCTCTGTTCGCAAAAATCAGCCCATCCGACGATTTAGTCGCAATGAATAAGGCGCTCCAGAAGGTTTATACCTCAATGGAAATCGCGCCGAATTTCAGTAACAGCGGGAAATGCTATCTCGTTGGTCTGGCTGTGACCGATGACCCGGCAAGCCTCGGCACCGAATACCTCGAATTCTGTCGCAATGCAAAACACAACCCGCTTAACCGCTTTAAGGCTAACCCTGAAAACCTGATTTCAGCGGCAACGCTTGCAGAGCTTGAGTTTGAAGACCAGCCGGAAACGGTATTTACCGCCCTGACTGACAAGGTGAAAGCCATTTTCAGCCGTAAACAGGTCAGCGACGATGCGCGCATGAATGATGTGCATGAAGCGGTGACCGCCGTCAGCGAGCATGTGCAGACCAACCTCACTGCGCAGGATAGGCGTATTTCCGATATGGAAACCGCACTTGCCACCTTCAAACAGGAACTGACCGGCAAGGTTGAAGAAACCAGCCAGGCATTTTCCGCCCTGAAAACCACCCTCGATAAAACCGAAAGTTTCAGCCAGCCGCGACGCACGAAAGCCAGCGGCGGTGGTGGCGATGAGCTGCTGACCGACTGCTGATAAGCCGCAAACCCGAAACCGGGCGGCAACCCCGCCCGATGCAGTGACTAACCGATAATTTCAAACAGGAAATACTATGCGCCCGGAAACCCGTTTTAAGTTCAATGCCTATCTGACCCGCGTCGCTGAGCTGAACGGCATCAGCACTGATGATGTCAGTAAAAAATTCACCGTCGAGCCGTCCGTCACGCAAACGCTGATGAACAAAGTGCAGGAGTCATCCGCGTTTCTGCAGACGATTAATATCCTGCCGGTCGCAGAAATGAAGGGTGAGAAAATCGGCGTCGGTGTGACCGGTACTATCGCCAGCACGACCGACACCTCGGGTGATGATGAGCGTAAGACCGCAGACTTTACCGCGCTTGAGTCCAACAAGTACGAGTGCGACCAGATTAACTTTGACTTCCACCTGAAATATAAAACCCTCGACCTGTGGGCGCGTTTTCAGGACTTCCAGCGCCGTATCCGTGACGCCATCGTCAAGCGTCAGGCGCTCGATTTCATCATGGCCGGTTTTAACGGTACCACCCGCGCCGCCACCTCTGACCGCACCAAAAATCCGATGCTGCAGGATGTGGCCGTCGGCTGGCTGCAGAAATACCGTAATGAAGCCCAGACGCGCGTGATGAGCAACATCACCGACGCTGACGGTAAGGTCGTTTCAGCAGTGATTCGTGTCGGTCGAAACGGTGACTATGAGAACCTCGACGCGTTGGTGATGGATGCGACCAACAACCTGATTGACGAGGTTTATCAGGATGACCCGAAACTCGTTGCCATCGTTGGCCGTAAGCTGCTGGCCGACAAATATTTCCCGCTGGTGAACAAGCCGCAGGAAAACAGCGAGGCGCTCGCGGCAGATATCATCATCAGCCAGAAGCGAATCGGCAACCTGCCTGCTGTGCGTGTGCCGTACTTCCCGGCGAATGCCGTGTTAGTGACCACGCTGGAAAACCTCTCTATCTATTTCATGGATGAGAGCCACCGCCGCAGCATTGATGAAAACCCGAAAAAAGACCGTGTGGAAAACTACGAGTCGATGAATATCGACTATGTGGTCGAGGCGTATGCCGCCGGGTGCCTGCTGGAAAACATCACCCTGGGCGATTTCACCGCACCTGCAGCACCGGAAAGCGGAGCCTAAACCATGACGAGTCCCGCACAGCGTCACATGATGCGGGTCTCGGCCTCTCAAGCCGCGCAGCGGGAGCAAGCCCCGCTGCGCCATGCAACCGCCTATGAGCAGATGCTGGTTAAGCTGGCCGATGACCGCCGCACGTTAAAAAACATCCGTTCAAACGAACGTAAAGCCGAGAAAAAGCGCGAGCTGCTGCCGTTCTATGCGCCGTGGGTCGCCGGTGTGCTGGCTGATGGCCGTGGTGCGCAGGATGACATTGTCATGACCGTCATGCTGTGGCGTCTCGATGCCGGTGATATCGCTGGCGCGCTGGAAATTGCCCCCTACGCGCTGAAATACGGCCTCACCTCTGACCATCGCCGCACAACACCTTACATGCTGGTTGAGGAAGTGGCGCTTGCCGCGCAGCGTCTGCGCGATGCCGGTGAGTCTGTCGACCTTTCCTGGCTGCAGACCACTATCGATCTGACCGACGGCGCTGACGTTCCCGATATGGTGCGTGCCCGTCTGCATAAGGTGACTGGCCTGACCCTGCGTGATGCCGGTATGAATGCCGAGGCGCTGGCGCAGTTTCAGCGCGCGATGCAGCTCGACCGCAATGCCGGTGTGCGCAAGGAGATTGAGCGACTGGAACGGGCATTGAAGCCAAAGCCAGAGGCCGCACCCCGTAAAACGACTAAACCGCGCACGCGCAAACCTGCCAGCAAACCGGCAGCAAAGCGCGGGCGTCCACCAAAGGCGGCAAAACCGCCGGTTAACTGAACGCTCCCCGAGCCGGGCGGCACGCCGGTCAAAGCAGGCAAAGACCTGACGGCGACCGGCGTCCACCGCCCAACCTGATGAGGTTGTCATGACGACAGTGATACTGAACCAGCCCGATGAACCGCAGGACGTACCGGGCGTGGTGATTCCCGCACCGGAGACGGGCGGTGCAGTGATTAAAAACACGTTCTTTTTCCCTGATGTGGATCCGAAGCGCGTGCGCGAACTGATGCGCCTTGAGCAGACGGTTTCCGATGCGCGCCTGCGCAATGCCATCAAGACCGGCATGGCCGAGACCAATGCGGAGCTTTACGACTACCGGCTGCGCCAGACTGCCGCCGGGTTTAAGCAACTGGCCGACGTGCCTGCCGAGGAAATCGACGGCGAGAATGTGCGCGTTTTCCACTACCTCAGCGCCGTGACGGCGATGGCGACCGCCACCCTGTATGAGCGTTATCGCGGCGTTGAGGCCACCGGCAAGGGTGACAAAAAAGCCGACAGTGTGGAAACCACCATTGATGACCTGTGGCGGGATATGCGCTGGTCAGTTGCGCGTCTGCAGGACAAGCCGCGCTGCATAGTGGGTCAGCTCTGATGAAAGTCAGGGCAATGCAGGGCGACACCCTCGATGCGATTTGCGCCAGGTATTACGGGCGCACTGAGGGCGTGCTCGAGACGGTGCTGCAGGCTAATCCGGGTCTGTCTGAGCTGGGAGTCATTCTGCCGCATGGTACCGAGATTGACCTGCCCGATGTGCCGTCTTCACCAGTAACTAACACTATCAATCTTTGGGAGTAAACCATGACAGAAGGGGAAAAAGGCGTCCTGTCACTGTTTGTGATTGGCGTGATGATTGTTGTCGGGAAAGTGCTGGCAGGTGGTGAGCCCATCACCCCGCGCCTGTTTGTCGGACGCATGCTGCTCGGCGGTTTCGTTTCGATGGTCGCCGGTGTTGTTCTGGTGCAGTTTCCTGATATGTCACTGCCTGCCGTGTGCGGGATTGGATCCATGCTCGGTATTGCCGGTTATCAGGTGGTGGAAATCGCCATACAGCGCCGCTTTAAGTCACAGAAAGGGGAAGACGATGCCGGTCATTAATACTCACCAGAATATCGCCGCCTTTCTGGACATGCTGGCGTACTCCGAAGGAACGGCGAACCATCCGCTGACGAAAAACCGTGGCTATGACGTCATTGTCACCGGCCTTGATGGTAAGCCAGAGATTTTCACCGATTACAGCGACCACCCTTTCGCACATGGCCGACCACCGAAAGTGTTTAATCGCCGTGGCGAGAAATCCACGGCATCGGGGCGTTATCAGCAGCTTTATCTGTTCTGGCCGCACTATAAAAAACAGCTCTCATTGCCTGATTTCAGCCCACTGTCGCAGGACAAGCTCGCGATCCAGTTAATCCGGGAACGCGGTGCCATTGACGATATCCGGGCGGGGCGTATTGAGCGTGCTGTTTCCCGTTGCCGCAATATATGGGCGTCATTACCGGGTGCCGGTTACGGCCAGCGCGAGCACAGTCTCGAAAAGCTGGTCACTGTATGGCGCACGGCTGGCGGGGTGATGGCATGAAAGTCCTGATAACGCTGCTTGTGCTGGCCGTGCTCGGGTTGCTGTGGTTGCGCCATGAGAACGGCAATTTATCCCGCTCCTTTGAGACGGCAAACCGTGTCGCGAGCGAGCAAAAGACGACGATTGGCATGCTGAAAAATCAGCTCAGTGTTGCCGGTCAGCTCGCCCGACGTAATGAATCCGCGCAGGTGGCACTGCGCGAGCAGCTCGCAAAGGCAAGTGCAGAAGCCAGCCGCCGTGAGCAGACGATAACGAGGTTACTTAATGAAAATGAAGCCTTTCGCCGCTGGTATAACGCTGCTCTGCCTGATGTTGTGCGTCGGTTGCACACCCGCCAAGCCTGCGCCAGCGCCGGTGATTGTGGTCAACGGATGCCCGAAGGTGAGCCTTTGCCCGATGCCGGGAAGTGACCCGAAAACAAATGGTGACCTGAGCGCGGATATTCGCCGTCTTGAGGGCGCGCTGACTGCCTGTGCGCTGCAGGTCAAAACCGTCAAACACTGTCAGGATGAACTCGATGCAAAAGCACAAAAGCCTGCGCAAAGCGCTGATTAACGCCGTGCCGCAGCTCCGAAATAACCCCGATATGCTGCGCCTGTTTGCCGACAACGGCCATACCGATTCCCGACTGGCGAGCTCGCTGTCGTTTGAAAAGGTGTACGTGCTTAACGTGGTGGTGACTGACTTCACCGGCGACCTCGACTTGATATTTGTGCCGGTGCAGGCGTGGCTGCGTGAGCATCAGCCGGACATTATGACCACCGACGCCGGGAGGGAGAAAGGATTCACCTGGATGATTGATATCAATAACGACGATTCGCTCGATATCAGTATCAGCCTGAGACTCACCGAGCGCACGCTCGTCAAAGAAGTCGACGGCGCACTGCACGTCAGCTATGCGCCGGAGCCGTCGCTGCCTGAACCCGTGACGCGCCCGGTCGAGCTGTACGTTAACGGTGAGCTGGTGAGTAAGTGGGATGAGTGAGTTAACCGCACTGCAGGAGCGCCTTGCCGGTCTGATTGCCAGCCTGTCACCGGCGGCGCGTCGTCAAATGGCGGCTGAGATTGCGAAAAAGCTGCGCGCCAGTCAGCAACAGCGTATTAAGCGGCAGCAGGCACCCGACGGCACCCCGTATGCCGCGCGAAAGCGCCAGCCGGTGCGGAGCAAGAAAGGCCGCATTAAGCGCGAAATGTTCACCAGACTGCGCACCAGTCGCTTTATGAAAGCCAAAGGCAGCGACAGTGCGGCGGTGGTGGAATTTACCGGCAAAGTGCAGCGCATGGCGCAGGTGCATCAGTATGGCCTCAAAGACCGGCCAAACCGCAACAGCCGCGATGTGCAGTACGAGGCGCGCCCGTTGCTCGGTTTCACCCGCGACGATGAGCAGATGATTGAAGACGTCATTCTCAGTCACCTCGGCAAATAAATATTGTGTGAGCCATCACCGGAGCCGCGCGAATTGGCGCGGCTCCAGACCAGAGGCATCCTTGCGCTATGAATACGTTATCCACTTTACAGGAGCTCGCGCGCGCAATTCGCAACCTCATCCGCTCAGGTGTGGTGACTGAGGTCGATATTGTGAAGGGGCTGTGCCGCGTACAAAGCGGCGGGATCCAGACTACATGGCTGAACTGGCTGACTACCCGCGCCGGTCGTTCGCGTACATGGTGGGCTCCCTCGGTCGGTGAGCAGGTACTGCTGCTGGCGATTGGTGGCGAGCTTGATACCGCTTTCGTTCTGCCGGGGATTTTCTCAGACGATAACCCCGCCCCGTCTGCCTCGGCGGATGCGTGGCATGTGCTGTTCCCTGATGGCGCGGTTATGGAGTATGAGCCGGAAACCGGTGCGCTGACGGTCAGCGGCATCAAGACTGCCGACGTGACGGCATCGGAGTCCATCACCGCCACCGTGCCGGTGGTGCTGGTCAAAGCGGCAGAGCGTATCACCCTCGACACCCCGGAGGTGGTCTGCACCAACAAACTGACGACGGCGACGCTTGAGGTGCAGAAAGGCGGCACCATGCGTGGAAACATCGAACATACCGACGGCACGTTGAAATCAAACGGTGTGCAGGTTGATGACCACGGTCACGGCGGCGTGCAACGGGGTGGGAGCTGGACGGAGGGCACCAAGTGACGGCGCGCTATATGGGGATGAACCGCAATTCCGGCCTCGCTATCCGTGACAGTGAGCATATCAGCCAGAGCATGCGCGACATTCTGCTGACGCCGGTCGGCTCGCGGGTAATGCGTCGTGAATATGGCTCGCTCCTGTCTGCGTTGATTGATATGCCGCAAACCCCGGCGCTCAGGCTGCAAATCATGGTGGCGTGCTATTCCGCGATCCAGAAGTGGGAACCACGCATCAGGCTTACATCCATCAGTTTTGAGCGCGGCGACACTGGCGAAATGTATGTCGATATTACCGGGATGCGTACCGATACCGGTGCGTCAGTTTCAACCACTGTTTCACTGAGTTAAACCACTATGGCAACTGTTGACCTGAGTCTGCTACCTGTTCCCGATGTGGTCGAGGAACTGGACTATGAAACTATCCTTGCGGAGCGCATTGCAACGCTGATTTCGCTCTATCCAGAAGACCAGCAGGAATCCGTCGCCCGGACGCTCGCGCTTGAGTCTGAGCCAGTTGTTAAGCTGCTGCAGGAAAACGCCTACCGTGAGGTTATCTGGCGCCAGCGTGTCAACGAGGCTGCGCGCGCAGTCATGCTGGCTTATGCCATAGACAGTGACCTCGATAATATCGGGGCGAATTTCAATGTTGAGCGCCTTGTCGTTACGCCTGCTGATGACACCACCATTCCACCGACACCTGCCGTTATGGAATCTGATACCGACCTGCGACTGCGCACGCAACAGGCGTTTGAGGGATTGAGCGTGGCGGGTCCGGTCGGCGCATATGAGTATCACGGTCGCAGCGCCGACGGGCGGGTCGCTGACGTCTCGGTCGCAAGTCCGTCGCCAGCCTGCGTGACGATTACCGTGCTATCCCGCGAGGGTGACGGCACTGCCAGCCATGAACTACTGGCGATTGTTGATAAGGCGCTGAACGCCGAAGATGTGCGCCCGGTGGCTGACAGGGTGACCGTCCAGTCAGCCGAGATTGTGCCGTACCAGATTGACGCGACGCTCTACGTTTACCCCGGTCCCGAATCTGAACCCATCAGGCAGGCATCAGAGCAGAAGCTGCAGAGCTACATCAGCGCGCAGCACCGCCTCGGGCGTGATATCCGTCTGTCAGCCATTTATGCGGCGCTGCATGTTGAGGGGGTGCAGCGTGTCGAGCTGGCATCACCGCAGGCCGACATAGTGCTGAGTAAGTCGCAGGCGTCGAACTGTACCGAGTACCAGATAACTATCGGGGGCTCGGATGAGTGACCGGCTGTTACCCGTTGGCTCGTCGCCGCTGGAGGTCGCCGCCGCTGCTGCGCTCTCTGAGATTCAGCGCGTGCCGGTACCGCTGCGCACCCTGTGGAACTGGCGCACCTGCCCGGTAAAGCTGCTGCCGTATCTGGCGTGGGCGCTGTCGGTCGACAGGTGGGATGAGAAATGGCCGGAGGCGACAAAGCGCAGCGTCTGCGCGTCCTCGTTTTTCGTCCATCAGCACAAAGGCACCATCAGCGCATTGCGTCGGGTGGTTGAACCGCTCGGTTTTCTGATTGAGGTGCGCGAGTGGTGGCAGCTCGACGAGGAGCCCGGCACATTCCGCCTTGTTGTCGGCGTGCTCGACAGTGGTATCACTGACGAAATGTATCAGGAACTTGAGCGCCTGATTGAAGACGCAAAACCGGCAAGCCGCCACCTGACCGGGCTGGCTATCAGCCTGAGTGCAACCGGTGAGCTGTATGTTGGCGCAGGATGTTACGACGGCGACGCGCTGACCGTTTACCCCTACACCCCCGAGGAGATTGTCGTCGGCGGTGAATATTACCCGGCCTCGGCCATCCATTTGATTGATAACCTGAGAGTGAACGCATGACCGCAAAATATTTTGCCATTCTGACCAATCAGGGCGCGGCGCGACTGGCGAACGCGGCGGCACTCGGCACCAAGCTCAACCTGACGCAGATGGCCGTCGGTGATGCTAATGGTGTGCTGCCGACCCCTGACCCGGCGCAGACGAAGCTCATTAACCAGAAACGCATTGCGCCGCTGAACCTGCTGACCGTTGACCCGGCCAATACCAGCCAGATTATCGCGGAACAGATTATTCCCGAGAATGAGGGCGGTTTCTGGATCCGCGAGATTGGTCTCTATGATGATGCCGGTGTACTTATTGCCGTGGCGAACTGCCCGGAGACCTACAAGCCGGAACTGCAGGAGGGAAGCGGACGCACTCAGACCATTCGCATGATTCTGATTGTATCGAGCACGTCGGCTATTACCCTGAAAATCGACCCGTCGGTCGTACTTGCTACGCGCCAGTATGTTGACGATAAGGTTATCGAGGTGAAGAGTTACGCTGACGGGCTCATACGCGCCCACGAACAGTCGCGCAACCATCCAGATGCAACCACTACCGCTAAAGGTTTTACGCAGCTTAACAGCAGCGTGACGGATGACCGCGAGACACAATCGGCAACCCCGAAAGCCGTAAAAATTGCGATGGATAACGCGAATGCACGGCTGGCTAAAGAACGCAATCTCTCCGATTTAACTAATCCAGCACTGGCGCGCCAGAATCTGCAACTTGGTGACAGCTCGACGAAAAACACCGGTACAACTGCCAATACTGTTGCGGCGGGTGATGATGCACGTATCACCGGCGCGATGCAGAAAAGCCAAAACGGCGCGGATATTCAAGATGTGGCGAAGTTTCTCCAAAATCTTGGATTAGATACAGCTCTTGCAGCAAAGCAACCACTGTCAACTCAGTTGACGTATTTTGCTAACCACAGTGACACTGAAATTCTGCAATACCTTGGCGTACCTTCCGTAATTTCAGCGGCAATATCATCCCTGGTAGACTCATCGCCAGCCGCACTGGATACCCTTAATGAGCTTGCTGAGGCGTTGGGGAATGACCCGAATTTTTCGACAACGGTTCTTAATAAATTAGCAGGTAAACAACCACTTGATGCCACACTCACCGGGCTGTCAGGAAAAAATGACGCGGGCCTGCGGGCGTATTTGTCCCTGAAGTCGGCGGCTACGCGTGATGTCGGGAGCCTGAATGGGCAACTGCCTGGAATGGATTTGTTCGCGTCAACGATTGCAGGGACTGGTGAAAAGGCACTTCCGGATTCCAGTACCGGAACTGGCATGTTCATTCTGAAGTGGGGTGCGATCGCAGCTCCAACTGCTATTCAGGACATTACAACGCTTTTTCAAACGCCTTTTCCAAACAAATGTCTGAGAGTTTTTGCTATTGCTGATTATGAGCCTGGAACAGGCAACGTGATGTATGTCTCCGTCAACAATTCAACGTTACAACGTGACAGGTTTGTTGCTCGATTTTCTGGCTCCGCTAACTACACATCTGGCGTTTATTTTGCCCTGGGGTACTGATGAAAAATTATATTTATTCAGCAAAAAATAACGCGTTTTTCGAGATATCTAAACGCTCATTGTATGACGATGCCGACTGGGATTTGTCAGATGCTATTGAAGTTGATGATGCGATGTTTAATGAGTTTACCGCGCTACCGCCTGTCGGGAAAACCCGCGCAGCCGGAGCAGACGGAATGCCGGGCTGGGTTGATATGCCACCGCCGACAGCCGCAGAGATGCGGGTCATAGCGCAGGCGAAAATTAACGTTTTACGTGCGGAGGCTGATTCGGTCATTATCCCACTCGCAGACGCGCTCGCTGGCGATTATATCGATGACACGGACAGGCCCCGGCTGACGGCATGGCAAAAATATCGTTACGAACTGACGAAGATTGATCCGGCAAAACCGGAATGGCCAGAGAAGCCGGAATAGGAACCTTTGAAAGAATGGCGGGCTGATGCCCGTCTTTTCTTAATTTGTTTATGTGCCATCTGCTAACCAACGCCGACAAATAGCCCGCCGTTACTGCACAACAGAAAATACACTCGCCCACTAACCACGGAGTTAACCGGATGAGTGATTTTCACCACGGCACGCAGGTCATCGAAATCAATGACGGTACGCGTGTTATTTCTACGGTCGCGACTGCAATCGTCGGCATGGTCTGCACGGCCAGCGATGCGGATGCCGCGACATTTCCCCTCAATGAGCCGGTACTGATTACCAATGTGCAGAGCGCCATTGCGAAAGCCGGTAAAAAAGGCACGCTGTCTGCTTCCCTGCAGGCCATCGCCGACCAGTCAAAACCCGTCACCGTTGTCGTGCGCGTTGCCGAAGGTGCCGGAGACGACGCGGAAGAGCAGACCATTTCTAACATCATCGGCGGTACGGATGAGAACGGTAAATACACCGGTATCAAAGCGCTGTTGACGGCCGAAGCGGTCACCGGCGTTAAGCCGCGCATTCTCGGTGTGCCGGGTCTCGATACCAAAGAGGTCGCAGTCGCACTTGCATCGGCCTGTATCAGCCTGCGCGCATTTGGCTATGTCAGCGCATGGGGCTGTAAGACCATTTCCGAAGCGATTGCCTATCGCGAGAATTTCAGTCAGCGCGAGCTGATGGTTATCTGGCCTGACTTCCTCGCATGGGACACCGTCGCAAACTCGACCACGACCGCATACGCCACCGCGCGCGCCCTCGGTCTGCGTGCCAAAATTGACCAGACCATCGGCTGGCACAAAACCCTGTCTAACGTTGGCGTGCAGGGTGTCACCGGCATCAGCGCTTCGGTATTCTGGGATTTACAGGCATCCGGCACCGATGCTGACCTGCTCAACGAGGCAGGGGTCACGACACTGGTGCGTAAGGATGGTTTCCGCTTCTGGGGTAACCGCACCTGCTCTGATGACCCGCTATTCCTGTTTGAGAACTACACCCGCACCGCACAGGTGCTGGCTGACACGATGGCTGAGGCGCACATGTGGGCGGTCGACAAGCCCATTACGCCAACGCTCATCCGTGACATTGTCGACGGCATTAACGCCAAATTCCGCGAACTGAAATCAAACGGCTACATCGTGGACGGTGAATGCTGGTTCGACGAGGAATCGAACGATAAGGAAACCCTCAAGGCCGGGAAACTGTATATCGACTACGACTATACGCCGGTTCCACCACTGGAAAGCCTGACCCTGCGCCAGCGTATCACCGATAAATATCTGGTGAATCTGGCCGAATCGGTCAACAGCTAAGGAGCCTGAAACAACATGTCACTACCCCGCAAACTTAAATATCTGAACATGTTCAATGACGGCCTTAGCTATATGGGCGTTGTTGAATCCGTGACGCTGCCGAAGCTGACCCGCAAGCTCGAAAACTATCGCGGCGGCGGTATGAATGGTGCGGCGGCAATTGACCTCGGCCTCGACGACGATGCGCTCACCGTCGAATGGTCTGTCGGTGGCCTGCCCGATGTGGCGCTGTGGGCGCAGTATGCCGCGCCGGGTGCTGATGCCGTGCCGCTGCGTTTTGCTGGCTCTTACCAGCGTGACGACACTGGCGAAATCGTTGCTGTCGAGGTGGTCATGCGTGGCCGTCATAAAGAAATCGACGGTGGCGAGAATAAGCAGGGTGAAAACACCTCGACCAAACTGTCGACCGTCTGCACCTATTACCGCCTCACGATTGATGGTAGCGACATTATCGAAATCGACACCGTCAACATGGTCGAGAAGGTGAACGGCGTCGACCGTCTGGAGCAGCACCGCCGCGCAATCGGGCTGCTGTAATTCCCTGACCGGTCAGCACCGCTGGCCGGTTATTACTCCTATTCAAAGCAGAGAAAGACATCATGGCAAAAGCACCACGCAAAACCCCTGAATTTGTTGATACGGCTGGCAATGAAATTGACACCGTAAACCCGAACGTCGTGACCCTCGACAAGCCGATTAAGCGCGCCGGTCAGACGATTGAAAAGGTCACCCTGATTGAACCGAACGCAGGTACCCTGCGTGGCGTCAGTCTGGCGGCGGTGGCGCAGTCCGAGGTCGATGCGCTGATTAAGGTGCTGCCCCGCATGACCTATCCGGCACTCACCACGCAGGAACTCACCGCGATGAACCTGCCCGATATGCTGTCGCTGGCCGCTAAGGTGATTGGTTTTTTGTCACCGGCTTCGGCGGAATAGATTTCCCGCCCGGCCTGTCGACCGATGACCTGATGGCGGATATCGCAGTGATATTCCACTGGCCGCCATCAGAGCTCTATTCCCTGAGCCTGACCGAGCTCATCACATGGCGCGAAAAGGCGCTGCAGCGTAGCGGAAATCACAATGAGTAATAACCTGAGGCTTGAGGTATTGCTGAAAGCGGTCGACCAGGCGACCCGACCGCTTAAATCTATCCAGACCGCGAGTAAAACCCTGTCGGGTGATATTCGCACCACACAAAAAGGGCTGCGTGACCTGAATGGTCAGGCGTCGAAAATCGACGGCTTTCGTAAGACAAGCGCGCAACTGGCCGTAACCGGTCAGGCACTTGAAAAAGCGAAACGCGAAGCCGGTGAACTGGCCGTGCAGTTTAAAAACACCACCAGTCCGACCCGTGCGCAGGCGCAGGCACTCGAAGCGGCAAAGCGTGCTGCCTCTGAACTGCAGACGAAATACAACAGCCTGAGAACATCGGTACAGCGTCAGCGCTCCGAACTGATGCAGGCCGGTATCAATACCCGCACCCTGTCTGCCGATGAACGTCGTCTCAAAACATCCATCAGCGAAACAACAGCGCAGCTTAACCGCCAGCGTGAGGCACTGGCGCGCGTCAGTGCGCAGCAGGCGAAATTAAGCCGGGTGAAAGAGCGATATAAATCAGGTAAAGAGCTTGCCGGTAACATGGCCGCAGCAGGCGCTGCCGGGGTGGGTATTGCGACAGCGGGAACGATGGCCGGGGTTAAATTGCTGATGCCCGGTTATGACTTTGCGCAGAAAAATTCCGAGCTGCAGGCTGTGCTCGGGGTCGATAAGCAGTCGCCAGAAATGGAGGCGTTACGCAAACAGGCTCGCCAGCTCGGCGACAATACTGCAGCCTCTGCAGATGACGCAGCGAGCGCGCAAATCATCATTGCGAAAAGCGGCGGTGACGCTGCTGCTATTCAGGCGGCGACGCCGGTCACACTGAATATGGCACTGTCAAACCGACGCTCGATGGAGGAAAACGCTGCGCTGCTGACCGGGATGAAATCAGCATTTCAGCTTTCAAACGACAAGATTGCGCACATTGGCGACGTTCTCTCGATGACGATGAACAAAACCGCCGCCGATTTTGACGGACTGAGCGACGCGTTGACCTATGCCGCGCCGGTGGCAAAAAATGCCGGGGTGAGCATCGAACAAACCGCCGCAATGGTCGGTGCGCTGCACGACGCCAAAATCACCGGGTCAATGGCGGGCACGGGTAGCCGCGCCATTCTCAGCCGCCTGCAGGCTCCCACCGGAAAAGCGTTTGAGGCCATTAAGGAGCTCGGCGTCAAAACGTCCGACAGCAAGGGGAACACGCGCCCGATATTCTCCATCCTGAAAGAAATGCAGCGCAGCTTTGAGAAAAACAACCTCGGGACAAGCCAGCGCGGCGAGTACATGAAAACCATTTTCGGCGAAGAGGCCAGCTCGGCGGCGGCGGTACTGATGGAAGCAGCCTCAAGCGGCAAACTTGACCGGCTCACCGCAGCGTTTAAAGCCTCGGACGGTAAAACCGAGGAACTGGTTAAGGTCATGCAGGATAACCTCGGCGGCGACTTTAAAGAGTTCCAGTCTGCTTATGAGGCAGTCGGTACCGACCTGTTTGACCAGCAAGAGGGCTCGCTGCGTAAACTCACCCAAACCGCCACGCAATACGTGTTAAAGCTCGACGGCTGGATCCAGAAGAACAAAGGGCTGGCGACAACCATCGGCATCATCGCCGGTGGCGCACTGGCTCTGATTGGTATCATCGGCGGTATTGGTCTCGTTGCGTGGCCGGTTGTTATGGGGATTAACGCCATTATCGCTGCTGCTGGCGTGCTGGGTACGGTATTTACTGTCACCGGTAGTGCCATTGTGACCGCACTCGGCGCGATTACCTGGCCGATTGTCGCATTGGGGGCGGCGATTGTGGCCGGGGCGCTGCTCATTCGTAAATATTGGGAGCCCATCAGCGCATTTTTCTCGGGGGTGATTGAGGGGGTCATGAGCGCCTTTACCCCTGTCGGGGAAATGTTCGCTCCACTGGCACCCATTTTTGACGGTCTCGGTGAGAAACTGCGCGGTGTCTGGCAGTGGTTTAAAGACCTGATAGCACCGGTCAAGGCCACGCAGGAAACGCTCGATAGCTGCAAAAATGTCGGCGTCATATTTGGTCAGGCGCTGGCCTCTGCTTTGATGGCTCCGCTCAATGTATTTAACAAGTTGCGCAGCGGTGTCGACTGGCTTCTCGAAAAGCTCGGCATCATCAACAAAGAGTCGGACAGCCTCGACCAGACCGCAGCCAAAACCAACGCCGCCACACAGGGTAATTCCTACATCCCGGCAACCAGCACATATGGTGGTTATCAGGCTTATCAGCCAGTGACCGCACCGGCGGGACGCTCTTACATTGACCAGAGTAAAAGCGAATACAACATCACTTTGCCGGGTGGCGTTGCGCCGGGGCATCAGCTTGACCGACAGCTACGCGATACGCTCGAACAGATTGAGCGCGAAAAGCGTGCGCGTCAGCGTGCCAGTATGAGCCATGACTGAGGAGGAATAAATAATGATGCTTGCGCTTGGAATGTTTGTGTTTGAACGCCGCACCCTGCCTTATCAGTCGATGCAACTCTCGAAGGATTATCGCTGGGCATCTAATGACCGGGTCGGTAAACCTCCTGCGTATCAGTTTCTCGGTGAGGGGGAAACCTCCATTCAGCTTGCCGGTACGCTTTACCCTGCCATTACCGGTGGCCGTATATCACTGAGGGCAGTTGAACTGATGGCCGACGAGGGCAGAGCGTGGCCGCTGATTGAGGGTACCGGCAATATTCTCGGGATGTATATCGTCGATAAAGTCTCGACTACACACACCGAGTTTTTCAGTGATGGCGCGGCCAGAAAGATTGATTTCACACTTTCGCTGAAACGGGTCGACGAATCACTGGCGGCGATGTTTGGCGACCTGAATAAGCAGGCTGGCGAACTGCTTGGCTCTGCCGGTAATCTGACCGATAAGCTGCAGGGTATGCTCGGAGGGCTGACCGCATGATGACGGGCATGACCATTGACGCCGGGGCAAGCCTTGCACCGGCATTTATGCTGACACTGAACAGCCAGGACATTACCAGCAATTTTAGTGACCGGTTGATTTCTCTCACTATGACCGACAACCGGGGTTTTGAAGCTGACCAGCTAGACATTGAGCTCGACGATACTGACGGCAAAGTCGAGTTACCACTGCGCGGAGCGGTGCTGACGCTGTGGCTTGGCTGGCAGGGTTCGGCACTTCTGAATAAGGGCGATTTCACGGTTGATGAGATTGAGCACCGAGGCGCGCCTGATACGCTGACCATTCGTGCGCGTAGCGCAGATTTTCGCGGAACACTCAATTCACGGCGTGAGGAATCATGGCACGACACCACTCTCGGTGAGCTGGTCAGCGCCATCGCAAAACGCAATAAACTGACGGCCAGCGTCGCGGATTCGCTGAAAAAAATCCCGGTACCGCATATCGACCAGTCGCAGGAGTCCGACGCAGTATTTTTGACCAGACTGGCTGAGCGCAACGGGGCGGCAGTATCAGTGAAAGCGGGGAAATTGCTGTTTCTGAAAGCCGGTAGCGCAGTGACGGCCAGCGGTAAACCCGTCCCACAAATGACACTGACCCGCAGTGATGGTGACCGTCATCAGTTTGCCATTGCCGACCGTGGGGCTTATACCGGCGTAACGGCAAAATGGTTGCACACCAAAGACCCTAAGCCGCAAAAGCAAAAGGTAACGCTGAAACGTAAACCAAAAGAGAAGCACCTGCGCGCACTGGAACACCCGAAAGCAAAGCCGGTCAGCAAAAAGACAAAAGCCAAAAAAGAGCAGGAAGCGCGCGAGGGTGAGTATATGGCCGGTGAGGCTGATAACGTGCTGGCGCTGACGACGGTCTACGCTTCAAAGGCTCAGGCGATGCGAGCAGCTCAGGCTAAGTGGGATAAGTTGCAGCGAGGCGTTGCGGAGTTTTCAATTACACTGGCGCTCGGTCGGGCTGATTTATTCCCCGAGACACCGGTGCGCGTGTCGGGCTTTAAGCGTGTCATAGATGAGCAGGCATGGTTAATCAGTAAGGTAACTCACAATCTGAATAATAATGGATTCACGACGGGATTAGAGCTTGAGGTTAAGCTCTCCGATGTGGAGTACAGTGCTGAACCGGATGATGAATAAAATATATTCACAAAAAGTGAATTGATGTTTATCATTGATTCACGAATTGAGAATAGTAGGGTGGGTTATGTTTCATTGTCCAAAGTGTCATCATGCCGCACATGCACGAACAAGCCGCTATTTAACAGAAAATACAAAAGAGCGCTACCACCAATGCCAGAACATCAACTGTAGTTGTACGTTTATGACAATGGAAACGATAGAGCGCTTTATTGTTACTCCAGGAGCTATCGACCCGGCACCGCCGCACCCGACTGTCGGTGGTCAGCGGCCATTGTGGCTCTGATAAATTTCCGTTAAATGCCCGCCGTGTGCGGGTTTTTTTATACGCTCAGGAAAATGGCGGTATAAAATCCACCGCCATTTTATCGCCACTTAAAAACGAGACAACAAAAAAGCCACTCTTTTGAGTGGCTTAATTATATGATTTTAAAGCTAAAATTTGGTGGCCCCTGCTGGACTTGAACCAGCGACCAAGCGATTATGAGTCGCCTGCTCTAACCACTGAGCTAAGGGGCCGTGGCGGTGGATTATAAAGTAACTCCGCGTTGCAATCCAGACATAAGCGTACGGATGCTGTTTTTATAAACAATGTATTTTCAGTCCGTTATACTGGTTCCTCTGATGTATTGTTCGGAGTAATTATGGTTAAGGACATACTGGCACCGGAGCTGCGGGTGGTGTTTTGCGGCATCAATCCGGGGCTTTCTTCCGCAGGTACAGGATTCCCCTTTGCGCACCCCGCTAATCGCTTCTGGAAGGTTATCCATCAGGCGGGATTTACCGATCGCCAGCTTAAACCTGAAGAGGCACAGCACCTGCTGGACTTCCGCTGCGGCGTGACTAAGTTTGTCGACAGACCAACGGTACAAGCCAATGAAGTGAAGCTACAAGAGATGCGTAGCGGCGGTCGTCTGCTTATTGAGAAAATAGAAGAGTATCAGCCAGCCGCGCTCGCTATCCTTGGGAAGCAGGCATTTGAGCAGGGGCTTAGCCAGCGTGGGGCGCAGTGGGGAAAACAGACGCTGACCATTGGCGCGACGCAGATTTGGGTATTGCCGAATCCCAGCGGATTGAGCCGGATTACACTGGATAAGCTGGTGGAGGCGTATCGCGAGTTGGATGATGCGCTGGTCATGCGCGGGATGTAAAGAAAAACGCCACCTTGCGGTGGCGTTTGAACTTATACGGCGAGATTAATCGTCGAGGAAGCTACGCAGTACTTCAGAGCGGCTCGGGTGGCGCAGTTTACGCAGCGCCTTCGCTTCGATCTGACGGATACGTTCGCGGGTAACGTCGAACTGTTTACCCACTTCTTCCAGCGTGTGGTCGGTGTTCATATCGATACCGAAACGCATACGCAGAACTTTCGCTTCACGGGCGGTCAGGCCAGCCAGAACGTCGTGCGTTGCGGCACGCAGGCTCTCGGTGGTCGCAGAGTCCAGCGGCAGCTCGAGGGTGGTATCCTCGATGAAATCACCCAGATGCGAATCTTCATCGTCGCCGATCGGCGTTTCCATGGAGATAGGTTCTTTAGCGATTTTCAGCACTTTACGGATCTTGTCTTCCGGCATCAGCATGCGCTCAGCCAGTTCTTCTGGCGTCGGCTCGCGGCCCATCTCTTGCAGCATCTGACGGGAGATACGGTTGAGCTTGTTGATAGTCTCAATCATATGTACCGGGATACGGATGGTACGCGCCTGATCCGCGATCGAACGGGTGATCGCCTGACGGATCCACCAGGTTGCATAGGTGGAGAACTTGTAACCACGACGGTATTCAAACTTATCAACCGCTTTCATCAGACCGATGTTACCTTCCTGAATCAGATCCAGGAACTGCAGGCCACGGTTGGTGTATTTTTTAGCGATAGAGATAACCAGACGTAAGTTCGCTTCAACCATCTCTTTTTTCGCACGGCGGGCTTTCGCTTCACCGATGGACATGCGACGGTTGATATCTTTAACCTGCTCGATGGTCAGGCCGGTTTCTTCTTCAATCTGCTGCAGTTTCTGCAGGCCGCGGTGAACGTCATCTGCCACGTCGTGCAGTTTTTCAGACCACGGTTTGTTCATCGCGATTGCCGCGTTGAACCAGGTTTCACTGGTTTCATTGCCAGTAAACAGGGTGATGAAGTTTTTCTTCGGCATTTTGCACTGCTCAACGCAGAGCTTCATGATCAGACGTTCCTGAGTACGCACGCGGTCCATCATGACGCGCATGCTGTTTACCAGGTAGTCGAACTGCTTCGGCACCAGGCGGAACTGTTTGAACACTTCGGACAGCTTCTGAATTTCTTCCTGCGCGGCAGCATGGCTGCGGCCTTTCGCTTTGATGGTGTCGCGAGTGATTTCGTACTGAGTACGCAGTTCACCGAATTTTTCACGCGCTAACTCAGGGTCGATGCTGTTGTCATCATCGCTGCTGTCGTCGTCGCCATCTTCTTCATCTTCATCTTCATCGTCATCCATCTCTTCCTGAGAGAGTTCAGAACCGACGTGGGTCGCCGTTGGCGCCATGTCTTCTTCCGCATTTGGATCGACAAAGCCAGTGATCAGATCGGAAAGACGTGCTTCTTCAGCTTCTACGCGATCGTACTGCTCAAGCAGGTAGGTGATAGCTTCCGGGTATTCGGCAACGGAGCATTGAACCTGGTTAATCCCGTCTTCGATGCGTTTAGCGATGTCGATTTCGCCTTCGCGGGTTAACAGTTCAACGGTACCCATTTCACGCATGTACATGCGGACCGGGTCAGTCGTACGACCGATTTCGGACTCAACGCTGGACAGAACCTGGGCAGCCGCTTCTTCCGCGTCTTCATCGGTGCTGTTGGAGGTTTCAGCAAGCAGCAGATCATCGGCATCAGGTGCTTCTTCCATCACCTGAATACCCATGTCATTGATCATTTGGATGATGTCTTCGATTTGATCTGAATCGACGATATCTTCCGGCAGATGGTCATTGACCTCGGCATAGGTCAGATAGCCTTGCTCCTTACCACGTTGGACAAGAAGCTTCAGCTGTGACTGCGGGTTTTGCTCCATAAGACGGTATCCACACTTAATTCGTTTGATTGGTGTTGGGCGGTAAAACCGCCAACGGCAAAACGAGGGCATACTTATATTTTGCCGCTGCCTCTCCGTGCGGCTGTCGGGGGCTTCCCGATCGATATTCGGCAGTTAAGCCGTTAAATACTTTTGTCTTTCTGTTATTTCTTGGCCAGTTCCTGGTTCAGTGTCCAGAGTTCCCGGCGTTCTTCGCTGCTTAAACCGTGTGTGCGCTCACGAGCTATCAACTCTTCCTGGCGCAGTTCAAGCATCGAATCAAACATATGGTTGAGTGAGTCGGTGAAGGTTTTTTCCGCGATATCTTTATCTGCTATATCGTCCCACATCGACAGTTTTTCAAGGGTCGCAGCATCATTTGTGCCACGGTAGTGTTCTAAAAGTTGCCCGGTGGTCAGACCTGGCTGAGCCAGACAAGTGTTGACCAGTTCTCTGAATAAGCCAAGTCCAGGCAGCTTATTACTATCCAGTGCGCCTAACGGTGGAACCAGCGGGGCGAGGCCCGGGTTCTGTACCAGCAACCCTATAAGTATACGCATGGTCGTACGTTTTAGCTGTGGAACAGGGCGGGAAGCCCCATTTTCTGCCAGTTTAGGCATTAAACGTTCAAGCTGGCTGTCATCCAGAATGCCGAGCTTGTTCCCCAACTCCTGTCGCAAGTAAATGCGCAACGTTTCGCCTGGTACCTGAGTAATCAGCGGTAATGCCAGCGTACTGAGCTGTGCGCGTCCGTCCGGGGTACTCAAATCCACCTGCGGCAGCAGGCTGTTAAATAAAAACGCGGAGAGCGGCAGCGCCTGCTCCATCCGGGCTTCAAAGGCCTCTTTCCCTTCTTTACGCACCAGCGTATCGGGGTCTTCGCCGTCAGGTAAAAACATGAAGCGTAGCTGGCGTCCGTCTGTCATATAGGGCAGAGCGGTTTCCAGCGCGCGCCATGCTGCGTCGCGTCCGGCACGGTCGCCGTCGTAACAGCAAATTACGTTGTTCGTCGCGCGGAACAACAGTTGGATGTGATCGGCAGTAGTTGACGTCCCTAGGGATGCAACGGCGTAGTTAATGCCGTATTGCGCCAGCGCCACCACATCCATATAGCCTTCTACCACTAACAGGCGCTGTGGATCGGCGTTATCCTGCTGGGCTTCATAAAGGCCATACAGCTGGCGACCTTTATGGAAAATATCGGTTTCCGGGGAGTTCAGATATTTCGGCAGGGCATCGCCCAGCACGCGTCCACCAAAACCAATGACCCGACCACGTTTGTCGCGAATGGGGAACATCACCCGTTCGCGGAAGCGATCGTAACTGCGTCCCTGATCGTTGGTGACCAACATCCCCGCATCGACCAGCGATTTGCGATTCTCAGCATTGCCGCCAAACCGTTTCAGGACGTTGTCCCAGCCGGGGGGCGCAAAACCAATAGCAAAACGAGTGATAACGTCGCTACTTAATCCTCGCTTTTCCAGGTACTGGCGCGCAGGGGTAGCGGCGGGCTGCATCAAAGACTGTTGATAAAAAGTGTTCAGGCCGTCCATCAATTGATAAAGGCTTTGCCGTTGATGGCGCTCTATCTGACTGGGGCCACTGCCTGCTTCATAGGGCACTTCGAGGTTGTGCATTGCGGCCAGTTCTTCGACGGTTTCCACAAACTCGAGCTTGTCGTAGTTCATAAGAAAGTCGACGGCGTTGCCATGCGCGCCACACCCAAAGCAGTGATAAAACTGTTTTTCACCGTTTACGGTGAAAGAGGGGGTTTTTTCGTTATGGAACGGACAGCACGCGTGATAATTTTTGCCCTGCTTTTTCAGCTTTACCCGCGCGTCGATGAGATCGACGATGTCGGTTCTTGCCAGCAGGTCATTGATAAAAACGCGAGGAATTCGTCCAGCCATAAGCCCCTGTTTTTTGATGACTCATATACACAAAATCATTCAGGATGCATCAAAGCGGCAAGGAAGCGAATCCTCAGGAGCGTACAGCAGTACGTGACTGGGGTGAGCGACTGCAGCCAACACTGAGGCAGCTTGAATGATGACGTGTATAAACGAAAATAAGCCGCGCATTCCTTCCGGAAGCACGGCCTTACAACTACAACTCAGTCTGAATTGAGAGCTTTGGCTCTCAATGGATTAGTACAGACGAGTACGGCGTGCGTTTTCGCGAGCCAGTTTCTTCGCGTGACGTTTCACAGCAGAAGCTTTAGCGCGCTTACGTTCGGTAGTCGGTTTTTCATAGAACTCACGACGACGAACTTCCGCCAGAACACCTGCTTTTTCGCATGAACGCTTGAAGCGACGCAGTGCTACGTCGAACGGCTCGTTTTCACGTACTTTAATTACCGGCATGTAACTCTCACCTTTAATAAATTCGGTTTGCCGCTGGCATCAACGCCAGCTTATTTCAAAATGGTGCGGAATTTTACTGCAATTGCTGCTGCTTTGTAAAGCACCGACGCGATTTTGAAAGGGACTTTTATAAGGACAAGGAGTATACACGAGCGAAACTCCTGGGGCGAACAAAGTTTTACATCAACCCGCATTGGTCCTACACTGCGCGGTAATAGAGCGAGGTAAAACAAGTCATGCGTGTACTGGGTATTGAAACATCCTGCGATGAAACCGGCATCGCCATTTACGACGATGAAAAAGGTCTTTTAGCCAACCAATTGTATAGTCAGGTGAAATTACATGCTGACTACGGCGGCGTAGTGCCTGAACTGGCCTCGCGCGATCACGTACGTAAAACCGTACCGTTGATCCAGGCCGCGCTGAAAGAAGCGGGACTGACGGCAAAAGAGATCGATGCGGTGGCGTATACCGCAGGTCCTGGTCTGGTTGGTGCGCTGCTGGTTGGCGCAACCGTAGGACGTTCGCTGGCGTTCGCCTGGGGCGTACCGGCAATTCCTGTGCACCACATGGAAGGGCATCTGCTGGCGCCAATGCTGGAAGATAATCCCCCTGCGTTCCCGTTCGTCGCGCTGCTGGTTTCCGGCGGCCACACGCAGCTGATCAGCGTCACCGGTATCGGTCAGTATGAATTGCTGGGCGAATCGATTGATGATGCTGCCGGTGAAGCGTTCGACAAAACCGCCAAGCTGCTGGGATTGGATTATCCTGGTGGCCCAATGCTGTCAAAGCTGGCATCACAAGGCGTTGAAAAACGTTTTGTCTTCCCGCGTCCGATGACTGACCGTCCGGGGCTGGATTTCAGCTTCTCAGGTTTGAAAACCTTCGCTGCGAATACCATTCGTAATAACGAAAATGACGATCAGACCCGCGCTGATATCGCCCGAGCGTTTGAAGATGCGGTGGTTGATACGCTGATGATCAAGTGCAAACGCGCGCTGGATCAAACCGGTTTTAAACGTCTGGTGATGGCGGGAGGCGTGAGTGCGAACCGTACGCTGCGCGCAAAGCTGGCTGAGATGATGCAAAAACGTCGTGGCGAAGTGTTTTACGCGCGTCCGGAATTTTGTACCGATAACGGGGCGATGATCGCCTACGCGGGCATGGTGCGCTTTAAAGCGGGTGCAACGGCGGATCTTGGCGTGACCGTGCGCCCACGCTGGCCGCTGGCGGAATTACCGGCAGCATAAGTTTTTTTTTGCCCGGTGGCGCTGCGTTTACCGGGCTTACAAAACCGTAGGCCGGGTCTGGCGAAGCCGCCACCCGGCGATAATTCTTACTACATCCGCAGCATGCCTTTCTCTTCCAGAAACGCAATAATCGTCGCCAGACCGTCGCCCGCCTTCAGGTTAGTAAACGTCCACGGACGCTCGCCGCGCATGCGCAAAGTATCGCGCTCCATCACCTCCAGCGATGCGCCGACGTAAGGGGCAAGATCGGTTTTATTGATCACCAGAAAATCGGATTTGGTGATCCCCGGACCACCTTTACGCGGGATCTTCTCGCCTTCAGCAACATCGATCACATAGATCGTCAGATCCGCGAGTTCCGGGCTGAAGGTGGCGCTCAGGTTATCGCCGCCGCTTTCCACAAAAATCAGATCCAGATTGCCGAATTTCTCGCTCAGCGCTTCTACGGCGGCCAGATTCATCGACGCATCTTCGCGGATGGCGGTATGCGGGCAGCCACCGGTTTCCACGCCGACGATCCTCTCTGGCTCCAGTGCGCCCGCCTCGGTGAGAATGCGCTGATCTTCTTTGGTGTAGATATCGTTGGTCACCACCGCCAACTGATAGCTGCTGCGCATGGCTTTGCATAACGCTTCCAGCAGCGCCGTTTTGCCCGAGCCAACCGGGCCGCCAACGCCCACACGCAGGGGATGCTTGTAGTTACTCATTTTTTCTCCTCAGGAGCGGAATAATCGGGAATATTGAGTTTCATGCCGGGCAGACGCGATAGCGGCCAACGGCGTTGCGGAGCCGAGGCTGGTGTCAGGACACGTCAGCGCCTGTGCTAAACCCTGCGCATAGCGATCGCAGAGCGCAATAATCAAACGCTGGGCCGCCTGTTGTCCAAAAGGAACCAGCTTGACGCCAGCCATGACAGCACTCTCAATCCAGCTGTAGCCGAGGCTTAACGCCAGCTCCGTCAGCGGAATTTTCCAGCGCACGCCCAGCCAGGCCATGCCGCAGAGTTGGCTGTCGACAAAGAGGGTGCGCCATTCTCGCGAGCAATCCGACTCCCAGTCGGTGACCAGCCGCGTAAACGCCGCACCCCGACTGCGTTCTTCATCCCGCAGTTCGCGGGTTTCGCGACAGGCCAGCAGGTAAGCGCTCCAGCGGCGTGCTGCGTCGAGATCGTCCTGCTCGCAGGCGCGATACAGTCTCGCCAGCAGCGGTAGGTCAACGGTAAAAAAGTTCTGCTCCATCTGCTGGATTTGCCAGGCAGAGAAGTCATCGACGCTTTTCACCCAGCCGATTTCCACCGCCCACTCCAGACCCTGGGACCAGGTAAATGACCCTACCGGGAGCGCGCTGCTGGCGAGCTGCATCAGACGTAGCTGTTGGCTGTTATGCATCAGTGCGCATGACCATGGTGATGCCCGTGTGACTCGCTCGCATAGGCACCCGCTTCCGGCTCAAACGGCAACTGGGCGAATGTCACCTCAAGGTTGAACTGGCGCAGCATGTCGTCCAGCACATGATCGTGATGGTAACGCAGTTCATCAGGCAGGATTTGCAGTGGAACGTGACGATTACCGAGGTGATAACAGGCTTTGGCGAGCAGGAAAGGATCGGCGCAGCGCACCACGGAAACCGACTCCGGTGCGGCGATCACTTCGATCACTTCGCTGCCATCTTCGGTACTTAGCAGATCGCCACCGCGCAGCAGCAAACCACGCGGTAGCATTAGCCCGGCTTCGCGACCGTCGTTCAGTGCTACTCTGGCGCGACTTTTTACCCGGACATCAATGGGCAGCGTGACGCTTGCAGTAACGCGGTGAGCGTGGTCAAGGCGTTGGGTCAGATAGATCATCGTCACTCCTCAAAACAGAAAATAGCGTTGCGCCATCGGCAAAATATCTGCCGGTTCGCTGGTGATAAGTTCGCCATCAATACGCACCTCGTAAGTCTGAGCATCGACGGTGATATTGGGTTGCAGGCCGTTGTGGATCATGTCGACCTTTTTCACCGTCCGACAGCCTTTGACGACGGCGATAGCGCTTTGCAGATTGAGCTGCTGCGGGATGTTTTGCGCGTCAGCGGCCTGCGAAATAAAGGTCAGCCGGGTGTGGTGCCGCGCCGCGCCAAGCGCGCCGAACATCATGCGGTAATGCACCGGCTGCGGGGTGGGGATCGAGGCGTTGATATCGCCCATTGGCGCGCAGGCAATCATCCCGCCCTTGACGATCGTCGCCGGTTTTACGCCAAAAAAGGCGGGCGACCACAGCACCAGATCGGCCAGTTTGCCAGGCTCAATGGAGCCGACTTCATGGGCGATACCGTGGGTTAATGCCGGGTTGATGGTGTATTTGGCGACGTAGCGTTTAACGCGCAGGTTGTCGTTGTCACCGGTTTCTTCTGCCAACGGGCCACGCTGAACCTTCATGCGGTGCGCCACCTGCCAGGTACGCAGGATCACTTCGCCAACGCGCCCCATCGCCTGTGAATCGGACGAGGTCAGGGAAAACGCGCCAATGTCATGCAGCACATCTTCGGCAGCGATTGTTTCCCGGCGAATGCGGGATTCGGCAAAGGCCACGTCTTCGGCGATATCCGGATCGAGGTGGTGGCAAACCATCAGCATGTCGAGATGCTCGTCGATGGTGTTGACGGTATAGGGCAGCGTCGGGTTAGTGGAGGAGGGCAGAATATTCGGATGCGCGCAGGCGGTGATGATATCCGGTGCATGGCCGCCGCCCGCGCCTTCGGTGTGAAAGGTATGAATGGTGCGATCGCCAATTGCCGCCAGCGTATCTTCAACGAAACCGGACTCATTGAGCGTATCGCTATGCAGCGCGACCTGGATGTCCATCTCGTCGGCCACAGTCAGCGCGCAGTCGATAGCGGCAGGCGTGGCGCCCCAGTCTTCATGGATTTTCAGGCCAATTGCGCCCGCGCTGATTTGCTCGCGCAAGGCGTCTGGTTTTGAGCCATTGCCTTTACCCAGCAAACCAATGTTAACCGGCAACGCATCTGCCGCCTGCAGCATGCGCGCGATATACCACGGGCCCGGCGTGCAGGTGGTGGCGTGAGTGCCTGCGGCCGGACCGGTGCCGCCGCCGATCATCGTCGTTACGCCAGAAACCAGCGCCTCCTGCGCCTGCTGTGGGCAAATCCAGTGAATATGCGTATCCACGCCGCCCGCGGTGACGATCTTACCTTCTCCAGCGATGACTTCAGTTCCTACGCCTATCGGGATCGTGACGTTGGGTTGAATATCGGGATTACCTGCTTTGCCGATGGCGAAGATCCTGCCGTTTTTGATGCCGATATCCGCTTTCACGATCCCCCAGTGATCGACGATCAGCGCGTTGGTGATCACCAGATCCACGCATGCATCGGCGCGCATTTGTCCCTGGCCCATGCCGTCGCGGATCACTTTTCCGCCGCCGAATTTGACCTCTTCGCCGTAGGTGGTGAAGTCTTGTTCCACCTCGATCCACAGGTCGGTATCCGCCAGGCGCACTTTATCGCCGGTGGTTGGGCCAAATATGTCGGCGTACGCCTGCCGGGAAATGTCACTCATTATCTGCCTCCAGTGCGCCCATCACTTCGCTGCGAAAACCCACGATCCTTTGTGCACCAGCAACGCGCACCAGTTCGACTTCGCGTTTTTGTCCCGGCTCAAAACGTACTGCCGTGCCCGCAGCAATATTCAGACGAAAACCGCGTGCAGCCAGCCTGTCAAAGCGCAGCGCTGGGTTCACTTCGTAAAAGTGATAGTGCGATCCCACCTGGATGGGTCTGTCGCCATGATTTTCCACCACGATCGTGCAGGTCTCCCGCCCTTGATTAAGCGCAATATTGCCTTTTGCGATCTGATATTCACCTGGGATCATTGCCGCTCCTTAGACGATCGGATTGTGGACGGTGACCAGCTTCGATCCGTCCGGAAATGTGGCTTCAACCTGAATATCCGGGATCATCTCCGGTACGCCTTCCATCACCTGATCGCGGCGCAGGACGTGACGCCCGTCTTCCATCAGCGCGGCCACGGTTTGCCCGCCCCGCGCTCCTTCCATGATGAAAGCGCTAATCAGCGCCACCGATTCCGGGTAGTTCAGCTTCAGCCCGCGGGCCAGGCGACGTTCCGCCACCAGCGCAGCGGTAAACAGCAACAGCTTGTCTTTTTCTCTGGGAGTCAGTTCCATAAGGGTTCTCTTAGGTTTGCCAGATTCGCGGGAGTACGGGCGCTTTGTGTGTCAGCAGCGGGCGCAGAAATTGCCAGATGTCGCGCATAACGCGCTGGACAACCAGGTTGTCGTTAGCAAGAAAACGGATTGTCAGCAACGAATCGTTAAGCGTTGCCCCGGCGTAATCGCCAAGCGCCGTAAGCCGCTCCCGCGTGCCCTCGAGCATATGTTCGCTGGCCGGAGAACACAGCAACGTGCCGACCCAGGGATGATGTGCGACGCCGCTCAGATTCCCCTCCTGCAACTGCAAGCGTTCTATCAGCAGTGGCTGCCCATCTCGCCATACTTCCTGGCGGTTTTGCAGCGTGCCGTAACTGAAGGTCTCCTGCATAACCGGTCGGCCAAGACACAGCAGATCCCAGGCCAGCAGGCGGCTTGCGGATGTCAGATGAAAGACGGTCTGAATAGCGGCGTTGGCGCCGGGAAAGAGGATCGTATCCTGCGGCAGCCACTCCAGCGTCGCGTGGGGTGCGAGGGTAAAATGCTGGCGCAGCAATGCCTGCGGTCCACGGCTGCGGTAAAACTTTCCCGCGCCAGGCTGGGTGATTAACGTGTGGCTGTTTTCGTCGAGCGTTACGGCGATATGGAGCTCATCCCCGCCGACGATCCCCGCCGGTGGATGAAGCAAATAGAGATGGCAAACGTCCTCTTCCGGGTAAAACGGGCGTTGAACCGTCAATGGACCATGATGACGCGCCGAGGCGAGCACCGTTTTGTGCCCGGTGCAGGTAAAATGCAGATCCAGTTCGGCCTGCCAGCCCCGTGTGAGTGTCTCGTGCGCAACCGTGTCCAGAGCGTTTCCCCTATCAGCATGAGGGTGTTTGCATACAAAAAAGTATGCCTCAGCGCATCGGGAAATCGATCATATGAGAAGCTTATGGATAAAGGGGCGACAATACGTCGCCCCACCAGGGTTTTACAGTAAAACGAGGGGCATCCAGACCAGACCGGTAATCACCAGCAGCACGAGGAAAATCAGGCCAAAAATAGCACCGAGTCGCCAGTAATCCACTGTTGGTAAATAGCCGCTGCCGTAGTAGATAGGGCTAGGGCCGGTGGCGTACGGGGTCAGAATGCTGCCCAGACCAATGGCGGCGCCAACCATCAGGCAGAAGACCGGTAGCGGGATTTCCGGCATTGCCAGCGCGGCGGCAATCATCATCGGTGCGAGGGCTGAGGTATAGGCTGTGGCGCTGGCAAAGAAGTAACGCAGCAGATAGAACACCACGATCAGCGCTACCATCACCATCATCGGCGAATAGCCACTCAGCCCGTTTGCCAGCAGCTTGCCGAACCAGGTAATAAAACCGGTGTTATTGAGCCCGGTGGCCAGCGTGATCAGCGAGGCCAGCCAGAAAAAGACGTTCCATGCGGCTTTATTGCTGACGATGTCATCCCAGCTAATGATGCGCAGTACCAGCATCAACGCCACCACGCTGTATCCGACCATCGCAGCGTCAATATAATCGCCGCCGAAGATCCACAGCACCAGCGCGCCGACCATCAGCACCAGCATCTTTTTCTCGCGAGCGCAGAGCGGTCCCATCGCTTTTAGTTCGGTATCCGCCCAGCGTGGAACCTGATCGCCGGATTTCAGCATCGGTGGATATAACACGTACGCCAGCCACGGCACGATCAGCACCAGTAAAATGCTCAGCGGCAGCATGCCTAAGAACCAGTCACCCCAGCTCAGCGCGGTGTGGGACGCGCCTTTCATCAGACCGATCAACAGCAGGTTCGGCGCCATTGCCGTTAAGAAAATGGCGCTGGTAACGCAGTCAGCGACAATGCCCATCCACATGATGTACGAGCCAATAGAGCGTGAACTGGCGCTATTGGGTTGTGAGTTATACAGCGGCGGCAGGTTGCGGATAATCGGGTAGATTATTCCGGCCCCACGGGCGGAGTTGGAAGGTGTGACGGGAGCGAGGATAAGTTCGGAGAACATCACCGCATAGCCGAGAAACAGCGTCCTATGCCCCATCTTTTTCACCAGCATCAGCGCGATTCGCCGACCGAGTCCGGTTTTCTCATAGCCCGTGCCAAACATAAAGGCCGCGAAGATCAGCCAGATGACCGAGTTTGAAAAGCCAGATACCGCCCACGACAGCGATTTGGCGGTAAATTTAAAACCGTCCTGCGCGAGTTGCTCCGGGCTGAACAGGATCCACGGCGAAAGCACAGCGATGATCGAAATGCCAATCATCGCCACTACCGCACCTGGTACAGGTTCCAGAATAAGCCCGACAATCACACCGGTAAAGACGGCAAAATAGAGCCAGGTGTGGCTCTCAAGACCGGTGGGGACGGGTAGAACAGCAATAATGGCGATGACCACCAGCGGAGCCAGGTATCGCCACCAACCAGCTAAAGGTGCCATTGTTGTATCCCTACGAAAGGGGAGAGGCGTAGCGCCTCTCCGGGAGGGTTATTTGATGTAATGCACGTGCTCACAGATTTCATCGACGATAGGGTCGCGACGTTCAGCGAACAGCTTTTTGTTTTCAGCGATCAGGTTATTGCCGTGGGTATCGATGGAAACGATCAGCGGGCCGAACTCTTTTACCCGACACACCCACAGGGACTCCGGCATGCCGAGTTCCGTCCAGTGCACCTCTTCGATCTCCTCAACCTGGGTTGCCGCCACGACTGCGCAGCCTGCCGGGAAGATGACGTGCAGCGCTTTAAACTGCTTGCAACCTTCTTCCGTCAGCGGTCCCATGCCGCCCTTGCCGACCACCAGTTTGACGCCAGTCTGTTCGATAAAGTCTTTCTCAAACGCTTCCATACGCATGCTGGTGGTTGGGCCGACGGAAACCATTTCCCATTTATCACCGTTCTTACGTACGATCGGGCCCGCGTGGAAAATGGCTTTGCCGTTCAGGTCATAAGGAATCGGGCGCTTCAGTTCGATCAGGCGGCGGTGGCAAACGTCACGGCAGGTCACCAGCGTACCGGTCAGGTAAATGACATCGCCAACGCGAATGTCTGCCAGATCTTCGGCTTTGATCGGGGTTGTGAGGATCTTTTTCATAACGCGCTCCGGGTGTGAGACAGGTTTTCGAAGGAGAGGTCAGCATGAACCAATAGCGTGCCGCGACGGTGGGCCCAGCAGCCGGTAGAGACGGCAACGCCGATAGTCGACGGGTGGCGCGCGGCGGATTCGATATGCACGCCCATCACCGAGCTATTACCGGTCAATCCTTGCGGACCAATGCCCAGACGGTTAAGTCCTTCTTCCAGACGCAGTTCCAGTTCGGCCGCTTTCGGATTCGGATGACGTGAGCCGATAGGGCGCAGCACCGCTTTACGAGAAAGAACGGCGGCGGTTTCTACAGAGGTGGCAATACCTACGCCCACCAGCACTGGCGGACAGGCATTGACTGCCAGCGTGGAGATATTTTCAAAAACAAATTTCACCACACCTTCGTAGCCCTCAGAAGGCATTAACACTTTCGAGCGTCCCGGTAGCGTACAGCCGCCGCCTGCCATGTAGACTTCGATTTCCGCGTCATCGTTATCGGGGATGATGTCCCAGGTGACCCACGGCACACCGGTACCTGTATTTTTGCCGGTATTCACTTCGTCAAAAATCTCGACCGCGTTATGGCGCAGAGGCGCTTTTACCGTGGCGTCTTCAACGGCCTGCTTCAGAATGCTTTGCAGTTCGCCGAGGAGCGGAAAACGGGAACCGACCTTCACGAAGAACATAATCTCGCCGGTGTCCTGACAGGCTGGGCGGTTCAGGTCGATAGCTTTCTGCATGTTGTCAAACATGGTGTGGTAGATGATTTTACCCATCGGCGAGGTTTCGCCTTCACGCAGCTGTTTTAATTTATCCACGACGTCATCGGGCATGCGGGTAGAAATCATGGCGGTAAAATCAGCGACAATGTTCGTCAGCGTATTTATCGCATTTTGGTTATTTTGATTGCTCATCTTGTTAACTCCAGTTCTTTTATTTATCTGGAAATAAATTCTCCGCCATAAACTACCACTAAAAATGTGGATTAATATTATTTGCCACTGTGAATATCTAATTAACAGTTCGTGAATGATGTCCGGATAAGGCAATAAAAATTGCGCAAAGGCAGGGTTTAAGACGCATGAGAGAATTACACTGCGGTGAACAACATTACGGATAGACCGATCATGCTGAACACGTATCCCCTTGCGAAAGACCTGCAGGTGTTGGTTGAAATTGTGCATAGCGGCAGCTTCAGCGCCGCCGCCGCGACGCTGGGGCAAACGCCGGCGTTTGTGACAAAACGCATTCAGATCCTAGAGTCCACGCTGGGGACGACGCTGCTAAGCCGCTCTGCGCGTGGTGTAGCGCTCACGGAGAGTGGTCAACGTTGCTATGAACATGCGCAGGCGATCCTCGCGGGCTATCAGCATCTGGTCGATGACGTCACGCAACTCAAAACGCGCCCGGCAGGGATGATTCGTATCGGCTGTAGTTTTGGCTTTGGGCGCAGTTATATTGCACCGGCAATTACCGAATTGATGCATAGCTACCCTGAATTACAGGTGCATTTTGAGCTTTACGATCGGCAAATTGATTTGGCGCAGGATAATATCGATTTAGATATTCGTATTAATGACGAGATACCGGATTATTATATTGCGCATTTGTTAACGAAAAACAAAAGAATATTGTGTGCGGCCCCACCGTATTTACAAAAATACGGTGAGCCGATGACGTTACAGGAATTAAGTCGTCATGATTGTCTGGTCACCAAAGAACGCGATATGACTCACGGGGTGTGGGAACTGGACAATGGTCAGGAGAAAAAGTCGGTCAAGGTGGCGGGACATCTTTCCTCTAACAGCGGTGAGATTGTGTTGCAGTGGGCGCTACAGGGAAAAGGGATTATGTTGCGTTCCGAATGGGATGTGCAGCCGTTTCTGGCCAGCGGTGAACTGGTGCGTGTGCTGCCGGACTATGCGCAGAGCGCTAATATCTGGGCGGTTTATCAGGAGCCGCTGTATCGCAGCGTGAAGCTGCGCGTGTGCGTGGAGTTTCTGGCGACGTGGTGTCAGAACCGATTAGGCAAACCGGTGGAGGGGTATCACATCCCCCACGCCGGATAAGACGCCGTTGCGTCGCTATCCGACAATAAAATCACTCGGGGTCTCGTTCGCGTTTTTTCTTCAACTTGGTCCAGATCTTCGGCTCCTGACGACGCCACAGACGCTGAATGTTGTCATGGTGACGAAGCAGAATTAAGCACGACAGCATGGACACGGGAAAAGTGAACTGGGGATTGAACCACCAGACGTAAAAAGGGGCGATCAACGCGCTGACGATAGCGCCTAACGACGAGTAGCCGCTCAACAGGACGGTCAGCAGCCAGGTCCCGGCCATCACGCCGGTTAAGTCCCAACCAATCGGCGCAATCGCGCCAAAAGCGGTGGCAACGCCTTTCCCACCTTTAAAGCCGAAGAATACCGGCCAAATGTGGCCCAGACAGGCGGCGATTGCGATCAATCCCAGCCAGAAGGGGCTGACGCCTAGCGCATAGGCACCCCAGACGGGTAACATACCTTTCAGGACGTCGAAAATCAGTACCGCGACGGCGGCTCCCTTGCCACCGATGCGCAGCACGTTTGTCGCGCCCGGATTCCCAGAGCCGCTGTCGCGCGGGTCCGGCAATCCAGCAAGGCGGCATACCAGAATAGCACTGGAAATTGAGCCACAGAGGTACGCGAAGATAATCATTCCAGGCGCGATTGCACTCATAAGCTGTTCCGTTTTGAAAATGTCGTGTAAAACGCTACTTCTGTGGATAATACGCATATTTCGCCGGAAGTGGTATCCGGGTTAGCCAAAAAGCAGGCAGGTCGTGATGGATATTGTATTTATAGAGCAACTTTCTGTAATCACCACTATTGGTGTTTACGACTGGGAACAAACGATCGAACAACGGTTGGTGTTCGATATCGAAATGGCATGGGATAACCGCAAATCGGCTAAAAGCGATGATGTGGCTGATTGCCTGAGCTATGCTGATATTGCTCAAACGGTTGTTAATCATGTGGAAGGTGGGCGCTTTGCGCTGGTAGAACGAGTTGCGGAAGAGGTGGCAGATCTGCTGCTTAGCCGCTTTAATTCTCCCTGGGTACGGATCAAACTCAGTAAACCTGGCGCGGTAGCCCGTGCGGCGAACGTCGGGGTTATCATTGAGCGTGGCAATAATCTGAAAGAAAATAATTAATTTAATAATTTCTAAAACAAACGGGTATAAAAGGGTCCTTTCGTCGGCTCTTTTTTGCCGTGGTTTCTCTATCTAGGGGTTTATTAATGAGTGATATGCACTCGCTGCTGGTGGCGGCAATTTTGGGTGTGGTCGAAGGATTGACGGAATTTTTACCCGTTTCCAGTACTGGCCATATGATTATTGTTGGCCACCTGTTGGGTTTTGAGGGTGACACTGCAAAAACATTTGAAGTGGTTATCCAGTTAGGTTCTATCCTGGCCGTTGTGGTGATGTTCTGGCGACGTCTGTTTGGCCTGATCGGTATTCACTTCGGCAAGGCCCCGCATGAAGGTACTGGCAAAGGTCGGTTGACGCTGGGACATATCCTGTTGGGGATGATTCCAGCCGTAGTACTGGGGCTAATCTTCCACGACACCATCAAATCGCTGTTTAACCCAATCAACGTGATGTATGCGCTGGTGGTGGGTGGTGTACTGCTGATTGCCGCAGAATGCCTGAAGCCGAAAGAACCGCGTGCGCCGGGTCTGGATGATATGACCTATCGCCAGGCGTTTATGATTGGCTGTTTCCAGTGTCTGGCGCTGTGGCCGGGTTTTTCTCGCTCCGGGGCGACGATTTCTGGCGGCATGCTGATGGGCGTGAGTCGTTACGCGGCCTCTGAATTCTCCTTCCTGTTGGCTGTGCCGATGATGATGGGCGCGACGGCGCTGGATCTCTACAAGAGCTGGTCTTTCCTTAGCGCATCAGATATTCCGATGTTTGCAGTCGGTTTCGTGACGGCGTTTATCGTGGCGCTGGTGGCGATCAAAACCTTCCTGCAACTGATTAAACGCATCTCGTTCATTCCGTTTGCGATTTACCGCTTTATTGTGGCGGCGGCCGTTTACGTCGTGTTCTTCTGATGACTTACCGTGGTGCCGGATGGCGGCGTTCTGCCTTATCCGGCCTACGGGTTATATCCGTTTCGAACCTGTAGGCCGGATAAGCACAGCGCATCCGGCAACGCAGTGTCTACGCTTTCGGGCACCGCTGCTCCTTCCAACTGGCTACCGCCGCGATGCGACGCCGGGTCAGTTCTTCACGAATTGCCTGACCTTTGAATCCAGCTTCAACCACGTCTTTCGTTGGCACCGCCTGCGCAACCTGCCAGGCTTCGCGCAACAGTCTGCCTTGCGGATAATCTGCCGCTTCAAAACCGGTTCGCCCACGCACATCGGCCTCGCTGGTGAGGGCGATTTGCTCCACGCGCTGCGGTTTGCGCCAGGCATCGATGGAATCAAACAGCTTAACGATAGTTTTCGGCTGCAGGATCGGGAAGGTATGAATGAGGTCGTGGAACTCGGAAACCAGTTTGGCTAAATCACGGATGTCATTCGGCACGCGCAGGCGCTGGCACAGTTGTTCGACAAGCTTAACACCTGCCGGACCGTGGCCGTGATGGCGCGGCCACAGCGCTTTAGGCGTCAATGCCTTGCCAAGATCGTGGCACAGCGTAGCAAAACGCACGTCGACTTCCGGACTTAACATGGCTGCCATCGACAGCGTCATCAGCGTGTGAATGCCGGTGTCGATTTCCGGATGCCACTGCGCGGGGGCTGGAACGCCAAACAAAGCATCCACTTCCGGAAACAGGACGCGCAGTGCGTCGCAGTCGCGCAGGACCTGAAAAAATACCTGTGGGTTACGGGTGGTTAATGCGCCTTCGGTTTCTTTCCACACCCGCTCTGGTGTCAGATGCTCCAGTTCACCAGCGGTGGTCATGTCACGCATCAGCGTCATGGTTTCGTCAGCAATACGAAAACCGAGATGCGCATAGCGGGCAGCAAAGCGCGCCACGCGCAGCACGCGCAGCGGATCTTCGCTAAAGGCAGATGAAACATGGCGCAGCAGACGGTTTTCCAGATCGTCGCGTCCGTTATACGGGTCGATAATCTCCCCGTCGTCATCGCGGGCGATTGCGTTGATGGTCAGGTCACGACGCTGAAGATCGGCCTCCAGCGTGACATCTGCGGCGGCATAGCAGGTGAACCCGGTATACCCCGAGCCTGACTTACGTTCGGTACGCGCCAGCGCATACTCTTCGCGGGTTTGCGGATGCAGAAACACGGGAAAATCGCGGCCTACCTGCTGGTAGCCCGCGTCGAGCATCTCTTGCGGCGTGGCGCCAACAACAACCCAATCTTTATCTTTAATCGGTAGCCCTAATAACGCATCCCGAACAGCACCACCGACCAGATAAATCTTCACGCCACTTTCCTTTTGAAAACTATGATCCCTTAATCATATGTCAGTGTGGCGGAGAAGGCGATTCAGTTCATCCAGCGATCTTTGCGTTTACGGCTTGGGATCATGTGTGGCAGAACCAGGCCGAGCAGCAGACCAAGACCCAACACGCCGCCACCGTACATAAACCACTGCATGATGATGGTGCGCTGTTTGTCATCAAGCTGAAGGTTGGCTGCGCTGACCTTCTTTTGCGCCACGATAAGCTCGTTTTTCAGCTTCTGGTTTTCTTGTTTCAGCCCGTCGATCACGCTGTCGCTTTGCGCTACCTTTTGCTGCATATCAGCGGTGCGCTGATTCCACGTGGTATCGATATTATTGAGCTTATCGGTCAAGGTCTTAACCTGGTTTTCCAGGTCGGGAACGCGGGTACGCAGGCTCGGCGTACTGTTCAGCTCTTTCAGTGGGATCCAGGCGGTACGTCCGGTGCTGTCTTTCACCTGGCCGTAGTTAGTGTTGGCATCGGTCTGTAATAGCGTGACTTCCTCGCCGGCGTTAACCGTACCCACGAGGCGATAATTATCTCCCGGACCGCTGCGGACCCAGGTGTTCAGTTCGTCAGAGACATAGCGCTTTTCTTCGGCATGAGAGACTGCAGTGGCGCTAAGTGCGAGTAAAGTTAATCCAATCAGGCGTAATTTTGGCATCAGGCTGTCGTTATTGTCATAGAAAGTGGAACGATAGTAGTGGCATCAGTGTCTCTACGCAAAGCATTCGACATCAATCGGAATCATCTGTGTCCTTTTTGCCACCACTCGAAACTTTTACGCCCGTCAAATTGCTCGTTGCATGGCAATTTGGCGCAAAATACTATCTACTGACCATAAAGAACGAACTTAGTTCGCAGTCAGTTTTCTCAACTGTGACATAACCCATAAGTACAAGACCATGGCCCAGGAAATCGAATTAAAATTTATCGTCAATAATGACGCTGTAGATGCGCTACGTGAACGTCTGAATACGCTGGGGGGAGAACATCATGCGCCCAGCCAGTTGCTGAATATCTACTACGAAACACCGGATGCGTGGTTGCGTGGTCACGATATGGGGCTGCGTATTCGCGGTGAAAATGGTCATTACGAAATGACCATGAAAATTGCCGGACGCGTGACGGGCGGACTGCACCAACGGCCGGAATATAACGTTGCGCTAAACGCGCCTGAGCTGGACCTCACCTTGTTCCCAACGGAAGTCTGGCCTGATGGCGAGCTGCCTGCTGAACTTGCTTCTCAAGTGCAGCCGTTGTTCAGCACCGATTTTTACCGTGAGAAATGGTTGGTTGATGTTGATGGCAGCCGGATTGAAATGGCCCTCGATCTGGGGGAGGTGAAAGCGGGCGAGTTTGCAGAACCTATCTGTGAGCTTGAACTTGAACTGCTAAGCGGCGATACCCGTGCGGTACTGAAGCTGGCAAACCAGCTGGTTTCGCAAACCGGTTTACGCCAGGGTAGCTTGAGCAAAGCAGCGCGCGGTTATCACCTTGCTCAGGGGAATGCGCCGCGCGAACTCAAACCGACACGCATTTTGAAAGTTCCGGCGAAAGCGAGTATTGAGCAGGGGCTGGAAGCGGCGCTGGAGCTGGCATTATCACAGTGGCAGTACCATGAAGAGCTGTGGGTGCGCGGCGTTAAAGGGGCGAAAGCCGAGGTGCTGGCGGCTATGGGCCTGGTGCGTCACATTCTGATGCTGTTTGGCGGTAATGTGCCGCGAAAAGCGAGCGCTCACTTACGTGATTTGTTGACCCAGTCGGAAGCGATCATTTCGTCGGACGTTTCTGCTGTTTCGGCGGTTTACAGCACGCAAACGGCAATGGCCAAGCTGGCGCTGACCGAATGGCTGGTGACCAAAGGATGGCAGCCGTTCCTTGATGCGAAGGCGCAGGGAAAAATTGCCGACTCCTTTAAGCGTTTCTCGGATACCCATCTTTCACGCCATGCCGCTGAGCTGAAAACCGCTTTTGCGCAGCCGCTGGGCGATCAGTACGCCGATCAGCTTCCTCGTTTGACGCGCAACATTGATAGCATGCTGATGCTGGCGGGATACTACGACGAAAATGTCGCATCAGAATGGATCGCCAACTGGCAGGGTTTGCGCCACGCCATTGCGGCCAATCAATATATTGAAATTGAACACTTCCGTAACGAGGCAATTGCACTGGAACCGTTCTGGCTGCACAGCGGAAAACGATAATCAGGACCGAGGCCGGGATGCCTGATGGCGCTGCGCTTATCAGGCCTACGCGATGTGTGTAACTGTCATGTAGGCCGGATAAGGCTAAACGCCGCCATCCGGCACCATTCAAAGGATAACCCGTAAATGAAGCAGCTCTCTTCACCGTTACAGCAGTACTGGCCGACCGTTGTTGAGCGGCTGCCAGCAGCAATATCTGAGTCCTCGCTTAGCGTTCAGGCGAAGTCAGTACTTACATTCAGCGATTTTGTCCGTGACAGCATTATTGCCCATCCCGAATGGCTGGCTGAGCTGGAAAGCGCTCCCCCCCTGGCGGATGAATGGCAACACTATGCCGACTGGTTACAGCAAACATTGGCTGACGTTAGTGATGAAAACACGCTGATGCGTGAGTTACGCCTGTTTCGCCGTCGCATTATGGTGCGTATCGCCTGGGCACAGACGCTGTCGCTGGTGACCGAAGAGAGTATTTTGCAGCAGCTAAGCCATCTGGCTGAAACGTTGATCGTCGCCGCGCGCGACTGGTTATACGCTGCCTGCTGTCGCGAATGGGGTACGCCCTGTAATCCTGAAGGTGTGGCGCAGCCGCTGCTGATTTTAGGCATGGGGAAACTGGGCGGCGGCGAGCTGAATTTTTCCTCCGATATCGACCTGATTTTTGCCTGGCCAGAGCACGGCAGCACACAGGGCGGGCGCCGCGAGCTGGATAACGCCCAGTTCTTTACCCGTATGGGCCAGCGACTCATCAAGGTATTAGATCAGCCCACAATGGATGGGTTTGTCTATCGGGTGGATATGCGTTTACGCCCGTTTGGCGACAGCGGTCCGTTGGTACTGAGCTTCTCTGCGCTGGAGGATTATTACCAGGAGCAAGGGCGCGACTGGGAACGCTATGCGATGGTCAAAGCCCGCATTATGGGCGATGCCGACGGCACTTACGTCAGCGAGCTTCGTGCCATGCTGCGGCCTTTTGTTTTCCGTCGCTATATTGATTTCAGCGTGATCCAGTCGTTGCGTAACATGAAAGGGATGATTGCTCGTGAAGTGCGCCGCCGTGGCCTGAAAGACAACATCAAGCTGGGGGCGGGCGGTATTCGTGAAATCGAATTTATCGTACAGGTATTCCAGCTGATTCGCGGCGGGCGTGAACCGTCGCTGCAATCCCGCTCGCTGTTACCGACGCTTAGCGCCATCAATGCGCTGCACCTGCTGTCTGATACCGATACGGAACAACTGCGAGCAGCCTATCTCTATTTACGCCGCCTGGAAAACCTGCTGCAAAGCATCAATGATGAACAGACCCAAACGTTGCCAGGCGATGAACTGAATCGCGCGCGGCTGGCGTGGGGGATGAACGTTGATGACTGGCAGCAATTAACTGATGTGCTGGCCAATCATATGGACAACGTACGCCGGGTATTTAACGAGCTGATTGGCGATGACGAAGCTGAAACCCAGGAAGAGTCGCTTTCAGAACAGTGGCGCGAACTGTGGCAGGATGCATTACAGGAAGATGACACCACGCCGGTGCTGACGCATCTGGCGGATGACGATCGCCGGCGCGTGCTGTCTCTGATTGCTGATTTCCGCAAAGAGCTGGATAAACGCACCATTGGTCCACGCGGACGCCAGGTGCTGGATCATTTAATGCCGCATCTGCTGAGCGATGTCTGTACGCGTGACGATGCCTCAGTCCCGCTATCGCGCATTACCCCTCTGCTGGTGGGGATTGTTACCCGTACGACCTATCTGGAACTGCTGAGCGAATTCCCCGGGGCGCTGAAGCATCTGATTTCGCTCTGTGCGGCCTCGCCGATGGTCGCCAGCCAGCTGGCGCGGTATCCGCTGTTGCTCGATGAACTGCTGGATCCGAACACCCTGTATCAACCCACCGCGACGGACGCCTACCGTGATGAGCTGCGCCAGTATTTGCTGCGCGTGCCGGAAGATGACGAAGAGCAGCAACTTGAGGCTCTACGCCAGTTTAAGCAAACGCAGCTACTGCGTATTGCTGCGGCTGATATCGCCGGTACGCTGCCGGTGATGAAGGTGAGCGACCATTTAACCTGGCTGGCGGAAGCTATTATTGATGCGGTAGTCCAGCAGGCGTGGACGCAGATGGTCGCGCGCTACGGTCAACCCACTCATCTTGGCGAACGCGAGGGGCGTGGCTTTGCCGTCGTCGGCTATGGCAAACTGGGCGGTTGGGAGTTGGGTTACAGCTCGGATCTCGATTTGATCTTCCTGCATGACTGTCCGATGGACGTGATGACGGACGGTGAGCGTGAGATTGACGGGCGACAGTTCTATCTGCGTCTGGCGCAGCGCATTATGCACCTCTTCAGTACCCGTACTTCGTCCGGTATTTTGTACGAAGTGGATGCGCGTTTGCGTCCGTCAGGGGCGGCGGGAATGCTGGTGACATCAGCTGATGCTTTCGCCGATTATCAGCGTAACGAAGCCTGGACATGGGAGCATCAGGCGCTGGTGCGTGCTCGCATAGTGTACGGCGACCCGCAGTTGACCTCTCAGTTTGATGCGATTCGTCGCGATATCATGGCCCTTGTCCGCGATGGGAAAACCTTGCAGACCGAGGTGCGCGAAATGCGTGAGAAAATGCGTGCCCATTTGGGCAATAAGCATCGCGATCGTTTTGATATCAAAGCGGATGAAGGCGGCATCACAGACATTGAGTTTATTACGCAGTATCTGGTGCTGCGCTATGCGCATGAAAAACCGAAGCTGACGCGCTGGTCGGATAACGTGCGCATTCTGGAATTACTGGCGCAAAACGACATTATGGACGAGCAGGAAGCGCTGGCGCTTACCCGTGCTTATACGACGTTGCGTGATGAACTTCATCATCTTGCGTTGCAGGAACTTCCGGGCCATGTGGCGCTGGAGCACTTTGACGCTGAACGTACGCTGGTGCGTGACAGCTGGCAGAAGTGGCTGGTTGCCGAGTGAAGTGTGCTATTATCGCGCGCAAATTTTAAGACCCTCAGAGAATCTCTCAGGAGACAGGAATGAAAGTAACGCTGCCAGAGTTTGAACGTGCAGGAGTCATGGTTGTCGGTGATGTGATGCTGGATCGCTACTGGTACGGTCCTACCAGCCGTATTTCACCTGAAGCGCCGGTTCCGGTGGTGAAGGTCGATACCATCGAAGAACGTCCCGGTGGCGCAGCAAACGTGGCGATGAACATTGCCTCTCTGGGAGCGAATTCGCGTCTGGTGGGCCTGACCGGTATTGACGACGCGGCGCGTGCGCTGAGCAAAACGCTGGCGGATGTGAACGTAAAATGCGATTTCGTTTCCGTGCCGACCCATCCGACGATCACCAAACTGCGCGTGCTTTCCCGCAACCAGCAGCTGATTCGCCTGGATTTTGAAGAAGGTTTTGAAGGCGTGGACCCGCAGCCGCTGCACGAGCGTATTAACCAGGCGCTGGGTTCTATCGGCGCTCTGGTGCTCTCCGACTACGCCAAAGGCGCGTTGGCAAGCGTGCAGCAGATGATTGCTCTGGCGCGTAAGGCTGGGGTGCCGGTGCTTATCGATCCGAAAGGAACCGATTTTGAACGCTACCGCGGCGCAACGCTGCTGACGCCGAATCTGTCTGAGTTTGAAGCGGTGGCCGGTAAGTGCAAAAGCGAAGATGAACTGGTTGAACGCGGCATGAAAGTGATTGCTGATTTCGACCTTTCCGCACTGCTGATCACGCGATCCGAGCAGGGGATGACGTTGCTGCAACCGGGCAAATCTCCACTGCATATGCCGACGCAGGCGCAGGAAGTGTATGACGTGACCGGTGCAGGCGATACGGTTATCGGCGTGCTGGCGGCGACGCTGGCGGCGGGTAACTCACTGGAAGAGGCGTGCTATTTTGCTAACGCCGCAGCCGGTGTTGTCGTTGGTAAGCTGGGGACCTCTACCGTTTCTCCGATTGAACTGGAAAACGCCGTGCGCGGTCGGGCTGATACTGGCTTTGGCGTGATGAGCGAATCTGAGCTGAAACAGGCCGTTGCCAGCGCCCGCAAGCGCGGCGAGAAAGTGGTAATGACCAACGGTGTGTTCGACATCCTGCATGCGGGCCATGTTTCCTATCTGGCGAATGCGCGCAAGCTGGGCGATCGCCTGATCGTGGCGGTCAACAGCGATGCTTCGACCAAACGTCTGAAAGGTGAAACGCGTCCGGTCAACCCGCTGGAACAGCGTATGATCGTGCTGGGCGCGCTGGAATCCGTCGACTGGGTGGTCTCTTTTGAAGAAGATACGCCGCAGCGTCTGATTGCTGGCATTCTGCCGGATCTGCTGGTCAAAGGCGGCGACTATAAGCCGGAACAGATTGCGGGTAGTGAAGAGGTGTGGGCGAACGGCGGTGAAGTGCTGGTGCTGAACTTCGAAGATGGCTGCTCCACGACAAATATCATCAAGAAGATCCAGAAAGACAGCGATAAATAACACCTGAAAAGTTTGCCGGATGGCGGTGTGAACACCTTATCCGGCCTACGTGACGTAACGTTTGTAGGCCGGATAAGACGCTTTCGCGTCGCCATCCGGCTTTTTTTCGCTTTATTCTTCAGCCGCAGCGCCTCTTTCCCTGATATACCCGCCATATTTCATGCCCTCTTAGATTTCATAGGAAACTGTGAACCCGCGCAGTAGTTTTGCGCACAATATGTACAGAATAACTTCGTATCCAGGGAAATACTGAAATTAGAAAAAGCATATGGCCTTAGCAGATATTCAATAACTGGAGGGTATGCTCATGAACAGCAATATGTATTCACTGAACAATTTCGATTTCCTGGCCCGTAGTTTTGCCAGGATGCAGGCTGAGGGCCATCCCATTGATATCCAGGCGATAACCGGGAATATGGATGAAGAACATCGTAGCTGGTTTTGCAAACGCTATGCGCTGTACTGCCAGCAGGCGACGGAAGCCAGGAAGCTAGAACTGGAACACTAACAGAAAAACGGGCCTTGCGGCCCGTTGTCGTTTTTACTCTTGCGGATCAACTGACGGGATCGCGGGGGCAGGCTTAACGTCTGCCGTTTTATCACGTGATTCAAGCTCAGTCAGACGTTGCTCAAGCAGCGCCAGCTTTTCACGCGTGCGCAATAAAACCTGAGTCTGTACATCGAATTCTTCGCGGCTTACCAGATCCAGACGGGTCAGCTGTGACTGCAGCGTTTGACGAATTTTCTTCTCGACGTCTTCGCCAAACTCGCGGATCCCTTTCGGCATCGACTCGTGAACCTGACGAGCAATCTGCTCAATTTTTTTCGGGTCAATCATTGTGGTTTCCCTGAACTGGTACGTGTTGCTGCCTATTGTAGTGCGAACTGGCACAGGCATAAACCAGAATTGTGTGAAGCTAAGACGAGTAAAGGCGTTGATGAAGGTAATCAATAGCGTTATAGTTAACCCGCTTATTCTCAGGGCGGGGCGAAATTCCCCACCGGCGGTAAATCAACTGATGTTGAAAGCCCGCGAGCGCTTTTTGTTACGGCAAAAAGGTCAGCAGATCCGGTGTAATTCCGGGGCCGACGGTTAGAGTCCGGATGGGAGAGAGTAACGATCCAGTCGGGCATGGACCCGCTCACGTTATTTTTTTGCCGCTTAGACGGTACTCCTAAGACTGCCCTGATTCTGGTAACCATAATTTTAGTGAGGTTTTTTTACCATGAATCAGACGCTACTTTCCTCTTTTGGTACGCCTTTCGAACGTGTTGAACATGCGCTGTCTGCGCTGCGTGAAGGACGCGGTGTAATGGTGCTTGACGACGAAGACCGTGAAAACGAAGGCGATATGATTTTCCCGGCAGAAACCATGACCGTAGAACAGATGGCGCTGACCATCCGTCACGGTAGCGGTATTGTTTGCCTGTGCATCACTGAAGACCGACGCAAACAGCTCGATCTGCCAATGATGGTGGAAAATAACACCAGCGCTTACGGTACCGGTTTTACCGTGACTATTGAAGCCGCAGAAGGCGTAACCACCGGCGTTTCCGCAGCAGACCGTGTTACAACGGTGCGTGCGGCAATTAAGGATGGCGCAAAACCTTCCGATCTTAACCGTCCAGGGCACGTTTTCCCGCTGCGTGCTCAGGCAGGCGGCGTGTTGACCCGCGGTGGTCATACTGAAGCAACCATCGACCTGATGACGCTGGCAGGGTTTAAACCAGCCGGTGTGCTGTGCGAACTGACCAATGATGACGGCACCATGGCCCGTGCGCCAGAGTGCATCGAATTTGCCGGTAAGCATAATATGGCTGTAGTAACTATCGAAGACCTGGTGGCTTACCGTCAGGCGCATGAGCGCAAAGCCAGCTAATTGCTGACTACCGCGACAACCGTGGTAGGGATAAAAAAACCGAAGTCAGTTTTCTGACTTCGGTTTTTTGTTATTACAACCTGGCTATTTTTTTCTGGCCAGTTTAAGTGCCCAGGCTCCGCTCATTACCAGCAACAGCACTAAACATAAACCAAAAGCGAGCAGGCAAGCCTGCGCCATATTCATAAAATGCCATGGCGGGAGCAGATACCAGCCTTCGGACTGCTGGTACAGATCGACAAACCACTTTTGCATACTGCTAAGCGCTACGCCATCAGGAACGACAGGTGCGTCATAGCCGCAATCTCCAGTGGGCTTAAACCATTCTGGAGCCCAGTTTGCCAGCGGCAAATTGAAAGGGAATGTCGGATCGGTAGAACATCCCTGTACGCCAAAGAGCGAATCCGGGTCCGGGTTATGTACCGCATAATGAATGCCATTAAGTTTGATGGAGAACTTAATGCCCATAATGCTGCCATAAAATGCCGCAATGCAGCCGACCAGTTTTAGAATGAGGTTTTTAGGGTTTATTGCCGCGATCAGCCCACCGAAAACCATCACAAACATGGCAAAGCGGATATATACACATTGCTCGCAAGGGGCCATGTAGAGATAGATTTGGAAGAACGAGTGCGCCAGAATAATTAACCCGCCCATGGCACAAGCCATTAGCAACCACAAAAAGCGTCGCTCCTGCCATCTCACCAGGGTATTAACCGGTGCGGTACATAAGTCTCGCCACAATCCTTTGATAAAATCCATAGCCGGTTCCCTGTTTATTTTGTCGCCAGCTCTCTGACAAGCTCAGCCATGGAATCAATCGATTTGATGCTTTTGGTGTAGATCAGGTACTTACCATTGACGACGTAAGCCGGAACCCCCTGGATTTTGGCAACATCATAAGCCGCTTTCCATTTTTCCAGTGTCTCCTGGACTACGGGTTCTTTTAAGGCGCTCTCGAAGTCTGCTTGACTCATACCAGCAGCGTCCAGTCCTGTTTTGATGAATGAAGCGGGATCTTTACCGTCAGACCAGCGTTCTTTCTTATCGTGGTAGGCAGTGTAGTAAGCAAACTTAGCTTTTTTGAACTGTGATTTGGCATCAAACAATGAAATTCCTGCGGCCTGATCCTTAGCAATCATTACTGCAAATACTTCACTGGCCTGTTTGCCGTATTCTCCTTTGGTCTCGAGATGAAACGGTGTGAAGGCGACGAGATCGGCAACTTTATCTGACACCGGGCCGGTCACGGCTTTATCATATTTGTAGCAGAATGGGCAGGCGTAGCTGAATACTTTGATCAACGTTTTATCAGCATTGGGAATCGGTTTCTCCAGCACCATATAGTCAGTACCTTCAGTAAAAGCCGATGCTACAAATGGTGAAACCAGCGCTGCCGTTAATATCACGCTTTTAAATAATGAAGTAATCCATTTAGACGACATAATTAATCCTTAATCTAACGAAATTATTTAAACATTTGTTGTGGGCGAACCAGTAATGCGCGGTAGTGCGTTTGGTTTGGTTTATCGGAAAGGACATCAATTTCGACTTTGACTTCTTTTGTTTTGTAGTCAATTTCGTTGATTTTGCCGATGGTTGGCTGTCCAACGTCAAATAAATTAATAGAACCACCAAATCCAAACATCGTGTCGCGGTCTTTTTGATATTCAATTACCGACGTGATAGGACTGTAGAAATCATAACCGCGCTCTTTCCCGTATTCCCAAACTTGCTGAACGGTTCCTTTTTTCTCGTCAATTTTATATTCGACGAACCGGGAGTATTTCATTGTTGGTAGAGCCGGTTGTTCGAGTCCACGGCCATCGCCATTGTCAAAGATGGTTAGCGTTCCTTTGCTGGAGAGCCAGGCGGTGTGTTGGGTGTAGGTAAAATCGAAATCAGTATTCTCGCACTTACCGTTTTCATCACACTTCAGCGCGTTGCCCTTATCATCAACCGGTTTTAACAGTTTGCTTGCCAGCGCCTTATTCCAGCCTTTAGACGGTGCCAGGATCCATTTCACCTGTTTATCGCGACCGATTTTGACGACACCCTGATGGCGGGAAGAAAGAATGATGGAGTCATCTTTAGCGTCATAGGCAATGGAGTTGACGTGAGCCCAGTTACGGCCCGCACCAACGCCGAGGGCGTCACCATAGGGGGTATCTGGCTCCAGTTTCGCCTGTTGGCCTGCGTGAGCGAGATCCACGTTGACGCATACCGCGCCTGCGTCCAGCGCACCCAGTAGCGCGTCACGCATCGGGTCGAGAATTTGTGTCAGATCCCATACGTCAACAACACGTCCAGATTTATCGACTTCAATAATCTGGTCGCGGATGGTATGTACGTGAAGGCCATCTTCTTTGCGATAATCGCGTTTACCCACGCGAAGCAGTACGGTGCCGTTCACTGTTTCGACCGACTCATGCGACGCGTCGAGGAATCCGCGAGGCAGCTTATGGTCGGCCAGAATTTGCCCCAGCATATCGAATTCATACCAGTGCTGGCCCTGGACGGCGGTGAAGGTGCCTCGCGGTGTTTCACGAATACCCATCAGGTAGCCGCGCTTGTTGATATCCATGTCATGGCCGTCATAGAAGGTGTCCTGATCCAGCCACCACCGATATTCACCTTCCGTATCGACGACAAAGGTAAAGGGTGCGATATCAAAGGGGAGTGCGCCGCCAGCTGGACCCGCATCCAGGATGCCGGCATTTTTATCTTTTTCGCCATGCCAGTGGAATTCTGCACCCTGCGGGGTAAAGGTGTGGGTATTCACCAGATAAAGACGATCTTCAAAACCCGGTGCTACTTTAATCACTTTTGTTTGCTGTAAATCAGATATTGAGCGGTTATCCATGTAGTGATTTACGATGGCGGAAGTTTGCACCACATAATCATCTTTCATGGCCTTACCGTTTTCTTTATATTCAACGGTTACCTTATTTGCGAACTTTTGATAAAGGCCAAAAATAGGAATGCCATCGTACGTGGCGAGTGACTCTTTGCCGACGGTATAAGTCACCGGAACGCCTTTTTCACCTTTACCATGGACGGTAACTTTAACATCTGAAATAACGTGGCTATCTAATTCAACCAGCGCAGTAAGCGGGGCATTTCCATAAGGGTCAACCACTATTGCACCCAGTTTTCCTGCAGGTTGGGCCGGTTGAAAACCAGCGGCAAGAGAGTTTCCTGCTGCTAATCCAAATGTCAGTGCCAGAGTCCCTGCCAGAAGTGTTTTTCGGTACTGTGTAAACATGGATATATCTCCTTATATTACCTATAAATATAATCTTGCTGAATATATTATGTTTTTACGGTTTTGATAAAATAAAGCAGCATTGCTAATACTACTTTTGTAATGCATTAATTAATATTGATGAAATGTATTATTCTGCAGAAACTAATTTTAATTATTTTTTTTGATAGTATGAGTGAGATATTTTAAGAACAATATTTATTATTGCGTAGTGTGATCTTGTCGACATTGTTTTAATTGTTTATAACGAGTTTGGCTAATAGCGTAGCCGCTGATTTATATGATCGAAATCATATATTTGTTTCTGAAATATGCCACTATATGAGTATGTCAGAATAAGTTTGTGTAAAATTTTAACGTTAAATGTTTAATGATGTTAAATTTTAAGGGTAAAAGAATGTTTATTGCCTGGTATTGGATTGTATTAATTGCACTCGTTGCGGTGGGGTATTATTGCCATATGAAACGTTATTGTCGGGCATTCCGCCAGGACAGAGATGCCTTACTTGAAGCGCGAAACAAACTCTTTCGCCGCTCTGGTGAAGATAACAGCGCGGTTAAGGAACAGGATTAGTCCTTCATATTCTGCTATGGATGAGCGGATGCTGTAAATTTGCAGGGTGGCATCCGCCCTCTGGATTATCCGATTCCCATCGACTGGAGGATGACGAGGCTTAATCCCATCACCGACATTCCACATAACACCCCATAACTAGGATTATTATTGGGATCGATCTCTTTTGCCAACGGCATCAATTCATCGACGGACAGCGCCACCATAATACCTGCGACAGCCGCCATTATTGCCGCCATCACCACTGGTGATATAAGGCTACCGAGAATTAACCACGCCAGTACGCCGCCCAGTATTTCTGCCATACCTGAAATTCCTGCCCAGAATATCGCCGTACGTTTGGAGCCTGTGGCAGCATAGACGGGACCCGCCACCGCTAATCCTTCAGGAATATTGTGCAATGCAACAGCGAGGGCAATACCAAAGCCCAGCTCAAGGTTGCTACTGGCGGTAACAAACGTCGCAATCCCTTCAGGAAAGTTGTGCAGGCTGATGCCGAGCGTTAATAAAATCGCGGTGCGTTTAATAGAGCCGGGTAGAGGCTGCGTTGTTTTTTGTACCAGATCCTGAGGGTGCGCGTGCGGCAATAGACGATCCAGGCCAAAGTAGCCCAGTAAGCCGACGATAAACATTCCGTAGCCCAGCACTGGCGACATACCTTCAGCGACCAGCGCAGCAGGTAGCATCTCCATAAGGGAGATCAGTAACATAATCCCGGCGGCGAAGCCTAAAGAAAAGGCGAGAACGCGGTTAGACGGTTTTTGCCCTAACACGCCGAGAAATGCGCCGATAAACGTGGCGGCACCTGCCAGTAAAGTCAGAAGTAAAGGTACTGACATCGACAAATAAAACTCCTTATCAATCTGCTATCCGGGTTGGATCGTCAAAATAACTGATGATCTTCATCATCGTTATCTGAGTTCTTCATCAACCGAATAAGCGTATTGTGGTGGTATCAAAATGACTCCCTCAGTAAGGATATCATCATGTCTTCAACTCGTATGCCAGCATTGTTTTTGGGTCACGGTAGCCCGATGAATGTTCTGGAAGATAACGTTTATACCCGTGCCTGGCAGCAACTGGGGGAAACGTTGCCGCGTCCGAAAGCCATTGTGGTGGTTTCGGCGCACTGGTTCACCCGTGGAACGGGTGTGACTGCGATGGAAGCCCCCAAAACGATCCACGATTTTGGCGGTTTTCCGCAAGCATTATATGACACCCATTACCCGGCTCCCGGCTCGCCTGAACTGGCGCAGCATCTGGTTGACTTACTTGCTCCAGTGCCTGTGACCCTGGACAAAGAAGCCTGGGGTTTTGACCACGGTTCCTGGGGCGTGCTGATCAAGATGTATCCGAATGCGGACATTCCGATGGTGCAGTTGAGTATCGACAGCACCAAACCCGCGTCATGGCATTTTGAGATGGGCCGTAAGCTGGCGGCGCTGCGTGATGAAGGCATTATGCTGGTGGCCAGTGGTAACGTGGTGCATAACCTGCGCACTGCGCGTTGGCACGGTGAGAACACGCCTTATCCGTGGGCGACTTCATTCAATGACTATGTTAAGGCAAACCTGACATGGCAGGGACCGGTTGAGCAGCACCCATTGGTGAACTATCTCGATCATGAAGGTGGATCGTTGTCGAACCCGACGCCGGATCACTATCTGCCGCTGCTGTATGTACTTGGGGCTTGGGATGGTAAAGAGTCTGTCACTATCCCGGTAGATGGTATTGAGATGGGAAGTTTAAGTATGTTGTCGGTGCAGGTTGGATGATGAATGCCCAATGGCACTGCGCTTATCGGGCATTAAGTTCGCGTCGTAGGCCGGGTAAGGCGAAGTCACCACCCGGCTCTCTCAATTATTCGACAAAAATATGCGGATAGAAACGTGACAGATCCTGCGTGATTAATGCGCGGTCTTCACGAATGCCGATCCCGGCTGGTTGATCGTTGATCAGCCAGCTGCCAATCAGCATATAGCTGTCGCCAAACTTCGGTAGCTGATGGAACTGCTGCACGATCATGCCTTCTTCACCGTACGGTCCTTCCACGGATTCGATCGTTTTACCGTTCTCAACGATGGAGACGTTAGCCCCCTCGCGCGAGAAGATCGGTTTGACGACGAATTTATCCATCTGCGGATGGTCGTCTTCGGCGAAGTACGCTGGCAGCAGGTTCGGATGGTCCGGGAACATTTCCCATAACAGCGGCAACAGTGCTTTGTTGGAGATAATGCTCTTCCAGGCCGGTTCCAGCCAGCGAACGCCAGCGTCTTCCAGCTTGGTGGAGAACATTTCACGCAGCATGAATTCCCACGGATAGAGCTTGAACAGGTTAGCGATTACCTGATCCTGCATGTCGGTGAACTGACCTTTTTCACCAAGACCAATATCTTCTACATAGAGGAATTCTGTAGCGATCTCAGCTTCGGCAGCGCAATCCTGCAGATACTGGATCGTACCGCGATCTTCTACCGTATCACGACAGCAGGTCAGATGAAGCAGTTGAAAACCATACTGCTCACGCAGCTCGGTGAAACGCTCGATCAGTTTTTCCTGCAGACTGTTGAACTGATCGCTGCCTTCCGGCAGGTTGCCCGCATTGAGCTGATCTTCCAGCCAGATCCACTGGAAAAACGCGGCTTCGTACAGCGAGGTTGGCGTATCGGCGTTGTTTTCTAAAAGCTTGGGTTCACCCGTGCCGTCCCACGCCAGATCGAGACGTGAATAGAGCGACGGTTGCTGTGTCTGCCAGGACTGGCGGACAAAGCCCCAGGTATGCTTCGGAATGCGAAACTTGGTCATCAACTCATCGCTGGCGATGACCTTTTCCACCACCTTGAGGCACATTTGATGCAGCTCTGCGGTGACCTCTTCCAGCTTTTCAACCTGAGCAAGAGTGAGCTTATAGTACGCGTCTTCACACCAGTAAGGCTCGCCGTACATAGTGTGAAAATTGAAACCGTATTCGGTGGCTTTGTCGCGCCAGTCCGGGCGCTCAACAATACTGACTCTTTCCATGACGATCAGCCACCCATTGAACGTGTGTTGGTGCCGCTTGCGCTACGCTGCATGGTGCTCTGTTTGGCCACAGACTCACCAAATCCGCCGCGGGTTACGGTAGAGGTGGTAGCTGGTTTCGGTGCCATAGCGGTTTTCGGTACGGTCATGGTGCGACCCGGCGTTGCTGCACCGTAGTTTTTACCGCTGGCATCCGTGTATTTGCCGTAAGCCGGGCTGGCTGGGTTTTTCGAGCTGAACAGCGGTTGCTGAGCGCCCATTCCGCCGCCCATCAGTCGGCCCATCATGTAGCCTGCCATCAGCGGCATCCAGAAGCTGCCGCTGCTTTGATTCTGCGCCTGAGCCTGGCCTTCACCGGTCGGCGCCATACCCGCTTGCGCAGGAGCCTGCTGGCACTGGCCTTCACCGAATTCAGCGATACAGTCTTCACGAGTGGCGTATTTTGGTGCGGTACGTTCAGCTTCTTTCAGCGCATTGTTAAACGCAGTAGTACATTCGGCGCTTTTACCCGGATTCGCCGCAGAGCAGTCGTCAGCGTTCTGATAAAGCGAAACCGTTTCGTCGCTCTTTTCACAGCCCGCGAGCATAAACACAGCGGTAACTGCCAGGGCGACAGGAGTCAGATGGCGCGCGCTCCAGCTTTTGCGGAACGAGGCGTGATGTATAGATTTTGTCCGTTTCATTTATGTCTTCCAGTACCCAGTGGTAACTCTGCTCAGAATAGAGGATGACTGGTCGAAATTGAAGCGGTAAGAGGCGAGAATGCGGAAGAAGGGGCGGATCTTTACGTTGTCTTACGTTCAGACGGGGCCGAAGCCCCGTCATCAGCATCAGTTACGGAACGGGTTGTTGCCGGTGCTGCTGGTTGAACGTGCTGCTGTCGGCTGTGCCGCAGGCGTCGCGCTGTTGGACGTATAACCGTCCGCCGCGGCGTCTTGCTGCGCGTTTTCCGGCGCGATCGTATCCGGCGTTGTGGATACTGGTTTACCCAGCGTATTGTTCAGTGCCACCAGATCCTGCTCGTTCAGCGTACCGAGCGCAGATTTGACGTTTAACTGGTTAATAAGATAGGTATAACGCGCATTCGCCAGTTGCTGCTTGGCGTTGTACAGCGTGGTGGTGGCATCCAACACATCCACAATGGTACGTGTACCTACGGAATAGCCGGCTTCCATCGCATCCAAAGAACTTTGTGCAGAGACAACCGCTTGTTTGTAAGCGTTAATGCTACTGATAGACGCATTAATGTTGTTGAACGAAGAACGAACGGTCTGCACCACGCTGCGGTGTGCGCTTTCCAGTTGTTCACTCGCGCCAACAAAGTTGTACTGCGCTTGTTTCACCTGCGAGTTAACCATTCCGCCCTGGTACAGCGGCAGTGAGAAGCTCAGACCGATTTTATTCTGGCCCATGTTGCTGTCGTCATACTGGGAGCTGTTGGTTTTAGACCCGCTGTACGAGGTGTCAGATACCCCGGTAGAGGCGGTCAGGTCCAGAGTCGGTAAATGACCATCCTGCGCCAGACGAATCTGCTCACGTGCCAGATCCTGGCTCAAACGGGCCTGCAATAATGACAGGTTGCGGTTTTCTGCTTCTTTCAGCAGCGCGTTCACCGCCTGCGGTTTGTTGGTTTTAAAACCATCAACGTTCAGTGAAGCCAGTTCCGGATAGTAGTTACCGGTCACCTGGCGCAGCTGTTCTACTGCGTTATCCAGATTGTTACGTGCGGTAACTTCGTTCGCCAGTACGGTATCGTACTGTGAACGGGCGTTCTGTACGTCAGTGATGGCAACCAGGCCAACGTTAAAACGCTGTGTTGTCTGATCTAACTGACGATAGACCGCATCTTTTTGTGCCTGAGTGTAAGAAAGCACGTCAATTGCGTTTAGTACGTTAAAATAGGCCGTGGCGGTGTTCAGGATCAGCGTTTGCTGATCGGTCTGATAGGTCACGTCCTGGATGCCCGCTGATTTTTCTTGCAGCGTCAGGGCACGCCATTTAGACATGTCGAACAGCGTCTGAGTCAATTGTAATGACGCGCTGGTTGCATTGGAGTTGACGCCATTTGCATCACGGTAACCATTGCTGTAGGTGTAATCGGCACCTAAACCCAGTTGCGGCAGCAATGGACTACGCGCTTCGTTAATTTTTTCGAATGCAGCATCGCGATCGGCGGCGGATTTACGCAATTCCGGGTTGCTCAGGCGTGCTTGCTGATAAACCTGCATCAGGTTTTCTGCCTGGCTCAAAGTACTGAACCCCGACAGGCTCAGGCCGATAAGGATGGGGAGCAATTTCTTCATTTGCATTCCTTGTTGTGAAGCAGTATTTAGCGCTGATCAAATTGTAAAAATATTTGCTGATTCTAGCAGAATCCGCCACTTCAAAAAGTTGGCGTTACGTGCCATACGGCGTTAATTTGCATCAATTTAACACAAGGGCGTTCAAACATCAGTCAAACGACCTTGAAATTCACATTTTAATCACTATTGGTTTCAGGACAGCACAATGCGTAAACCAGACAACTTGCCAATGACTTTCACTAAAAATGATGTAGAAATTATTGCACGAGAAAAGCTATACCGCGGTTTTTTTTCACTGGATCTTTATCGGTTTCGCCATCGCCTGTTTAACGGGGGGATGAGCGGCGAGGTAACGCGCGAAATTTTTGAGCGCGGACACGCGGCAGTCTTGCTACCCTTTGACCCTGAGCGAGATGAAGTTGTGCTGGTCGAGCAGATCCGTATCGCGGCATTTGATACCAGCGAAAGCCCGTGGTTACTGGAAATGGTGGCCGGGATGATCGAAGAGGGCGAGACCGTTGAAGATGTAGCCCGTCGTGAAGCAATGGAAGAGGCCGGGCTGGAAGTTAAACGGACGAAGCCCGTTCTGAGCTATCTGGCAAGCCCGGGTGGCACCAGTGAGCGCCTGTCTATTTTAGTCGGCGAAGTGGACGCCACGACCGCGAGCGGGATCCATGGTCTGGCTGATGAAAACGAAGATATTCGTGTTCATGTGGTAAGCCGGGAACAGGCTTACCAATGGGTAGAAGAGGGGAAAATCGACAACGCAGCGTCTGTCATCGCCTTGCAATGGTTACAGCTGCACTATCAAGAGTTAAAAACTGAGTGGAAAAAATGAAGCGTTACACACCTGACTTCCCTGAAATGATGCGTCTGTGCGAAACCAACTATTCGCAATTGCGCCGCCTGCTGCCACGTAATGATGCAGCCGGTGAAACAGTGAGCTATCAGGTAGCAAACGCACAATATCGGTTAACGATCGTGGAATCGACCCGATACACTACGCTTGTTGCGATCGAACAAACGGCACCGGCCGTCACATACTGGAGCCTGCCGTCATTGACCGTGCGCCTGTATCATGACGCAAGGGTGGCTGAAGTGTGTTCAAGTCAGCAGATCTTTCGCTTCAAAGCGCGGTATGATTATCCAAATAAAAAGTTGCATCAACGCGACGAAAAGCATCAAATTAATCAGTTTTTGGCCGACTGGTTACGGTACTGTTTAGCACATGGAGCGATGGCGATTCCGGTTTATTAGCGTCGTGAAACCTAAGGACACCATTTGGAAAGCCTGTTAACCCTTCCTTTGGCTGGTGAGGCCAGAGTCAGGATCTTACAAATTACAGACACTCACCTGTTTGCCGAAAAGCATGAAACGCTGCTGGGTGTGAACACCTGGGACAGCTATCAATCCGTACTGGATGCAATACATGCAGAGTCGCCTGAGTACGATCTGATCGTCGCGACGGGTGATTTGGCGCAGGATCAATCCGCTGCGGCTTATCAGCATTTTGCTGAGGGCATCGCAAGTTTTCGTGCGCCCTGCGTTTGGCTACCGGGCAATCACGATTTTCAGCCGGCAATGTACAGCGCGCTGCAGGATGCGGGCATTTCCCCGGCTAAACGCGTTTTCATTGGCGAACAGTGGCAAATATTGCTGCTCGACAGCCAGGTGTTCGGCGTTCCCCACGGTGAGTTAAGTGAATTCCAGCTCGAATGGCTGGAACGTAAACTTGCCGATGCGCCAGAGCGTAATACCTTGCTACTACTGCATCATCATCCCCTGCCTGCGGGCTGCAGCTGGCTCGATCAGCACAGTCTGCGTAATGCCGCTGAACTGGATAACGTGCTGGTGAATTATCCTCGCGCCAAGTATCTATTGTGCGGGCATATTCATCAGGAACTGGATCTGGACTGGAACGGACGCCGTCTGCTGGCGACGCCGTCGACCTGCGTGCAGTTTAAACCGCACTGTTCCAACTTCACATTGGATACCATCAGCCCAGGCTGGCGGACGCTGGAGCTTTTTGCCGACGGGACGTTGCAGACTCAGGTACGTCGTCTGCAGGGTAATCGGTTCCACCCTGATACCGCTTCAGAAGGCTACTGATGTCTACGCTTCTCTATCTTCACGGATTTAATAGCTCTCCTCGTTCGGCGAAGGCGTGTTTACTGAAAAACTGGCTGGCGGAACACCACCCGCACGTTGAGATGATCGTGCCGCAGCTACCTCCGTATCCTGCGCAAGCCGCAGAGATGCTGGAATCGATCATTCTTGAACACGGCGGAGAGTCGCTGGGGATTGTCGGTTCCTCTTTAGGCGGCTATTACGCCACCTGGCTGTCGCAATGTTTTATGCTGCCGGCAGTGGTGGTGAACCCTGCCGTACGGCCTTATGAACTGCTGGTCGACTATCTCGGTCAAAACGAGAACCCCTACACGGGGCAGCAATATGTGCTAGAGTCACGCCATATTTACGATCTTAAAGTCATGCAGATTGACCCGCTGGAAGCGCCGGATTTGATCTGGCTGCTCCAACAAACGGGCGATGAAGTGTTGGACTACCGCCAGGCGGTGGCGTATTACGCCTCCTGCCGTCAGACAGTTATTGAGGGCGGAAACCACGCATTCACGGGCTTCGAAGATTATTTCAACCCGATTGTCGATTTCCTTGGACTGCACAGTTTCTGACGATCAATTCGAATTGCTTATTTAAACCATGACGCAAACTTATAACGCTGATGCCATTGAGGTACTCACTGGGCTTGAGCCGGTACGCCGTCGCCCTGGGATGTACACCGATACGACCCGTCCGAACCATCTTGGGCAGGAAGTGATTGATAACAGTGTGGATGAAGCACTGGCGGGCCACGCAAAACGCGTGGACGTGATCTTACATGCCGACCAGTCTCTGGAAGTCATTGATGACGGACGCGGCATGCCGGTAGATATTCACCCTGAAGAAGGCGTTCCGGCGGTTGAGCTGATCCTCTGTCGTCTGCACGCGGGCGGCAAGTTCTCTAACAAGAACTACCAGTTCTCCGGTGGTCTGCACGGTGTGGGTATCTCCGTTGTTAACGCCTTGTCCAAACGTGTGGAAGTGAACGTGCGCCGCGACGGGCAGGTATACAACATCGCGTTTGAGAATGGCGATAAAGTGCAGGATTTACAGGTTGTCGGTACCTGCGGCAAACGCAATACCGGGACCAGCGTGCACTTCTGGCCGGATGAAAGCTTCTTTGACAGCCCGCGTTTTTCTGTTTCGCGTTTAACGCACGTACTGAAAGCCAAAGCGGTACTGTGCCCAGGCGTTGAGATCACTTTTAAGGATGAGGTCAACAACAGCGAGCAGCGCTGGTGCTACCAGGACGGTTTAAATGACTATCTGAGCGAAGCGGTGAATGGCCTACCGACGCTGCCGGAAAAACCGTTTATCGGTAATTTCAGCGGTGAGACGGAGACGGTGGACTGGGCGCTGCTCTGGCTGCCGGAAGGCGGCGAGCTGCTGACCGAAAGCTATGTGAACCTGATCCCAACCATGCAGGGCGGTACGCACGTTAACGGTCTGCGTCAGGGACTGCTGGATGCGATGCGCGAGTTCTGCGAATATCGTAACATCCTGCCGCGTGGCGTGAAGCTGTCGGCGGAAGATATCTGGGATCGCTGTGCTTACGTGCTGTCGGTAAAAATGCAGGATCCGCAGTTTGCCGGACAAACCAAAGAGCGCCTCTCTTCGCGTCAGTGTGCGGCATTCGTCTCTGGCGTGGTGAAAGATGCATTCAGCCTGTGGCTGAACCAGAACGTGCAGTCAGCCGAACTGCTGGCTGAGATGGCGATTTCCAGCGCGCAGCGTCGTCTGCGTGCAGCGAAAAAAGTAGTGCGTAAAAAGCTGACCAGCGGTCCGGCGCTGCCGGGTAAACTGGCGGACTGTACCGCACAGGATCTTAATCGCACCGAACTGTTCCTTGTCGAAGGTGACTCGGCGGGCGGATCGGCCAAGCAGGCGCGCGATCGTGAATATCAGGCGATCATGCCGCTGAAAGGTAAGATCCTCAATACCTGGGAAGTCTCTTCCGATGAAGTACTGGCTTCGCAGGAAGTTCACGATATTTCCGTGGCGATCGGTATCGATCCGGACAGCGACGATCTGAGCCAATTGCGCTATGGCAAGATCTGTATCCTGGCGGATGCTGACTCCGATGGTCTGCACATTGCCACACTGCTGTGTGCGCTGTTTGTAAAGCACTTCCGCACGCTGGTGAAACACGGTCACGTCTACGTGGCGCTGCCGCCGTTATACCGTATCGACCTCGGTAAAGAGGTGTATTACGCGCTGACGGAAGAAGAGAAAGCGGGCGTACTGGAGCAGTTAAAGCGCAAGAAAGGCAAGCCGAACGTGCAGCGCTTTAAAGGTCTGGGTGAAATGAACCCGATGCAGCTTCGTGAAACTACGCTGGATCCGAACACCCGTCGCCTGGTGCAGCTCATTATCGATGATGAAGACGATCAGCGTACCAACGCAATGATGGATATGCTGCTGGCCAAGAAGCGTTCTGAAGATCGTCGAAACTGGTTGCAGGAGAAAGGCGATCTGGCAGATCTCGAAGGGTAATTGCATGTAGAAAAGCCGGAGACGGGCGTAAAATGCCTTATCCGGCTCTCATCTGACGAAGCGATTTATGCCGGATAGCTAAGCGTCACCCGGCAAATCGACAATCTTAAATGCCCGACTCCAGAATACGAATATTCATGTCCAGCACGTCACCTTTCACGGCTTCGCTGTAGGCTTTCATATGCGGGGTCTGCAAATGCGCTTCAAGATGCGCGATGCTTTCCCACTGCTCAACCATCACGATTGAATCTGGTGCTGTAGTCTGAAAACTCACACCTGCGGCATGATCCACCATCGGCGCATAGCCGTGGCAGCCTTCTTCTTTCAGTACGGTCGGAACGATTTTGGCAAACTGATCCAGTACCGCCTGGCGGTGATGTTGACCTGGACGTGTACGGATTTCTGCAATAACGGTAAGCATGGTTAACTCCTTCTAATTCCAGGTTACCAGTTAACCAAAAATTTCGGTCAGATGCTTGCGATATTCTGCGATATAACGCGGGACGTCCGGCATTTTAATCACGTCATTGGTGATAAAGGTCGGCAGCGCTTCCATTCCCAGGAACTGGTTTGCTTTATGGAAAGGGAGATAGACGCCATCAACGCCAACACCATGGAAGAACTGGTCTTTTTCAGTGAAGGCTTCCATCGGTGCGTTCCAGGTCAGGGACAGCATGTATTTTTTGCCCTGAATCAGCCCGCCGGAGCCGTATTTTTTAGAAGCATCTGAACGTGTGCGGCCGTCGCTGGCGTACAGCGTACCGTGACCTTCGGTAAACACGTCATCGATGTATTTTTTCACGGTCCACGGTGCGCCCATCCACCAGCCAGGCATCTGCCAGATAACCGCATCGGCCCAGACGAAATTCTGCACTTCTGCTTTTACGTCATAATCGCTGTCTGCGCGTACGACTTTAACATCATGCCCGAGGTCGCGCAGGATACCGTCCGCGACCTCGGTCAGGGTGTCATTCAGTTGACCATTAGAATGGCCGAATTTTTTCGCCCCGTTGATAATCAGAATGTTGCTCATTTTGTGTCCTCAAGGAAATACGTTTGAGGACGATTTTACTCCCACCAGCGGTGCGGTGAAATTAGCAAAATGTGCAAAGTCTTTTGCTATATGAGCAACAATAACGCAATTACCAACTGACTTTTGCTTCAAAGCCACCTTCCGGAGCGTTGCCGAACGAGGCTGACATTCCATGCAGTGTTGCGATACGACGGACAATCGACAGACCGAGACCGCTGCCGGTCACGCTTTGTCCCGGTGGACGATAAAAGCGTTCACCGATGTGTGTAAGTACCTCTGGCGCAACGCCAGGACCGTTATCTTTGACGCTGAAGTTACGGGCGTTGAGCGTCACTTCCACAATGCTCCCCTGCGGACTGTAGCGAATGGCATTATCCAGCAGATTTCGTACCATCAGGCTCAGCAACAACGGCTGTCCTGTACGCGTGATATTGTGCGCGTTAATCTGCAAACGTACGTCAATGTGCGCCTGCTGGGCCGGGTGGTAGATATCCATCACCGCGGATTGCAGTAGCTCCTCCAGCGAGATTTCTGCCACATCCTGAAGATTATCGAGGGAGTCGAGGCGCGAAAGCGTCAGGAGCTGATCGACCAGTCGGGTGGCGCGTTCAATACCCGCATGCAGCTGCACCAGCGCTTTTTCCCGCGTTTGCGGGTCGTCGTCTGACAGTTGCACCACTTCGGTTTGCACCTTCAGCGCGGTCAACGGACTGCGCAGCTCGTGAGCGGCGTCAGAGGTAAAGCGCCGTTCGCGGACCATCATAGAGTGAATGCGAGTAAACAGCTGATTAAGTGATTCAACCAGCGGGCGCACTTCGCTTGGCACACCTTTCGGGTCGAGCGGTTCTTCTGATTCCGGGGCGCGCCAGCGCAGAGCTTGCGCCAGTTTTTTTAGCGGCCTGAGTTCGCGACTCAGCATGACCACCAGGATCAGCAACATCAGCGGCAGCGCAACCAGCCACGGGGTTAACTGTGCGGTAAGGATCGACAGCGCCATATCCTCCCGGTATTCCCACTCCTGGCCCACCACAATGCGATATTTTCCATCAGCGGAATTCAGCCACAGGAAGCGCCAGGAATCGTTGTCGCCCCTGAGTTGGCCGTCGCTAAACCCCTCCCGGCTGTAGCTGTAAGGAATATCCTGGCCATTGTCGCCATCGTGTAGCACCATTTTGCCGTCGGTGGAGTAGATGGCGAACGCCAGCGCGTCGTCATCAATATGGCCATGTTTCAGTTTTTTTGGCGTGCGGGCCATATTGCTTGAGGTGGTGACATCGCTGATATCCAGCGTGCTAAGCCGCTTGGCGAACAGCATCAGTTGCGTATCAAACAGCTCATCGACATTATCGGTAGTCTGCCTCCAGGCCACAAAACTGGATACGGCCCAGGTTGCTGATGCCAGAATCAGAAAAATAAGCGTTAGCCTGACTCGCAGGCTGAGGCGTTGTGTGAGTTTCATGCGTCACCCAGGGTATAGCCAATGCCATGCACGGTACGGATAAAGTCGCTGCCGAGCTTACGGCGTAAGTGATGGACGTGGACCTCAACCGCATTGCTGGAGACATTTTCGTCCCAGGTATACAGTTTTTCTTCAATCAGTTTGCGGGGCAGGACGCGACCTTTGTTGCGCATCAGCAGTTCCAGCAGCGCGAACTCTTTAGGTTTGAGTGACAAAGGTTCACCCGCCGCCGTGGCGACCAGCGCGCCGGGATCGAGCGTTACCTGGCCATGGCACAATGTGTTGCTGGCCTGGCCGCTGGCACGACGTACCAGTGCCTCCAGTCTGGCGGCAACTTCGATCAGCGCAAAGGGTTTGCACAGATAGTCATCTGCGCCCAGGCGCAGGCCTTCTACGCGTTCTGCCAGCGCGTCGCGAGCGGTCAGAATCAGCACAGGCTCCTGCTTTCCGTTGGCTCGCCATTCGCGCAAAATGTCCCGTCCGTCTATGCCTGGCAGCGTCAGGTCGAGGATTACCGCATCATAAGGTGCGCTGTAGAGTGCTTCTTTCCCTTGGCGACCTTCGGTAAACCAGTCGATGCTGAAACCCATTTTACTCAGACCTGTTTTCAGGCCATCGCCAATCAACGTGTCATCTTCGATCAGTAAAATACGCATATGTTCATCCCTGCGATAACTCATTTGCAGTCAGTAAACCTGTGGCTACAGTCTCTGTACAGCAAAAAAAGTATCTTTTTTTGCCTTAAGAACTTGTTAAGGATTAACTTATTTAATAGTCGTAAACCAACATGAAAGGGAGACATGACGATGAAAAAATTAGCTGCAATGGTTGCCGTAATGGCACTGTGTTCCGCACCTGTTCTGGCAGCTCAGCAGGGCGGCTTCTCTGGGCCAACGACAACCACCACGCAGAGCCAAAACGGCGGATTTGTCGGCCCTAACGGTAGCAGCACGACGGTAGAAAGCGCCAAATCACTGCGTGATGACACCTGGGTTACCCTGCGCGGGAACATCGTTGAGCGTATTTCCGACGACCTGTACGTGTTTAAAGATGCGACCGGCACGGTGAATGTGGATATCGACCACAAGCGCTGGAACGGCGTAACCGTCACACCGCAGGATGTGGTTGAAATCCAGGGTGAAGTGGATAAAGACTGGAACTCCGTTGAAATCGACGTGAAACAGATTACCAAAGTTGCTAAGTAATCCCCATCAGGGCCGCATTCGCGGCCCTTTTCTTTAGAACCAGTCTTAATCCCAGTTGCCATAGGGGTAGGTTTTACCGTTGATAAATGCCTGCGTTGACCGGAGGAAGGTAAAACTGCCGCCCGGGACGACGTAGTCTTTACACAGGGTCAGGTCTTTGCCGGAGCGGGTTGTCAGTTTCAGGGGCGTGACCGGCAGGCTGGGGCGTCCGGCGACATCGGAAAACCAGATTTTGAC